>NZ_WUAG01000001.1:0-623394 GCF_009828855.1 Psychromonas sp. L1A2 | reverse complement strand
ACTTTAGGCACAGAAGCACAAGCGCATTATCAAATCATTATCGATGATGCTCCATTAGTGGCGAAACTGATTAAAAAATCAATGCATCGTGTTAAAGAGTATCGAAAAGCGATCGGTGATGCTTACTCATTCAACTGGACACTAAAGATTGCTGAAGACTTCCAAGTTCCTTTTATTCCTAACCATGAAAATATGGCTAATTTAGTTTTACATCGCGACCAACCAAAAGAGCAATTAGCATCAAACTTACGACGTGTATTTTCAGGTATTGTAGGGGGTAACGTTAAGGATGAAGGCATCAAATCAATTGAAGAAAATGGCCCATTTTTACTCACAGGTGAAAAAGATTTAATGTTACGCGTTGATAAACTATTAAAAAGCTTTATTGAACAAGGTCGCATGAAACTACCAGGCTCTGTTTACACTCCTTGTTATAAGATAAAAACATAATATGAGTGCTTCCTTATTAATCATAGATGCAATGAATTTAATTCGTCGTATCTATGCAGTCCAAGAAAAGCAAAATGCTAAACAAGAGTTTGCCTTGAGTGCTACCAACAACACCGCCTGTAATGCGTTACAAAAAATGTTGCGAGCACACCAACCGACTCATGTTATTTGTGTTTTTGATAGTCACCAAGAAAGCTGGCGCCATCAACTATTACCTGAATATAAACAAGGTCGAAAACCAATTCCCCCAGCATTAAAAGCATATTTACCGACCATCCAAGATGCTTTTTATGAAATGGGTATCGAATCTTTAGTCACAGAACAAGATGAAGCGGATGACTTAATTGCAACGCTTGCTTGCAAAATAACAGACAGACAACAACGTTGTATTATTGTCTCAACGGATAAAGGCTTCTACCAACTGCTGAATGCTTACACCAGCATTTATGATTATTTTCAGTCGTTACATATGGACAGCTATTATGTAGAGCATAAGTTAGGGCTTAAAATTAATCAGTTAACTGATTATTGGGCGATCACTGGTATTAGTAGTAGTCATATCAAAGGAGTAGAAGGTGTGGGTAATAAAGGCGCATTAGCATTGTTACAACAATATCAAAGTTTAGATACCATGTTAGCTTACACGCAAACAGAATCAGTTGATAAGCGCTTGTTAAAAGTACAACAACATCATGATGATGCTTTATTATCAAAACAATTAGTGTCATTAAAAACACAAATTAAACTTGGTTTTAATTTGAAAGACTTACGTTACCAAAAGAAATAATGTTTTAGACTTTAAGCAATGGCTAGAAGTGCAAATATTGAGTTATTTTAATGAACATTATATCAAATTAGATGACCAATAGACTTACCCCCCTGAAATACGCGATATGAGTTAGCACTATATGCATTAATATGCTCCTCGATAGCGTTATTTAACATCAGTTGGATTATAAAAGATCTTAATGTCACCAAGGGAAAATGGCTTAATTAAAGATATAGGTTGCCGTAAATAGTTACTCACTTTACTAAACTTATATCACCGAAGTAAGTTATGTTAACCAGTAAAATAGATCCGCTATTTATTCGGATTGATAGTATATTTTTATAAAGTGAAAGTGACTAATAATTAGTCACCATACTCATAAATGAATGATGGAGTTTTAACCGTGAAAAAATTATTAATCCCTATCGCTGTAGTTGCCGTTGGTGCTTCTGCTTACATATATCAACAACAACAAAGCTCAGATGATAATAATGTATTAAGCTACGTACCTTCGGATACTCCATTATTTACAGGGCAATTAACACCATTTCCTATTAAAGACTACATTGCTTCTTCTCCACATTTAATTGATCCGTCAGATCAAGCTCAAATAGAAGCTTTACATGATCAAGAAACACCATCATTGCACTTCTTAGCTAATTTAATGAAAGCTTATCAAGATGGTTTAAAAGATGCCGACTTATTAGTTAAAACTTTTGGTTTAGCAGATCAAGTACGAGGTTACTTTTATACTTTAGGTTTATTACCTGTTTTTAAACTTGAAGTTGTAAATCCACAAGCTATCTGGGATCTATTAGATAAAAATGAACAAGAAACAGGTTTCATACATAAAGAAGGCAAGCTTAAGGATGTGACTTACCGTACTTATCCGCTGACAGAAAACAATAATGGTAAATCAATCAACCTACTAGTTGCACAATCAAATGGCATATTAACCATCACTATCGAAGGTGATTTTGTATCTGAAGATCTTTTAGCAATGGCACTCGGTTTAGAAAAGCCAAGTAAATCTTTAGCTGATACAACCACTATTTCAGATATCATTGAACAACACCAATTCTCAGATGCAAGTGTTGGTTTCATTAATAATATTGAAATTATTAAGGGCTTAACCAGTAAAGATGGCAACCAACTTGCTAAACAATTAACTGAACTTAGTAAAGAAGAGGGTCAAAACCCATTTGAAATGCTACAAACAGAAGTCTGTAAAAATGAGTTAAATAGCATTGCACAAAACTGGCCTCGTACTGCCTTCGGTTATACTCAAGTAGATATCAGTAAAGATGAATCAACGTTAGGCTTTTCAGCTATAATCGAAAGCAAAAACCAAGCAATATTAGGTGCCCTTAAAGCATTACGCGGTTTTATTCCAAACTATACTCAAAACTTTGAAAATAACGTCATCGCAACGTCAATTGGATTAGATGTTAGTCAACTATCTAACTCTCTAACCACTATTTTATCCGATCTAACAACACCAAGCTTTCAATGCGCTCCGCTTGCAGATATTCAATATCAAATTAAAGCCAGTGGACAGTCTTTGGCAATGTTAGGTATGGGTGCAAATATGGCGGCAGGCGTTAAAGGGATCAGTGCGGCAATCTTTGATTACAGTATTTCTGAAAATAATGACCAAGCACAACTTGATAGTTTTGATTCATTACTAGCAATCCATCTTGATAATCCAGTCGCTACTTTTAACTCACTAAAAATGTTTGTTCCTCAATTACAACAAATTGAATTAACCGATAATGGCCCAGCTGTTTCGTTAAACAAGCTATTCCCTACACCACCGGAGTTAAACCTAGATGCAAAATTAGCGATCAAAGGTAACCATTTAGTTATTTATAATGGAAACAAAGGTTTACAGGAAGCTGAAAAATTAGCACTTGAGAAGTTATCAGCTAATGGTATTTATCAATTATCTTTTGATGCGAAGAAAATATTAACGCCAATTTCAGATGCAGCGAAATTAGCAGGTGAAATCATCCCAGAAGAGGCAATGTTCTTAATGGATTATGATGCGCGTATGAATATCACTTTAGAGATTAACGACCAAGGCATACGCTTTGACTCAACCGTTAACAATAAATCACCGCAAAAGTAGAGTCTGTATTTTTAATAATACCTTTTCCATTATTTAAAACTGGCTTCGGCCAGTTTTTTCTTTCTAACACTATTTTATTTCTACCTCTAATACCAATAGAATTAAATAAGTGATCAGAGATTGCGCAGGAAAAATTAACACTAATAAGGCGTGAGTTGTAGGAGATAGTTGTTCTCACTCCAAAATTCACAACGCAGTTAGGGGTGATTTTAACCAGCAAGAATGATCACTTTATTAATTCTTTTGGTATAGTTACTCTTGTTCATTTAATGATTACAGTGATCATTAAAATCAGTTATTCTACGCGCTTAATAAATTTACACTCTATTATACCAATCACAATAAATAGCTTATCTATTTTACTGGTTAAAACAGCCCACTTCCTCGTTGTAAACTTCGTAAAGGGAACGGCCATTAAAGTATTAACATCTTTTGGTTAATTCTCGATTAACGAAGTTAATCTTCGAAAGGCTCAATTTTCGCCTTGAATTGAACTGTTTTCTCTGCGCAAAATATAGATAAAAAATTTAATATAATCGGTATTATTAACCTCATAGGCTTCAAGGAATCAGGCCTTCAAACCAGCTAGTAACGGAAAAATTATGTTAGAAAAATTATTTAAACTAAGCGCGAACAACAGCAATGTAAAAACAGAAATTGTTGCTGGCTTTACCACTTTCTTAACCATGGCTTATATCATTTTTGTTAACCCATCAATGTTATCAGCAACCGGTATGGACTCAGGTGCCGTATTTGTAGCAACATGTTTAGCAGCCGCGTTAGGTTGTTTTATCATGGGTTTTTACGCTAATTACCCTGTCGCATTAGCACCTGGAATGGGGCTTAATGCCTTCTTCTCGTACACAGTTGTTTTACACATGGGATACACTTGGGAAGTAGCATTAGGTGCGGTATTCCTATCGGGTGTTTGCTTTACTTTATTAAGTTTATTTAAAATTCGTGAGTGGATAATCAATTCAATTCCATTACCAATGCGTAAAGGTATTGCAGCAGGTATCGGTTTATTCCTTGCTCTTATCGCACTTAAAAATGCAGGAATTGTTGTTGCTAACCCAGCCACATTAGTGAGCTTAGGTGATTTAACCGCATTACCAGCAGCATTAGCTTGTTTAGCGTTTATCGCTACGATCGCATTAGCACATTACCGTGTTAAAGGCGGTGTAATGATCGCTATTTTAGGTGTGACGATTATTGGCTTGTTAATGGGTGACGTTCAATACACTGGTATTATGTCTATGCCGCCAAGTATTGCCCCTACTTTCATGCAAATGGATATCGCTGGTGCATTTAATGTTGGCATGATTAGTATTGTTTTTGCCTTCTTGTTCGTCGATTTATTTGATACGTCAGGCACATTAATTGCCGTAGCAGATAAAGCAAAACTATTAGATAAAGACGGCAATTTACCACGCTTAAGCCGTGCTTTATTAGCCGATAGTGGTGCATCGATTGCAGGTTCAATGTTAGGTACTTCTACTACAACAAGTTACATCGAAAGCGTATCTGGTGTTGCTGAAGGTGGTCGAACTGGTTTAACTGCTGTTGTTGTCGGTGTGTTATTTTTATTAGCGTTATTTTTTGCACCATTGGCTGGTATGGTACCCGCTTATGCTACGGCAGGTGCTCTGTTATATGTTGCGGTATTAATGGTCGGTGGGCTAAAAAGTATCGATTGGGATGATATTACTGAATCTGCACCAGTAGTGATTGTTGCGTTGATGATGCCATTAACATTCTCAATCGCAAACGGTATCGCAATTGGTTTTATCGCTTACGCAGCGATTAAGGTTGCAAGCGGCAAGTCAAAAGACTTAAGTCTCAGTGTTTGGTTCTTAGCTATTTTATTCCTAGCTAAACTTATTTTCTTCCCTGGTTAAGCGAACACTAAGATTATTGATGAGCATTCATAATCTATAATTAACAATTAACAATCGACATTAAAAAGCCCCGCTTTATATCTATAAAGCGGGGCTTTTCTTTACTTACTTTTCAATGAACCGATGAGATAGCAAAAAATATCTGTATTGTTCTTCTACAAACACTGTTCTACTGGTTATCGACGAAACTGTTAATATTATCCACGACTTTACCTAGTAAACATTCACGTGCTTCTACACTTGCCCAAGCGGTATGAGGCGTTACGACTAAACGGTGTGATGCTTTTAATGATAAATAAGGATGATTTTCTGCCATAGGTTCAACGGCTAAAACGTCTGTTGCGTGATAGATATCTCGAGTCTCTAACGCCTCTGCCATCGCAACTTCATCAATAATACCACCTCGTCCTAAATTCATGATCACAGCCCCCGCTTTTAACTGTTTTAGCTGATTGGCACCAATCAGGTTTTCAGTTTGCGCATTAAATGGGGCATGAATAGAAATAACATCACACTCACTTAATAACGTTTCTAAGCTAACTTGTGAAATGCTTTGTTGTGTATTTTTACCTGACGTCGAGTAATAACAAACATCACAACCAAATGCAGCAGCAAGTTCAGCAACACGTTGTCCAATAGTACCCATTGCAATAATGCCCCAACGCTTACCTTTTAGTTCATAAAAAGGACGTTCTATATGCGTAAATATTGGACTATCACACCATTGTTTGTCTGCAATATATTGATCGTAATAACGACTTTGGTGAATTAACTGAAATAATAAAGAGAAAGTAGACTGGCTAACACTTTCAGTGGAATAACCAGATACATTTTTCACTTCTATGCCGGCTTTTTCAGCAGCCACTAAATCAACATTATTAGTGCCTGTTGCTGAAATACAAATTAGTTTTAAATCAGGATTATTCGCCATATGCTCAGCAGTAATCACCACTTTATTAGTGATCGCTATCTCTTGCCCTGCAAGTCTTTCTGATGTTTCTTCTGAACTCGTTGTTTCATAAACAGTTAACTCACCTACCCCATCAAAAACAGATAAATCACTATCACCTAACGTTAATGCATCTAATAAAACAATATTCATTTCTATTCCTTAATACAAAAAAGCTAATAAATTGAGAGTCTTAGATATACAGGATTTTTAAGTAGAAGTACAAATTGTAAATATTAAAAGGTCAGAAGAGAGAGGAGCATTAAATTATTAAAATTAACCGTAGTAGTAATAAATCAACCAAAGATAAGCGCATAGTTAAATACTTAAGTGCTTAAGTGCTTAAGTTTATAGATCGACTTTATTTATTAGCTATATCCTTACAAATAAAACAGACGCTGAATAAACACATCGATTGCTGTACTATTCGCGCATATTTTCTAAAATCATGTCAACGATAAGCTAACATAAGTCATGGTAAGCCAAAACAACGTGGTCAATAGTCAATACCATCACTAACATAATCAGTAATCACATGATTAGTAATAACATTGAATAAATGAGTAGTAAGAATGAGTGAAGATAACGAATCACATTTAGTGAAAAATCGAGAGTGTGGCGAATGTACAGCCTGTTGTGTTGAACTGCTTATTGATGATAAAAATTTCAAGAAACCAGCTAACCAAGCTTGCGAAAATTTAATGGAAGCTGGCGGTTGCAAAATTTATCAGCAACGCCCTTCTGTTTGCCAAGACTGGTACTGTGCATGGCGCTTTATGGGGCAATTAGATGACAGTTGGCGCCCAGATCTGTCAGGCATCATGTTACGTTCTGATGAAAACGGCATTATTTTTCAGCCAATACAAGATCCTAAGGTTGTTTTAATTAGAGATCGTGCAATAGAACTGATTGGTGGAGGTGTGGCACAGGGTATTCCGATGTCATTATCTATCCCAACAAAAGCGGGATACCGTAGTTATGGGCTGTCTTTAAATGAACCGTTAGAAGAAGCGGTACAGTCTAGAAATTTAGTTATCATCCAAGACAAGCTACTAGAACTGATCGACTTTGCCGCATCACAAAATACGAGTCCGATTCCCATTCTTGAAGTTTAACGTTGAAATCTAAAACTGAAGTCTAAAATTAAAGCTAAAGCATAAGGCTGAAGGTTTAGCTTTAATTATTCTTAAATAATAAAAAAGGTAATCATGCTTAATGCAGGATTACCTTTTTTAGTTTTAATTTATTAAGTGTCTTTTATAAAAAGTAAATAAATTAAGCTTCTAAATCAGCCAACATTTTTAACGCCACTGCTTCAGCTATTTTAATACCATCAATACCCGCAGATAAAATACCACCAGCATAACCAGCACCTTCACCACCAGGGTATAAACCTTGTGTGTTAATACTTTGGAAATCATCACCACGTTTAATTTGGATTGGTGATGAAGTCCGTGTTTCAACACCGGTTAGCATCGCATCTTTACTGTCAAAACCACGAATTTTCTTAGCAAAAGCAGGTAATGCTTCACGAATGGCATCAATAGCAAACTGTGGTAGTGCTTCGCTTAAATCGGTCATTTTTACGTTTGGTTTATAAGATGGTTCAACATTCTCATAAGGTTTACCGCTACCTGCAGCAAGAAAGTCGCCCACCATTTGAGCAGGTGCATCGTAATTGCTGCCACCCATGATATAAGCATGGCGTTCTAGTTTACGCTGCAGCGCAACCCCTTGCATTGGGTCGTTATTAAAATCTTCAGGTGAAATACCAACAACAATCGCACTATTCGCATTACGCTCACTACGTGAATACTGGCTCATACCATTCGTTACAACAGCATGTTCTTCAGACGTTGCTGCAACAACAACGCCACCAGGGCACATACAAAAACTATAAACACTACGGCCATTTTTACAATGATGTACAAGTTTGTAATCGGCAGCGCCTAAAATGGGATGCCCTGCATTAAGACCAAATCGAGCTTGGTCAATCATCTCTTGTTTATGCTCGATACGGAAACCAATAGAGAATGACTGTGCGTCCATGTGTACGCCTTTGTCATGTAACATTTGGAAAGTATCACGGGCACTATGACCAATCGCTGCGGTGACATAACGAGAGTGAATCACTTCGCCACCGTTTAACGTCACACCAGTAACTTGTTTATGGCCGTCAACCTCTTCCATATTAATTTCTTCAACACGTGTTTCGAAGCGGATCTCACCACCCAACTCGATGATTTGGCGACGCATTTTTTCTACCATGGTCACAAGCTTATAAGTACCAATATGTGGTTTACTTACATAGATAATTTCAGCAGGTGCGCCCGCTGCAACAAATTCTTGTTTTACCTTTAAGCCTTTGAAACCAGGATCTTTAACTTGACTATACAATTTACCGTCAGAGAAAGTACCCGCCCCACCTTCACCAAACTGTACATTTGATTCAGTATTTAACTCACTGGTACGCCAAAAACGGAATGTATCTTTTGCACGTTCATGAACAGATTTTCCGCGTTCTAATACGATCGGCTTAAAGCCCATTTGTGCCAACATTAACGCTACGAATAAACCACAAGGACCCATACCAATAACAAGTGGACGCTCAGTTAAACCGGCAGGCGCTGTCGCAACGTATTTATAATCGGTATCTGGAGAAACACGTACGTTTTGATCTGTTTCAAAATCACTCAACAATTGTGCTTCGTCAACATCAATTAACGTGATATCGAGCGTATAAATAAGCGTAATGTGATTCTTCTTACGGGCATCATAACCACGTTTAAATACATGAATATTAACCAATTGCTGTGCTGTAATATTTAGCTTTGTTAAGACAAACTGCTGCAACGCATCTTCATTGTGGTCGAGCGGTAATTTAACTTGGTTGAGACGTATCATGATTCACCTGAAAAGTGGCTTAAAAAATAAGCGCGTAGTTTACGTGATCTGTTTAGGAAATGTAATAATAGCCAGCATATTAAATAGCGATTTAATCATATTCGTTTAGTGAAATTTGAGGAAACCTTTAAACAACGACTTGCTTAACGGCTTTTATCTGACAACAGTAATAAAAAAGACCAACATCTATATTAAGCCCTCTATACAGGGCGTAAGTTAAAACAAGCAATCTAACATTTAAATAAGATCCCTTAAGATCATTAATAAATGCAAAGAGCTAGTGTGCTTGTTTATACATAGCAATAGGGATATTACAGGTAATTGTTTTTAGACGTTTAGAACAACTAGTAAGGCATAACTTAGAGACTTGTTGCTTTGACTCACTATTTAAACAACGAAAATCAGAAGCGCATAACACGCCCAGCTCGAATAAGTGCATTAACTTTTCTTCGTCTATTTCAATTTGAATCGTCATATCTGACTCCTCCATTTCCATGTGCTTTAATACTCCCTTATGAAAAAATATCTTATCGTCGCTTTAAATAAACTCGCCACACGTCATTCCCTACTCCATGTAATGATAATCACTATCATTTAAATAGTAAAGAGAGAATAATTGAAATGTGACTAAATTGTTAAGTAATTGCTGGTAAACTATTAAAAATAAGTCGTTAATAGATTAAAAATAATCAGCTAAATCATAAAGGTATAAATATAAAATGATATTTGAAACTCCTCTAAAAAAAGCAATATTAATAAAACGCTATAAACGGTTTTTAGCTGATGTAATCCTTGAAGATGGCACTGAAACCACCATTTATTGTGCAAATACAGGGGCAATGACCGGCTGTGCAGAACCAGGAGACAGTGTTTTTTACAGCACCTCTAATAATAAAAAACGTAAATACCAATACACATGGGAATTTACACTCACTCAAGCTGGCCATTGGATATGTGTGAACACCGCTAAGGCCAATGCATTGGTTGCAGAAGCGATTGAACAAAAAAAGATTCCAGAATTACTCGACTACCAACACTGTAAAGCTGAAGTGAAATATGGTGAAGAAAATAGTCGTATCGACTTTTTATTAACCGATGACCATAAAGCGAACTGTTATGTGGAAGTGAAGAGCTGCACCTTATTAGACGAGCGCAATCAAATTGGAGATGGATACTTTCCTGATGCAGTAACCACACGCGGGCAAAAGCATTTACGTGAATTAATTGAAATGAAACAACAAGGTTATCGCAGTATTCTTTTATTTGCAGTGTTACATTCAGGTATTGAACGAGTACAAGCAGCAGACTTTATTGATAAAAAATATGCAGACTTGTTTGAGCAAGCTAAAGAAGCTGGCGTGGAAGTGATTTGTTATTTCCCAGATTTAAGCGATGTTGTTAATCCATTAATCTAATTTAGATTAATGTTTTAGAGCAATGTTATAAAGGGTGATGCTATAAAGGGTGATGTTATTCACCGTTTAAAGGTAAATTATCAACGTGATTAACAGCTATGAAAACAATTAAAAGAACAACGACTGGAAACCTATTGGAGTAGCTGAAAAATCCTGCCTACCAACTGATTATTTTACCTCTATTTTTTTAAAAAAATAAAAAACAATAAAAACGGAAGCTCAGCGTCCGTTTTTAGATACTTTTTTAGAGCCGATACTGGACTTAAAATACTATAGTTAAAATAGTATCGTTAAAATCATAGCGTTAACTAAACGATTAAAGCGCAGCCAATACCGTTTCAGCAGTACTTGCTTCAAACTCACCAGCAGCTTCAACATTTAATAACGTCACTGTACCGTCTTCAATTACCATTGCGTAACGTTGTGAACGAATACCACCGAAACCTTCAGTGTCCATTGATAATCCTAATGCTTTAGTGAAGCTTGCATCACCGTCACCTAACATTAACAATTCAGAGGCATTATGTACTTCACCCCATGCTTTCATAACAAAGGCATCATTAACCGCAACACAAGCAATTAAATCAACGCCTTTTGCTTGTAACTTATCGGCAAGGACAACATAACCTGGTAAATGCGCTTCAGAACAAGTGGGGGTAAATGCACCTGGTACAGCAAATAAGACGACTTTTTTTCCAGCAAAAAGTTCTGTCACGTCATGCTTAACCATACCATCAGCAGTTAATTGGCTTAATGTTGCAGCGGGTAATTTTTGGCCTAATTCGATCATGTTATATCCTTTAATTGTGTTAACAATATTAGAGTAGAGAATATCTATTTAAATAATCATTAAACAGACGATGAAATTGTTCCTTTATAGGTCACAGTTTATCCTTAAAGTGACTCAATAAACACAGAATAAAATAAAGGCTATTATGCTCCAAACAATAAAATCATCACTAAAATAAACGCTTATTAATTCTACAGTAGAGATAGCATAGTAAAACGCCAAGGATAAGGGTAAACTCGCGCCTCAAAATAAAAATGAATCAAATAGATGGTGAAAAGTTATGAGTAGAAAAATCGAATTATTAGCCCCAGGTGGCGATGTTGACGCAATCAAAGCGGCGATAATTGCTGGCGCTAATGCCATTTATTGTGGTTTAGATATTTTTAATGCTCGTAACCGTGCTGCTAATCTTTCCTTTGATGATTTAGTCGGCATTATTAAGCTGGCACACGAATATGAATGTGAGGTTTTTCTCACACTAAACGTGGTGATTTTAGAGCATGAAATTCCAACGCTCACTAAACTATTAAACCAACTCGTGAACACCGGTATCGATGGCATCATTGTTCAGGACTTAGGCATTTTTAACTTGGTTAAAAAGTTTTTCCCAAGTTTACATATTCACGCATCAACACAGCTCACTACACACAATGAAGGGCAAATTTTATTCCTTGCTAAAATTGGGGCAACACGCGCTAATTTATCACGCGAATTGAACCTCACTGAGATCAAGATCCTCACTGCATTAGCACACGATAACGAAGTATTAACCGAAGTGTTTGTACACGGTGCATTATGTATCGCATTTTCAGGCCAATGTTACTCAAGCTCAGTAAGTGTTGGTAACTCAGGTAACCGTGGTCGCTGTAGCCAAGCTTGTCGTGATGAATATGAAGTCACTGCAGCAGGCAATAAATTCCCGCTTAATTTAAAAGATAACTCCGCGTGGTTTGATTTACCTGATTTAGTAGAAGCAGGCGTTGACTCATTAAAAATTGAAGGTCGTATTAAAGGCGCACAATACGTGCATACCGTCGTCGATAGCTGGCGCCAACAAATCAATACGTTTGTTGATACCGGTAAACTCTTAGCCGATGACTCTGCTTTATATAAAGTATTTAACCGTGATTTCACTAACTCATTTTTGAAAGGCAATTTAACTAAAGACATGTTTATCGACAATCCACGCGATAACAGCTTTACGCATGCCAATGAAAAAAATAATGCAATTTCAGTCGTACAAATTCAAGAAGTACAACAAGACTTACGTGACGATAAAAATAAAATTGTTGATGAAGTGGCCGCTAAAGTCGCCACCTTGAATATCGATAAAAGCGATTTATCATTAAGCTTCTCAGGGCAGTTGGATAAACCGTTCACCGTCACTATCGTGATTGATGAAAAAACCTTTATTGTAGAATCTAACTCAAAAATGATTGCTTCAGAGCAATCAGCAGTCACCTCAGACGCGATTGCTAAACGCTTTAAAAGCTTTAAAAATAGCCGCTATAACGTTGCTGAGTTTGATTTCTCACAACTGGCTGACAGCTTAACCATTCCATTTAAAGAATTAACAGACGTTAAAAACAAAGTGGCTTACTACCTTAATGGTGAGAAAGACGTGATTTCAGCGGTAACACTTCCACCGTTAACGTCGCACCCTAAATTAAATGAAACGCCTACGTTATCAATATTAATTAGCGATGAAAAAGATGCACACTTAGGTGACGTAACGAACGCAGATATCTACTTCAAACTACCTGAAAGCTTTAAAAAACGCTGTAACAAACAACGTGACATTTTAGCGCGTAATCCACGCTTTATTCCATGGTTTCCTGCGGTATTAATTGGTAAAGACTACATTGAAGCCGTGCGTATTTTAGAAGAACTAAAACCAGAACGCATCGTAACCAATAATACGGGTATCGCTTATAAAGCCTTTGAAATGGGTATTGAATGGATTGCAGGCCCGTTTTTAAACACCACTAACTCTTACGCATTATTAACCATGCAAGAAGAACTTAATTGTGCTGGTGCGTTTATTTCTAACGAGATAAACCGCAACCAAATCAAAAACATCAAACGCCCTGCTAACTTTAAAATGCTATACAGCATTTACCACCCAATATTGATGATGACTAGCCGTCAGTGTTTCTTCCAACAAACCGTTGGCTGTAACAAACCAAGCATTGAAGATGGTTGTATGCTGAAATGTCAAAAAGCGACAACGATTACCAACGTTAAAGGTATCTCTTTCGCCGTTGATAAGCAGTTAGGTGGTTACCCAAGCATTTACAACCACGAGCAGTTCTTGAATTTTGATGCAGTAAAAGACTTCTCTCATTTATTTGACGAGTTCTTTATCGACCTAACTGATATTGGTTCAGGCTCAAAAGAGAAACAAGATAAAGTGCAACTGATCAAACATTTTGAAGATTTCTTAGCGGGCGACCAGCAAGCAGCAGCAACGGTGACTGGCATGGTAACTGTCTCGACTAATGCGCAATATCAACAAGGTTTGTAAGCCAAGCTTAATAATATCAGCGTGCTAAACAATCTAATGAAGTTAATCGATAATAAGTCGATTAACTTCATACTTGCTTCTGTTGAGGGGTATCTGAAAGGGAAACTTGAGAGCGACGAGATTGAGTCATAAAAACTACCTCCTAGATGCAAAATAAGCATTTATAAAAGATAGTTTGAGAAGTTACATCTGCCAAAAGTTTAAGGCTGCCCAAAACTTTTTCAACTAATTAAGCGTAATAACATAAACGTCGGCCTACGTCGAAATTGCAACAGAAAATCGAACAGATAAGGCGACTGCAAAGGGCAAAGCAGCAGTTTGTGATGGAGATGTTAGATACGGACGGTGAGACCCAACAAGCGGTGTATTAAAAAGCCCGCGAATACGGGCTTTAATATCAAACGTTTAATTTACACTTATAGTTTTGAAAGTCACCAACTACATGAAGATATGAATTTGTGCCGTCTTTCAAATCAACACCTTCAAGGTACAAAATAGCGTCCCAGATCTCTTGCTCTTTTGATGCCGGCTCATATTCTAATTTGCCAACATCTTCAGCAACCTGCCGTTTCCTTGCCCAATCAGAAACATCCTCTCTTGAAAGCTTTCCACTAATCAAGTTATCTAAGACATTAATTACTTCGAGTAAACTAACTTTCATCTAAAACTTACCTATGTGATTACCGTTAGCGTCAAACTCATAATGGGTCTTAACATTATCAGCCCTTTGCGGCCTGACAATTCGAACTTTACCATTATGATCTACTGTTTCATGCCAAGTTCTTTTACTGCCTGTTGACGGTTCCCATTCTCGAACAACCCTTCGACCTGCCATCTCACCAGCTTTGTTAGCTGGAGATATATTCCCTGAGTAGCGAATTTTTCCGTTCTGTAATTCCTTAACTCCGCCTTGGCCATATTTCTTTGCTTGGTGAAGATGCTCTTTTAAATTAGATCCCTGTTTAGCACTGAAGGCTCCTCTATTTGTAACATCAGAACACCCTGACGTTCATCGTAGACAACAAAGCACATAACCCTAGTGATATCAGTATCTTAAAGCACTACACCACAGTACTTTAATTATATTATCTATTTTAAGCCCTAGGTGCACTTCTAGCTTAAAATGACGTACTTGTGCGTCTAATCAAGTATCAGTCCAGAAGCAGGGATTCTGGAAGACAAGCGGCTAAGAGATAAAGTAAAGCCCGCGACTGCGGACTCCAATAACTACAAAGTAATATCGTCAAGAATTTTTTGAAGCTTATCGGGATCAGCAGCATTACCAAAGTAATACTCTTTCCCGCCATCAGCTCTAAATTCTTCCGGAGTTTTCATCTCATAGAGGACATCATATTTTCCAGACAACAAATCCTCCAACTCATCAGCATCATTCCAAGTTGACACTCTAATGTAAGGGCCTGACTCACCGTTAATTAATACAACGATTCGCTCTCCTGTTTTTGAATCAATCATAATTTCACCAGTCAATGCTATCAAACCAATCTCGTTCTTCCTGAGTTGGTGCTCTTTTAGTACCTTTTTTATCCAAGGCATCATCAAACCGTTTTGGTCTCGTACGATCTGGCTTATAAGGATTAACTTCCGTTTCCTTAACTCGAGTTCTTGTCATATCGAACTCTGTGCCATCTCTATTTGTAATTTTCACACCAGGTTCGCCTGGCTGGCCGCCTAATCGAGTTGTATTGTTTGTTGTTCGGGTCGTGATTGTTCCAATTTTTACCTTGTTTGTAACAAATGACTAAGACATCATTTCTACATGTATACAAGCTCTAGTAAAAGCTAAGTCAATGTATTTATTGTCTAACGTATTTGCAACTATAAGTATAGTTCCCTCATCTTTGGTGATGTTTAATATCAAACTAATCACGCCCAAATTTGACTCCAATGAATTATAAGTATTTGAATCATGAAGCTTGCTTTTAGCTTGAACCCACTTTTCTATAACTAACTTGCATGGCTTCTCAACGAATTTGCCATTACAAAAACGATTCAGCAACTTCGTCAGAAAAATCGTATGTAAAAGAGTCCATTATAAAAACCTTTGTGTCATTGGATAGATATATGCGCGTCTAAACTTTTATGTGAGACTGGATTTAAATTCTTGTCAAAAGTACTTTTGTTACCACCTCGGTTAATGTGCATATGGTTGAATTTGGTTTTACCATGAGGTGGGTCAAGCCTAACTTTCCATTTCCCTCTCTGGAAATATTTCATTCCATTTCCATCAAAAATCTTTTTAAATCCTGCTCCTTCAAAACAAAAGTTTTGGCTGTCCAAAACTTTTACATTACACTCGTTAATAGTTAAAAATTTATTCAGAGTTGTTGATGTATCAACACTAACTGCGAATATTAATACATCACATCATTAGCGTTAACAAAAGCTAATAAGTTGTGACACCATCAAAACCTTCGTGATTTTGCATCCCTTCTTCAAAATCAGCGACTTTAATAAAATGAACACCCGTATATTTCATTTCACGGATATAATCAACAATACGTTGATGAAAAAAGATATGAAGTCCATCAAGCTTATCTATTTTAAATATTAACCGTTCATCTTCTGGTATTGCATTTAAAGCAGTTTCGGAAAGAGATGGTTTATCAACAGTATGATCATCGCCGTCTTCCCAATATTCTAAATCATCATCTATTACACTTTTATCAAAATCTAAACAATCTAGTCTTTTATAACAATGAATCACCGATAAATTTTCATGCCAGTTATCATCATCATCAATATAAACAGCAGGAAACACTTGGATACCAGGAATATTAAAATTTCGCAAAAATTTCATCATATCACTAGGTATAATCATTTCCCTTGAAATCAACATTATGTCAGGAATAGGCAGTTTAATTCCTTCTTTTTTATCCTCTTCCTTGTAGGCATTATGAAAAAACATCGGTCCATCAACAAGGTTTAGCTTTTTATGTCCACCACGGCGCATTGCAGATTTTTTATCCATCCCAACAAATAATTTACTGTCATCCATGGCTGCGAACGGGAGATAGTATTCTTGATCGTATTTACTCATTTTCCAGGCTCCAATTTGTAATTTTTTTTCTGTATATCTATTAACTGATCTTTAGGCGTTTTTAAGGCGTAATGATCTCGATTGCATGAACACACTTGGCCTTTACCATTATTCTTACGGTGATCGCCGACATTGCTTGCATTTGCACAACCAACATTACTTTTTGGTTTAAAAGCGACAGCTATATCTGTTAAATGAACCTCATAATCGATAACATATGAAATAACTAGACATCCATAAACTTTCACTCGCCTTGTAATGCTATTTTCATTGCTAGCAAATCAAAATACTAACTAAAATAGTTGGCGCTTTAGCGGTAAAATTTAAAATTAAATAAGGAATGAGAGTAATATTGATTTTTCAGACATGGAAAACATTGGCTGTTGCCAATAACAAATAATTGAGAGATTAACGAGGCAATGGGTTAATGCGTTCGTCGCAATTGGTTTTTACTGGCTATCCAACGTTTACCTGTATGGCTAGCAAATAAAGCTAATGCTTCCAAAGAGCCCACGGCACCTTGGTATTCCTTACCAAAGCTGCTCGCGAGTGATATCCAGGTGTCACCATCTAAACCGAGTTTGGTTAATAATCGGGGATGCTGGCTTGAAATTGCCCCCCGTTTATCTTCTCTGATAATTCGTCCACTCCAATCAACTAATTCAATATAATCCAATAATGAAAATGGCATACCTTGTGGGTTATCCTCATGTTCATCACCAACAAAACCAAATAGTGGCTTTTTATTAAATACCGGCTCAACATGTCACTCCTTTTGTGCGCGGTAATAAGAATGACAGTAACGATACACTCGCTATTTTTGAAGCCTCTTGCCGTCCATTTATTCGTTTTGTTCCTATTAAAACCATGGCACAACAAGAAGTATTAATACTGCATCGTTTACGTGAAAGATTATTGGGCACTCGAATAGCAACAAGCAATCAGTTACGCGGCGTACTCACTGATTTTGGTATTATCTTCCCAGTAGGCCATAAGGGATTTAATGAAAAACTCATTGATTTATGCTCAGATGAATCATTATCAGCGACATTGAGATGGTTAGTTAACGATGTTTATAGCGAATACCCACTGTTAAATAATCGTATTAAAACAATTGAAAAGAAATTAAAGTCAGAAATAGAGCGACATCCTTTAGGTAAGATTGTACTAAGTATACCTGGTATCGGTTATCTCAATGCCTCTGCTTTTATTGCCTCAATCGGTAACGGGCAAGCCTTTGCTAGTGCGAAAGATTTTGCCGTGTGGTTAGGTCTTACACCGAAACAATTTGCCTCTGGTAATAAAAGCATCATGACTGGCATCAGTAAACGAGGTGACCAGTATTTACGAACATTATTAATTCATGGTGCGCGTGCGATGATTAACCATGCAGGTAAAAAGCAAGATGCATTAAACCAATGGGTTTGCCAATTAAGAGAGCGAAAAAGCTTCAATTGCACAGCGGTTGCCACAGCACATAAGCTAGCACGCATTATGTGGACGTTGCTTCAAAAAAACAGTTATTACACGCCACAAATAGCAAAAGAAATAACACAATGATTCACCCGTTTTACTCTCTAGCGAAACCTGTTGTGGACAAAGGCCATGAGCCTGAATGGCTGTTTAGGTCGCTAGAGAGTGCTTAATTAAAAAGTATTAACTTCTCTAACCGTAGTTTAAAGATGAAAAGAAAAGGCTCAAGCTCGAATATATGTCAGAACGGTTTATTCAATAAACCCATTGAGTCAGTCATCGCAAGCGAGTTAATGAGAAGTATTTAAGGTTATAAAGTCTGACGAATATGAAACTATTTTCGTGTTCTGTATTAACTCGTCTTGACTACGAGAGAGCGTCCATATATGTCCAAAACTTTCTTTCAACTAATTAAGCGTAATAACATAAACGTCGGCCTGCGTCGAAATTGCAACAGCAAATCGAACAGGTAAGGCAATTGCCAAGAGCAAAGCAGCAGTTTGTGATGGAGATGCTAGATACGGTGATCCAACAAGCAGCGCATTAAAAAGCCCACTAATGCGGGCTTAGATATACTATTTAAGGCTTTTTAAGAAATCAGGATCTATCCAAGCAGATTCCACTTGGCCTTCCTTAAGCTCTACACTATCAGGGTCAAAAGGTTTCAATTTAGATAAAAAATCATAAACATCACTCCCTAGAAAGGTTTGATTTTCAGGCTCTTCGTGATCCCAAAAATAAATAGATGCATTTTTATCAAAATCAACAACCACATAGTTACCACCTTCTGCCCATGCGATTGGAAAAACATTTTCTCCAACATTATCTAAGTACTTTTGTTCCTCAATCATTTGAGAAATAGGAATCAACTTATTAACTCCTGATTCGTTTTTCTCATCAATTGAAAAAACATTCGTTTCTGGCTGAGCACCATTAAATTCTTGCAAATACTTCTTAAATTTTTCCGGCACAATAATACCGGTGCTTTGGACAAAGTAATCTATCTCACCTTGCAACAAAGCAACTGGATTCGAAAAATTAACACTCATAAATCACACTCCAACCCTATTGATTCCGCAAAATCGCTGCTCCCCCAGTATGACGAGCAGCGTTATGTATATCTTTAGATACTAATTGCATCGTCTTGGCATTTTCAACATGGTGCCAAACGTGCCCACTTGGAGTACTTTTCAGACCTACGGCTTTATTAGCCATTGCCGCATCTTTAGCGTAGTTACCAGTCAACCCTTTAATATCTACTTGAGCTTTAGCATGAGGTGAAAAATCTGGGAATCCTTGCTCATTAAATTTCACGCCAGAAGGATGAGTCTTACCAACATACTTACTATTAATTGGTTTCCGACCATTTATGAGCTTAACACCTCCACTCTTTGTAACATCGAAAAAATCACTTGGTTTAGGGGGTTTTCTTCCTATGAATCCAATGACTATACTACTAGTATACCAAGGATTAGCTTTAAATACAGCTACTCCTCTCTCTTCTTCTGGCGCAATTGATAGTCCTGGGTACTCTGTTGGGGTTGGTATACCATATTTTTCATTTATATACTTTCCGTACGGGTCATCCCCCAAAATACTTTTCAAAAAATCATTAAAAAGAGCTTTTGAATAACCTGTAAGATCATCAGTTATATTTGCACTATCAGTTTGTTCACTAGCACCTAAATTACCATTAGCGCCACCAGCCTGATTATTTTTTGAGCCTGTATTGTCACTTGCTGACGTACTTGTACCACCAAAGCTATTTTTGAATGAACTCCAAGCGCGAGAAACAGCGCTAGTAACAGCGTTAGAAAAAGACTCCCAACTGAACCCTGTCGGGTCGGTATATTTCAAGGGATTGTTCATCACATAAGAATAGCGATTAAAGCTGTTCGTCATAAACGGTGCTTGGATTTCTGGATCGGCGCTCATGAACCGCCCTAAAGTTTGGTCGTAAATACGCCCATTCATGTGGATCAACCCAACCTCTTCAATGTGTTCATGCCCTGTAAAACCACGGTTGGTAATTAAACGTAGATCCAATGCTCCTTTGTCATCCCAACGTATTGAACGTTTTTTACCCCATGGGTCAAAGCTACGCCGCTCTACTACGGCACCATAACCATCTGTGATTAAATCAACTGACCCAAGTGCATCGTAATGTAAATAACGAACTTGCTTATCTTTAAGTTTATTCGCCTTATCACGTACCTGTGTATTAAGTGCAATTAATTTACCATCGGCATAAATAAAATGCTTATGTTCTACTTCACCGTTAGTGAGATTGGTATTACGCTCATACAGTTTTTTAAAGTAGAGAGTTTCAATCGTTTCACCTTCTGTCACACTCTTTTTATAATAACGATCGTGATTGGCATCGTATTTGAATTCAACCGTGTTGTCATTACGAGTTATTTTTAGCGGTTTATTAAAATCACTCCATTCTAATTCACGCTCAATATCAGCAATTGACTCGGTACCTTGCTTTTCTTTTGTTGCAGATAATAAGTTACCTACTTTATCGTAATGATAATCTAGGTTATTGGCATTACTAACTGCATGAGGCGCCGTTCCACGATACTGGTAAGCACCAACATTACTTTTGTTCGTGATATTACCTAGTTTATCGTAACTAATTTTATTATTAACATTAAAGTCAGGATTGCTAATCCCGTGTAAATTAGGACTATCTAACACAATTTTATTATTGGTAAGCCTGTCAAGCCCATCATAATAAAAAGTATCTTGAATCCCTAACTCGCTGTCATAACGATACGTTACATTATTATGGTTATCATAACGATATTGTAACAAGCGAATGTTACTGCCTTTATTTGTTGTTTCTTTAATCCGATGATCAAAAACTTGGCTACCTTTATGTGTTGCAATATAGTCAGGACGCCCTGTTTTTTGGTTATGTTGGTAGGTATTTACTAACCCGTTCCCTAATGTTTCGGATAATGTATGGTCATAAGCATCGGTATCTTGGCGTTGCCAATAAGTGATATAAGCGGCATTGCTTTTTTCAGCATTTTTAGATTCGTTAAGTAGATTATCCAAATGCTGCCATTGACTATTTTCTTTCTTATTTGTGCACCCTTCTTGTTGTGAAGAATTCAATTCATCCCCAACAAGACGATCAGCTTGTTCGCAATATAAGCCACTAACCTTGCTTATTTCAACCAATAACGAAGTGATCTGCTCAGCTAAATCGGCATAATACTTATAACGTTCATTAGCAATAGCAGTCGCATTACTTACTTCTGTCGCAAGTGATAATAACGATGTTCGAGTTGTTTTATCTGCCTTTGCTGCAAATAACTGATTGTTAGTTATTAGTTCTTTTTGTCCGTTGTTATCACTATCAATAAACAGTGTATCATCAGCTTTCGTCAAATTAGCATTATTAAAAATGTCTAAAGAAACGGCATCGATTTCTGCATCATATAAACGTTTACCTGGTGTACTGCTATTATATTGGGTTTCAAGCCGATATACTTCATCACCAACCAGCATTTTCACAGGAACAGAGATAGGCCCATGAAGCGATAACCAAACTGATGGCCTTAAATAACAAACACCATCATCCGAACACCATTTTTGATATTGTTCATTGTTAGCCAAGAGCTGTTGACCTGTTTCATCTAACCTATGTACCTCTATTTTATCAACGTTGTATTCTTTCGCTTTATTCTTTAAAAAATTTTCTTCATTTTTATAATAGGTTGCTTTACCAACATACTCTTTTGCAACAATTAACGCATCATCCATTAACTGCTTAATACTATTGCGATATTTTGCACTCGCAAATGTGTTATCAGCCGCTGTTTTGGGACTACGTACCCGTGTCATATACCCCATTGAGTTATATGTATATTGCAAATTAAGTTGGTCATCGTCACTATCACCATTTGGACGAAGTTCACTTCTCAGGCGACCATAGTTATCATATTGGTATTCAGTTGAAAGGGTTTCACTAGAACTAGTCATGCTGACTTTATTAACAAGTTCAAATTTCCCATAGGTATATTTAGTTAAATTACCATGACCACTATGCGAACTTAATGTACCGAGAATCGGTTTATCATAACTCCAATGAGATGTTTGCTTGTCTTCATTTTGCGCAGTTTTACGTCCAAGTTTATCATAGACAATATTAGTTACTTTACCGTTAGCATCCTTTTTATATAACAACTCCCCTGCAGCATTATATTTATAAGTCCAATTCCCCATATCAGGATCAATCAATTGACTTCGATGTCCTAAATTATCGTATTTGATTTGTGTTTTGTTGTTACTTGAATCAGTACTTGTTTTAAGTTTTCCATCTGGATAATAAGAATAGGTTTGAGATGCGCCGTGTGGTTCAATCTTTGTTAAAATATAGCCTAAAACGTTTTTAATCGTTGTATGTTTGTAACCACGTGCATCAGTTATTACGGTTTTTAACCTATCGTAATTTGTTGTATAGGTTGCACTTCCGCCATTAGCCGCAGGTTCCGTTTTTTTTATTTCCCTATTACGTTCATCATATTCAAAATAAACAGTCGCTTCGATACTATTTTTTTTGAAGCTAGGTCTTGTTGTACTTAACTTGCGACCATTTCTATCCCATTGGGTATCTTGATAAATCCAACGACCATTAAATCCTTGGTGGGCATTTCTTATTTCTTTACCTTCATAATCAAACTGAGTAACCATATCACCTTGGCTAGCAGATTTTGCAATAATACAGCTAACCGTTTGTTTATGTACATTAGGGCAATTGGCACCTAATTTATAAGTGTATGTAAGTGTATTACCAAAGCCCTGTTTACTCTCTTCAATAACCCTATCAAATTTATCATACTTCCAAGTACTTACTTTTTTACCACTAGGACTGACTTGTTTGACGAGTTGACCATTACGTTGTTCGTATTCTAATAACGTTTTATGCCCTAACGCGTTAATACTTGCTCGAGGATTAACACCAGATCCAGCATAAAGGGTAGATATTGTCCGAGGTGTTAAACCAGTACCACTAAAGGTTTCTGAAATAACATTACCATATTCATCATAGCCATAACTGCTTTTAGCATATTTCCCGTTACTTCCCCCATAACTACCACCATGGTTATAAACAGAGGATAAAAGCCCATTTTTTAGGTATTCCATAGTGTTCTTAAAGGTAATATTTCCTTCACCACTATTAATTGACACAATACTACTTTTTAGTGCACCTAATTTCCAAAAATCATTCGAAGACTCTGTGATTAGCTCTTGAGTGATGAAGGAGTTTTGAGTTGACTCTAATTGTTTTGATGAATCATTTTGTAAATTAAAATTACCGCATGGATAAACATTATCATGTAGGGCATCATTTAGATTAGATTTTTGTAAATCGCCTGAAATGATGGTATTTTCGGGAAAAGTGTTATTAGAAGATATTTTCTTAAATTGGTAGTATTGAGGGTAACGCTTAACAACTATCGGTATATTGATGATGCCAGCTATAATATTGACTTTATCTTTAGCTTTTAAATAAATATTGCCACTATCTGAACAAAACTTTTCAATGCCTGCTTCAGATTGTGGAATGGTTTTAAAATTAATTACAGATGTTGGGGATAATTTTAAAATTTGATGATATGTATTTTCTCCTTTTGACTCGAAAGTATTAATTATTTTTTTAATATAAGGAGCATCAGATTTACCACCTACTATTGTCATAGTATTTTCAGTTTTATTACCAAAAATATCCATTAATATTTCTTCTGTTATTTTTTTTTCAATAGCTCCATTTAAAGCAAAAAATTCTGTGCCAACTTTATTAGGGTAAACTTGATAATAATTTGCATTAACACCTTTTTTTCTAAGAACTCGGTAGCCAATGTTTTGTCTTGAAATTAACTTATTATTTCGTCTAATACTTACTTTAGACAGTTCCCCTATTTTTGCTAGATCTAATTGTTCGAATTCACGTGTTGTCACCGTTGTCATCTCAGCTTTCTCAGTTTCAACAATGCTAGAAAAACCTAAAAAACCACCACCTTTTAAATGACTTTTTGCCCCCGTGTATTGATAATCATAAATAATGTTACTATAGCCTTTCGGTGTTTTAACAACATTGGAAACAACATATTTTTGAGGAGTGCTATTCACAAAAGGAAATTTATAATACTTAACTTGTTTATGCACAGTCTGATCGACTAACGGTTTGTAATTAATGTTGTAATGCTTACTATATTCACTAATAGTAATTATTTTGTCTTGCACACTCGCGATAGATTTACGTAATACTGTTTTACCGTTAAACGTACGAATAATATCTAACCAACCATCACTGTTGATGTCTGAAAATTGCATTGCACCTGTTTTACCTGCAGAATAATTTAAACCACTCCAAGCTTCTCTTCCATTTATAGTACCGAATTTATTCAGATAGAATTGGCCGTTATAATAAAGTTCTGGGTAACCATCATTATTCATATCTGCAAAATATGAATTAATTTTTTCAGAAGCGTTCATTTTTTTGAATGCGAAACTTTGATGTTTTACGAATTGTTTACCATTAAATAAATAAATAACTTTTGCAAGAGGGTTATTAGTTATAACATCTAGATAGCCATCGTTATTAATATCAATAAAATCCAAGTCCTTATTGATATTCGGAGATATTATAAGGCGGTTAGTACCCGCTAATTTAAGATTAATCTGACCATTTTTAATAGTTAATATATCAGCCCGCCCATCACCATTAAAGTCAACAACAGTATTTGAAGCTGATGTTGCTGTTTCTTTACCATCACCATTAAAGTCAGCATAGGCATGTAAATCACAAACAGCAGTCAGAATTCCATCATTATATTTACGATAATATTTCGCTTGACAACCGTGTCTAAAGGTTTTGTAAGAAGGGTTATTCATTACTCCTGATAATGCATGATTGCGAGTAGCAGTTTTACGCGTTCTAGATCTATTAGGGGCAATTAAGTTCATAATTACATCATTATTTCGTGATTCACGATTAATAATTCCGTATATTGAGAAAAAACCATCACCATTCCTATCAATAAAATGAGGTTCAAAAAACGATTTTTCTTCATTGATGAAAGAGCCTGCTTTTTTTGTTTTCCAATCGAAACTAATCTCTGAACTACAACCATCAGAAACACACAAGTCAATCGCACTTATTAAACTTCGATTGGTAGCATCTGAATAGATATATTTAATATTATAACTTTTAACTAATTCATTATTTTGATCTCTACTAACAATACTTTTGATTCGTTTATTACGAGTTAATTTCTGCCCTGCCAAGTATTGAGTAACCTTGTCTGCGCGTGTTTCATAGTTAAACTTAATCTCCCCACCTTCATAGGTGATGAGATCTAAATGATGGCTTTTACCTACAGTTATATTATTAAAGCTCTCGTCATAATGATAAAAAATATGATTTTCGCCACTAATATCGGTACTTTTATTAAGTGCCCATTTATAAATATTTTTCGTTGTAGGGAGCTCTACTTTAGCATCTGATGTAACGCCATATTCTAAAACCCCCCCTGTTTTAGGCCATATTTTAAAATAGCTAGGACCACTACCCGAATTACCATAAGAAACAATTTTTGCATAGCCATTCTTTTCTACTCGATATTCTGTTGAGTTGGCACCATTGTAACCTGTAATTGCAATTAAGCGCTGCCCGTCTAAACAGTATCTATCTTCTGCATCGAAGTTAACTCCACCCCACACGCCATCTTTTTCTAAATTTTGTCCACAATGAGTGATTACAGAACTAGCTTGTAATTGCCATCCCATGCCTAAGTAACCGTTGCTCATATCACTATTATAAACCAAACTAATATGAGGTGTGTGCCCTGCTCTTCCAGGAATTATTTCTATAGGTAATTCATATATTGCCTTTCCTCCTTCCACCATCAAATTTCCTGACAGTTCAAATTGAGCACTTCCCGAAGAAGTATAATTAACTGCATTTGCACTTGAGATAAAAAATACTACAGCACAGAGAGAGACAACTCTTAATAATAAAATTTTCCCAATAAAGCTCCCCAAATAATTAGAGCTAAAAGGTAACATCTGTTTATTAAAATTAAACATAATACAATCCATTGTTTATGATATTGAAGTGCTATTTAAAAGCAGTATTCGAAATATTTTTTTCTAATTTTTTTATTTCAAATAAAAGTTGCTGTAGCTTTTCATCTTCATTTGTATTGGTAAATTCTTGACGTTCTAGAGAAGTAATAAAAGTTTCATGTGAAATATTATCTTTCGGCTCTTCAATTGGTTCTAGGATAGAAAAAGACTGTGCCATTAATTGTTGTAACTTTATAACTGGCGACGGATAATTCGCTTCATCGCTTAGTTCTTTTAATTTTTCTATTTTAAGCTCTTTACTTTCATTAAGTGGCACTATTTCTTCCCTTACAACTGTATTTGAATATAGAAAACAAACTACTCCGAAAGAAATAATAATAGCGACAATAAATATATAACGTATATGTTTATTTATTTGCATATAGAGCCTAAAATATTAATTAATTAAAGCTTTAAATATTATCGAGATAAACGGATATAATCACCATCGATACGATATATAATTGAACCTTTAGCTACACCACAAACAGTAAATGCATTATCCCAGTTGCCTGAAGCTTTGATTTTAATAACACTCTCTTGCGAATAAGCCATATAGATCAATGAAGTGGCAATATTATTATCATAAGAATTCCCTGTTTTAAAATAATCAGCATAGATACCAAACCATTGATTATTCACTTTAAATTGTAATGTTTTTACCCACTTATCTCCTCCCAATTCACACAATATAATTTCATCTATAGTGCCAACTGTTTCTGCTGAGTGACTCAATGAGCTAAATGCACTGAAAGTCATTGTAATTAACGCTAATACTTTAAATTTCATCAACAATATCCTTATTATTATTAGATTTTCTAGAATATTACAAATATGCAAGAAATGTGCAAGAAATATAAATAAAACATATAAAAAAAAGACAAAGAGCCGTAAAAAAGTGACGTGAGTCACTAAAAAATTAAAATAAAAAAGGCCAAGTACGAAGTAGTTGGCCTGTTGTTAATATTAGTTACTTATTAACTCAGTAACTATAAACTAAGCTACTTCTGCAATTTTAGCGACAGGAGCAGGTGTTCTGATCAAGTGTTCAAAGGCACTTAGACTTGCTTTTGAACCTTCGCCCATTGCAATAATGATTTGCTTGTAAGGTACCGTTGTTAAGTAACCAAAAATAGCTGGACATAGAAAAAATGGACATCCATAAACTTTCACTCGCCTCATAATGCTATTTTCATTGCTAGCAAATCAAAATACTAACTAAAATAGTTGGCACTTTAGCGGTAAAACTTAAAATTAAATAAGGGGTGGGAGTAATATTGATTTTTCAGGCATGGAAAACATTGGCCGTTGCCAATAACAAATAATTGAGAGATTACCGAGGCGATTGGTTAATGTGTTCGTCGCAATTGGTTTTTACTGGCTATCCAACGTTTACCTGTATGGCTAGCAAATAAAGCTAATGCTTCCAAAGAGCCCACGGCACCTTGGTATTCCTTACCAAAGCTGCTCGCGAGTGATATCCAGGTGTCACCATCTAAACCGAGTTTGGTTAATAATCGGGGATGCTGGCTTGAAATTGCCCCCCGTTTATCTTCTCTGATAATTCGTCCACTCCAATCAACTAATTCAATATAATCCAATAATGAAAATGGCATACCTTGTGGGTTATCCTCATGTTCATCACCAACAAAACCAAATAGTGGCTTTTTCTTAACATGGTAGCTTAATAGTTCTTCTTGTTGCTGAGCAACACCAACTTTTTTGCAAGGTAATAGGCGCTCATAAGCGGATGTATATTCTGACGTTTCGACACTATCACTCATTTTGGCGCGGACAGGGTTTAAATCGACATAAGCCATACAAGCTAACAAAGCATCTTCATCAAGGAGTGCTTGAGACTTAAACCTTCCTTCCCAAAATCGACCTGAGCATGCATCTTCTTTATTCGCTTTGCGCGCAACAAATTCATTTAAACAACGCATAAACCATGAAATATCAGCTAACCGCCCTCTCCACCCATTAATAACCTCAAGTGCGGCTTTATTTTCTGCTTCTGACACCGTTAACGCATTTTGCCAACGTTCAATTAAAACGGGCTTTGAATACAGCTGACACCAACGTTCACACACATCTTCATGACTTAAATTTTCATTAAGTATTTCATCAACATGCAATACAAGATGATAGTGATTCGACATAATAGCGTAAGCACAAATATCAATATTAAAGAGTGAGGCAAGGCAATGCATTCGCTCAACAACCCACTGCCGCCTATGTTCAAATGATTTTTCGGTGTATTTATCTTCTCCGCATAAATAAGCACGACGAACACAGCGTGAAATACAGTGATAGTAAGGGGTATCTGAAAGGGAAACTTGAGAGCTGCGAGATTGAGTCATAAAACTACCTCCTAGATGCAAAATAAGCATCTATAAAAGATAGTTTGAGAAGTTACATTAGTCAAAAGTTTATGGCTGTCCAGAACTTTTGTTTCAGGTTCAAAAGAGAAGCAAGATAAAGTGCAATTAATTAAGCACTTTGAAGATTTCTTAGCGGGAGATCAGCAAGCAGCAGCAACGGTGACTGGCATGGTTACAGTCTCGACTAATGCGCAATATCAGCAAGGTTTGTAAGCTAAGCTTAATAATATCAGCGTGCTAAACAATCTAATGAAGTTAATCGATAATAAGTCGATTAACTTCATACTTGCTTCTGTTGAGGGCTATCTGAAAGGGAAACTTGAGAGCGACGAGATTGAGTCATAAAAACTAACTCCTAGATGCAAAATAAGCATCTATAAAAGATAGTTTGAGCAGTTACATCAGTCAAAAGTTTATGGCTGTCCAGAATTTTAACACAAGCCTTGCTGGTATTGCCTTTACTTCATGCCCCTGAGCTTTCGCAAAACGAGCCCAGTAATGTGTACCACCACATGACTCCATTGCAACAAGAGATTTTTTTTCTAGAGTTAAAATTTCTTTTAATCTTTTACGATTAACAGCTTTATTGTAAATAACATTTCCAAAACTATCTGTTTTACAAACTTGAAAAACTGTTTTAGCTAAATCGATCGCGAGAACACCATACTTATTCATATAAGACTCCTTTAATTGCTACAAATCAGATCACTTAAATCTTAGTAGATAAGGTTAGGGAGTCCATACATCTTGTTTGTTAACTATCGTTTCCCACCATATAAATCTAATAGCTTTTGCGCAATGTCAGAAGTGGTTTTGTCTTTTAATTCATGTTTAGAGTCATCTAATGTTTCTAGAATTTGTACTGACATACCAACAGCATTAATTCTTTCGATTATTCCCATATACTCTTGGGCTTGGGACATTGTAGATTTAAACACTACGAGAAATGTTGCTCCGATAAAATTCACAATCAATCCGCTACATGCTGTTAAAATTGATGGTGCTAACAAATCAGGGGTTTCAAAAGCTTTAAACACACCGTAACTAATTAATGCGAACCCAAATAACATAACGAAAACAGTTAACCAAAAAATTGAACGTACTTGACTCAAATTTCGGTTTATATATGTTTCGAGTTTGGTTTGTGCCAACTCCCAAGCAGCTTGTGTTTCTTTGGGATTATCTCTAAACCGCTCTTCTACAGCTTCAATCTTTTCAGCCGTTCTTGTTCTTTCTAAAGCGTTTTGATAACCAATAACTCCGAAGGTAAGAATTATTGAAATTGCAAAGAAAGTTCCAGCAACTACATCTTTGAATTGTTTTTCTAAGTCTATTAAACCGCCTAAACTAAGAGTAATAACTGCAATGCCTAGCGATGCTATGGCAAGCCCCAAAACTACCCTTAAAGACTTACTACCTTTTAGCCAGCTTTCAATTAGATCTGTTGCTATCGAGATTGGTTCAAGTAACACAATAAATCCTTAGATTAGGTTAGATAGTTAACTCCGCATTAAGCGGACTAAAATAGTGGGTTATAACGTATAGAGAAACCTAAACCACTGTTTTTGTTACGTTTAACGCCCTTGTTAGGAGTTTTCAGGCCATTCCATTGATGTTTACGAAACAATTCCCTATCTGACCGGAGTCCCCTGACGTGTGAAACCCTAAATAGCTAAGGTATGCTTTAGGTTCTTCACCTTTCACATAATTTAGAGTTGAATAAGGATGAAAGCCTGAAGAGTCACAAATACCCATTTGTATATGACCGCCTACTGTTTCATATTTATCTGTTTGCACAATTTCTTTTAGTACAGTCTGTGGCGCTCTTTGCCATAAAATATGATCCGAAGAGTAACTTGTGCGCTTATTGTTTATTTCTTCGTTAATTTCATGCTTTTTGTCTCCTAGTAATAATACGAAGTCATTATCAACTTCGCTTTCTAGGTATGTAATTATTTCTATATCAAACATACCACTGCTCAAATCTGGTTTTAAGTGATACATTTTTAATTCATTATCTACATGACAATAGCCGAACATCGAGAACTCGCACAATGCCCCTCTATCTGCACTTACGGCTAATGTACTTATATAGCTTTTAATAATGTTTTTTGAGAACTCAACAATAGAATCCATACTTGGAGCTATCCCAGTCCCACCCAAATTCGCAAATACTGTCGTTAAAGCAGCTTGAACATTTAATCCAACTAAAGAACTACCTGCGTATGCCAAACCAATTTTAGTTTCTAAAAAAGTTGAATCAAGAAAACCTGACTTACCAACCCCCTTACAAATTAGTGGAATACTAAAAATTTTTGCACCAATATCTATTAACATAGAACTAGTATTTGTAATTTTTGAGTCACCAACGACCCATATTGAATCATGCCCTTCATTATGGAACCAACTTGCTATTGATGTCATCTCATATATTCCTAACAGCGCAACTAACCCAATTTATTCCGTATTTACGGTGGAAAGGCGGAATAGTTTAATTTGATAAATTAGGTGTTACTTTAGTGTAATAAAACATTAAATCAAACGATTAAATAAAAAATATAAAAACTTACTCAGCGTGGCTACAATAAGGTCACCGTTAAGCTTTCCCAAGCAATTGATAACTTCCAGCAACAGCAGAAAGTGATTCGGTGTCAGTCTTTTTAACAGTTGTGGGCAAGAAGTTTCTTGTGACCAAGGACAAGTAAAGTCACCAACAGGGCGAAAACACTGCTAAACAATATAAAAATGAAAAGGTAAGCGCAGACGAACCTAAAACACAAAAGAGCAACCTAACCTCCCTGTACAAAAATAAAACAAAAAATAATCTGCTTTTACTCACATAATTCGACATTTTAATTGCTTAATCTGTATACTTCGCGACCTTATTATTTCTGCAACGTTGTTGACAGCCAATTGGCAAATGACCGCTTGCTCTAAACTGATGGAATCTTTACTTTGATATCTACCGCAAACATTACGATGCAATTTGGCGCAGAGCCTTTATTTGAAAATATCTCTGCTAAATTTGGTAACTTTAACCGCTACGGGTTAATTGGTGCTAATGGTTGTGGAAAATCAACGTTCATGAAGATTTTGACTGGTGCACAAGAGCCAAGCTCAGGTAACGTATCATTAGACCCAGGTGTTAAAGTCGGTACATTAAGCCAAGACCAGTTTGCTTTTGAAGAGTTCACTGTTATTGACGCGGTTATCATGGGCGACAAAGCATTATGGGAAATCAAAAAAGAGCGTGACCGTATTTACGGCTTACCAGAAATGACTGAAGAAGACGGCATGAAAGTTGGTGAGCTTGAAAGTGAGTTTGCTGAAATGGATGGTTACACTGCTGAAAGTCGTGCTGGTGACATCTTATTAGATGCAGGCATCGAAGAAGAGTTTCACTTTGGTTTGATGAAACAAGTTGCACCGGGTTGGAAGTTACGAGTGCTATTAGCACAAGCGTTATTCGCAAACCCTGACTTATTATTACTCGATGAGCCAACCAATAACTTGGATATTAATACTATCAACTGGTTATCTGATGAGCTAAACAAACGTCGTTGTACTATGGTTATTATCTCGCATGACCGTCACTTCTTAAACTCTGTTTGTACGCACATGGCAGACATTGATTACGGTGAATTACGTATTTACCCTGGTAACTACGAATATTTCCTTGAAGCATCTTCACTCATTCGTGAACAACTATTAGCAGAAAATGCAAAGAAAAGTGCTGAAATCGATGAACTACAAGACTTTGTAAACCGTTTTGGTGCTAATGCCTCTAAAGCGAAACAAGCAAGTTCACGCGCTAAGAAAATGGATAAAATAAAACTGGATGAAGTTAAATCGACCAGTCGTATGCACCCTTCTTTAGCTTTTGATGAAGGCAAGAAGATGCACCGTCAAGCATTGGTGTTAGAAGGCCTAGGCCACGGTTTTGAAGACGGCCCATTATTTAGTGGTGGTGACATCATTTTAGAAGCAGGCGCTAAACTGGCTATTATTGGTGAAAATGGTGTTGGTAAAACGACCTTCATGCGTTGTTTAGTGAATGACCTTGCTCACAATGAAGGTGTTGTTAAATGGTCTGAAAATGCATCTATCGGTTACTGCCCGCAAGACAGCACCGATGATTTTGACAACGATTTAACCTTGATGGACTGGATGGGTCAATGGCGTACTAGCAAGCACAGTGATTTAATCGTTCGTGGTATGTTAGGTCGTTTATTATTTACCGATGACGATGCAAACAAAAAAGCACGTAACTGTTCGGGTGGTGAGAAAAACCGTCTATTATTTGGTAAGTTAATGATGCAAGATATTAACGTATTAGTCATGGATGAACCAACCAACCACATGGACTTAGAAGCGATTGATGCATTAAACAATGCATTAAAAGAATTCAAAGGTACGTTAATCTTTGTGAGTCATGACCGTGAGTTTGTCTCTTCATTAGCAACGCGTATTGTTGATATTAAAGATAAAAAAGTAATTGATTTTCAAGGTACTTATAACGAGTACCTATCAAGTCAGGAAGAAGCTAAAAAATTAGCGTAACTTCTACAGAGTCAAATGTGTAACGCCTCTATCAGTGTATAAAAATATAGACGCTGATAGAGGAAAGTTTAAAATACATAAACAGTATTTTTAAAAATAAAAAATTAAATAGAATATTAAGCAACGTATAATTAACGAATGATTTAACTAACTATTTAACTAACTATTAAACTAACTATTAAACTAACTATTAAACCAGTAATGTAATTAATAACAAACCCATAAAACCTGTCACTTTTCCATTTCTGTCATACATCTCACCGTTGATTTTCAAAAGCAGTGAAATACGTTTGATACTTTACTTATGTAAAAATGTGGCCGTTTTATACCATTTTAACTTGATAAGTAGAGACAAAAAATGACATTTTCATCCCTTGGTTTAAGTGATCCAATTGTACAAGCTGTAACAGAACAAGGTTACGAAGCACCAACGCCGATCCAAGAAAAAGCGATTCCTGTTGTATTAAAAGGCAAAAACCTGATTGCCGCTGCGCAAACAGGGACAGGTAAAACCGCGAGTTTTGTATTACCTATCTTACAAAAATTAATTGATGCGCCTTTAGTTCGCCCTAAACGTGTTCATGCCATGATTTTAACGCCAACACGAGAGCTAGCCATTCAAGTTGAAGAGAATATTCAACATTATGCTAAGCACCTGAGTATTACCTCAATGGCAATGTATGGTGGTATCGATGCTGAACCACAAAAACAACGTCTTATTGAAGGGGTTGATATTTTAGTCGCAACACCAGGTCGTTTATTAGATATGTACACTAGCCGCTCTATTCACTTCGATGAAACTAGCATCCTAGTGATCGATGAAGCTGACCGTATGTTGGACATGGGCTTCATCAGCGACATCAATAAAATCGTTGAGAAGTTGCCGTTAGAGCGTCAAAATTTATTATTCTCAGCAACACTTTCTAAGCAAGTACGCTTTTTAGCAAGAACAGCGGTAACGGATGCCGTTGAGATTTCAATTACACCTGAAAATGTTACCGTACCAAAGATTGAGCAACACTTGATCACGGTAGATAAAGAATTTAAATCGGCATTATTAAGTCATTTAATTCATGAGAATAAATGGCAACAAGCGTTAATTTTCATTGAAACTAAACGTGGCGCCGCTAAATTAGTAAGCCAATTAGAGAAGCGTGAAATAGCAGCGGAATCTTTCCATAGTGGACGAAGCCAAGCAGTACGTGAACAATTAATGGCAGACTTTAAAGAAGGTAAAATTCAGTTCTTAGTAGCAACAGGTATCGCGGCACGTGGTATTGATATTGACGATCTAGAACGTGTTGTTAACTATGATTTACCTGATGAAGCTGAAGATTACGTTCACCGTATTGGTCGTACTGGCCGAGCTGGTGCTGCAGGTGAAGCGATTTCATTAGTTTCACGTGATGACTTCAGAAACCTATGTGCTATCGAACGCCATTTAGGTTATTTCATTAAACGAGATGTTGTTGAAGGTTTTGAGCCAAAGTTAGTTGTACCTGATTCAAATGCAGCGCATGCACCTAAAACGGCACAAAAAGGCCGTCGTCGCCAATCTAACAAACGTTAAATCAATAAGCATTAGTTTAGTCATTTAATAGATAAAGCGAGCCCAGTATTTACTGGGTTCCCTTCGTTTCAAGCTTTCAAGTTTAACGTCTATAAATTCAAACAGCTCAATTGAAAAGTAATTTCAAACATCCATTTAAAAATATCAGAAACGTGAATCCCCTTCACAAGGAATGCCATCATAATCCCCATCCATTTTGGTGTTTGGACAGTTATTAATAAAGAATTCAGCTTCAGATCTTGATGTCATTTGACTGCAATACATTCGCCCGTCACATTGAAATTCTGAATATTGAAACCCTGAATTAATATTGTCACTTTTTTGGTTAGATGTTTTATTACTGGTTTTCTTATCACTTGAAAGTATAACGATTGAGGCTTTAACTGATTCTCGCCTTTCACATACGACGTCGTCAGGTACCTTCCCATATAAAATACGCCCTTCTTTAGTAATGCATTTAATCTTGTCGTCAATCGAGACACTTGATGAAGATGTTTGTATAAAAGGTAATTGATTATTTTTATACAGTTCATTGCCATACCAACCAGCTGCTAGCACGATACAGATTATTAGTATTTTTCTCATTTTAGCCTTGTTTTATTAATGTCTTTTCATTATTTGACGTTATTAGCCATTATTAATCTAATTGCAATGGTTTAAGCACATTCAACATCATCTCAACTATTATCAACTTCAAATGCTCTCTTAGCAGTTTTAAGTAGCTTAGTTTATCGGTAGCCCGTGATTTATTAAAAAATAATTGAAATATTTTTTAAAAATGTGAAATAAAATGAATTTAATGACGGTCTTTGTTATCTCTGTACTAAAACCATTATATTTTATTTAAGGAAAAACCATGTCACAAGCTTTATCAACAGATACAAAGAATCGTCTTCAGTGTGCTCTTGTTGCACTGCGCTTAGGTGTTTTTATCGTTATGTTTATGTGGACTATGGATAAGTTTGTTAATCCAGGTCATACCGCTAAAGTGTTTGAAATATTTTATGGTATAGGAAGTAGTACAACGATTGTCTACATTCTCGGCGCTTTACAGCTAATCCTAGTACTTTCATTTTTGGCAGGCATTAAAAAACGCATCACTTACGGCATTATATTACTAATGCATGCCGCATCAACATTCTCTGCTTACAATCAATATATGGATGGTTTTAACAACCTACTATTCTTTGCTGCTTGGCCAATGTTAGCAGCATGTTTTGCACTTTATCTATTACGTGATGAAGATGTGAAATTCACTATCAAATAGTTAATCATGATACCCAGCTTTTTAGCTGGGTTTTTTTATTTGTATTAATAAAACTAATTTTTTTAATCCCTCTATAAAAAAACCTAAAAGGAAAATTCAATGTCTCAGTCTATTTCACCAGCTTTAACAGATCGTCTACAAAATAGTTTACTCGCACTTCGCCTAGGTGTTTTTATTGTTATGTTTATTTGGACCATGGATAAGTTTGTTAACCCTGCTCATTCAATTGGCGTACTTGATAAATTCTATGGTATTGGTGGCTCTAGCCACATGATCACCTACTTACTAGGTGCATTACAGCTATTATTAGTACTTGCTTTTGTAGCCGGTATTAAAAAACGTTTTACCTACGGTCTTATCTTTTTAATGCACGGTGGTTCAACATTATCTGCATTTGCAAAATATGCAGACCCATTTAACAGCCTATTATTTTTTGCCGCTTGGCCAATGTGGGCAGCATGTTTTGCACTTTATTTATTACGTGATGCTGACGTTAAATTTACAATAAAATAGTGTTATTTAACCCAGTGATAATAAGCTGGGTTTTACTTCTGTCACTATTCTCAAGCTTCCTATTTTATAATCTTCTAGTTATCTACTTCTTTATTTCTCTATTTCTCTATTTCTCTATTTCTCTATTTCTCTATTTGATGAAAATTAATCTTATAAAAATAATATTATTTCATTTTTATTTTTATAAGATGCTATTTTATAAAATAAAAATTTATAAGTCGTCATTTTGTCAGGTTGCAATTTTGTGAGGTAAAACATTCATTAGGTAGATTTTTTGTGATCTAAACATACTTTAATTTATTTGTATGACTATATCTTATTGAGCCATAACTAACTCAAACAAGAAGGCAGTCACCATGAAGGTTAACATTAAAATATTAGTTGCTAGTGTTGCAATTGCTTTATCAAGCCAAGTCATCGCCAGTGAATTTGTTCAAATAGATCCAGCCTCATTAGACCAGTTAAAAACAGAACTCAGCCAAAAAAAAGCCTCTGAAGAAACAACTAAAAAATATCAACAGGTAATAAAACAAGCAGACACTGATTTAAATATGAAAAATCCAACGGTAATGGATAAAACGTTCATACCACCCAGTAAAGATAAGCATGATTATTTAAGCTTGAGCCGTTACTGGTGGCCTGATCCAACTAAAGAAGATGGTCTTCCTTGGATCCGTAAAGACGGTCAAACCAATCCTAAAACACAAACTGATGATGTCGATCGCCCTAGAATAAGTGTTATGGGTAATGCTGTTTATGGACTTGCTCTTGCTTATTACCTATCAGGTGATGATAAATATGCTGAAAAATCAGCAAGCATGATAAAAACTTGGTTTTTAGATCCAGAAACAAAAATGAACCCAAATTTAAATTATGCACAAAGTGTCCCAGGTAATAATAAAGGTCGTCGAGCAGGTATTTTGGATGGTCGATTCGTACAAACAATGGTACTAGATGCTGTAAAAATGCTTGAAAAGTCAAAGGCGTGGAGCAGTGATGATGACAAACAAATGGATGAATGGTTAGCAGCTCATTTAGAATGGTTAACAAAAAGTAAAATAGGTATTGATGGCGCAACACAAGAAAATAACCATGGCACCTGGTACCGATTCCAAGTGAGCTCTATTGCTTATTATTTAGGTGATAAAACGATAGCTCAAGAAAGTATTAACGCAACCAAAGACAGCATGAACAGCCAGTTTGCAGAAGATGGTTCTCAACCTGAAGAATTAGCTCGAACACGTGCCTTCTTTTATAGCTGTTTCAACTTAGATGCACTCGGCCGTGTTGCGATTGTGGCCGATAAACTAGGAGATCCTATTTGGCAATACCAACCAAGTAAAGGTAAAGGCATTAAGGCGGGATTTGATTTCCTAAAGCCTGTGATACATGGTGCAGAGTGGGACTATCCAAACCAAGCGTTAAAATTTGAAGATTGTATTCCAGCGTTAGTGAAATATAACCAATTTAACCCCGACAATAACTATGTTGAAGAGCTACAAATTGCAACCCAATTCCAAGGTAAAGATGTCCAGAAAGTCTATAATCAAATGTTTATCTTAGAAAATAATGAAATGTGATTTGTGTATTAATTAATAATAATTGTGATGATTAATGATGACAATAATTAATAGTTAAGAGTTAAGAGTTAAGTAGCTTATCAATACAAAAAAGCCCATTCAACTTAAAAGTGAATGGGCTTTTTAATAGATCCAATATTGTCAGCGAGAGTACTATTTAGTAGTAACCCACAGCGCATGGATAATCCCCGGAACCCAAAAGAAAATACTCAATACTAAGTTAATGAGGAAATCCTTTCCTAATCCAAATTTTAAAAATACCGCTAGTGGTGGTAAAAAAATACAGATAATAATATTGATTAATTGACTCAAAACATTCTCCTATTTAAAAGTAATGATAATGAGTAAAGCACAAATAAATTGAAGTATGTATATAAAGATTTCAAATACTTATTAACAAACACAAAAAAGGCCAACTACATATGTAGTTGGCCTGCTGTTAATATTCGTTACTTATTAACTTAGTAACGATAACAAAATTGTTATGCTTGTTTATTTTTATAAACTAAGCAACCTATATAAACTAAGCTACTTCTGCAATTTTAGCGACAGGAGCAGGTGTTCTGATCAAGTGGTCAAAGGCACTTAGACTTGCTTTTGAACCTTCACCCATTGCAATGATGATTTGCTTGTAAGGTACCGTTGTTACGTCACCTGCGGCAAATACACCTGGTAATGAAGTTTCACCTTTTGCATTCACTTCGATTTCACCACGTGGTGATAAAGCAACACCACTGTCTTTTAAGAAATCACTGTTTGGTACTAAACCAATTTGAACAAAAATACCTGCAAGCTCAACTTCATTTTCTTCATTACTGACACGGTCAAGGTATTTAAGCGAAGTAACACGCGTACCATCACCAATCACTTCAGTTGTTTGCGCACTTTTGATAATAGTTACGTTACCTAGGCTGTTTGCTTTATTTACTAGTACTTGGTCAGCACGTAATGTATCTGCAAACTCTAATACTGTAACGTGCTCAACTAACCCTGCTAAGTCTATCGCAGCTTCAATACCTGAGTTACCGCCACCAATAACCGCTACTTTTTTGCCTTTAAATAATGGTCCGTCACAGTGAGGACAGTAAGCAACACCTTTGTTGCTGTATTGCTCTTCACCTGGTACGTTCATTTTTCTCCAACGAGCGCCCGTTGAAAGAATAACACTGCGACTTTTTAATATTGCGCCACTTTCAAGCTCAACATGGATGTACCCATCTTCTGTTTTTTCAGCGGCAACCACTGCGCCAGCACGTTGCTCGTTCATGATATCAACGTCGTATTCTTTAACGTGTTCTTCAAGTGCAGCAGCTAATTTAGGACCTTGTGTTTCTTTTACCGAAATAAAGTTTTCAATCGCCATGGTATCCATTACTTGTCCACCAAAACGTTCAGCAACCACACCAGTACGAATACCTTTACGTGCAGCGTAGATTGCAGCTGATGCACCAGCAGGGCCTCCACCAACAACTAATACTTCATACGGTTCTTTTTCATTTAATGCAGCCGCTTGTTTTTTCGCTGCGCCAGTATCAACTTTGCTTAAGATTTCAGTTAGTGTAATACGGCCTTGCGTAAACACTTCACCATTTAAGTAAACACTTGGTACTGCCATGATGTTACGTTCAGCGACTTCAGCTTGGAATGCGCCACCGTCAATCATCGTTGCTTTAATGTTAGGGTTAATCGCCGCCATCATGTTCAACGCTTGCACTACATCAGGGCAATTTTGACAACTTAAAGAGATGAACACTTCAAAGTTAAATTCACCTTCTAAGTTTCTGACTTGTTCAATAACTTCAGCATCAATCTTCATAGGGTGTCCACCACTATGAAGTAACGCTAATACTAATGATGTGAATTCGTGTCCCATAGGTAAACCAGCAAATCCAATAGCAGTATTTTTAGTTGGATTAACTACTTGCATAATAGGCTGACGTGCACTTGCTGATGGGTCTTCAATCACTGTCACTTTATCGTGTAATGAAGCAATATCAGTTGCTAAAGCCTGTAATTTTTTAGCGGTTTCACTATCGTCTAAGCTAAGAACAAGCTGTACTTCTGTTTTTAAGTTTTCTAAGTATGCTTTTAATTGGGCTTTCATATTTTGGTCTAACATAACGGTACCTTTATAATATTTTTTAGCTGTGTTTATTTACGCTTAGTTAAAAACGTAATGAGCAATTTGGGTTAATTTAAAAATCGACTCTCTCGTCAATAAGGCTTTATAAAAATCTATTTTTAAATGACCTCGGCTACATGGCCAAGGTCTATTTATGACTAAACAGTTAAATAATTAAGCTGCTTAGTTTTTTTAGACTTAGATTTTACCTACTAGGTCTAGTGAAGGAGCTAGTGTTTCTTCGCCTTCTTTCCATTTAGCAGGACATACTTCACCTGGGTGAGCAGCAACATATTGTGCAGCTTTAACTTTACGCATTAGGTCTTCAGCGTCACGGCCAACACCTTCAGCAGTTACTTCTAGTGCTTGTACAACACCTTCTGGATCCATCAAGAATGTACCACGGTTTGCAAGGCCTTGACCTTCACGCATCATACCGAAGTTGTTTGTGATAGCGCCTGATTGGTCACCAACCATGAAGTAGTTGATTTTACCAATTGTGTCTGAACTATCGTGCCATGCTTTATGAGTGAAGTGAGTATCAGTAGAAACTGAGAAAACTTCAACGCCACGTTTTTGTAGCTCTTCATAATGATCAGCAACATCGCCTAATTCAGTAGGACAAACAAATGTAAAGTCAGCTGGGTAGAAGAAGAAGATAGACCATTTACCTAGTACGTCTTTTTCAGAAATCTCTACGAATTCACCAGCTTTAAATGCAGTTGCGTTGAATGGTTTAAGTTTAGAATTGATCATTTTTTTATTCCTAATAAGTGAGTTAAATAATTACTATTGAGACTCTCTGCGAGTCCATGGAAAGCATTATGTAACAAATAACTTAATAGGTGAAATTGTTAGTTTCGATTGAATCAATAGCTAAATACTATAGATAGAGGTGTGTAGGTGATTAATTAATGATATAGAGATCACCGCTGAAGGCAGCTGCCAATTTAAGTAAGGTATTGTAGAGATAGTGATAGTAATAGTAATGCGACTAATTTTAACAATTCATTATGCTAATGATTAAGACTTGAAATGGTGTTAACTTGTTTTAAGTCGTTAATAATTTTGATCATTGAATAACGTAAATTGATATTACCGTATTTATTGAACACCATCTATAAAGAATATGTCACTTTAAATAAGTTTATATTCAAACTAATATGAGTAAGAATAAAGCATAGATTGCATTAAAATAAAGCACTTAATGCCTCTTTAATAATGACTGAACTTTTACAAATCAAAACAGTCTATTTTATTAGAGCAAAAAACAATCAAAATAAAAATGTAATTATGTTACACTATGTTAATCACTTGATAAATAATTGTATTTATTTATGTGATTCATCTTTAAATCAACCATCTTTAAACCAACTTAGTAAGGCAGGACGTAGAGTAATGGCTCTCATGAGAAATTATCATATATCAACAAACCTTCCCCCTCCTAGATCGACCAGTTCCCACACTTAATTAATAAAAACAGTTATTTATACAGCAAATCGCTTTTTACTCTTGCGGTTAGTGTTGTGCATAAAAAAAAGAGTAATGCAGTAAAGTTAAAAGAGAAAATATGAAAAATCATAAATGGAATCGAATTGTACTTAAAGTCGGTAGCGCCCTAATTGCACCAGAAAGAAAAGGTTGTAGTTCACGCTACTTATTACATATCGCCAAATTTATATTACAGTGCAGAGATATGGGAATAGAAGTTATTCTTGTTTCTTCAGGTTCAGTTGCGGCAGGTGCACACTTTTTTGGTAATATCGAAAATCCCACTCTCCCAATTAAAAAAGCAATGGCGGCAGCCGGACAAAATGAGATGATGGCCGCATGGGATCGATTCTTTGATTTCCCATCAGCACAAATTCTATTAACACATGGTGATTTCCAAGATAGAGAAAGATACGACAGTGTGCGTGAAACTATCTTTGCATTACTTGACCATGGTATTTTACCTGTTGTTAATGAAAATGATGTAGTGACAACAGATGCGTTAAAAGTAGGCGACAATGATAATTTATCAGCAATGGTAGCAGCGGCAGCAGATGCTGATGCGTTGATCATTTGTTCAGATATTGATGGTTTATATAATAAAAACCCACATACTAATGACGATGCAGTGATGATTAAAAACGTTAATACTATCGATCAAAGTATTTACGATATGGCGGGTGGCGCACATAGTAGTGTTGGTACTGGTGGCATGCAAACTAAAATAGAAGCTGCTGAGAAAGCGACATCGCATGGCCTTACAACTTATATTATCAATGGCTTTAAAGAAAGTTCATTTGAACAGTTAATACTTGGCAATAACCCAGGTACTGTATTTGCCCCTTATGCAAAACCAATGGAAGAAGATTTACATTGGATGACACATACGTCGAGAGCACAAGGTGAAGTGGTTATTGGAGATGGATTTGAATATCCTCTTGATGAAAACAGTGATCAATTAACCAGTAATGAAATAGTTGAAGTATTAGGCGAATTCTCTGCTGGTGATACTATTTTAATACGCAGTGATGATGGTAAACATCTCGCTAAAGCTGAAGCAAATTACAGTAGTTGTCTGCTCAACTTTATTTCAGATCACGATAACAATGATGATGATAATGAATTCCTACATCAGACAGGTCCATTAGTATCTGATAAAAATATTGCTGTTTTAGACCAAGAAGATAAGTAACATTTTAGCATCAAGTTATAACCTCAAAATAACGCTATAAACTAAAAGTAACGTTATAAAAAAGGGAGTTTACGATTAATATCGTAAACTCCCTTTTTATTATTTAGCCTTTAACTTTTAACTAGGCTTATCAAAGCTAAATCTATTATCATCAAGTTTGCTTAAATACGGATTAAGCAACAACAGCTTCTTTCATTTCTTCTTTATTTTTCAAGAAAGCATAAGTAAAACCAGTCACCGCGGTGCCAGCAGCAATTGCCACTAAGTATAGTAAGACCGGTGAGATAGCATTAGGAATCAACAATACAAATAAACCACCGTGCGGCGCAAGTAATTGGGCACCAAACAACATTGAAAGTCCCCCTGTTAATGCCCCACCTGCCATACAACTAGGGATAACACGCATTGGATCTTTTGCTGCAAATGGAATGGCACCTTCAGAAATAAAACATAAACCTAACACAAATGAGGCTTTACCGGCTTCACGTTCACTATCAATGAATTTTTTCTTCGCAAGGAACGTCGCCAATCCCATACCTAGCGCAGGTACCATACCCGCTGCCATAATCGCAGCCATCGGACCATATGATTGAGAAGCTAATAGACCTACACCAAAAGTATATGCCGCTTTATTTACTGGGCCACCTAAGTCGAAACACATCATACAACCTAATACGATACCTAACAGAACAGCATTGGTTGACCCCATATTAGTTAAGAATTCAGTTAATGCTGCCATAATACTTGCGACGGGACCGCCAACAACATAGATCATCACCAAACCAGTAAATAAACTCGCCACAAAAGGAATAATCAGAATAGGTTTAAGAGCTTCCATTGATTGTGGCAGTGAGACTTTATCCGCAATAAATTTCGCCGCGTAACCTGCAATGAAACCCGCTGCGATGCCCCCTAAGAAACCAGCGCCCAATTGACTTGCTAACATACCACCAATTAAACCAGGGGCTAAACCAGGACGGTCAGCAATCGAGAATGCAATAAAACCAGCTAATACCGGAATCATTAGTGCAAACGCAGCACCACCACCGATGTCCATTAACGCTGCTGCGAAGGTGCCTTTTTCTTTAAAGGCTTCTATACCAAATACAAAAGACAGTGCAATCAATAAACCACCAGCAATAACCACAGGCAGCATATGTGATACGCCCGTCATAAGGTGTTTATATACCCCCTTCTTCTCTTCATTTTGAGATGAGCTAGCATTGCCAGTTGCTTGAAAAACTGTCGCTTGTGCCAATGCTTTTGTCACCTCTTGTTCGGTTTTCTTAAGTGCTAATCCAGTACTGGTTTTATACAGACGCTTGCCGTTAAAACGATCTAATGACACTTCAATATCAGCGGCAATAATCACTAAATCTGCATCAGCAATATCTTGATCAGTTAATTGATTTTTTGCACCGACCGAACCACGAGTTTCAACTTTAATGCGATGCCCTTGACGCTTAGCCTCGCTTTCTAACGCTTCAGCAGCCATGAAAGTATGAGCAACACCAGTTGGACAAGCCGTGATAGCAACAATTTTCTTAGCACTAGACTCGTTAGTAACACTATTAACTGTACTTACATTGACCACAGTGCCTTTACTTGCTTTATCAGCCGTTAGTTCATGAGCACTATTAATTGCACTGTCTAACCAGGCTTGTGGGTTTTCAGTGCAATCAGAAATCGCACCTTGATACACTTTTTTACCAACAAAACGGGTCGTATCAATATCGCTATTTGTTGCAATAATAATAGCATCGGCAGCAGCAATATCAGCAGCGCTTAAGACTTCAACAGGTAATACCGTTGATTGACACTCTATTGATGCATTAATGTTTAACTTTTCACTTGCTTGCTTTAATAAACCAGCAGCAATGATGCTGTTTGCAACGCCACTTGGACATGCAGTTACAATCGCTATATTTTTCATATTCAGTCCTTAAATAAGTTATTCACGCGTTTACACGTTTGTTGAAATAGGGTTACTGTGAGTGATCTGTTTTTGTAAATCAGTTACTACTTGAACATTGGGCACACCGACACCAACTTGCGACACAGCTAAAGCGGAGAGTGATGTCGCAAAAGATAGTGTCTGTTCTGCTTGCCACTGTTTCATGTGTCCCCAACAAAAACCTGCCACTAAGGTATCGCCAGCACCTACAGTACTCACCACATTCATTTTTGGTGGCTGAGCGTAGCGCCATAACGAGTCATTTTGTTTATTTTTACCTAACCACATCACACCTTTAGAGCCCAATGAAACAACGATATTTTCAATACCTTTACTTGCTAGATCCTGCGCGGCTTGTTGGCAAGCTTCTGGTGTATCGAGTTCACGCCCAACAAATTCAGACAACTCTTCATCATTGGGTTTAATTAACCATGGATGAGCATCTAAGCCAGCTGCCAAGGCTGCTCGGCTACTATCAAAAATAACTTTTTTACCCAATTGATGCAGTTTTTCTATCCAACTTGCACACAATTCAGGTGAAATGCCTTTAGGTAAACTTCCCGCCAGTACAAAAAAGTGATGCGTTTCAGCTAACGTAAATAAACACCTTTCAAAGTCAGTGATCGCTTGTTCAGACACTTCAACACCAGGGAAATTAATATCACTAACTTGCCCATCTTTTTCGACTAATTTGACATTAATTCGGGTTGAACCGTCAACGCGGATAAACTCATCTTGAGCATTCATCTCACTAAATAATGCACAAAATAACGCATCATTATCTCGCCCTAAAAACCCTGTGACCGTGACTTCAGCACCTAAATCAGAAAGTACTTTTGCAACGTTAACGCCTTTGCCTGCAGCATGTAGTGAACCTGTATTCACTAAACTTACTGAACCAACATTTAAGGAATCTAAACTCCCTGTTAAATCTAATGCTGGGTTTAATGTAATAGTGACCACTTTATTATGAACAGTGGCATCTTGATTATGAATAATAGTCTGTTGGTCGCTCATTGTTTATCCCTCACTCAAGCCAGAAGCAATCGCTTCGCCAATGCCCACTAATGCTTCTTTAGCATCAGGTCCGTCAGCACTAAATTGTAATGAGTCGCCATGTTTAACCCCTAAACCAATGACCTTCATTAAACTTTTAGCATCAACAAATTTATTTTCGCCATCAATATTTGAAACTTTAATTGTGGATTTATATTTCTTCACGGCAGCTACCAACATCGCACTTGGACGAGCATGTAAACCATGCGTATTGTTAATTTTAAATGTCGCTACGTTATCTTCATCACCAACCATTTGTTGAGTTGAACTTGTAAACAACTCAACTAATTCCGCCGTAGTTGAAGTCAATATTTTTGTTTGTTGTTGCCCAAAGACTAACTGACTAATGGTGCTTAACAATGAGCTGTGTGTACTATTACATGCCGCAATAGCAATCAGACCTTTTACAGGCAAACCTTTAAACTCACAGGTTTCGTTAGTCGTTAAAATAGACATTGCAGAACGTTTAACGCCTTTATTTCCACTGACTAACCATAAGCCACTGCCTAAGTGTGTGGCTTCTTTAGTCACTAATTCAGCAACAAATTGATTTTCAACATTGCCACGATTTTTTAATAACCCACCAGCAACCGCGCTCATTTGGATCATGTCAGTCGCAGGGAAGTTTAATTGTATTAATGCTGGTGAAAAATCAGCTTCGAACTGCACTTCACCATTCAATAACTTAATAATGTCTTCTTTGGTTCGAGCTTGTTTTAATTTGTCTTCTACATCATCAGCAGATAACACTTTAGTTAATTGTTTTAAGATGCCTAGGTGCTCGTCAGACTTAGCAGCAATACCAATCGCAACATAAGCTATATTCCCATCACCCCAATTCACACCTTCAGGGAAATGATGTACAACAACACCGGTCTTATTCACCAAATCTCGTGTATCTGTTGTGCCATGTGGAATCGCAATGCCATTACCTAAAAACGTTGAATTTTGTTTTTCTCGGTTAAGCATACCTGTGACATATTGATCAGCTACTAAACCATTATCAGTCAGTTGCCTAGCAATCGCTTTAATTGCAGTGGTTTTATCAGCAGCACTTTGTTGTAAGGTTATATCGTTATTAGTTAGTCTCAGCATCGGTCTTAACCTCTCGCTATATTAATGAGTTATCAATTACTTAATGTTTTACTGAATCGATTCAGCAAATCATTCAAAAAAAAGTTCAGCAAGTACTCATTAAATTTATAAACCAATAATTGATAGGTTATATTGCTCTCAATTATTATAAACTTTAAGTGTTACTGAATCGTTTCAGCTTTTATAGTGAATCGATTCAGCATACAATGCAAATACTAAACAAAATAGACTTCCATTAATTTGATCTTGTCGACATAAATAAGGATCTTGACCGTGACATTAGATAACATTGCCAAATTAGCAGGCGTATCAAAAACCACTGCAAGCTATGTCATTAATGGTAAAGCTAAGAAATATAGAATCAGTGAAAAAACCCAACTGAAGGTAATGGCGGTGGTTAATGAACATAACTACAGCCCTGACCATGCAGCTTCTGCACTACGTGCTGGTAGCAGCCGGTCCTTTGGATTGATCATTCCAGATCTTGAAAATAGCAGTTATACAAAACTTGCTAAATTATTGGAATGTAATTCCCGTAAAGCCGGATATCAAATTCTTATTGGTTGTTCTGATGACGATCCTGAAACAGAGAAAAACTTAGTAAAAGCATTATTAAGTCGTCGTATCGATGCACTTTTTGTAGCCAGCGCTTTACCTGATGGCAGCGATTATTATCTAAAAATACAACAACAAGGTACGCCTATTATCGCACTCGACCGTGCATTAGATGATGAGCATTTTGGATGTGTTATTAGTGAAGATTTTGATGGTGCTTACGAGTTAACTGGCTCGGTCATTACAGAGAATATTAAATCGATTGGTTTGATTGGTGCTTTACCTACATTAAATATCTCTCGCCAACGTCATGCAGGATTTGAAGCTCAAGCTAAAAAACAAGGGATAACTTGTACTTCCATTTATGGAGAGCACTTTAATAGTGAATCCGGAAAAGCTGTTTTTAAACAATGGCTAAAAGAAGACAAGATACCCGATGCCATTATTGTCACGTCTTATACTATGTTAGAAGGTATTTTAGATGTGCTTATTGAGCAACCTGAACTGATGAAAACGGTCAAACTAGGTACCTTTGGTGATAACCGTTTATTAGACTTCTTACCGATTAAAATTAACTCATTAGCACAGCAATTCGAACTGATTGCGGATAGTGCATTAGCATTGGGTTTGAATGCGTCTGCTAAACGCTATCAAGCTGGATTAGAGCTAATACCAAGAAAAATTGTGATTAGGAAGTAAAGTATTCACAGAATATTAAATAGCTAAAAACTAAGCAATAAAAAGCACTATATTGATAGATAGTGCTTTTTAAATTTCACAGTACGGTATTAAGCTTGTTTTTTAGAACGACTATAAGCAAATCCAGCTAACGCTAAGCCGAAAATAGCCATTGTAGAAGGTGCAGGGACTGCAGTGATTGCTGTTGAAAAATAAACATGTGTCGCAGTGTCATCTTCAGACCAAATCCATTCAGCGGCAGAAGTAACATCTATAGCAGGTCTTGTATTTGCATACCAAGGATAAGCAGTATTATCTCCGTATGAACTTGTATTACCGTAATTCCCCCACCCTGTTGTACTTACACTCCAATCAATCGTATTAGTTAACAATTGAGCAATATTATTGCTAAATAAATGGTCAGCACTATCTAAACTAAAGTTACCTAAAAAACCTTCAAACCCACCGGTGTCAACTCCTTCAACATGCAAAAAATAATCCGTTCCAGCAGCTAAAGTCGCAGTAAAAACCTCAGACTCATACCAACTATTATCTGAAGATACTAAAATGCCTTGAGCATTATCATTTGTGCTTAAATAAACATTATATTCATTATCAACCGTTACATTCCCTGTCAGCACACTTGCATTTACAACACTAAGTAAGCTCACTATTGATAGTGCGCCGCCTAAAAAGACACGTCTCATTATTTTATATTTCATATTAGTACTCCTTTACATTTATTTTAAGGTACCTATAAAAACCAATTTTTTAATGGGCCTTAATATGAAAGAGCAATAACTATTCCAACAACAAAGATCACAGAGATATCAACAAGATGTAAAATTACATTTAATTAGTGGTGTTTTTATTGTAAAATAACCCGACGATAAAACTCGTTAATAAAATTAATGTACCATTATCTTTCATACGTATAAGTATTCATAACTAGCATTACCCCCTTATAAAACGGCTATATTATTTAATGCGCTTTGCTTTACCTACTTGTGCACTTAGAAAATGAGCTAAATGTTTGTTTGGATGAGACACTTTAAGTTGATCTATTGTTTCAACAGTGAGTGCTTTTCCATGATCAACAAAAATAAAGTCAGAAGCCACTGCTAATGCATCTTCAATATGATGCGTTACCATTAGTACGGTGACATTTTCTAACTTTGCTAAAGACTGGACTCTTTCCAACATTGCCACTCTTAATATGGGATCTAATGCAGAAAAAGGTTCATCGAGTAATAAAATAGGTTTATCTTGTACAAAACATCGAGCTAGTGCAACGCGTTGTTGCTCTCCACCAGAAAGTTCAGCAGGAAAACGTGCCAACAAGTCCTCTACTCCAACTTGTAAGGCGACAGTTTGTACATACTCATTTTGTTGTCCTGTTAACTTTAAGCCTGGGTGTAAGCCTAAACCGATATTGTCATAAGCAGACAGGTGAGTGAATAAGTTATTATCTTGAAATAAAATAGAGAGCGGGCGTTGATAAGGTACTTGCTTTAAAATGGACTGTTCATTTATTTTAATATCTCCTTCAATAGGCGAAATAAACCCCGCTAATAAATTCAATAAGGTACTTTTACCGGTCCCACTAGGCCCTAAAATAGCAACTAGGCTACCTTGCTTGATTTGCAAATTAAAATGAAATTGCTGCTGTTGGTAATTATAATTTACCTTCGAAAATTCAATCATGGTCTACTCTTTTACCTTAACGACTTTTTCTTTAAAGACACTTTCAACCACCATGAAAACACCAACACTTAATACTAACAAAACCAACGCAACAACGGCTGCCGATTCCATTTGATAGCTGCCTAAAAGCTGAAAAAGATATAGTGGCAAAGTACTAAAGGAATGACTACCAAATAAAGCAATGGCGCTCAAGTCCCCTATTGAAAGCACAAAGCTTAAGCATAGCGCTTGTAATATTGGTTTTCTCAATGACTTCCACTCAACCCAATAAAATCGATTTAATGAAAAGATACCTAAGCTAGCACACAATAACTCATATTTTTGAGCATTTTGTAACATAGGTTGCGCTAGACTTTTTAAAGCAAAGGGTAATGCCATCAAGGCATTTACAGCAATCACAATATACAGCGACATTGAAGAAAGACTACCAAATTCACGTAGCAACAAAAATAAGCCCGTGCTGATCACAAGCCCGGGCGTCACTAATATAATGGTCGCTAACATTTCAATTTTGTCAGCTCGCCCGTTAAGCCCTATTAAACGCCATTGGCGACTGGCTAATAAAATAAAAAAAGCACAACACACAGCAATGAGCCCTGCAAAAAAAGCAATCAATAATGAATTTTTAAATGCGTACCAAAAGTTAATATCACTTAACACAACAAAAAATTTGAAATTAATACCCGATATTAACACCATGAATAACGGTGGTAGCACTAACAATCCAGTTAAACTTATCCAGCTAAAGTCCCAACAACGAGAGAATAGTGAGTCATGTATAAATGTATTTTTAGTACCATGGAAGTTACTACTTAATAATACAGAGCCTGATATTTTCTGAATAAATACGGCTAATACGGCACATAAACAGATTTGCCAGAGTGCCAGTAAGGCCCCAACTTGAAGGTCAAAATCAAACTTTATGGCCTGATAGATAGCGAGCTCAATGGTGGTGGATTTAGGACCGCCGCCCAATGCCATTACCGTCGCAAAACTGGTAAAACAGAGCATAAAAATCAATCCTGCAATATGTGGTAATTGCCCACGAATATAAGGCCATTCTACGAAACGAAATTTATACCAATTTTTTAATCCTAAATGAATCGCTAACTGATGTTGTTTATCTGGAATGGAGCCTAGTGCTTGTAAAAATAAACGACAAGCAAAAGGTAAATTAAAAAAGACATGCGCTAACAAGATGCCGTTTAGCCCAAAAATAGAAAAAGGTAATTTAAGATCAAAATAAGCAAAAACAGAGGCTAATAAGCCACTGTTACCGTAAATAGCAAGTAACCCAAATACAGCAACTAAAATGGGCAAGACTAAGGTAGTAGCAAATAATTTCAGTAATAATGTTTTCCCCCAAAACTCGCGTCGAGATAACGCATGGCTAATGGGGATTGCTAATACAACGCTTAATAGCGTCGATAAAAAAGCCTGATAAAAACTAAATAAGGTGATGTGTCGATAATAAGCATCGGACCATATATCTTTGATATCTAAACTAGAAGAGTGTGTTAATAATGCAGTCACTGCCATCAATACAAAAGTAAAAATACCGATCGACAGTAAAATGCCAGGAATCTGGACACGTTTTATCTGTTTTATTACCACACTCAAAGTCTCTCTATATAATGATAATGGTTAATCCGTTAATGAAATTAACCATTCTCTCGTCCATGCTTTACGATTTTTAGCGACTTCTTTACTTGGAAATGAAAGCGTTTTAACAGGTAAGGTTAATTGATCAAACTCAGTAGGCAGTAACACATCAGTCACAGGATACATCCAGTTACCTGTTGCGATTTGAGATTGGAAACTATCACTCAACATAAAATTCATAAACTGTGTTGCTAGTTTTTTATGTTGACTGCTTTTAACTATCGCCGCGACTTCTGTTTGTCTGTAATGTCCTTCACTAAAACTTGCAGCAACATACTGTTCTTTGCCTTCAGCAATGATGTGATAAGCAGGAGACGTAGTATATGACAACACCATATCCGCCTCTCCATTTAAAAACATGCTATATGCTTCAGACCAGCCTTTAGTTACCGTAACAGTTTTGGCTGCTAACTTTTTCCAAGCTTCATTGGCTTTTTCACCATAGACTGACTTCATCCATAACATTAAACCTAAACCCGGTGTTGATGTACGTGGGTCTTGATAAATAACCTTAAGATCATCGCGTTGTTCAACTAACTCTTTAAGACTTTTAGGTGGATTCTTTAATTTTTCACTATTATAAATAAAAGCGAAATAACCATAATCAAAAGGAACAAATGTTTTATCTTTCCAACCATTCTCTACATTAACCGCGCTTAAATCGAGATTATGTTTATCAAGTAATCCGGTGTTACTAGCCGTTGCCATCAAGCTATCATCCAACCCAAGTAGAATATCCGCTTCACTACTTTTACCTTCTAAGCGTAAGCGATTCAATATAGTGACACCGTCATCTAAAGCAATGAACTCAAGGTCACATTGGCAAGACTTCTCGAATGCAGCCTCAATTTTAGGACCAGGTCCCCACTCCGATGCAAATGAACTATAGGTATAAATAGTTAATTTCTCAGGTGTGGTCGAAGCGGCTAAAGCAGGCATTGCGATTGCTGCAGCCAATGTCATTAAAGCAGTTATTTTCTTTTTCACTATGTCATCCATTTTATAGTTATTGAAAAGAGTATCGAACACTCAACCGATATGAATATGATCAGTTTTCGTTAAAAGTTCATAGGTGTGCATTGTGATAGATTACTTTTACATGAGCAATCTAAAGATCTATTTAAGTCGCCCTGAATGAACTGATAGAGTGTTTTTATTAAAAAAAGTTTACTTGTAGATAAAAATATCATGATAGGAAAATATATAATTAAAATTAATCGATAATAAAAAATAGCAAATAGCAAATAGCAGCAGTTAAAAGTGATGGTTAAAAGAACCATTTACAATGGTCTAATATTAACGAGGTTTAGTATCGGTTTTATCCTCTCTCAATAAAGGCCTAAATTTTTTATTCGCACAAATACAAAAAAGGACTTTACCTACTAATTTATTGGGTGTGATCCATCCCAACTCCTCTGGTTTTAAGCTACTTTCATTTTCGCCACCAATCCAAAGTAATCCATTACAATCAATCTCGAGAACTCTCTTAATAATGAATCGATATAAAGCATGATCAACAACAACGAGATCGCCCACTTTTAAGGAGCGCTGCCAATGACTAATAAAAACAAAATCTCCATGTTGTAAACGAGGAACCATACTTGTTCCTTGTACTTTAATCATGCTAAACATAACAACTCCAGTGAACTTAAATAATCCCAATTGCATTACATAAGTAATAAGGAGCCTAGATAAAGTAAAAAGACTTACAGTCCTTAATACGGTTAAACCCCTCTTAATTTAACCTTTTAAGTCAGGGTAAACAGTTTCCAACATTGGAGGGTAAGGACAAGCAGCGCTATAAGTTGCTACACCTTTAGTTAACCAAAAAGCAGCTGCAAATTCATTGACTAAACTGACTAGCTTCTCACCTTCTTCTCTATCAATGCTTTGCTTACATTTTGATGCTTGTAACATAATGCTATGAGTAAGCTGATGTGCATTAGGTAACTGTTCAAATTGTGGTGTTTTAAAGTAGTCGCCCCAAATAATACGAATCGCTTCTTTTACTTCTGTACTAGCAGATTCTTTCTCATTCACTAAACGAGCAACCTGCGCATAGTCTGCGACATTCAATATGCCTTTATCTTCAACTTCTTTTATTAAGTCCATTAAACGAACACAACTTAAGGCAGCAAGCTGCGCTGTTGATGGATCATAAATTTTACATGGAATATCACAATGTGCTTGTGCTGTTTTAAAGTTAAGCATTTTATCGAGGTTTTTAATCAGGTTATGTAACATGGTTATTCCCCTTTAGTAGAAATAGTAGAAACATTTTTACGACGACGAATAACTTGTTTATAAACGAGTCCAGCGACAATCACTGAAGCAATAGCGGCAACAGTAAGGAGATGGATAGAATTACTTGCCCAATGTGCATGGTCATGACCTGGGTGTGCTTGAGCCACTTGGCTGAAAGCCAACATTAAGCTTAAGATAATTGAATGATTAAATATTTTTTTCATATTTTCTTCCTTGGTTTTAACGTAAAACACCTTCTTTGAAGGCAGTGATAAAAATCATTTATATTTTTACAAAACTTTTAAATAGATAGGCCATTAATGATGAATTACTTTTTTAGGAGCAGAAACAACATTTGAAAATGTTTCCATTAAGGGGTGACTTTGCGAAGGTAATTCTGAGAAATGACTTTGGCTAAACAGTTGCCACTCGCAACGAATGCGAGTGAGAGTACGTATAATAATACTGTATTGTTGGTCGCTTACATCTGATCGCGTCATCGCAACTTGAAGAAAGTTAATTGCATTTTCATACTGGGCATTTGCTAATACAAACTCCCCTAATACCGTATAAGATTCAGCAAGATTTAAAAAGCTAACAGTGGCAGCTGTAATAGTTGATTCAACATCACGATTAAAATCATCGTCAAATGAAATCTCTAATAGTGATAATGCTTGTTTATTTAAATTAACGGCATCGTCAAAAGCATGGTTTGAATAAGCAGCAATCGCTTCTTTCGTTAAGCATTCCCAATTGTGATTCAGCATGATTTTCCCTATTTTAACCAAACACCAAAGTAATAGGAATCATTATCATTTAATTGAAAAGATAAATCCACTCTATTTGATAATTATTATCATTAAATGCGCGACTGGTTGAGTAATTATTTGAATGTTTGTCGGTTGCTTTAAATTTAAAGAGATAAATGAAAGTGGAGTAATGGTGGATTGATAATTAAAAAAAGATATGAAAAGAGCAGTAAGATTAGCCATTATTTTATGAACATTAAACTATCGATTAGAAGATGCGCTTTGAATTGAACCGTGCTATTAAAAAGAACCTCTATCATGAAATTCTTTCTATTTAAATTTGAAGATGGTTTATTTAGGAAATTTATCGAATGTTTTGGCGTTAATTGCTTTGTCATACCAAGTTGCTTTCTCTGAACAGAAAATATGACTATCTGGTTCTATATTAGGAGATCCATTTAAACTCCCCGCAGGGACAACCAACGCTTTCCCAGTACGCGAGATATATGGCACATTACTACCACAGTTATTACAAAAAGCACTAGAGATTGCACGACCAGGTACATCAAAGCGTTTTACTGAGTCTAAACCACTTAACCATGTAATATTATTTGGTGTTGTAAATAAGTTAGACGCATGAGCTGATCCCGTTGCTTTTTGACATTGAATACAATGACAAAGGTGAAATTTTTTAAAGTCATCTTCACTTTCAAATGACACTTTTCCACATAAACAACTACCTGAGATTGTAGACATATTAGTAACCTTAAGTTTTATATTTAATATTTATTGAACGTTAATTTGACGGTTGAAACTAGCTTCATCTCTAATACCTATACGGTTACCATCTGGATCGTAAATATTAATTGTTGAACCCCACTCACTTTCTATCAATTCAGTAGGTATTCCAAAACGCTTCATTCTTTTCATTGCGGCATTAATATCCGCCACATTAAAACGCAATTTAGATGGGCAAGACTTTATTGACTTCCCATTTGGCTCTGCAAAGCCCTCTGTTTCTATCATTAAATATCCAGCGCCAAATTCTACACAAGTGAGTTTAAAGTCACCTTCAATTTTGGAAAACATAATCCTGAGATCTAGAACATCGCGATAGAAAGCGACACACTCATTATAGTTTTCAACATTTAAAATAATACCATAACGTTGAGTATCCACTTAAGTCCTTACTGGTTAAATTACGCTAAAAGAAGTGAATTAAAAGCTTCCATTACCAAAAAACAATAGAATTTGATATTAAGGTTGAATAATAAAGTTGAGTAATAAAACTGAATAATAAAACTGAATAATAAAACTGAATAATAAAACTGAATAATAAAACTGAATAATAAAAGTCAGCAATAGAAATTGCACTTATTATGCGAATTTAGGAATGGAATTAAATAAGTGATCAGAGATCGTACAGGAAAAATTAACACTAATAAGGCGTGAGTTGTAGGAGATAGTTGTTCTCACTTCAAAACTCACAACGCAGTTAGGGGGGATTTTAACCAGCAAGAATGATCACCTTATTAATTCTTTTGCTATTAATAATAGAAGAAAACAACATAAATCGACATTGTTATTTCTAGCCCTTATCTTTATGACTTTACATTATTGATAAGTTCGACCTTGATGCTTTAACCACCCCCCAATATGATAGCCATTAGGATCCTTGTGTGTCCAATGAACCACACCCCCTCGCTTATTCCATTCATACTCACCATAAAACTCAACTCGGTCACCCTGTGATATTGAATTGAGACGAGGTGCTAAATCAATATTATGTGCAATTAAAATGGTTTGCCCAGAGCCTAGACGTAAAATAAACTTTTGATGGCGAGAACCTTTATTATCATCCTTTAATAACTTAGTAACAGTGCCTGTTCCATTGACTTGAACATCACTACGTCTATCTTGATAAGCACTTTCTGCACTTTCGCTAACTGAATTAGTAGTAACATTATTCTCAGTGACCACATTTGAATTTTTAACAAAAACGGACACATTACTGTGATTAAATGACCATTGATAAAATACAATTCCAATAATGATTCCAATAACAGTAAAAACTAATATCTTTTTCATTTTAAACTCTCATTCTTTTTAAAAAAAATCATTAAAAGCAGTTCATTAAAAACGGTTCATTAAAAACATTTTATGCTTAATCCACCAGCGAGAAATTAAACTAACATTAACGCAGTGCAAGCTAATAAGGCAGGTAAGCCCTGCACTAAAAGAATAGATTTTTTAACGGTAAACGCACCGTATAAGGCAGCAACAATAACGCATAAGACAAAGAAGATTTGAATTTGACTGCCTATGAGTGAATCAGGGTGTAGTAATCCCCATAATAAACCTGCAGATAAAAAACCGTTATAAAGGCCTTGGTTGGCTGCCATCACTTTAGTCGCTTCAATATCTTCTTTTTTAATACCAAACACTTTTTGAGTACGGGGCTTTTCCCATAAAAACATCTCTAATATTAAAATGTATAGGTGTTCAACTGCGACTAAAGTGACCAGTATAATTGATAAGGTTTCCATGATGATATCCTGTCATAAGTGAATAGAATTTAAAAATAACAATCTAGCTTATTTATGATTTTACTATATCTATTAATTAACCATCATTTTAAGACTTTTTAAAATTGAGTCATCTGCACTTTCAAGTTAAACGTTAGACAATTTCATCCTCTAAATGAAACTGATTATGGATAATATCATCCATATTAATTGGATCTATTCACTCTTTTTCTATTCGTTAACATAAAGCAAAATAATACCGATTACATTAAATAAGTGTTCTAAATTTTGTGCAGGAAAAATGACTTAGTTTAAGGCGTAAATTGAGGCCTTTCGAAGATTAACTTCGTTAATCGTCTGTCGGTGAATTAACTAAAACATGTTAATTCATTAATGGCTGTTCCCTTTACGAAATTTACAACGAAGAAATAAGTTAATTAGTGTGATTGGTATAAATATTCATTGAATGAGCAATACAACAAAAAATGACTATAGGCTATTTATGACTACAGCTCCCTTTAACAGTCTTCATAAAAATAAAGTATTCTCGCCCAAAATAGGAATTAAAATGATCGTACAAGTCATTAAGTTTGATATAAAACCAACTCATATCGCATTATTTAAAGCACTGCTTGAAGATGATAAACAAGGATCAAAAAATGAAGCCGGTTTATTGGAAATGCGCTTATATCAAGATAAGAATTTACCTAATATATTTTTTGCCTATGAACGATTCGATAATCAAAGTGCAATAGACCATCACTCAACACAACAATACACAAAAGCATTACTTGATGCATTGCCAACAATCAGCAATAAAGCGCCAGAAATATTTTACTTAAATGGTACAACACCAGCGCCTCTTTTCGAAAAAAATCCTAAAACAGTTAATACTGAAGATGAATTATTTATTATGTTCTGTATTTTAAAAATAGACACACACTATAAAGCAGAATTATTAACTCAGTTTGAAGAGCATATAACGCAAACTCGTCAACAAGAACAAGGCAACTTACTCTTTGATTTATATACAGTAGAAAACCAAGAAGATACGTTAGTAATATATGAACATTGGCGTAAAGAGTCTGACTTATGGGACATTCACTTTAGTCAGCCTTACGTAATAGAAACAGCTAAGTTAATGGAAAAAGCAGTAATAGGTGAGATTAAGCAATATATGAGTTTTGTCACTGAAATTTAAAATAATGTGAAATAACCAGAAATCCACTTCTTAAATTCAAGTGATAAGTCGACTAATGAGAAGCAGAGTGTTTAACTATCATCTGCTTCCCTAAAGTCAGTTTCCACTTAACGACTTAAAGCCTAAGTGTAAGTGTAATAAAGAATAAACTTACTTTATAAAGACTAACTACAGCTACCAGTAAGTGTCCATGATGCATCACTTCCTGGAATACTGTTTGTATACCAGTTAGCAGTATAGGCATTACCACCGTATTGCATCGAATCTCCTGATTCATTATGCGTGTACGAACCTTCTGAATAGTCTTTTTTAACCCAATCAGGATAAGTATTGATACTAGAGCAATCAACATCAGCAGTAGTCACTGTATCAGTGCTATCAAGTGTGTCGATACTGTCTACTACAGTGTTAGTATTATTTTCTATATCTGTACTGTCTGTTGTATCAATTGTTTCCTCAGCAGTGTCAGTATTCTCTGTTGTTTCTGTACTGCCTGCAGAACGAGTACTACTGTCCCAACCTTGAACGATCTCTTTTACTTTAGTGCCAGAGTCAGTTAAAGAATCCCAATCACCGCCTTCAGTAAAGGTTGATGCACCTTCATTTTTATCATTAAGTGCCCAATTAGCGTGGCTGATATTATTCGTTTGCAAGAACGTCATCCAAGCATTAGTTTCAGATGTATTGACGCTACCGTTACCATCAGAGTTTACCGTTCCCCATTCAGTTGCAAATAAAGCAATACCATTATCTAAAGCAGTTTGTGCTTTATCTCGATATGATTGCCCATGAGTACCTGCATAAAAATGTAACGTATAAGCGATATTGATACGATCGATAGGATCTTCAGAAGCAACATCTACATCTTGAGACCATGTTGGGGTCCCGACGACAATCAAATTATCAGGATCTATTTCGCGAATTTTATCGATCACTGTTTCTGCATAAGGTTTAATATCACTAGACCAAGAAACACTTAAAGGCTCGTTATAAATTTCATAAATGACATTATCGTAATTCCCATACTTAGCAGCAACTTCCTCAAAAAAGGCAATCGCAGTTGCTTGGTCTGTATGCGCATTATGGCTATGTAAATCAATAATAACGTACATATCTTCCGCGATAGCAGCATCAACAACTGTATAAAGTCGTTCCATATTGCCATCCCAATCATAATTCAAGCTGCCGCTGTAATCAGTGCCGTGACCAATAGCAGCACGAATGATATTGGCACCAAACTCTGACTTGGCATTATTAACAATATCAGCGGTATAAAAATCTTCGCCTCCCCAACCAGTATTACTCCAAAATAAGCTAAGGCCGGCAAAGCTAGTATTCTCTCCACCTGCTAACACTTGGTTCCCAGTAACGGTTAATGGTTCAACTGCAGCGCTGGCCATCGTCGTCATTCCTACTAACAAAGCTAAAGACAAGTAACTTTTCTTAAATACTCCTTTTGTTTGGTTATTTAAAACGTAATTCATAATATTTCCTTTAAATTAATTTATTATCCATTTTTAAAGTGAACTCATATAAGGTTAGTTTTCATCTTTTTTGACCAAAACCTCCTCATATTTGTCATCAATAAATACCGAAAATTCATCATTTAAAAGCACCTAATCAATAAAGTCTATGATAGGACTAAGAAGTAAAATTAAACTTTTAACAGTAAATTTCGCTTTGAATAGCTGCCTTTAAAATTCAGAGAGAAAAGTAAAACTAAGGCTTAACAACAACCAAAGCTTCTATATAACTTTTTAATGTATAAAGCTTACACATCAAAAATTGATAACGATTATCAATGTCATATAAAAGTTTAAGTCTATAAAGATCAAATAAAGTTCAATCATGATTTTTAACACAATGTTTTATAAATAAAAAAGATAGGAAAAGATTGGAAGAATAAAGAGCAAAGGGAATATAAAATGTAATCTAAGAGTCTATTATACCAAAATAATTAATAAGGAGATCATTCTTGCTGGTTAAAATCACCCCTAACTGCGTTGTGAGTTTTGAAGTGAGAACAACTATCTCCTACAACTCACGCCTTATTAGTGTTAATTTTTACTGCGCAATCTCTGATCACTTATTTAATTCCATTGGTATTACGAGTATTTTAAATAATGCCAATGACACTAATTAGCTGATCTATTTTACTTATAAAATAACTTATTACTTCATTGTTAATTCAGTAAAGAGAACAACTAAGTACAGGTGGAGATAAGTGAAACAATAAGATATTAACGCATTTGAACAACTAATTAAGTGAGCAAATTGATTAAACGGGGAAACTATCTACAGACTTAACAAAACCCGGTTAAGGTTATATCGACCCAATTCCAATCATGGAACAAGGCCGAGATTAATGGTGATTTATTAAAATGAATTGTTGCTATAAATTGTTGCTATGATCGGTTTATCACGAGGCGACTTATAACTTAAACTCACTAAAATTAACTATTGCTGGTTAACGCCACTTTTACACCAAAACCAATTAATACACTACCGACCACTTTCTCTATTTTTTGTTTATGTGTATTAAACTTCTTAACCAACGCAGGGTGGCTAAAGAATAGAGAAACAATACTAAACCAGACAACATGTGCTAAGCAGATAATTAGTCCATATAACAATTGCACCCACACAGGGGTTGACGGATTGACCACTTGTGTAAATAAACTAAGGAAAAACAATGTGGTTTTAGGGTTTAACGCATTAGTGATAAAGCCTAATTTGACAGCACCAAAACGCGATAATTTAGCTTCACTCGTCACCCCTTCTGCACTTAACTTACTTTTTGAAGTAAACGTTTTATAACCAATATAAATTAAGTACGCCGCCCCCATATATTTAATCAATGAAAACAATACGATTGATTTTGAAATAATAATCGCCAATCCAGCAATCGAATAAGCAACGTGTATCCAAATAGCTAATCCAATACCTAATGCCGAATATAATCCACTTTGTCTTCCGTGAAACATACTATTACGAGAGATCATAATGAAATCAACACCAGGACTAATCGCCATGAAAATAGCAATAACACTCACTGAGATCAATTCAGGTAAATAATTTAAAATATCCATTGTTAACGTCCTGTTTTTGGATTGCTAGTAAGGTGACGGCAGTAAGGAAAAAAGGCCTTATAAATTTTTAATGCCTACATTCAATAAGTGAATGAAGACATTTAATTCGATTCGGTTTTTATATCTGTTTCTGATATTACATTATAAAACTAAATACAACGTACAAAGTTTCAGATAAATTATGACAAAAGACATATCAATAAAAAGAAAGGATAAAAATGGCATTTCTACAAGAAGAGAATATAAGTTGTCCGTATTGCGGAGAAACAATCACTATATTACTTGATCCGTCAGATACTGACCAAGATTACATCGAGGACTGTCAAGTTTGCTGCCAACCTATTAACTTTTCAGTGGTAGCGAATGAACTAGATGAGCTTGAAGTGATCGTCAGTAGTGATTATTAGCAGCGGTGATTATTAGCAATAGTTATCGACATTAATTTACTTTAAGGGCGAACACTTCTGAACAGAGAAAATTTACACATAAAAAAAGCCACAATGAACAACTCAGTAGAGTTATTGCATGTGGCTCTCAATAAAAACGAAGCATTAAATTAAATAGGTAATACTTCATTAGTTTTCAAAAAAAAGCTTTGAAATAGAAGCTTGAAAAATTAAGCGTTTAAATGTGTCACTAATTTTTCAGCTACTAATTCAGAACTTGCAGGATTTTGACCTGAGATGATCAAGCCATCTTGTACTGCAAATGCAGCAAAATCATCTACTTTTTGGTAATCCGCACCGCGCTTAATTAACTCGTCTTCCACTAAGAAAGGTACGATATCAGTTAATTGTACTGCATCTTCTTCACTATTAGTGAAGCCAGCAACAGCTTTACCTTTAATAACAAACTCACCGCTAGCATCTTTAATATCTAATAATACTGCGCTTGCATGACATACTGCGCCAACAGGTTTATTAGCAGCTAAGAAGCTTTCAATCAATTTAATTGAATCAGCGTTATATGCAAGATCCCATAATGGTCCGTGACCACCAGGGTAGAATACTGAATCATAATCGCTTTCATTAACCGATGATAGAACAACGGTGTTAGCTAATTCTTTTTTTACAACTTCATCTTGGTCATAGCGTTTCGTTGCATCTGTTTCAAAGTCAGATAATTGACTTGTTGGATCAATCGGTGGTTGACCGCCTAATGGAGATGCTAATGTAATATCGAACCCCGCATCTTTAAATACGTAATACGGTGCAGCAAACTCTTCAACCCAAAAACCTGTTTTATGGTCTGTATCGCCTAATTTATCGTGTGATGTTAAAACCATTAATATTTTTTTGCTCATGATAATGCCCTTAATACTGAGAGTGTTTGATAGCCAACTAATGGCTGATGTAAACAGTATAGGCTCACTTAAGAATTGAACAATGCATACTTTATGAATTTCATTGTTCTAACTATTGATACAATGATCAATACAAGAGTACAAGTAACTGTTAATATACCGTTTATATTAGTGTAAATAGCCCATTCACCTTTTAAATGGACATATCGACAACACAAACTAAAAGAGGCATTAATGGAGCTGTCATTTGAGCAACTAAAAAGCATGGTCGTTTTTGCTCAGGTTATTGAACAAGGCAACTTGAGTGCAGCGGCTAAACACGTTGGGTTATCTCGAGCTGTCGTCAGCTATCATATTAAAAAGCTTGAAACACAGTTAGGCATAAAACTACTTAATCGTTCTACACGTAGCATTGCATTAACTGAAGCCGGTAGCCAATACTACGAACGTTGTAAAGTGATTGTTGAGCAAGCATTAGCGGCTAACCAACAAATCGAAAACCTTAAGAATAACCCTACTGGTTTAATTAAAATTGCTTGTCCTGTCAGTGTCGGATTGCACACCATCGTCCCAGCATTAAATTCATTTCGTCAACTTTATCCAAATATACAATTAGAAATAAACCTCAGCGATGAAGTGGTGAATATTATTAAAGATGGATTTGATATTGCCATTCGTGGGGCTGCTTTAGCCGATTCAAGCTTACAAGCCACTAAACTATCTACTTTAAGTACCTGTTTATGTGCCTCACCTGAATACTTATTAAAATACGGTCGCCCTAATACACCTGCACAATTAGCAAGTCATGATTGGGTAGTTTATAAATTAGCTGCTAGTGTATTAGAACTTAAAAAAGGTAATCGTTCTTATAGCGTTAAGTTAAAAGGTAATATTAGTACTAATAACGCAGCAGCTAGAACGGCTTTTGTTGAAGGTGGCCACGGTTTAGGACGTATTCCTACCTATGATGCAGCCCCTAAAATAAAAACAGGTAGCTTAGTGCAATTACTAGATGACTATCAATTAAACGATATTGATGTTTATGCGGTATTTCCTCCGGGCGCTGCGGAGTCTAAAAAACTGCGATTATTAATCGATTACTTAAAAGATTACTTTAAAAAAAATAAACTTACATTAAGCTAACAAAAATTTAAAAACTTTAACGTTATTTAATGAATAAGTAACAGTATTTTTATAAGATAAAACTTAAAATACAATGACTGTTCCCTATTAGTTAAATTGTTAAATGAATGACTACTAAATTAATTGTTAATTAGATTTCAAATAGCGACGAACAAAAAATTAGTTTTGAACCAACTTATCCGATGCCTTTATCTACAGAGAAGATTTTATTATGCCGAACAAACGTCCTCTATATATTCCCTTTGCTGGGCCCGCATTATTAGAAGCACCACTATTAAATAAAGGCAGCGCTTTCTCATCTGAAGAACGTGATAATTTTAATTTAACGGGTTTATTGCCTCACAATATTGAAACCATTGAGGAGCAGTCACTTCGTGCTTATCAACAATTATCATCTTTCTCTAGCGACTTAGATAAGCATATCTATTTACGTAATATTCAAGATACTAATGAAACATTATTTCATCATTTGATTGAGCAACACATCGAAGAAGTAATGCCATTAATTTATACCCCTACCGTTGGTCAGGCATGTGAGAAATTTTCTAAAATATACCGTCGTAAACGTGGCTTATTTATCTCTTACCCTGAGCGTGACAAAATTGATGACATGTTACAAAATGCCACTAAGCAAAATGTAAAAGTTATCGTAGTGACCGATGGCGAACGTATTTTAGGATTAGGCGACCAAGGTATCGGCGGCATGGGTATTCCGATTGGTAAACTAGCTTTATACACGGCTTGTGGTGGTATCAGTCCCGCGCATTGTCTTCCTATTTTGTTAGATGTAGGTACAAACAATAGCCAACTACTGAATGATCCTATGTACATGGGATGGCGTAATCCACGTATTACTGGTGAAGAATACAATGAATTTGTCGATTTATTTATTCAAGCTGTTAAACGTCGCTGGCCTGAAGTGTTATTACAATTTGAAGATTTCGCACAAACTAATGCAACGCCACTATTAAATAAATACCGTGATCAATTATGTTGTTTTAATGATGATATTCAAGGTACGGCTGCTGTTTCGGTAGGTACGTTAATTGCTGCTTGTTTGAATAAAGGGCAAAAACTTAGCCAACAAAATATTGCCTTTTTAGGTGCAGGATCTGCGGGTTGTGGTATTGCAGAACATATTATTAGACAAATGCAACGCGAAGGTTTGACTGAAGAGCAAGCTCGTAAACAAGTATTCATGGTTGACCGTTATGGTTTATTAACAGATAACATGACTGAACTACAAAGCTTCCAAGCGCCACTTGTTCAAAAAGAAACTGATATCGCAAGTTGGGATAAGACTCAGAAATTAGGGTTAGAGCAAGTTGCCAAACAAGCTAAAATTACCGTATTGTTCGGTGTAAGCGGTCAAAAAGGATTATTCACTCAAGGCGTTATTGAAGCGTTATGTGAAAATACTGAAAATCCAATCGTATTACCACTGTCAAACCCAACATCTCGTGTAGAAGCAACACCACAAGAGATAACAAACTGGAGTAAAGGTAAAGCCATTATTGCAACGGGTAGTCCTTTCCCAAATACACTTTACGAAGGTCAATCTTTTGAAGTTTCTCAATGTAATAACAGTTATATTTTCCCTGGTATTGGCTTAGGTGTATTAGCAGCACGTGCAACGGGTATAAGTGATAATATGTTAATGGTGGCAAGCCAAGCATTAGCGGATGCATCAATGGAATATGAAAAAGCACCTGGTGCATTGTTACCACCATTAAAAGTCATTAAGCAGATCAGTGAAAAGATCGCTTGTGCTGTTGCCCAACAAGCAATTGAAGATAAATTAGCACTACCGGTTACGGATGAAAACATGCATCGCCGTTTAGAGGCTAATTTCTGGTTACCTAAATACCGAAACTACCGTCGTACTTCTTTCTAATAAAATAGAAATAAATTAGGCTATAAACAATCTAAAACAGATACTTAAAATCACTGTTTTAAAGCGCAATAAAAAGCCGTGTAGTAACTTAATGAGAGCAATTTAAGTTACTACACGGCTTTTTAATACGTGATAATTATATTTCTATAGCAGATATTCTATGACGAGATGTTTTATCGCTCGTTAATTAATGCCCATTGCATAGCGCATGACACGATTTTTAACTTGCCCTGATTGTTGCGCAAGCCCCAAGAAACTTTTTCGTAATACGCGTATTAAATCAGAATCTGATTTACTGACTTTATAAAATACATCCATACCCGTTTGCATTAATAAGTTGGCAGGTCGACGTTGACATTGATAGCGCTTTAACATTTCTGGTATCGATAAGTCACTGCATTGAATTAATAGTTCAACAAGACATTGGACATCTTTAAAACCTAAATTAACGCCCTGTCCTGCTAATGGATTAATGGTATGTGCGGCATCTCCTAGCAGCACTACACGGCCTTGATAGTAATGTTTAGCATGGCGACGCGTTAATGGAAAACCACCTTTAGCATCCACTTCAAAATCAAAATCTAATTTAGGAAATTCAGCTAATATAGTTTGTTTGAGCTGTTGATTAGTTAAACTTTGTAAATGCTTTATCTTTTGTGGGCTGTGGTACCACACTAAACTGGCATTATTGCCCGCAAGTGGTAAAAAGGCACAAGGGCCAGTCTCCCTAAACTCTTGCCAAGTGACGGTTTGTTGTGGGCAATCAGTAGTAATATTAATGAGTAAACAATGTTGACGATAATCCCAACTTGTCACCGGAATATGTAAGTAATTACGTACCCCTGAGTTAGCACCATCACAGGCCAGTAGCAATTCAGCCGTAATCACTTGTTGGTCAGACAAAGTGACTGTTACTTGTTGTTCATTTTGCTCAATATCAGTTACTTCACAATTTTCATAAAAATGAACATTATTTAATTGTTTTAAACGTTTCCACAATACCGCTTGAATCCAACGATTTTCAGCAATATAACCTAATTGTTCAGCACCAATATCATCACTTGAAAACATGAGCTTTTGGCTACCTTGCTCCCAAGTATGTAATCCTTGATAAGCACAAAGTCTGTTTAATGGGATATCTTCCCATACACCAGCTTGCTCAAGTAAGTGTTTACTTTGTGCGCTGAACGCGGAAACTCGGAGATCAAAGTCATCTTCACTCAATGGCATCGTAAAACAAGACTTTTCAACTAAGTGTAATGTATCACCTTGTTTAGCAAGCAATAACGCCGACAATGCGCCTACCATTCCCCCGCCAACAACGATAATTTCTCTATTTGCCATTACACCCTCAACTATTTGTCTTATATGGAATGAATGATTGTACGTAAAAGATGCCTTGTTGGGAAAATTAACCTAATATTTTGATGTCATAAAACTAAGATATTTGGATCACCATCAATAAAAGCAAAGCGAGCAAACAAAAAGTAGCATGATTGCTTTGATGTGCGTAAAATGCGACCTCTTTTAAAGAAACAAACAAATTAGTCTCAACTAATAGCAACAATGGTAGGCAGTGAATATGAGTATGAAATTACACGTTAAAACTTGGGGTTGTCAGATGAATGAGTACGATTCATCGAAAATGGCAGACCTTTTAAATGCCAGCAATGGATATGTTTCCGTTGATGAAGCAGAAGATGCAGATGTAATTTTATTAAATACCTGTTCTATTCGTGAAAAAGCACAGGAAAAAGTATTCCACCAACTTGGTCGTTGGAGAAAACTAAAAGAAAAAAATCCTAGCATCATTATTGGTGTTGGTGGTTGTGTTGCTTCACAGGAAGGTAAAGCGATTCGACGTCGTGCACCTTATGTCGATATTGTTTTTGGACCGCAAACGTTACATCGTTTACCAAAAATGATTCAAGACGTGAAAGACAATAAAGGTAATGTGGTCGATGTCAGTTTTCCTGAAATTGAAAAATTTGACTCTATGCCAGAACCTAGAGCTGAAGGCGCAACTGCTTTCGTCTCTATTATGGAAGGTTGTTCAAAATACTGTACTTTCTGTGTTGTACCTTACACACGTGGCGAAGAAGTTAGCCGCCCATTAGATGACATTCTATTAGAAGTTGCACAACTTGCAGAACAAGGTGTACGTGAAATCAACCTATTAGGTCAAAACGTAAACTCATACATTGGTGATATGCACGATGGTGAAGAATGTAGTTTCTCTGAATTACTACGTTACGTTGCTTCTATCGATGGTATTGATCGCTTACGTTACACAACCAGTAACCCAATTGATTTCACTGATGAAATCATTGATGTTTACCGCGACACACCAGAATTAGTCGATTTCTTACACCTCCCAGTACAAGCGGGTGCAGATCGTATTTTAACCATGATGAAACGAGGCCATAATGTAGCGCAATACAAAGAAAAAATTGCAGCATTAAAATTGGTTCGTCCTAATTTAACGATCAGTTCTGACTTCATTGTTGGTTTTCCAAATGAAACAGATGAAGATTTCCAACAAACAATGGATCTGATTAACTATATTGGTTTTGATACCAGTTATAGTTTCATTTATAGCCAACGTCCTGGTACGCCAGCGGCAGATATGCCAGATGATGTCACACTAGAGACGAAGAAAAAACGCTTAGCAATATTACAAGATAGAATACATCAGCATTCTCAATTAATTGGTCGTCGTATGGTCGGCTCTGTGCAACGTATTTTAGTTGAAGGCCCTTCTCGTAAAAACATCATGGAATTATGTGGTCGTACTGAGAATAACCGAATTGTAAACTTTGAAGGAGACCATCGTTCGATTGGTGGTTTTGTTGATGTTGAAATTACTGAAGTACATACCAACTCAATTCGTGGTAAGTTTATCCGTGGTGAATCAGAAATGAATCTACGTGAATCAATTCGCCCAAGTGATATTGTAAAAAGCAAAGCAAAAAAATTAGGTGTTGAAACGTTTATTCCAGCATAAGCTTTGCTTAGAATAACTTTTTATCCAAAATAAATAAGGCGTTAAAATTTGACCACAAAATTAACTACATTACACCTTGATTTAGAGCCTGCAGATAAAGATCGCCTAGCGGTTTTATGTGGTTCTTTCGATGATAATATAAAACAAATAGAACGCCGTTTAGGTGTTGAAGTTATCTATAAAGATGCACACTTTCAAATAGTGGGTGAAGAACGTTACGCTCAAGCAGGCAGTGAATTGATCAATGATTTATACATTGAAACTCAATCTATAAAAGGTAAAGCCGCACGTTTATCTGATGAAGATGTGCATTTAGCACTGCAAAATGTAATTAGTGAACATCGCTTATTAGAAGTGAGTGTAGCCTCTGAAGAAGTTGGTTTTAAAAGCTTAACCATTAAAACTAAACGTGGTGTTATTAAACCTCGTGGTGAAAACCAAACAAAATACGTTAGCAACATTTTACGTAACGATATTAGCTTTGGCGTTGGCCCTGCTGGTACCGGTAAAACCTATTTAGCAGTTGCTTGCGCTGTAGAAGCACTAGAGCGTCAAGAAGTACGTCGTATTCTATTGACGCGCCCAGCTGTTGAAGCAGGGGAAAAGTTAGGTTTCTTACCTGGTGATTTATCACAAAAAGTAGATCCTTACTTACGTCCACTTTATGACGCTTTATTTGAAATGTTAGGTTTCGAGAAAGTTGAAAAATTAATTGAGAAAAACATTATTGAAATTGCACCACTTGCTTATATGCGTGGACGTACTTTAAATGATGCATTTATTATTTTAGATGAAAGCCAAAATACGACGACAGAACAAATGAAAATGTTCTTAACGCGTATTGGTTTTAACTCTACCGCCGTTATTACCGGTGATATTACACAAATTGATTTACCTCGCCATCAAAAGTCTGGTTTACGCCATGCAATTGAAGTATTAGGTGAAGTCGATGACGGTATCAGCTTTAACTTTTTCTTAGCAGACGACGTAGTGCGCCATCCAGTGGTCGCTCGTATTGTTAAAGCCTATGATGCTTTTGATAGAAAAGCTGAAATAGCAGAAAGCGAAGCGAGAAACGCTTAATGGAATTGTACGTTGATTTACAGCTTGCTAGTGAAAACCAGCAAGCCTTACCTGAACTCGCACAATTTGAAGCTTGGGTTAGCGCAACTATCATTGCGGCTAGCGAGCAAATCCGTGATGAAGCTGAACTGACCATCCGTATTGTAGACAGTGAAGAAAGTCAGCAATTAAATCACCAATATAGAGGAAAAGATAAATCAACAAACGTATTATCTTTTCCTTTTCAGAATCCACCGGGGATCACATTGCCTTTGTTAGGGGATCTGGTAGTCTGTAAAGAAGTGGTTGAAAAAGAAGCAACGGAACAAGAAAAACCGTTGATTTCACATTGGGCACATATGACAATTCACGGCACACTACATCTTCTCGGTTTCGACCATATTGAAGAAGATGAAGCAGAAGCGATGGAAAGTATTGAAACCAAACTCATGATTGAGTTAGGTTATAGTGACCCTTATTTAAGCGAAAAAGAGTAAATAAAATTAATGTCGGAAGATTCTCAGTCTAGTAACGAACAGCCTAAAGAAGGTCTGTTCGATAAAATCGGTAACCTATTTCAAGGTGAACCTAAAAGCCAAGATGAATTATTAGATGTGATTGATAGCGCTAAACAGCGTCAAGTTATCGATCAAAAAACCAAAGAAATGATAAAAGGTGTTATCGACGTATCTAAAATGCGCGTTCGAGACATTATGATTCCACGCTCACAAATGGTGACATTGGGGTTACACCAACCAGTTGAAGAGCTGCTACCTGAAATTATTAACTCAGCTCACTCCCGCTTCCCAGTTATTACTGAAGATAAAGACCATGTTGTTGGATTATTATTAGCAAAAGACCTTATTCAATATGGTTTTAGCTCTGATCCTGATGATTTCAAAATAGAAGATATTCTTAGAGAAGCCGTTGTTGTTCCTGAAAGTAAACGACTAGATACTTTATTAAAAGAATTTCGTAGTCAACGTTACCATATGGCGATTGTTGTTGATGAATATGGTGGTGTATCAGGTTTAGTGACTATCGAAGATATTTTAGAAGTGATTGTTGGTGAAATTGAAGATGAATTTGATTACGAAGAAGAAGATGAAATTCGTAAAATAGGTAAACGTACTTTTACCGTAAGTGCATTAACAACATTAACTGATTTTAATGAATTTTTCGAAACTGATTATAATATTGATATTCAGGATACGATTGGTGGTTTAATCTTGCATGAACTAGGGCACTTGCCTAGTCGTGGTGAGAAAATAACCATTAATGAGCATAAATTTAAAGTCACTAATGCTGATAATCGTCGTTTGGTACAACTACAAGTACGCGTTCCAAAAGAATTGAAAAAAGAGCTTAAAAAAGATTGAAAAAATACCTGAGCAAACTGCTAAATAAAACAACGTCTTCTTTATCAGCGCAATTATTAACGGCTGCCTTTTTAGGGGCGATACAAGTATTTGCTTTTGCTCCTTTTCAACAATGGTGGGTTTTATATCCATCATTTATTGGCATTTTTTTATTGCTCAAAAAAACACAACAGCAACATAAGAAGCTGTTTTTAGTCAGTTTTGTTTTCAACCTATCGATGTTTGTGGCCACCTTACATTGGATCTATGTCAGCATGGATCTTTTTGGTGGCATGCCGCTTATCATCAGCGCGTTATTAATTGTATTGTTGTGTGCTTACTTAGCGTTATTTCCTTCCCTTGCACTATGGCTGACTTACAAAATCCCAACTCAATCGTCAGTTATTCGATTATTGCTTATTATGCCTAGTGTGTGGTTAATTACCGATTGGCTGAGAGGCTGGGTATTAACTGGTTTCCCTTGGGCTTATTTAGGTTATAGCCACGCAGATACAGTACTGGTTGGTTTTGCTCCTATTGTCGGCGTTCAAGGCATCACCTTAGCCATACTACTTATTTGTGCTTGCCTTACTCTCCTCATTCTTAAAAAGTCACAAAAATTAGCGTCATTATTAATATTGGCTTTAGTAATGAGTGGTTATAGCTTAAAAAAACTTACTTTTACTGAATTACAACCTGCAATTAAAGTGGCTTTGGTACAAGGTAATATAGATCAGAACAAAAAATGGGAGCCAAACGAGCTCTACCCTTCTATATTAAAATATTTAGAATTATCAGGGGTTAAAAACAGTAAAGATAACAGCGGAAATGACCTTATTACCGCTAAAAAACCGGCAGAAACTGAACTTGTTATTTGGCCAGAATCAGCAATTGCAGGCCTTGAAGTTGATATGCAACGCTTCTTACAATCTTTGTCTTTAAAGTTTACAGAGGAAAATAAAGCATTATTAACAGGTATTATTAATTATGATGTTAATAACAAAGACTATTACAATAGCATCATCATGTTAGGAAAATTACCTCCAGGCCAAGGTTACTCGCAAACTAGCCCTAATCGCTACGCTAAACATCAATTATTACCGATTGGTGAATTTGTTCCCTTTGAAGATCTTTTACGTCCTTTAGCACCGTATTTTAATTTGCCAATGTCGAGCTTTCAGCGTGGCGGTGCAATACAGGAAAACTTGAAGTTTTCAAACAGTACACTCGCACCAGCGTTATGTTACGAAATTGCTTTTCCTGAATTATTACGTAAAAACGTTCATGAAAAAACTGGATTAATCATTACCCTAAGTAATGATGCTTGGTTTGGTGACTCAATCGGTCCAGCTCAGCATTTAGAAATAGCAAGAATGCGCGCCATTGAGCTAGGTCGTCCATTATTACGTAGTACTAACAATGGTATTACTGCTATTTATGACAGCCTTGGCAATGAACTTGGTCGCTTACCTTCTAATACCGATGCGGTATTACGACGCACAGTTCAACCCGCTTATGGGCAAACACCTTATCAACAAGTAGGTCAAACTCCCTTATTTATTTTCTGCCTATTATCATTAATATCAGCATTTATTTTAATTAAAAGAAAAGCTGCTTAATCGTAACGCCTTAGTGAACCATTACTTTCATGACTATTTATATAAATAAGTTTATTAAGGTGTTTTATGAAAAATAAAATAATAACTTTTCAAAACAAAACCTTTCAGAAAAAGCTTTGGACCATTGCTCTGCCAATTACTCTTCAATCATTACTATATTCCTTTTTAGGCTTAGTCGATATATTAATGGTTAGCCAATTAGGCGAAGCTGAAATTGCAGCGGTAGGCTTAGGTAATAAAGTATTTTTCTTCAATTTATTAATGATGGTTGGCGTTAGTCATGCAGGAGGTGTACTCGCAGCTCAATATTATGGAGCCAAAGAACTTTCTGGTTTACGCCGCAGTTTAATCACCTCTTTATTAATTAGTCTATTAGTTACCCTTCCCTTTGTTGTTTTTTATGTGCTTTCACCAAATACAGTGACAGAATTGGCGAGTAACGATGTTGAACTGTTAAATTATGCAGATCAATATTTAAAAATCACTGCTTATAGCTTTCTATTTATTGCTGTTGTATTGCCTTTAGAAACAGCCTTACGCTCAGCAGGAGACACCAAAACAGCGATGAACATTAGCTTTTTAGTGTTACCGCTTAATGCATTCTTTAATTACCTTCTTATTTTTGGACACTGGGGCATACCAGCAATGGGCGTAGAAGGAAGTGCTTGGGGAACTTTTTTAGCTCGCGCCATTCAAATGATATTATTAATGCTGTTTATTGCTAAATGGCGAACCTTTGTTATCGCAAGTATTGAAGAAATTAAAGCAGCACTTTCTATTCTTGATATACGCCGTTATTTAAAACTAGCCATTCCAATGGTATTACATGACAGTGGATGGGCATTAGGTGTTTTCGTATACACTTTAATATTTGCAATGATAGGCGTACAAGAATTAGCAGTAATAAGTATGGTGTCGACTATTGAACAAACTGTGTTTGCACTATTTATTGGTGTCGCTATTGCCAGTGGAACAATGATCGGCCATGAATTAGGTGCAAAGGCCTTTGATAGAGCATGGCAACAAGCTTGGACTTTTATTTTATTTGTTCCTGTTTTAGCGTTTATATTTGTTCCGTTAATTATCTATTTCAGAGAGCCAGTATTATCTTTTTTTCCAACACTCTCTGAATCAGCAACAACAAGTGCTTCGCAAGTTTTATTAGTACTTGCCTGTGCTTTATTTATACGAGTTATAAACTTTATTGGCATTATCGGCGTATTACGTAGCGGAGGTGATATAAATTACAGTACATTCATGGATATTTTTTGCATGTGGTGTGTCGGAATACCATTAACCTTTATCGCAGTGAAATATTATAACTTCACTTTAGTTGAGGCTTATATTATCGCGTTATCAGAAGAATTAATTAAAGTATTAATGGTATTACACCGAGTTCATAAAAAACATTGGCTTAAAAATGTTTTACCTACTTAATTAAAGGTATTTTAATTCATAAACAAACAATCATGATCATAATTTATCACTGCTATTTATAATGCAAACTGATACCATATTTTTTTAATTTTTAACGTCTATCAAAGGAACCTTCATGCTTTTTAAGAGAACGGCCATCATTACACTTTCAACCTTATTTTTGACCGTTGGATGTATTTCTATTTCAACAGATGAAGAAGCGCAAAAAGTACAAACAACGCTTCAAGAACAAGCAAATAAAATTACCGATTTAGAAACGGCTTTAATAGAATCTAAAGCAGATATTGAAGAAAAACAAAAAGCATTAGAAAAAAATAAAACAGATTTAGAGAAAGTACAACAAGAAAAATTAGAACTTGATGAAAAGTTAAAGCAGAAAGTAGCTGCAAAACCTGTAATAAGAAGGACTAACATTGCAGCTAAAAACACAACAAAACGAACTAGCTCAGATAAAACTATTTTAGGTCAAACCGAATGGATTTATGTAACAAAAGCAAAGGAAAACTTTAAAGCTCGTATCGATACTGGAGCAGCAACTTCATCTATCAACGCATTAGATATTCAAGAGTTTGAACGTGATGGAAAGAACTGGGTTAGATTCAATATTTCTCACGATCAAGACCAAAAAGAACAAATAATTGAAGCCCGTGTCCTTCGCTATGTAAGAATACTTCAATCCAGTGAGCCTGGTGAATATGACCGACGACCTGTTGTCGAATTACATGTACAAATTGGTGGTGTCGCACATCGTTCAGAATTTACCTTAACCAATCGTCAACATATGGAATATGCCGTTTTAATTGGCCGCAGTTTTATGCAAGATGTGATTATGGTAGATGTAAGTAAAGATTATATTTATCCAAAATATCAACCCCAAGATACAAAATAGGAATCATTTATGAATGCTCGTATTTTCTTTTTTACCTTAGTTGCAGGGTTGTTTTTTCTAGGGGTATTTCAAACAGTACAACGTCATTTAGCATTTGACATTCCTTGGATGCCAGGTGAAACACGTTCTGTTTGGAACATAGATGCAAAGGTTGAGTTTGAAGCAACAGGAAAGCCTGTACTAGCTTCATTAACGACACCCAATAGCCAAGCAGGTTATACACAAATAAGTCAAAATGCAGCATCACCAGGTTATGGGTTATCTTTCTTATATGAAAATAATAACCCTCAGGCGCAATGGACTATTCGAGAAATAAACGGCCCACAGACTCTTTATTATAATATTCAATTATTAGTTGATGATGGAAGCACTGATCAAACCATTAATAAAATGCCTGAACTTCATGAAGTTGAATATGGCGCAGCGGGTGTTGCAGCCGACCTAGCAGCAGGTTCAGATATCATAAAAGATGCGTTGAAAACCAGTGCCGATGCATTTAGTTTTACACGCGAAGTATTGAAGCAACTTAATGCAGATGATCCTAATCAAAACGTTAGTTTAGTATTAGCAGGTAAAGCATCAAAAACTGATATTTTAATTACGTTGTTAAATGAAGCTAAAATTCCAACAAAAAGAATTGGTGCTCTCGTTTTAGAGGATGGACGTCGCCGCCAACACTTGCAACCATTAGTCGAAGTTTTTCAGGAAAAAGACGGCAAAATTGAATCTCATTTGTTCGATGCTTCCTCAGTAAAAGATGTTGATCGTAGTGATCTATTACTATGGGATCAAAGTGGTAAAGCTTTATTAGAATTAACCGGTGGTGTTAACTCAAAAGTAAGTTTCTCAATGATCCAACAGGATCAACCAGCATTAGCTGCTATCTTACAAAAAACCGATAATGAACACTTATTTAACTTCTCAATTCATAGCTTACCTGTTGAAGATCAATCACTATTTAAAGGTATCTTAATGATCCCGCTAGGCGTATTAATTGTCGTCATCATGCGTGTTTTGATAGGTTTAAAAACATCAGGTACTTTTATGCCAGTGTTAATCGCGATGGCCTTTATACAAACTAGCTTAATCACGGGTTTAGTTGGTTTCATTTTGTTAGTAGCAGTTGGACTATTTATCCGTTCTTACCTATCACACCTCAATTTACTCTTGGTATCCCGAATATCAACCGTGATCATTATGGTTATTTTATTGATCGCACTATTTGGTGTTCTGTCTTACAAATTAGGTTTAACCGAAGGGTTAAAAGTGACTTTCTTTCCGATGATCATCCTATCTTGGACGATTGAACGTATGTCTGTTTTATGGGAAGAAGAAGGGCCAAAAGAAGTCTTTACACAAGGTGGTGGTAGTTTAGTCGTTGCAGTATTCGCTTATTTTATTATGAGTAATGAATTGGCTCGACATCTAATGTTTAACTTTATTGGCTTACAGTTTGTGGTGATGTCATTTGTCTTGGTATTAGGTAGCTATACAGGCTATCGCTTGTTAGAGCTACGTCGTTTCAAACCTCTAGCGGACAAGGAATAAAGTATGTTTTTTTCTAGTCCTTTTAAGTTAAAAAAGAAAGGCATTATGGGGATGAACCAACGTAACAGCGGATATATTGGCCGTTATAATCCCCGTCGTTTATATCCTTTAGTAGATAATAAGCTAAAAACTAAAATCATTGCACGTGAAGCAAATGTGACCACACCTGCCCTACTTGGTGTTATTTCTATGCAAGCTGAAGTGGAAACCGTTGAACAGTTTATTATAGACACGCCAGGATTTGTTATTAAACCCGCAAAAGGCAGCGGTGGTAAAGGCATTTTAGTTATTACTAAAATCAAAAATGGGCGTTACTACAAACCTAATGGCAATGAAGAAACATTAGCAGATATAAAACGTCATGTTACTGATATTTTAGCAGGCTTATTTAGTCTTGGTGGTAGTGCCGACGTAGCGGTTGTAGAAGGTTTAATTCAATTTGATAGTGCCTTTGATGGATTCAGCTTTGAAGGTGTGCCTGATGTACGAGTGATCGTGTTTAAAGGCTTCCCTGTTATGGCGATGATGCGTTTATCAACAGCGGCTTCCGATGGTAAAGCCAATTTGCATCAAGGAGCTGTTGGTGTCGGTATTGATATAGCAACAGGCAAAGCCGTTAATGCTGTTCAATTCGATTTACCTATTGAACGTCACCCAGACACAGATAAAGAGTTAAAGCTGCTTAACGTGCCTAAATGGGAGCGTTTAATCTATCTAGCAGCAAGCTGTTATGAAATGTCAGGTATGGGTTATCTGGGAACGGATATGGTACTCGATCGTGATTTAGGTCCTATGCTGTTAGAACTCAATGCTCGCCCTGGATTAGCGATTCAAATTGCAAACGGGACAGGTATTCTGCCGCGTTTAAAACTCATTGAGAGTTTAACCAATGCCGATCAAATGACAGTGGAAGAACGGGTCGCTTTTTGTAAAAAACATTTTGCAGAAACACCGTTAGTTGAAGTCGATTCTTAACTTAGCCACAACTCATTATCTTATAGAGCCCATCTTGGTTTACCCAGATGGGCTTTTTTATAAATACTGATTATGTTGTTGTAATACCAATCACAATAAATAGCTTATCTATTTTATTTGTTAAAATAACTTATTTCTTCGTTGTAAATTCGTAAAGCGAATAACCAGTTATACCAATGGAATTAAATAAATGTTCAGAGATTGCGTAGGAAAAATTAACACTAATAAGGCGTGAGTTGTAGGAGATAGTTGTTCTCACTTCAAAACTCACAACGCAGTTAGGGGGGGTTAACCAGCAAAAATGATCACCTTATTAATTCTTTTGGTATTAGCTCAATTTTCGCCTTAAACTAAGTCATTTTTCCAGCGCAAAATTTAGATAACATATTTAATGTAATCGGTATAATTATTTAATGTAATTTTAATTGCTAAAAGACAAAAACCGAGCAAAGCTCGGTTTTTTAATTAAATATTGATTGCTATTTAATGCATTATTTAACGACAGTTAACGTAGGCTTTTTACCTGAACCTTTACCACTTTGTTTTACGTCTTTATTGTCTTCAATAGACTGTAAAGGCATATCAAATTTTTCGTAAGCAGGTTCATCAGGGAAAATAGTGCCAGCGCCATTCTCGCGTGCATATATGCCTTCGATAGCATATAAAGGAATATACACTTGCATAGGTTGACCAGAGAATCTTGCATTAAAGGATAATGCTTCATCATCTAAGGAAAAAGCAACCACTGAGTTAGGCGCTATATTTAATACGATCTTACCGTTTTCTATAAACTGCTGTGGTACATCAACATGTGGTTTTGTTGCATCAACAATTACATGAGGCGTGCATTCACTATCAACTATCCAGTTGTAGAAAGCGCGCATTAAATAAGGGCGTTGTACTAACATTTCCGACATTTTAAATACCTACCAATTTAAAGAATTAACCGCCAATGCGAATTTCACGTTCAGTTTCAGTCATTGATGCTTGGAACGATTCACGCTCAAACACTTTAACCATATAACTTTTTAATCCAGTTACATTGTCATAGCCTAGATCAATTTTCAATTCAGGTAAACGCCATAATAGCGGAGCCATGTAACAATCAACAATCGTAAACTCTTCAGACATAAAGTAAGAGAAGTGATCAAACACTGGTGCAACTTCAAGAATTTTAGCACGTAATTTAATACGAGCAGCTTCAGCTTTAGCGGCATCATCAGACATCACGATAGCAACTAATGGATACCATTCACTTTCAATACGTTGCATTAATAAACGGCTTTTAGCACGTTCAACTGGGTAGACAGGCATTAATGGCGGATGAGGGAAACGCTCATCTAAATATTCCATAATGATTCGAGAGTTATACAAAACTAATTCACGATCAACTAATGTAGGAACGTCACTATTTGGTGTTAATTCAGCTAACTCCTCAGATGGGTTCTCTTCGTCAACAGTCGTAATGTCGACATTAACGCCTTTTTCAGCCAACACGATACGTGTTTGGTGACTATATAAATCAGATGGTCCTGAGAACAACGTCATTACTGAACGTTTATTTGCAGCTACAGCCATGGAATACCCCTAGTAGTTAAAAATGTGTGCTTAAAAAACACAAACGGCAATGATGTCATAATGACACCATTGCCGAGAAGATAATAGAAAAAGTGTTAGTGCTTAGTGAATATCGCGCCAGTACTCTTTCTTCAATAAGTAACTCAGTATAAATAAGATTATTAAGAAACCGATTACCCAAAAACCTAAGCTTTGACGTTCAAGTTTATTCGGCTCTCCTGAATAGACTAGGAAGTTTACCAGATCTAGTACCGCTTCGTCATACTCATCGGATGACATCTCACCTGTACCACTACTTTCAAGTCCGACAACAGTAACATGTTCTACACCTTGATCATCGACATGAGTTTCAGTAATAGCCGTTGGTATACCTTGTAACTCTTCTAACACATGTGGCATACCCACATCTTTAAAGACAACATTATTCACACCAAATGGGCGAGTAGGATCTTTATAGAAAGAACGTAAGTAAGTGTAAATCCAATCAGGTCCACGTAAACGAGCTTCTAATGTCAAATCTAATGGAGGGTTGCCAAACCATTTAGCAGCATCTTTTTTCTCCATGCTGTTAATCATTAGCTCACCAATTTTACTATCTGTAAAAATCAGATTATCTTTCATTAACTGATCTGGAATACCTAAATCAGTTGCCACACGTTGGTAGCGTTGATGTGCTGTAGAATGACAAGCTGAACAATAGTTCATGAATAATTTTGCACCATTTTGTAATGACGCTTTATCCGACAAATCATAATTAGCTTTATCTAAATGAACTGCTGCACCACTGGCAAATGCCAAACTAGGTAAAAGTGCCACTAAGGCTATCAATAATTTTTTCATTAGTGTTTCAACCTCGTTGGTAGTGGCTTAGTTTTTTCATTTTTACTGTAAATAAACAGTGCAATAAAGAAGCCGAAATATCCGACAGATGCAATTTGAGCAATCAATGTATATAAAGGCGTTGCAACTAAAGTACCTAACACACCCAATACAATGAAACAGATAATGAATTGTGTAATATTTAGTTTATGTTTCCAACTACGGTAACGTATTGATTTTACTTTACAACGATCTAACCATGGCAATAAGAACAGAATTGCAATAGAACCACCAAAGAAGACAACACCAATTAGTTTGTCAGGAATCGCACGTAAAATTGCATAGTAAGGCGTGTAATACCAAACTGGAGCAATATGATCTGGTGTTTTCAAACCATTTGCAGCTTCAAAGTTAGGCGCTTCAAGTAAGTAACCACCACCTTCTGGAATGAAGAAAAGCACAGCACAAAAACAAATCAAAAAGAATGAGACACCCATGATATCTTTCACCGTAAAATACGGATGGAAAGGAATAGCATCAACAATATCTTTCTTACCACTGTATTGCTTATGGAAAGTAAATTTACCTTTTTCTTCTTCTGTTGCTGAACCTTTTTTACGTTTAATCTCAACGCCATCGGGATTATTAGAACCCACTTCGTGTAAAGCAACAATGTGTAAAAAGACCAATGCCACTAATGCTAATGGTAACGCCACAACATGTAATGCAAAGAAACGGTTAAGTGTTGCACCAGAGATAACATAATCACCACGTATCCATAGTGTTAAGTCATCACCAATAATTGGAATAGCACCAAATAGTGAGATAATTACTTGTGCTCCCCAGAAAGACATTTGTCCCCAAGGTAGTAAGTAACCCATGAATGCTTCAGCCATTAACACTAAGAAGATCAACATACCGAAGATCCAAATAAGCTCACGTGGTTTTTGGTATGAACCGTAAATTAATCCACGGAACATATGCAAGTAAACAACAACAAAAAATGCAGAAGCACCAGTGGAATGCATATAACGTAATAACCAACCATAAGGCACATCGCGCATGATGTACTCAACAGAAGCAAATGCACCTGCAGCAGATGGGTTATAATGCATAGTTAACCAGATACCTGTTAGAAGTTGGTTAACTAGCACTAACATTGCTAAAGAACCAAAAAAGTACCAAAAGTTAAAGTTAACGGGTGTCGGATATTGTGCAAGATGTTTATTCCACGTTTCCGTCATTGGGATACGAGTATCGATCCAATCGATGCCGCCCATCACTAATTTTTTAAGCATTAGGCATCTCCTTTGTCTACGCCAATTAGGATATTTGTCTCATCCACATAATGATGCGGAGGTATCACTAAGTTTAATGGTGCTGGTACATTTTGAAATACGCGCCCTGCCATATCAAATTTTGAACCGTGACATGGGCAGAAAAATCCAGATTCAACACCTTCAACTTGCTCACTAAAAGAATCTGGCAAATAAGTTGGTGAACAACCTAAATGAGTACAGATACCAACAGCAAGAAATAAATCAGGTTTTAAAGAACGGCCTGCATTAGTCGCATATTCAGGTTGTTGGGGTTCTTTAGACTCAGGATCACGTAATTTACTATCTAATGTAGCTAGTTCTTCAATTACTTTTTGTGTGCGCGATACGACCCATACAGGTTTACCTCGCCATTCGACACGAATTAGTTGTCCTGGTTGAATTTTGCTAATATCAACACTAACTGGCGCACCAGCAGCTTTAGCTTTTTCACTTGGACTCCAAGATTTCACAAAAGGAACTGCTACTGCGGCAGCTCCTACAGCACCAACAACTCCCGTTGTTAGCGTTAGAAACTTGCGACGACCAGAATTAACAGGCACATTGCTCATTTAACCATCTCCATTGTGAGCTACTAAAAAAGCAGTTCAAAAAATACAAAACTGGGGGGTTTACATCAATCCGTTGAAACATGAATTACGAATGTACATAAAAACTGGCTGAATTTTAAAGAAATCATCCCTCATTTACAAGCCATTACCATTACTTTTGACGGGGAAATACAAAAAAAGCACGGCTTAATTGACCATGCTCTCATTAGAATTGCTTTACGTCAAAAAGACTGATTAATATTGTAGGTTTAAACTGCTGAATCCATAATTGATGTTGATCCAGATTTTGCAATTTCAGCAAGATCTTTATCAATCCAATACAGTGCTTTACCATCTTCACCAACTAAAGAAATTTTATCTAAAATACCTTTAAACAGTTTCTCTTCTTCATGCTGTTCTGCTACATACCACTGTAAGAAATTGAACGTAGAATAATCATGTGTAGTAAATGCAACATGAGTTAATTCATTAATTTCTTTAGTAATTAAACATTCATGCTCATAAGTTGCTTGAAACACATCTTTCAATGATTCAAAGTCAACAGGAGGAGCATCAATTGAACCTAGGATAGGTAATGCACCGGTTTCGCTAACATAAGTGAACAAACGATTCATGTGTTCCATTTCTTCTGTTGCATGCGTACGCAACATAGTCGCAGCGCCTTCATAGCCTTTGTCTTCACACCAAGCACTCATTTGCAAATACAAATTTGAAGAGTAAAACTCTAAATTAATTTGTTCATTCAACTTTTCAACCATGGTCTCATTCAGCATGACCTTCTCCTATTATAATTAATTTATTAACCTTAAAGCCCGCTTCACTAAAAAACAAGTAAAAAAAAGCCCAGTAAAAACTGGGCTTTTTTGCAATTCGTAAAAACGAAATTAACGTTTAGAGAACTGTGGACGTTTACGTGCTTTATGTAAACCGACTTTCTTACGTTCAACTTTACGAGCATCACGTGTTACGAAGCCTGCACCACGTAATTCAGAACGTAGTGTCTCATCAAACTGCATTAATGCACGAGTGATACCTAAACGGATTGCACCAGATTGACCAGTTGTACCACCACCTTTAACAGTGATGTTTAGGTCGAATTTTTCAGCTGAATCTACTAACACTAATGGTTGACGAACAACCATACATGCAGTTTCACGACCGAAGTATTCATCTAAGTTACGTTTGTTGATAGTGATTTGACCACTACCTGCTTTCATAAACACACGAGCTGTAGAGCTTTTGCGACGACCTGTGCCGTAGTATTGATTTGCCATTGTTTTATATTCCTATTAGATGTCTAAAACTTGTGGTTGCTGTGCAGAATGTTGATGCTCAGTACCAGCATAAACTTTCAATTTACGGTACATTGCGCGACCTAAAGGTCCACGTGGTAACATACCATTTACAGCTTTTTCAATAACACGCTCAGGAGCACGTACGATCAAGTCTTCAAAGCTAATTGCTTTAATGCCACCGATGAAACCTGTGTGGTGGTAGTAAATTTTACCTTTAGCTTTGTTACCAGTTACAGTAACTTTCTCAGCATTGATAACGATGATGTAATCACCAGTATCTACGTGAGGTGTGTATTCAGCTTTGTGTTTACCACGTAAACGTAAAGCGATTTCAGTAGCTAAACGACCTAGTGTTTTGCCTTCAGCGTCAACTACGAACCAGTCGCGTTTTACTTCAGCTGGTTTTGCAACAAAAGTTTTCATTAAGTTATACCCAAATTAATGATTTAAAAAAAATATGACTACATAAATTGTAGCCAAAAATGTATTTTTCGCCTTTCCGTATCCCTTCGAATACGTCTAGCGTAAACAGATCCACCATAACTATCTGGGGAGGTGGATAACGTGGGCGGCCAGATTATATAGAAAACTGAGCCAGAGATCACCTGTTTATTGCAACTTTATGAACAAGTTTCTCACAGCCTGTAAATAGTTGTTAACAATCAGTGTAATTAAGTGTTCCACTCATGTTAATTAACAAAATAACAGAAGATGAAGATAACTATTATATATCGAGATGATGGGCTTTACTTAAGTAAGTTTTACTTTGCATTTCTAGCAAGCGAGAAACACAACGCTGAAACTCAAAAGCAAGACGAGTGCCTTTATACAATTCCAATACACTGACTTCAGCAGACATGATTAGAACAACATTTCGGTCGTAAAATTCATCAACCATTGCAATAAAGCGCCTACTTAAATCATTATGTTGTTCAGTCATTTGTGGAATATTAGACACTAATACAGTGCGGTATAGGATGGCTAATTCAATATAGTCATGTACGCTACGCGGCCCATCACACAATTCACTGAATTCTATACTAAGTGTGTCAGTACTCTTAGCAATAATATTGAGAGGACGATCATTAATAGTAATTGTTTGATCGTATTCTTTATCACCAGAGGAAAAAGTTTCAAAACTATTTTTAATCTGCAATGTTGCTTGTTGATTAAGAGGGTAATGGTAAATTTCAGCGTCAATTAAACGACCTAAACGATAATCTTTACCACCATCTAAGTTAAATATTTCACAATGTTGATTAATAAGATCAATCGCAGGTAAAAAACGTGCTCTTTGTAAACCATTTCGATAAAGGTGATCAGGATGGATATTAGACGTTGCAACTAATACAACTCCTTCAGCAAATAATGCTTCAAACATGCCTGCTAAAATCATTGCATCTGTTATGTCTTCAACAAAAAATTCATCGAAACAAATAATGTCAGTTTCACTGGCAAATTGTTTCGCTATTTCCTTTAACGGGTCGACTTGTCCTTGTAATAAGGTTAGTTGTTTATGTACCTGTAACATGAAGTGGTGAAAATGCAGACGTTTTTTACGTTTACCTTGGATGCTATGAAAGAATAGATCAACAAGGTAGGTTTTTCCTCGTCCAACCCCACCATAAAAATAAAGACCTTTTATGGTGCTTTTAGGTTTAGGTGCTGAATTAAACAAACGCTTAAATAGAGAACTTTTTGGCGGAGTTTCAGTCTGATTTATTAACAATTCATCATATAATCGTTGTAGCATAGTAATTGCTTGCAACTGTGCGTCGTCAGCAAAAAAGGTAGGTTTTAATAAATCTGCTTGATATAAAGAAAGTGGCGTCACATTAATGTCTTAATAAATCAGTAAATTAATCTTTTATATAACATATTTACAAGTATTTTATACAGAGACATTTAAAATGTTAAATAATTTTTGAGGCATATCTCGCGAAAAACAGCAGAAATAAATACTTTAAAAAAGTTTAGCTATTATTATACAGGGCTTACTTTTATGAAGAGTAACAAATTAATACAACGAATAAATTCTGTAATAATGCATAAGGAGTTAAAATGAGTGGTTTTATACAAGCCCTACTGCTTTCAATTCTAATATTGACCAGTGTTAATGTTAGCGCAGTGTTACCAACTGCAATTGATGGAAATAATTTACCTAGCCTTGCTCCCCTTATAAAAAAGGTCAGTCCAGCAGTTGTAGATATTTCAGTTTCAGGAGGTAATAAAATATCATCTCAAAACCCAAAGAATTTATTAGATTTCTTAACGCCTAACTCTTCAGTACAAACTAAATCTCAACCTTTTTCAGGATTAGGTTCAGGTGTGATAATTGATGCCGATAAAGGTTACATCATTACTAATTACCATGTAATTGAACATGCAGATAAGATAATTATCAGCCTTATCTCTGGTCGTCAATATGAAGCGACAGTAGTTGGACAAGATCCGCAAAGTGATGTTGCATTACTGCAAATAAAAAGTAAATATCCTTTAGTCGAAATCACATTCGCAGATTCAGACAAATTACAGGTTGGCGACTTTACCATTGCGATAGGCAACCCATTTGGTTTAGGACAAACAGTGACTTCGGGTATTGTCAGCGCACTCGGTCGTAGTGGACTTAACTTACAAAACTTAGAAAATTATATCCAAACCGATGCTGCTATTAACAGCGGAAACTCAGGTGGTGCATTATTAAACTTAAAAGGCGAGCTGATCGGCATTAACACCGCTATTTTAGGTCCTAATGGTGGAAATATTGGAATTGCCTTTGCCATTCCAGCCAATATGGTAAAAAACTTATCACAACAATTATTAGAATTTGGAGAAATTCGCCGTGGAATATTAGGTATAAAAGGTGGAGAAGTAACACCTGAGTTAGCAAAAAGTTTTGAGTTAGAGATCAATCATGGCGCATTCATCTATCAAGTAACACCAAATTCAGCCGCGGATAAAGCAGGGCTAAAAGCGGGTGATGTGATCACTTCCGTTAACGGTACCAATATAAGATCGTTTGCTGCGTTGCGCGCTAAAATAGGTACGTTAAGCGCAGGGAAAAAAGTCACCTTAGATGTTATGCAAGACGATCAAGAAAAAACAATTATCGTGACTTTAGGTGGTAAAGGCTCAACATTATCAACAGTAACTCCCTCCCCTACTATCATATTTGAAGGTGCGATATTAAAAGACGCAGAAAAAGGACAGCTTATTCCTGGAGTCAATGTAGCTCGAGTCGAAATAAATTCGGAAGCAGATCGTTTAGGAATCATTAAAGGAGACGTCATTATTGCAGTAAACCGTACTAAAGTTACAAATCAGCAACAACTTATGACTGAACTTAAGAAAGCTAAAAACATGAGAGCCTTAAATATCATGCGTAATAACCGCCCCATTTACATAATACTCGACTGAGATCACATAAAAATGTAATAAATTTACACAAATATGCGTTTAATAAGCCTTTATTGATTATAAATAATTTTTTATTCGATAATTTCTTGTAAAATGCACGCCATAAATTATAAAAATGAAAGTTACAATAAAATTTGTAAGTAAAAGTAAGTAAAAAAGCACAATCACTCTTGGAGAAAAGACGGTGAGAAAAACTAAAATAGTATGTACGATAGGCCCAAAATCAGAATCTAAAGAAATGTTAACAAAACTAGTTGAGAACGGCATGAATGTAATGCGTCTTAACTTTTCACATGGTGACTTCGTTGAACATGGAACTCGTATCACGCGTATCCGCGAAGTATGTGAAGAAACAGGCAAAAATGTTGCGGTACTACTAGATACTAAAGGCCCAGAAATCCGTACTGTTAAATTAGAGAACGGTAACGATGTATTATTAACTGCAGGTCAAGAGTTCACACTTTCTACTGACCAAACAATCGTTGGTGATAACACTATCGTAGCAGTAACTTACGAAAACCTAACAAAAGATCTAGTGATTGGTAACACTGTATTATTAGACGATGGTCTAATCGAAATGACAGTTAAAAGCATCACAGATACAAACGTTGTTTGTACTGTAATGAACACGGGTGAGTTAGGTGAAAACAAAGGCGTTAACCTACCAGGTGTTAAAGTTCAACTACCTGCTTTATCTAAGAAAGATAAAGGTGATTTAATCTTTGGTTGTGAACAAGATGTCGACTTCATTGCAGCATCATTTATTCGTAAGAAAGAAGACGTATTAGAAATTCGTGAGCTATTAAAAGCAAACGGCGGTGAAAAGATTCAAATTATCTCTAAAATTGAAAACCAAGAAGGTGTTGATAACTTTGATGAAATCCTAGCGGTTTCTGACGCTATCATGGTTGCTCGTGGTGATTTAGGTGTTGAAATTCCTGTTGAAGAAGTAATCTTTGCACAGAAAATGATGATCGAAAAAGCGAATAAAGCTCGTAAGCCTGTTATTACAGCAACACAAATGCTTGATTCTATGATCAAAAATCCTCGTCCAACTCGTGCTGAAGCTGGCGATGTTGCAAATGCAATCATCGATGGTACTGATGCAGTAATGCTTTCAGGTGAATCTGCTAAAGGCAAATACCCTGCAGAAGCAGTTGAAATTATGGCTTCTATCTGTGCACGTACAGACAGTGTTTTACACTCAGTAACGGATGAGAAAGAGACTGATCTTCGTATTACAGAAGCAGTATGTAGCGGTGCAGTAAAAAATGCAGAGCAATTAGGTGCTAAATTAATTATCGTTGCAACTGGTGCAGGTAAATCTGCTCGTTCACTTCGTAAATACTTCCCATCAATGCCTATCTTAGCATTAACTAGTAACCCTAAAACACGCCAACAATTAGCGTTAACTAAAGGTGTTTCAGCTAAAGTTGTTGAGCAACAAGCTTCAATGGAAGATTTCTACAAACTAGGTATGGATGTAGCAAAAGAACAAGGCTTAGTAGTTGTAGGCGATAAAGTAGTAATGGTAACAGGTGCATTAGTTGACTCAGGTACAACTAATACTTCTTCTGTACACGTTATTTCTTAATATCTTCACCAATTACAACTGACAATAATTTTATAATTTATTGTTTTTAGCATTACAAAACATCGCTTTAGGGCGATGTTTTTTTTTGCGCGATGTTGGTAAAATAAAAAGTAATTTTCCGTCAGCGATTAGTTTTCTATATACTGAACTTCAATTTTTTTGTATCCATTACGTATAAATAAAAATATATGAAGCTGAAACTCTATTCAAATTATTTAATTAAACCTATTCTGTGTGGATTATTCCTTGCTGGAATAATTATTTATAGTCCACTTATATTTAAAAGTTTAAGTAATAAAACCAGCTATCAACCAGAGGTTATTAGCTACTCTGAAGCCGTTAAAAAATCAGCACCTTCCGTTGTAAATATTTACTCTCAGCAATATATTGATTCTAGTGTAGGGAATAAACAACAACTACAACCTACAGGCTTAGGTTCAGGTATTATTCTTGATGCGAAAGGCTACATTCTAACAAACTACCATGTTATCTCTAAAGCAGATCAAATTCTGATTGCTTTACAAGATGGACGCTTATTTACTGCAACGATTATCGGCAGTGACATCATTACTGACCTAGCCGTGTTACAAATTGATGGTGAAGATCTCCCTGTTATGCCACAAAACCCTGATTACTCTCCTGAAATAGGTGATCTAGTATTAGCGATAGGAAACCCTTATAACCTTGGTCAAACAATTACTCAAGGAGTGATCAGCGCATTGGGGAGAAGCGGCATGAGTAGCACTGGTCGTCAAGATTTTATCCAGACAGACGCTGCCATTAATGAAGGTAACTCAGGTGGTGCATTGATTAATAGTCGTGGCGAGTTAGTTGGTATTAACACCTCAGAGTTCTACACAGGCACCAGTAACGTTACTTATGGTATCAGTTTTGCTATTCCTTATCGTTTAGTGACCCATGTAATGAAAAGTATTATAAAAGATGGACGCGTTATTCGTGGCTCATTAGGTATTGAAGCTGAAAACTTAGATCCTTTAGTTGCTCGTTTATGGGGATTAGAAGCTAAAAATAGTATTATAGTTAAAAAAATAACCGAAGGTGGCCCAGCTCAAAAATCAGGTATGCAGAAAAATGATATTATTTTAAAAATAGGTGATGAAGATGCTATCAACCTAATTGTAACAATGGATAAAATAGCTAAAATCAAACCCGGAAACAATACAAAAATCACTATACTAAGGCAAGGTAAAGAACAAATACTTGATGTAGAAATAGGTGAATTACAACAATAGTGAGCTATTAGTATGATGGTGCTGCGATAAAAAACACATATCAAAAGAGACTTTTAATAATTAATAACTAAAATAATTAAGTGACTTAAAAATAGTAAAATTACTTTAATTTTACGGTATCTTTCAGCCTTATTTCCATCCTCCTAATTCCATAAAGATTAGGTTTATAGCTCTTAAACTTTTTAATATCAATCACACCGAGATTCATAAACTTCAGATACAAAAAAAGAAAGCAAAAGCTTTCTTTTTTATCTACTGATTATAAATAATCTATTCGGTAAAATTTCTTAGGCTAAGATTCTACTCGACGCATTTTAGCACCTAGTGGAATAAGCTTGTCTTCTATAGCTTCATAACCACGGTCGATATGATAAATTTCATCTACTGTTGTTTCGCCATGTGCGATTAAACCAGCAATCACTAAACTTGCAGAGGCACGTAAATCAGTTGCCATTACAGTTGCGCCACTTAACTTATCATTGTCACCACAAATAGCTAAATTACCATCCAATTCGATATTAGCACCCATACGGATTAACTCAGGGACATGCATAAAACGGTTTTCAAAGATGTTCTCTTTAATACGACCAGTTCCTGGGGCAACGGTATTCAATAAAGTAAATTGAGCTTGCATATCAGTAGGAAAAGCGGGATGTGGTGCTGTTGTAATATTAACTGACTTTAAAGTACGGCCTGTCATATCAAACTTCAATCCAATCATCTCCAGTAGTCACTAATGCACCAGCTTCTTCTAATTTAGATAATAGCAGTCAATAATAATGGATCAGTTTTAACACAACGCACTTTACCGCCACTAACAACACCAGCAACTAAAAAAGTACCTGTTTCAATACGATCAGGTTGGACTTGATAAGCACAATCACCTAATTTTTCAACACCTTCGATAATGATTGTATCAGTACCAGCGCCTGTGATTTTACCACCCATACCGTTAATAAAGTTAGCAAGATCTACTATTTCAGGCTCTTTAGCAGCATTTTCAATAGTAGTAATGCCTTCTGCAAGTGATGCAGCCATCATTAAGTTACCAGTCCCCGTAACACTTACAAGGTCCATATATAGGTGACAACCTTTTAGGCGACCATCAACACGGGCCTTAATAAAGCCATCTTCTACTTTAATAGTAGCGCCCATTTGCTCTAAACCATGAATATGTAAATTCACTGGACGCGCACCAATTGCACAACCACCAGGTAATGAGATATCAGCTTCGCCAAAACGAGCAACTAAAGGGCCTAATGCTAAAATCGAAGCACGCATACTTCTTACTAATTCATAAGAAGCGGTGTAATTTTTAACATCTTTAGCATTAATATGAACTGTATGCTGGTCTTGGCTAGCAGTAGCACCTAACTCTTTTAATAGCTCAAGTGTTGTAGATATGTCTTTTAAAAGCGGTACATTACTTAAATTGATATCACCTTCTGATAACAAAGTAGCAAATAAAATTGGTAAAGCTGCATTCTTTGCACCAGAAATAGTAACCTCACCATTTAATTGGCAGCCACCTTGAATAATAAATTGACCCATGAAAATCCCTATAAACTTACTAAATAAAATGTTTTTGTTTTTGCCATTCATCTGGTGTTAACGCTTTAATTGTTAACGCATGAATAGCATTAGTTGCTATCTCTTCAGACAAATGAGCATAGATACTTTGTTGTTTTTTAACGCGGCTCATATCAATAAACATGTCACTCACAGCAATCACTTGAAAAGTACCATTTTCGCCTTTAACAATACAAACGTCCAATGTCAGGGCTTGTTCTAATTTTTCTTTAATTATTTCAGTATTCATAATAAACCATTATTTTTCAAAAAAATTTTCTACACCATAAAGTTCAGCTAAAACAAGCAATTTTGCTGAAGCATTAACTAATTGTAATGCAGGATATTGTGTTTTAATTTGTACTAAATAAGCTACCCCAGCAGAGTCAACGTTATTTAGTTGCGATAAATCTAAGTTTTCAACTGCTTTATAAGTATCTAGAGCGGGATAGGTTTGCTCGCTTAAATTAGCAAGCAATAAGTCTTGTTCAAGCAACATGCTGTTACTCATGATTTAAACTCATCATTTTTTTGTAGTAGCAGTTTAATCACTTCATCAATTCCTTCTTTCTGAATTAATGAACCAAACTCTGATCGCTTAGTATCTAACATACTGACACCTTCTGCGATCACATCAAACACTTTCCATTCACCTGTTTTTTTATTTTTACGCAATTTAAAATCTAGTTGGGTTACTTGCCCATTATTGTCGCGCATTCTAACAGGAACACTAACAATTTTCTTATCCTTAAAATTATTATTATCGAGTATTGTGAGCGTTTGTTGATCATATTTAATCAATATATGACCATAAGCATTAATTAAGTAAGTACGAAATGCTTCTACAAAGCTATCCCGTTGTTCTGCAGTTGTATCTCTTAGGTGAGGTCCAACGACACTATAAGCTGCATATTTGTAATCAAAATAAGGAATAAGCTCCTCGTTGATGATCACTTTAATATACTCAGGATCTTTAACTAGCCTTTCTTTTTCGCTAGTTAAACGTTCAAAAGTATTAGTAGATAAAGTATGTAAGGTTTTATTCGGATCAGTTAAATCATGTTCACTTGCCATCAGTGAAAATGAAAGAGAATATAAAAAAGCAAAAATATAAATAAATAAACGCATTAGTCGTCCTTATTAATAGAATAAATAAACTGTCCGATGAGGTCTTCAAGTACTAATGCAGACTTAGTATCTTCAATGACATCACCATTACCTAACATTTCAGTCTCATCAGTAATAAAACCAGGTTTAATGCCAACATACTGCTCTCCTAATAACCCAGAGGTTAAAATAGCCAGAGAAGAGGTTTCAGGGTAAAAGCCTTGTTTTTCGAACATCGAAAGCGTAACTAAAGGGGTATAAGTTTTAGTATCTAAAGAAATAGATTCAACACGACCAACCACCACACCGCCTAATTTAACAGGAGCACGTGGTTTTAACCCACCAATATTACTAAAGTTAGCTTGTAACGTATAACTACCGCCCTCACCTTTAAAAGATAAGCCTGCAACACTAAACGCTAAAACAATAAAAGAGGCGATTGCTGCAACAACAAATAACCCAACCCAAATTTCTAATTTTTTTTGTGGCATGTTAGCCTCCAAACATAATAACAGTCAGTAAAAAGTCCATCGCTAAAACAAGTAACGAAGCTAATACCACGGTTTTGGTTGTTGCTCTGCTGATCCCTTGTGCATTAGGAATCACATGAAAACCATTATATAAAGCAACCCAAGTAACAATAAAAGCAAAGATAAGACTTTTAATCATACCATTCACAACATCTGGAACGAAATGAACACTGCCTTCCATTACAGACCAAAAAGAACCACCATCGATTCCCATCCAACTCACACCAACCAAAAATCCTCCCCAGATAGCCACTAGGTTAAATATTAAAGTTAATAGCGGTAAAGTTAGGATACCTGCAATCAAACGAGGTGCAATGACTCGCTTTAAAGGAGAAACGGCCATCATTTCCATACTGGCAATTTGCTCTGTACTTTGCATCAACCCTATTTCAGCGGTTAATGCCGAACCTGCTCGCCCAGCAAATAATAAAGCAGCAACAACAGGCCCAAGTTCACGTAAAAGTGACAAGGCAACCATACTGCCTAAACTTTCTTCCGCAGCATAGTCTACCAAAACATAATAACCTTGTAAGCTCAGTACCATACCAATAAAAAGACCAGCAGTTATAATAATAGGTAATGACAAAATCCCTAACTGATAAACTTGTGCAACACATAAATGAAATAGTTTAGGATGGGGTTTCGCGAATAAGGTGCGGTAAAACATTACCGCTGACTTCCCGATACCTTGTATGGATTGCAAAGTATAGGCACCAGTATTTTGTAATACTTGTGTAAGGTATTGATACATTATCGATTTACCTCTTCTAAATCTGCTCGGTAATCATTAGCAGGCATATGAAATGGAACTGGTCCTTGAACCGCTCCCGCTAAAAACTGTTGTAATAATGCATTATCTTTTTGTGCTAACACTTCATCTACAGTGCCTTCAGCAATAATTTTTTTATCAGCAAACACGTAAACGTTATCTGCAATCGATAAAACTTCATTAACATCATGTGAAACAATAATAGATGTTAAACCTAATGTATCGTTAAGCTGTTTAACTAACTTTAACAATACATTCATTGAGATAGGATCTTGTCCTGTAAAAGGTTCGTCATACATAATGACCTCAGGATCTAAAGCAATCGCGCGGGCTAGTGCAACACGTCGAGCCATTCCTCCTGATAACTGAGAAGGATATAAATCTTTAGCACCACGTAAACCAACTGCATTAAGCTTCATCAATACTAATGTTGATAACAGTTTCTCGTCTAGGTGGGTATGTTCACGTAATGGGAACGCCACATTTTCAAATACGCTTAAATCATTAAACAACGCGCCACTTTGAAATAACATGCCCATTTTTTTACGTGCTTGATAAAGCGCTTTTTCAGAACATTCATGAATTGAAGTGCCATTGAAGATAACTTCTCCACTATCGACAGGAATTTGCCCACCAATCAGTTTTAGTAAAGTCGTTTTACCAATGCCACTTGGTCCAAGCACAGCGGTGATTTTACCTTGTTCAAATTGCATATCGAGCTTATCAAAAATTTTCTTTTGTTGGCGCGTAAAGCTAAGTTGATTAATTACAATGTGTTGTGTTGGCATAAATACATTTTTCTCTAAGAAAAAGAAAGCTCAGTCTAATAACTCCACCATGAAAGGCAATTAATAATCGGACTAAATCGTAGTAAAATAGTAATTTAGATTGGATTTTACCTATAAAAAGGTAAATAAGCTAAATTTAGCAAGCGTCTAATGTTACTTGTGACTCTTTTCTGACAAACTATCTTTATGATAGTTTCGATAATTATGACATTAATAACGACATTAATACTGTTTAATCTATTTAATGGTAAGTAGTCTTGTTATGATTGGCACATATTTTGAATTTGAAATAAACAATGCTCGCCTTACTGTGTGTACTTTGATATTTTCATAATAAATTACTAGCATCTTAAAAAGAGTCGATAAATGATTGATACCCCTTATGGAAAAATCAGCACCGAGGTTTTTCAACAAGCGAAAAAAATAAAGCTCTTTGTCTGTGATGTTGATGGTGTATTTTCTGATGGTCGAATTTATTTAGGCAATGATGGTGAAGAACTTAAAGCATTCCATACAAAAGATGGATTTGGACTTAAAGCTATAATGCAGCAAGGTATAGAAGTAGCTATCATTACTGGTCGACAATCTAATATAGTTGAAAATAGAATGTCTGCTCTAGGTATTAAACACATTTATCAAGGCAAAGATGATAAGTTAAGTGTTTACAACTCATTATTAGAAAAACTCAATCTAACACCCGAGCAAACGGCTTACATCGGTGACGATGTTGTAGACTTACCAGTCATGGAACAGTCAGGCTTAGGAATAGCGGTTAATGACGCTCATCCATTGGTTTTACAAAAGGCGGATCTAGTGACAACCGTTAAAGGTGGATTTGGAGCAGTACGTGAAATTTGTGACTTATTTTTACAATGCCATGGACAACTTTCAATGACTCAAGGTAAAAGCGAATAAATGAACAAACGCAAGAGCATTCCTTTTATAGCCCTATTAGTTGCATTTATAGTATGGATATATGTAAAACCAGATACAGAACTTCCATCTCTTCCTGATCATCATCCTAGTTATATTGCTGACGATGTACAAAGTAACCATTACGATGAGTTTGGCTTTAATGATTATCGTGTGTTTGCAGAGAAAATGACTAATTACCCTGAAAATGACACCACTTTATTTGAATATCCTAAAGTGATTGTTTATACCAAAGATAAAAAAACAGATGTTATAACAACATGGCAATTAACCAGTAAAACAGGCACATTGACAGAAAAATATAACTTACTATTATCAGGAGACGTTTTAGTTGAGAATCTCAGTAAAGATCAATTAGTACAAACAATGTCTACAGCTCAAGCAACATTGCAACTGGATAGTAAAGAAATTAGCAGCGACCAAAAAGTCACATGGACAGGACCACAAGTTAAACAAGAAGGTGTTGGATTTTGGGCATCAATGGTCACAGAAGAAATGAAACTTAATTCTAATATAAAAGCGGTATACCTTAATGAATCTAAATAAATTAACAGTTTTACTTACTATTTCGCTGTTTAATGTAAATGCTTCAGCATTAGAGTCTGATTTCGATCAACCTATTCATGTTTCTTCTATAAAACAACATGCAAGTTTGAAAACTAACACAGTCGTTTTTACTGATGAGGTTTTACTTACGCAAGGCTCCATTAAAATTACGGCAGATAAACTAACGGTTATCCGTGGTACTAAACCCAATCATGAAATTATGATTGCAGAAGGTAATGTAGCAACATTTCATCAAATACAAGATGATGGAAAACCACTTGATGCAGAAGCAAAAAATATCAGTTATGAAGTCGCAAAAGGCAAAATAACATTATCTAAAAGCGCACAAGTGAAACAATTAGATAGTCAGGTAAATGGTGGTGAAATAGTTTATTTCTTAGAAAGCCAAGAACTGAATGTCACGACCGATCAAAGCAAAAAAGAACGTGTACAAACAGTCTTTTTGCCGGCTCAGTTTGAAAAAGACAAAAGCACAGATTCAACTAAATCTTCTACTCCAAAAACGACTGGAGAACAGTAAATATGGCAGAATTACGAGCAAGCGGATTAGTTAAAAGTTATAAAGGACGTACTGTTGTAAATGGTGTCGGCCTAACAGTTAAAACAGGCGAGATAGTTGGTTTATTAGGTCCCAATGGAGCGGGAAAAACAACCTCTTTTTATATGGTTGTTGGGCTCGTTAAACAAGACCATGGCAGTATCGTTATCGATGACGAAGATATCTCTAGCGATCCGATGCATATTCGAGCACAAAAAGGTATTGGCTACCTACCACAAGAAGCCTCTATATTCCGCCGCTTAACCGTGACTGAAAATATTATGGGGATTTTGCAGACTCGTAAAGAACTAACGCAGCCACAACGAGATGAAAAGCTAAATACACTGTTAGAAGAATTTCACATCACCCATATCCGTAACAGTAAAGGAATGAGTTTATCTGGTGGTGAACGACGACGTGTAGAAATTGCACGAGCACTAGCAACTGAGCCAAAATTTATCTTGTTAGATGAGCCCTTTGCAGGGGTTGACCCTATATCGGTCATTGATATAAAAAATATTATTCAACAATTACGTGATCGCGGTCTAGGCGTACTGATTACAGACCATAATGTAAGAGAAACATTAGATGTTTGTGAGCATTCATATATAGTGAGCCACGGAGAAATCATAGCCGTAGGCACACAAGACGAGATATTAGCAAACGACCATGTGAAGCGCGTTTATCTAGGTGAAGAGTTTAAACTTTAAATCGTAACCATACGTTCAGGAAGATATGTTTTGATGAAACAGGGTTTACAATTGAAAATGGGTCAGCAATTAGCGATGACCCCTCAATTACAGCAAGCAATAAAACTATTGCAGCTATCAACGCTCGATCTCCAACAGGAGATTCAAAACGCATTAGATTCAAATCCTCTTTTAGAGCAAGATGATCAAACGGGTACTGAAGAGTTAGTCAAAGAAGCTGATAGCAGTGAAGTTGATACTTCAGAAGCCATTTCCCAACAAGAATTTTCAGATGATCTTCCTGCAGAAAAAGAATGGGAAGAATCTTATAACTCTACGCCTATTACAGGTAACACCTCTAGTGCTGTTGCTTATGACGGTGAAAGTACAGTCTATCAGGGAGAATCTTCGACTTCTCTACAAGACCATTTATTATGGCAAATGCAATTAACGCCTTTTACTGAAACGGATCAAGTCATTGCAATGGCAATTATCGATTCTATTGATGAGTCAGGATATTTGACCACTGACTGTGAAAGTATTTTAGATAGCTTAAAAGCTGATTTAGAAGATTTGGAATTAGATGAAGTAGAGGTAGTATTAAAACGAATCCAACATTTCGATCCACTAGGTGTCGCGGCTCGTACCACTCAAGAGTGTTTACAAATTCAACTTCGCCAATTACCGAATACAACGCAATGGCGTGACGAAGCTATTCAAATACTTGAACAGTACATGGATCTTCTTGGTAACAGGGATTACAGAACACTTGCACGTAAAAGTAAATTCAAAGAAGCACAACTTGCAGAAATCATGCGCTTAATTCAAAGCTTAGAACCTCGACCAGGTAATGGTGTTGAAACAAGTGAAACACAATATATTATTCCAGATGTCTATGTTAAAAAGATTCAAGGACAATGGCGAGTTTCATTAAATCAAGATTGCGATCCTAATTTATCGATTAACCAACAATACGCAAATATGTGCTCAGGTAACATCAGTAAAACCGATTCTCAATTCATTAAAGGCCATTTGCAAGAAGCGAAATGGTTCATCAAAAGCTTAGAAAACCGCAATGAAACACTATTAAAAGTATCGAACTGTATTGTGCAACAACAACAAGCTTTCTTTGAATACGGCGATGAGTCGATGAAACCAATGGTTTTAAATGATGTTGCCTTTGAAGTCGAAATGCATGAATCAACCATTTCTCGAGTGACTACGCAGAAGTTTATGCATACTCCTCGTGGCATTTATGAATTGAAGTTTTTCTTTTCGAGTCATGTTGCAACCGATGGCGGTGGTGAATGTTCATCAACAGCTATCCGTGCTTTAATTAAAAAGCTCGTTGCCGCAGAATTAACGACTAAACCTTTAAGTGATAACAAAATAACGCAGTTATTAGAAGAAAAAGGTATTCAAGTAGCAAGACGTACTATTGCTAAGTACCGAGAATCATTAGGTATTCCACCTTCTAACCAGCGAAAGCAATTACTTTAATTAGTGAGCAACGCAAATAAAATTGGGATTAACTATAGTTATTTAATGCTAACCTGCTAAACTCGCGCGTCCATTAAGTACAGTTAAACTATATATTATGAAAATATCTACTTTATTAAATAAAGATTCAGTATTCTGCCAAACTGCCTGCACTAGTAAAAAAGGTGCTTTAGAAAAAATCAGTCTTATTGCGGCTAAAGAATTAAACTTAGATGCGCAAGAGTTATTCGAAAGCTTGATTGCACGAGAGAAAATTGGGTCGACGGGAGTAGGCTCAGGTATCGCTATTCCTCACGTCAAAATTTCTAGTGAATTACCAGCAACAGCAGTCTTTCTACAATGTGAAACAGGCATTGATTATGATTCATATGACGGTAATAAAGTCGATATATTATTTGCTATATTCGTGCCAGAAGATCTTTGTAAGCAATACCTTTCTGCCTTATCAGAAATAAGTCAAAAGTTACTAGATAAACAGTTTTTACGCCAATTACGAAGTGCGCAAAGCAACCAAGAGTTATTTGAATTACTGACGTTATAAAATCACAGGAGTAGATATGAAGTTAATTGTTATTAGCGGTCGTTCAGGATCAGGAAAAACAATTGCCCTCCATGTACTTGAAGATTTAGGTTACAACTGTATTGACGGTGTCCCGTATCAATTACTAGAACAATTAATTGATACGGTCGACCCAAAAGATAATAAAGTAGCGGTCACCTTAGATATACGTAATATGCCAACTAAAGTTGATGAAATTAAGCACCTTGTTGAATCATTGCAAAAAAAAGTAGAATTAGAAATCATCTATATAGATGCGCTAACCAGTGAATTAATTCGCCGATATAGTGAGACTCGCCGTTTACACCCTCTTTCTAAACAAAAACACTCTTTATCTCAAGCCTTAGAATTGGAAAAAGAGATGTTAGCACCACTACAAGCACTCTCTGCTTTTTCAATTGATACAACAGCCCTATCTGTTCATAATTTAAATGAACACCTAAAAATATACTTGCAAGGCTCGACTAAGAGTAATTTATTAGTTATTTTCCAATCTTTTGGTTTTAAACATATACACCCGCAAGATGCCGATTATATTTTTGATGTGCGTTTTTTGCCTAACCCATACTGGGAAAAAAACTTAAAAGAATACTCAGGCAAAGATAAACTTATTCAAGACTATTTAAGTGCCTTCCCATTAGTCAAAGAAACTATCACTAATATCGAAAACCTCTTTTTAACTTGGCTGCCGCATCTAGAGCAAAACAACCGCAACTATGTCACCATAGCTATTGGTTGTACTGGCGGTAGACATCGTTCTGTCTATGTCACAGAACAAATAGCGGCACGTTTTAAACATAAGTACCAAATACAAATTGAACATAAATGTTTAAAGGAGTAATTCCTGTTGGATAAAATTAAGCAAACAATTACAATACAAAACAAACTCGGTTTGCACACACGTGCAACAATAAAACTAGTCGAATTAGTTAATGCTTTTGATGCGCAAATCACCATCACACACAATGAAAAAAAAGCAGATGCTGGTAGCGTACTTGGTTTATTAGTGTTAGAAACTTGTTTTGGTCAAGAAATTGAAATAGAAGCGCAAGGTGCACAAGCACAAGAAGCGATGTTAGCCGTTACTGAGCTCATCGAAAATAAGTTTTTAGAAGAAGAATAATACTAGGGGCAAGTATGCTGGAAAACACTAAAGTTGATAATACCCAGCTACGACTTCAAGAAGTAAAAAAAGCACTTGAACACGGTATGTTTGTTTTAGCACGCAGCATTTTAGATAAAATGCCTGCTTGTGATGTCGCCTTTTTATTAGAATCCTCCCCTCCTGCAGATCGTAAAGTATTATGGAACTTAACAGACCATGATCAACACGGTGAAATCCTAGAAGAATTAAACGAAGATGCGAAAGATGGCATCATTAATTTAATGGGAACAGATAACCTTGTCGCAGCAACAGAAGGCATGGAAACCGATGGTTTAGCTTATGTATTAAGAGGCATCCCTGACAGTGTCTATAGAGCTGTATTAGAACAAATGGATACACAGGACAGGCAAAGAGTTGAACTGGCTTTAGCATTTCCTGAAGACACTGCTGGCTCGATGATGAATACCGATACAGTTACGGTTCGTCCTGATGTAACCATTGAAGTCGTACTGCGCTATTTACGTTTAAAAGGTTCGTTACCCGATACGACTGATGCATTATATGTCGTTGATACTGATAATAAGCTACTCGGTGACGTTTCTTTATCAACTTTATTAACAGTAGAACCCACTTCTATCATCAGTGATGTAATGAAGCATGATACAGAACCGCTTCAAGTATTAATGGAAGAAAATGAAATAGCCAAACTATTTGAACGACATGACTGGATTTCAGCCCCTGTTATTGATGATAACAAACAATTATTAGGCCGTATAACGATTGATGATGTCGTAGACATTATTCGAGAAAATGCAGAACACTCGATGATGGGTATGGCAGGTATGGATGATGACGAAGATACCTTCGCCCCTATTTTGCCTAGTGCTAAACGTCGTACGGTATGGTTATCTGTTAATTTAATTGCCGCTTTTATTGCCGCCTCTGTTTCCAATATGTTCGAAGCTACTCTAGAGCAAGTAGCAACATTAGCCGTCTTAATGACCATCGTACCGAGTATGGGCGGTATTGCCGGTAATCAAACATTAGCCTTAGTTATTCGTGGTATTGCAGTTGGCCATATCAGCAGCAGTAATACACGTTGGTTAATTGGTAAAGAAGCGGCCATTGGCCTGTTAAACGGTATGATTTGGGCTGTTTTAGTCGCCACAGCCGTCGTCTTGTGGAAAGGAGATATGCAAGTTGGTTATATCATTGCAGGTGCGATGTTCATTAACCTTTCTATTGCAGGGATTGCAGGCGTTTGTATCCCATTGTTAATGCACAAATATAAAATAGATCCTGCGCTTGCGGGTGGTATGGCATTAACAACTGTTACTGATGTTATTGGCCTATTTTCATTTTTAGGGATGGCAACACTAGTCCTACGTCATTAAACCTTACATATGAATATCATGACTAATCATCTAGTTTATATTATTACTAAAGATAGATAGATGGTTAGTTTGCTATTACCCAATGAACTCTAACCATGACTCCAATAGATTCAAGAAGTCCTCTAAACCACACTCAGCTTGAATCTCTTGATCATAAAAACTTAAATCGTTAGCATCTTCTAATTCAGATTCAGATTGATGCAAGCTATGGTTACTAATAATAGCTTCTTCGGTATTTAAGTCTAAAGCAAACTCATCGCCGACTAATTTATATTCAGTTATCTCACGTCGTTGTAACTGACCGATAACCGTAAGTAAAACTTCAACCCAGCTTTTTTTTTGACCTTCTTGCTCTAACCAAGTACCAAAAGCTTCATGTCCCATTGATAGTTTTACCGTTGCTTTATCGCTGAAATAATCTTTTTTAAAGTCAAATTCCATTACATTCATCTCTATTATTGAATTATGCCCGCAGTATAAACAGGTTTTAATATTATACCAATTCACTAGGACGAAAGAATTGAGGCACTATAGAAAAGAGACTAAAAAACAATCAGTGTTATTAAGGTGAGAAAGAATAATATTATTTTTTATTTTCAGTTGTTAGATAATACCAATCACATTAATTAACTAAAATCATTTATAGGCAGATTTACAAAAACTAAAGACGTGATAAATATCAATCATAAAAAGAAAATAACTAATAGATAACTTGGATTCAAGAAATAATAGATAGGAATGAGAATGAGATAAAAGAAAATAAAAAAGCCCTTATAAATATATAAGGGCTTTCTAATAGTCGAGCAAATTATTAATTAAGAATTAACTGCTACTTTTAGTTCAGCAGTAGCAACAACATTTGTTGGTACTAATTCATAAGCTGCTTGTGGTTTTAATACCACATTAGATTTACTTGCAACCATCAACATTTGTTTAAGACGATTTGATTCAAAAGGTTTTAGTAGCAAACCTTGAACATCTAATAAGCTATTTAAACCTAATAATTCACGTTGTACATCGTGATGAGAGTTTAAAATACTGATATCAGCTGACGCTGATGTTTGACCTGTACGGATTGATTTAATCAGCTCAATACCTGAACATTCAGGTAATAAAGCATCGACGATAATTAAGTCAAAATCTTGTAGTGCAATTGAGCGTTCCGCTTCAAGTGTTGTAGCAACACCTTCAACGTAAGAAACGTTTAACGCTTCTAATTGGTCAATTAACTGTATACGGCCTTCAGCAGAACCTTCAACAATTAACACTTTCATATTAGTGATTGCATTAGTAATGATTTCACCCTGTGCCATTGGTGAAACAGTATTTTCAGAAACAGTTAAACCTTCCATACGTGCGATGTAACCACGTTTAGGAATAGTAGATATATTTAAGCCATGAAGGCTTAATGTGCCTACGCTTTTACGTAACTGAGAGATATGTTGGTTGATTGTATGGTCTGTTACTAAACGACCCCAAACGTGTTGTGCAAGATCTTCACGTGTAACAACAGTGTTTACATTTTTGCATAAAAAGTGCAAAAGTGAAGTACGTAAAGGACCTAAATAAACTTTACGGCTGCCATGAATTAAACTATTTTGGCTCGTATCAATGTGGAATTCGCCCACAACTAAACTTTTTTCTAACATAATAATAGTACCCATTTTTGTTTTAATATAAGTGCCAGTTCCAATGGATAGGCAATTTTTTATTTTAATTTTCGGACTACTTAGGCAGTCTCTTATATATTTTCGCAATCATATTATCAAATTAACATAAAAACACAAACGTATTCCTACTCAGTCATTAATTTATAAAAATAAAATCACTATTCATTACTATAGAGTAGTTTTTTTATCATGCAAAGAAAAATCGACATAAAATATATTTAATAATAGATATTTTCATTTATTTACTTGGAATTTAGTTAAATAAATGATAACAAGTATCATTATTAAAAGTAAGCTTTATCTTTTTAAAGATCACCATCAATATTGTGCTAAGTATTTCCATATGTTTAATAACCGAAGATGCCCACTATAATAATAAGTTCTAATCAATTTTACCTACTTTAAATTTCACTACTTTATAAAGTTATATTATAAAAACAATATGAGGATTATCATTTTTACATACTAGGCAGAATCATAGTAGATTAAATATTTAATAACGCTTTATCTCCTCCCATGTCATCAATGAAAAACTCTATTCGATAATTAACCCAATGAGGAGCTATAGAGAGATAATTGAATATAATAACGGAAGAAAATAGCGATCTAGCATTGCTTATGCTACTTGATTGGCAATAGATTTTATAACGAATAAATCAATTTTAGGCAGAGTAGATACAAAAAAGGCAACTCAATGAGTTGCCTTAACATTAACAATTAACTTGTTAAATTATTTACGTTTTACCGCTTTTGCATTTGGTAAATCAGTAATTGAACCTTCATAAATCTCAGCAGCTAAGCCAACTGATTCATGTAATGTTGGATGTGCATGAATTGTTAATGCAATATCTTCAGCATCACAACCCATTTCAATTGCTAGGCCGATTTCACCTAGTAATTCACCAGCATTAGTACCAACAACAGAGCCACCAATGATACGGTGTGTATCTTTATCAAAGATCAGTTTAGTCATACCATCTGAACAATCAGATGCGATCGCACGACCAGAAGCTGCCCAAGGGAATACTGATTTTTCGTAGTTAAGACCTTGCTCTTTCGCTTCTTTCTCTGTCACACCAACCCAAGCCATTTCTGGCTCAGTGTAAGCGATTGAAGGAATTGTTTTAGGATCAAAATAATGTTTTTTACCAGCAATAACTTCAGCAGCAACATGCGCTTCATGCACACCTTTATGCGCAAGCATTGGTTGGCCAACGATATCACCTACTGCGTGAATATGCGGTACGTTAGTATGCATTTGCTTATCAACTTCGATAAAACCACGTTCAGTTACCGTAATACCTGCTTTTTCAGCATCTAACGATAAGCCATTTGGCACACGACCAACAGCCACTAAGACTGCATCGTAAGCTTTTGCTTCTGCAGGTGCATTTTTACCTTCAAAAGAAACGTATAACGCATCTTCTTTAGCTTCAACGCCAGTCACTTTAGTTTCAAGCATGATATTGAATTTGTTTTTTACTTTCTTAGTATAAACTTGCACGATATCTTTATCGGCAGCAGGTACTAATTGGTCAGCAAACTCAACAACATCAACATCTGAACCTAGAGATTTGTACACTGTACCCATTTCTAGACCGATGATACCACCACCTAATACAAGTAAACGTTTTGGTACAGATTTAAGTTCTAATGCATCTGTAGAATCCCAAACACGTGGGTCATCATGTGGAATGAATGGTAATTTGATAGGACGAGAACCAGCAGCGATAACTGCGTTGTCAAACGTAATAGTCGTTACTTCACCATCAAGATCTGTTGCTTCAATCGTATTTGGACCAGTGAAACGACCCATGCCAGTAACAGATGTTACTTTACGCATTTTAGCCATGCCTTGTAGGCCACCAGTTAACTGTGAAACTACTTTTTCTTTCCAGATACGGATTTTATCGATATCTGTAGAAGGCTCACCAAATAATACACCGTGTTCAGAAAGCGCTTTTGCTTCTTCAATTACTTTAGAAACATGTAGAAGTGCTTTTGATGGGATACAACCTACGTTTAAACAAACACCGCCTAATGTGCTGTATTTTTCGATTAGAACTGTTTCTAACCCTAAATCTGCTGCACGAAATGCTGCAGAATACCCTGCAGGGCCAGAACCTAATACAACAACCTGCGTTTTAATTTCTTTACTCATGACGACCTCTATAAATAAGAACACTCGAATAGGATTTGTAGTCTATTCAAATGTTAATAGAATGTAAATAAATGGTCGACATAACTGCCGACCTGCTTAACAAAGATTATAGGATTAACGTACGTAAATCAGATAAGTGCTTATTAACGGCAGTAATAAAGCGTGCACCGTCAGCACCATCAATTACACGATGGTCATATGAAAGAGCAAGAGGAACCATCATACGAGGTTCAAATTCTTTACCATTCCATTGTGGTTTAATTGCTGATTTAGACACACCTAAAATAGCAACTTCTGGCGCGTTCACGATTGGTGTAAATTGAGTACCACCGATACCACCAAGGCTAGAGATAGTCATACTACCACCTTGCATATCTTTAGATGTTAATTTACCAGCACGTGCTTTCTTAGAAATTTCAGCGATGTCACGACAGATATCAAAAATACCTTTGTTTAGTACATCTTTAACTACTGGCACAACTAGACCGTTTGGTGTGTCTACTGCGATACCAATATTGAAGTATTTCTTAAGGATCAAGCTTTGACCATCTTCAGATAGAGATGAGTTAAAGTTAGGGTATTGTTGTAATGCTTTAGCTACCGCTTTCATCATAAACACTAATGGGCTAATTTTAACACCCAGATCTTGTTTAAGTGCGATTGCATTTTGTTCTTTACGGAACTCTTCTAATTCAGTGATATCAGCTTCATCGAATTGCGTAACGTGTGGGATAGTTACCCAGTTACGGTGTAGAGCAGGACCAGATATTTTTTGGATGCGAGAAAGTTCTTTCACTTCCACTTCACCAAATTTAGCAAAATCTACTTTAGGTGAAGCTGCAACAGCTAAACCACCAGCACCACCAGATTTAGCAGCTTGTAGCTGTGCTTTAACGTATTTTTGTACGTCATCTTTTGTAGTGCGGCCTTTAGGTCCAGTAGAAGCAATTGCATTTAAGTCTAAATCAAACTCACGCGCAATACGACGAACTGATGGAGAAGCTTTAATATCTTTGCTTACAGCAACTTCAACTTTAGCTGCTTTTGCAGGAGCTGGAGCCGCTGCAGGTGCTGCTTTAGGTGCTTCAGCTGCAGGAGCAGCTACAGGTGCCGCAGCGCCTTGAGCTTCAACCAATAAGATTAATGTGCCTTCAGATACTTTATCGCCAGTCGCGATTTTAATTTCTTTAACAACACCACCGAATGGAGCGGGTACGTCCATTGATGCTTTGTCGCCTTCAACAGTAATAATATCTTGATCTTCAGTAATGGTATCGCCAACAGCAACTAGAATATCAGTTACTTCAACTTCATCACCGCCGATATCTGGAACGCATAGTTCTTTAACTGCAGTTGCCGCTTGTGCAACTGGCGCAGCAGCTTCAGCTGGTGCAGGCGTTTCAGCAGCAGGAGCTTCTGCAGGTGCGGCAGCTGAACCAGCTACTTCAACGATTAATACTAAGTTACCTTCAGAAACGCTGTCACCAACATTTACTTTAATTTCTTTAACAACACCAGCAACTGATGAAGGTACGTCCATTGACGCTTTATCGCCTTCAATAGTTAATACATCTTGGTCTTCAGCAATAGTATCGCCAACTGCAACTAAGATATCAGTAATATCAGCCGCATCAGCACCAATATCAGGTAGTAAAAATTCTTTTAATTCAGACATAATAATTTTCCTAATCAATAAAAGTCGGTGTTAGTTTGTACTAACACCGAGACTGATTTATGCAAATAATGGGTTGATTTTGTTTACATCGATATCAAACTTAGCAATCGCTTCAGTAACCACTTTACGTTCAACATCACCACGTTTTGCTAATTCAGTTAAGGCAGCTACAACAACGTAACCCGCATTAACTTCGAAGTGACGACGTAAGTTTTCACGGCTATCACTACGACCGAAACCATCAGTACCAAGTACTTTGTATGAATCAGCAGGAATAAACGCACGTACTTGCTCAGCATAGTTTTTCATGTAATCCGTTGCAGCAATTGTTGGCTCATCACCTAATACAGACGTAATGTATGGTGTTTTTTGCTCTGCTTCAGGGTTTAACATGTTGTAACGTTCAACGTCTTGGCCATCACGTGTTAATTCATTGAATGAAGTAACAGAGAAGATGTCAGAAGCAACGCCATATTCTTCACTTAGTATCGCCGCAGCAGCACGTACTTCGTTCATGATTGTGCCTGAACTTAGTAGTTGTACTTTGCTCTTACCTGGTAGTGAAGCAAACTTGTAAATACCTTTACGAATACCTTCTTCAACGCCTTCTGGCATTGCTGGCATTGCATAGTTTTCATTCATTACTGTTAAGTAATAGAACACATTTTCTTGTTTCTCGCCGTACATACGCTCAATACCATGTTGAACGATAACTGCTAGTTCATAAGCAAATGTAGGGTCGTAAGAAACACAGTTAGGGATAGTATTTGCTTGAATATGGCTGTGACCATCTTCGTGCTGTAGACCTTCACCATTTAGCGTAGTACGACCAGCAGTAGCGCCTAATAGGAAACCACGTGCTTGTTGGTCACCCGCCATCCATGCCATATCACCAATGCGTTGGAAACCAAACATAGAGTAATAGATATAGAATGGAATCATTGGTAAGTCATTAGTACTGTATGATGTTGCAGCAGCAACCCAAGAAGACATTGAACCTAGTTCATTAATACCTTCTTGCAATACTTGTCCCGATGTTGCTTCTTTGTAGTAAGAAACGACGCCGCGATCTTCTGGTGTGTATTCTTGACCATGTGGGTTGTAAATACCAACTTGACGGAATAAACCTTCCATACCAAACGTACGCGCTTCATCGGCAATAATTGGTACGATGTTTTTACCAATACCTTTGTCTTTCAACAATACATTTAGGATACGTACGTAAGCCATTGTTGTTGAAATTTCACGTTTCTGCTCACCTAATAGTGCTGAGAATTTATCTAATTCTGGCACGGCTAGTTTTTCAGTAAACTTTGGTAGACGTTTAGGTGTGTAACCTAATAACGCTTCACGATGCCCATGCAGATATTTGTACTCTTCAGAACCTTCTTCAAGCGTTAAGTAAGGCAGTGTTGCAGCTTGCTCATCACTTAATAGGTCTTGTAGGCCTAAACGATCGCGTAAACTTTCGATATGCTCTTCAGTCATTTTCTTCACGCCGTGAGCAATATTTTTCCCCTCAGCGGCAGCACCCATACCGTAACCTTTAACAGTTTTAGCTAGGATGACAGTCGGTTTACCCGCTGTATCTTCTGCGTTTTTGAATGCAGCGTACAGTTTAGATGAATCGTGACCACCACGTTTAAGCGCAAAGATTTCTTCATCAGTCATATCTGCAACTAGTGCAGCAGTTTCAGGGTATTTACCGAAGAAATGCTCACGAACATAAGCACCATCTTTAGATTTGAATGTTTGGTAATCACCATCAACAGTTTCTTCCATTAATTGTAATAATTTACCAGACGTATCTTTCGCGATTAATGCATCCCAGTTACCGCCCCAGATAACTTTAACAACATTCCAACCAGCACCTGTAAATAGGCCTTCTAGTTCTTGAATGATGCTACCGTTACCCATTACAGGTCCATCAAGACGTTGTAAGTTGCAGTTAACTAAGAAACATAAGTTATCTAGTTTTTCACGTGAAGCGAATGATAATGAACCACGAGATTCTGGCTCATCCATCTCACCATCACCTAAGAAAGCGTAAACACGTTGTGCAGAAGTTGGCTTTAAACCACGACCGTCAAGATATTTTAAGAAACGTGCTTGGTAAATAGCAGCGATTGGACCAAGCCCCATCGATACAGTAGGAAACTGCCAAAATTCAGGAAGTAGTTTTGGATGCGGGTAAGATGGTAAACCTTTACCGTCTACTTCTTGGCGGAAGTTATCTAACTGCTCAGCAGTTAAGCGACCTTCAAGAAATGCACGAGCATAAATACCAGGAGAAATGTGGCCTTGGTAATAAACTAAATCACCGCCATCTGTTTCATTGGGTGCACGGAAGAAGTGGTTAAAACATACTTCGTAAAATGCAGCTGCTGACTGATAAGAAGCCATGTGGCCACCCAAGTCTAAATCTTTCTTAGAAGCGCGCATAACGATCATGATCGCATTCCAACGAATAATTGAACGAATACGTTGTTCTATTTTCAGATCGCCAGGGTAAGCAGGTTGCTCACTTGTAGGAATAGTATTTACGTAGTTAGTGTTAATGCCAGTTGGCAAGTTAACACCTTCAACGCGTGCTTTTTCAATCACTTGTTCAAGGACAAATTGAGCACGTTCAGAGCCCTCATCTTCAAGAATGGTTGTTAATGCTTCAAGCCATTCAGAAGTTTCTTGTGCATCAATATCTTTTAAGATGTCAGTCATGACACTTTCCTTCTATATCACTAGATAATCTCAGCTCGAAAGCTAAGCGTTTTGTTATAATTATTTACATTAACCACTACCTGCTTTACAGCACGTTTGCATGCCATTTCGGCAATAAGTAATCTAAATAGTTATGTATATAAGTATGTTTCACATTGTTGATTGTGTCCGCCACACTATAAAACGGAGGTTACTTTTTAAAAACCACCTAACTCACGTTTAAAGGCGCTTTCTTCACGCAACATAACCAAGCGTGTTTCTTCGATATAATTAAGGTGTTTATCCGATGCTTCTTTCGCTTTCATGGGTTGCTTAGACAAAATAGCATCAACCAATTGTAAACGATGTTCATGTATTTTTTTCGCGACTTCTGGATACAAATACAACTGTTTAACATTATCAGAAATATTCTTTTGCAATAAAGGTTTGATGCCACGAGCTAAATGCAAAAAGACCACATTATGCGATGCTTCTATAACGGCTAAATAAAACTCCGCAACCGATGCTATTTCAAGTTCAATATTACCAGTTGTATTTGCCATATCAATAGCACTGAAACTTGTTTTTATTTTTTTGAAATCTTCTGAAGTACCACGTAAAGCAGCATAATAAGCAGAGAACCCTTCTATAGCATGACGAAACTCGAGTAGGTCATATTTAGATTCTGGGTGTGAATTTAATAATTCAAATAAAGGATCGGTTAACTGCTCTCGCAATTCTTCTTTAACGTATGTCCCGCCACCTTGACGACGAGTTAATAGGCCTTTTGACTCTAAACGCTGAATAGCTTCACGTAATGAAGGACGTGAAACATCAAATTGCTTAGCTAATTCCCGCTCTGGTAATAACTTTTCGCCAAGCTCTAAACTACCTTCTAAGATCATGCTTTCAAGCTGTGATTCAATCACATCGGCAAGCTTAGGTTGTTTAATTTTTGCGTAAGTCATAACAGCCTTAATTTAGTTAAACTTGATACTCTACTACAACGAGTAATTCACAGTAAATGTAAAATGGTATTACCAATTTAATATTTAACTATAGAAATTAACAAAATTAACAATTTATGTCTAGATTTTTATCGTTTTAAATGACCTCATTAAGTTGATGGTTATTGCATTAATAAGGGATAAAGACTGTTTATCTATTGATAAAAACCTTTGTTTCTTAAAAGCTATCATTTCGACTATTTAATATGTATGACTTATTGACCAATTTTTTATTTAATTAAATAAAATATTTGTTTGTTAGATGTTTTAAGATCATAAAAATAACACTAATCAATTAACAACTTTAAATAATGGTCCCAATTAAAGCCATTACCAGGGTCTGTTTTACGGCCAGGCGCAATATCACTATGCCCGACAATGCGATCCTTTGTAATTAAAGGATAACGAACTTGAATGTGCTTAGTGGTATCAGCTAACGCTAGATATTGAGCTTCAGTATAAGCCGTACAATCAGTTCCTTCCAATTCAATGCCGATAGAAAAATCATTACATCCTTCTGCACCTCGAAAAGAGGAGACACCCGCATGCCATGCACGTTGCTCAAATGGCACATACTGTTCTATTGCTCCATCTCTACGTATAACGCAATGAGCAGATACTTCTAGCCCTTGTAAATCAGCAAAACTCGGGTCTGCGCAGCAATCCAAGCACCCAGTGAATAAGTTTTGAATATGTTCTGTTGCAAAGTGCCCTTCTGGCAAACTAATACAATGAATCACCAATAAACTAATGTCCGTTGAAGTTGGTCGTTTATTATAGAAGGGACTTTTAATAAAAGTGGCGCTGCTCAGTAAGCCAAGTGTATCGATCATTAGCAATCCTTATCAAAAAATAAAATGAAAAACTAAAAACAAAAAAGGTGGCTTATAAGCCACCTTTTAATATTAAAGTACTGTCATTATTTAAACAGTAATTAACGATTAATGATTATTCCCATTCAATCGTTGCAGGCGGTTTACCTGATACATCGTACACAACACGTGAGATACCATCAATTTCATTGATAATACGGTTTGAAACGTGACCAATTAACTCATATGGTAAGTGAGACCAACGCGCCGTCATAAAGTCAATAGTTTCAACACAACGAAGTGAAACAACCCAATCATATTTACGACAATCACCCATTACACCTACAGAGCGAACCGGTAAGAACACAACAAATGCTTGGCTTACTTTATGATATAAATCAGCTTTGTGTAACTCTTCAATGAAGATAGCATCTGCACGACGTAATAAATCACAGTATTCTTTCTTCACTTCACCTAAAACACGCACACCTAGACCAGGTCCAGGAAATGGGTGACGGTATAACATGTTATATGGCAAACCAAGCTCTAAACCAATTTTACGTACTTCATCTTTAAAGAGTTCACGTAGAGGCTCAACTAACCCCATTTCCATATCGTCAGGTAACCCACCTACGTTATGGTGAGATTTAATAACATGCGCTTTACCGTTTTTAGAAGCCGCTGACTCAATAACATCAGGGTAAATAGTGCCCTGAGCAAGCCATTTTGCATTTGCTAATTTCTTAGATTCTTCATCAAATATTTCAACAAAAACACGACCAATTATTTTACGCTTAGCTTCTGGATCGTTTTCACCGGCCATTTGCTCAAGGAAGCGATGTTCAGCATTAACATGGACAATATTTAATCCAAATTTATCACCAAACATTTCCATTACTTGTGCGCCTTCATTCAAACGTAATAAACCGTTATCAACAAATACACATGTTAACTTATCGCCAATAGCACGTTGCAATAACATCGCAACAACAGATGAATCTACACCGCCAGATAAACCAAGAATAACTTCATCATCACCTACTTGCTCTTTCATTCGAGCAACCGCATCATCAATAATTGATGCTGGGGTCCATAACGTTTCACAACCACAAATATCCACAACAAAGTTGCGTAACATGCCTTCACCTTGAGTTGTGTGTGTAACTTCAGGGTGGAATTGAACACCATAAAAACGTTTTTCTTCATTTGCGATAACAGCAAATTGACAAGTAGCTGTATTAGCAACCGTCGTAAAGTCAGCAGGAATAGCTGACACTTTATCACCATGACTCATCCATACATCTAGTAATGGGTTTCCGTCTGCAGATAATGTGTCTTGGATACCTTTAAGGAATGCAGATTCAGCTTGCACTTCAACTTTAGCATAACCAAACTCGCCTTCGCCTTCACCTTTGATGACTGCACCACCTAATTGGTGAGACATCGTTTGCATGCCGTAACAAATACCTAACACTGGCACCCCAGCTGTAAATACGTATTCGGCTGCGCGTGGAGATCCTTCTGCTATAACGCTTTCAGGACCACCAGCAAGAATAATACCGTTAGGATTAAACTCTTTGATGTCCTCTTCATTAACATCCCAGCTCCAAAGTTCACAATAAACACCAATTTCACGGATACGACGCGCGATTAATTGTGTGTATTGAGAACCAAAATCTAATATTAGAATACGCTGTTCATGAATGTTCTTACTCATTATATTGTCCTTTAATTTTCTTTATTCAGTTTCTAAAAATAATAAAAGACGATATATATCGTCTTTTATTTATAACTTAAGGAAGCTGAGCTAAGTGCTTATTTACAAAAAGATTTATCAATAAAACTTTTTATTCTCAATAGATAGTTACATTTCTATTTGCACAAAAGACTCATTGCTTTACTTAACTACCGCTACGGTAATTAGGTGCTTCTTTAGTAATAGCAACGTCATGTACATGGCTTTCACCCATGCCAGCGCTTGTAATTTTCACAAACATTGCTTTTGTATTCATTTCTTTAATCGTTGCACAACCCGTTAAGCCCATAGATGAACGTACGCCACCCATTTGCTGATGGATAATTTCTTTTACTTTGCCTTTATAAGCAACACGACCTTCAATACCTTCAGGTACTAATTTGTCAGCAGCATTATCAGACTGGAAGTAACGATCCGATGATCCTTGAGACATTGCGCCTAAAGACCCCATACCACGGTATGATTTGTACGAACGACCTTGGAATAAAATAATTTCACCAGGAGACTCTTCCGTACCAGCAAACATACTCCCCATCATGACACATGATGCGCCAGCTGCTAATGCTTTTGCGATATCACCTGAGAAACGAATACCGCCATCAGCAATAACAGGAATACCTGTACCTTCTAATGCATCAACCGCATCAGAAATAGCAGTAATCTGCGGAACACCAACACCTGTTACGATACGAGTAGTACAGATTGAACCAGGGCCGATGCCTACTTTAACTGCACTACAACCAGCTGCGACTAATGCTTTAGCACCATCGCCAGTTGCAATGTTACCACCAATAATTTCTAGGTTTGGGTATGCAGCACGTGTTGCTTTAATTCGGTCTAATACACCTTGAGAATGACCATGTGATGAATCAATTAATAACACATCAACACCCGCTTCTACTAATGCATCAACACGTTCTTCATTACCAGCACCTGCGCCAACAGCGGCACCTACACGTAAACGACCTAACTCGTCTTTACATGCATTAGGTTTTTGTTCTGCTTTACGGAAATCTTTAACAGTGATCATACCTTTCAATTTAAAGTTATCATCTGTTAATAATACTTTTTCGATACGATGTTTATGCATTAATGCTTCAACTTCGTCACGAGGTGTATTTGGTTTAGCAGTCACAAGTTCAGCTTTTGGTGTCATAACAGCAGAAGCTGGACGTGTCATATCAGTTTCAAATAAAACATCACGTCCAGTAATGATACCCACTAATTCGCCTGATGCTTCAACAACAGGATAACCGGCAAAGCCATGTTGCTCAGTGAGTTCTTTGATTTCACCTAAAGTAGTAGATGGTGATACAGTCACTGGCGTAGCAACAACACCGCTTTCATGAATTTTTACTAAACGAACTTGTTCTGCTTGTACTTCAATAGACATGTTTTTATGAATAAAACCAATACCGCCTTCTTGAGCCAAAGCAATAGCAAAACGCGCCTCTGTTACTGTATCCATAGCAGCGGAAACAACAGGGATATTTAACGATATGTTTTCTGTTAATTGGGTTCTTAGATCGGCAGTGTTTGGTAGTACAGTCGAATGGGCTGGTACTAATAATACATCGTCAAATGTTAACGCATCTTTTGCGATTCTTAGCATTGCAATATCTCACTTATAGTTGGGAGCATTTTTAGATATACCCAAAATAGCTTGGGTATGATATTGCGGTGGGATTTTAATCGTAATCAGCAATAAGTACAATACAATTTATGTTTTTATACTGAGTTTTTACTGTGTTAATATTTAGGCCCTGATTTATTTGGTAAAAAACTCTGTTATGGCGACTCAAAACAAAAATATATACAGTGTAAGTTCACTTAACCGTGCTGCAAAATCCTTACTTGAAACTGGATTAGGTGTTATTTGGTTATCCGGTGAAATTTCAAATCTGACCATCGCTGTTTCAGGACATTGGTACTTCACACTCAAGGATCATAATGCACAAATCAAATGTGCTATGTTTCGTGGTAATAATAGCCGAGCAGGATTTACGCCAAAACATGGTCAACAAGTATTAGTACGTGCCAAACTCAGCTTGTATGAAGCACGTGGTGATTATCAATTAATTGTTGAGACCATGGCACCAGAAGGTGATGGTTTATTAAAGCAACAATTTGAAGAGTTAAAGTGCCAATTAGCAGCGCAAGGTTTGTTTTCTGAATCTTTAAAAAAGCCATTACCTGAAATCATCAAACGCGTTGGTATTATCACCTCTTCAACAGGTGCCGCTTTGCATGACATACTGAGTGTATTACAGCGTCGAGATCCTCGTTTACAAGTTATTATCTACCCAAGCCAAGTTCAAGGACAAGGTAGTGCTTTATCGGTTGCATCTCAGATAGCATTAGCGAATGCTCGCCATGAATGTGATGTGTTAATTGTAGGACGTGGCGGTGGTTCTTTAGAAGATTTATGGTGTTTTAACGAACCTGAAGTGGCTTATGCGATTTACCATAGTCAATTACCAGTGATCAGTGCCGTAGGCCATGAGATAGATGTGACTATTAGTGACTTTGTTGCCGACGTGCGAGCAGCAACTCCTTCAGCAGCAGCTGAATTGGTTAGCCAACACAAAACCTTTGTTTCAACTCAGTTAACAACGTTAGTTAACCGTCTTAAACAATCTATGCTTAATACCATGCAACATAAAACCCACCAGCAAAGTGTATTAAAGCAAACCTTATTACAGCACGATCCAAAACATAAGTTACAACAACAAGCACAGCACCTAGATGAATTAAGTTTGCGCTTACAATACGCAATGCAGCAAAAAATGCAGGTTCAAAATAACTTAACCTCACAGCTGAAGAATCGATTGCAACAAGCAAGCCCTACACATCACATTAATATTGAATTACAAAAACAACAGCAATTAAGTCGTCAGCTTACTCAAGCAATGGCGGCGAAGTTAACTCATTCAGAACAAAATCTACATCATCAAATACAACAACTTAATGCCTTTAGTCCATTAGCAACGCTGGCTCGTGGTTACGCAATTGTTAAAGATGAAAGTGGTAAAGTCAGCACTGACCCGGCAATGCTTAAAGTCGGCGAAACGATTCAAGTAACATTAGATAAAGGTCTGTTTAATGCGCAGGTTATTTAATAATACCGATTACATTAAATATGTTATCTAAATTTTGCGCAGGAAAAACAGTTCAATTCAAGGCGTAAATTGACGTAAATGGCTGTTCCCTTTATGAAATTTACAACGAGGAAGTGGGCTGTTTTAACAAGTAAAATAGATAAGCTATTTATTGTGATTGGTATAATAACTAATAGTAAAAATGCTTAACCATTCTCTAATGCACGGGCTATAAATTCCCCCCCTAAATTAATAAGCATAAAAAAGTAATAAACATAAAAAAGGGCTTGATACGTTATGTATCAAGCCCTTTTTAGTGTTTTAGCTTGTTAACTAAAACAATTAGTAACTAGTTAGCTTAAGAACGAATTAAGTTATCGCCTATACCAATCCATTTATAAGTCGTTAGCTCAGGTAATCCCATTGGACCACGAGCATGTAACTTCTGAGTTGATACTGCAACTTCAGCACCTAAACCAAATTGACTGCCATCAGTAAAGCGCGTACTTGTATTTACATAAACTGCAGCAGAGTTAACGGCATTGATAAATTTGTTAGCCACTGTAAAGTCATTAGTCAAAATACCGTCAGAATGCTCTGAGCTATGTTCACGTATATGCGCTAATGCTTCACTTAAATCTGCAACAACTTTTACACCTAGGTTTAAAGATAACCATTCACGAGAAAAGTCACCTTCCTGTGCAAGTTTTGCATCATCACCTAATATTGCTTTTGCTTTTTCTTCCGCTACTAACGTCACACCTAATGGTAATAAATGTGCAGCAAGTTTAGGTAAAAATGTTTCAGCAATCTCAGCATCTACTAATAATGTATCTAAAGCATTACATACACTTGGGCGTTGCACTTTAGCATTTTCAATAATCGCTAATGCTTTTTCAACATTGACTGATTTTTCAGCAAATAGATGACAAATACCTATGCCACCAATAATTACAGGAATAGTACTATTTTCTTTACAGAATTTTTGTAGGCCAGAGTTACCACGAGGAATAATCATATCCACGTACTTATCTAGTTTTAATAACTCACCAACTAAGGCACGATCTGTATTTTCTATGTACTGTACTGATGTTGTTGGTAAACCTACTTTTGCTAATGCAGCTTGAATCAATTTAACTAGCACAAGGTTAGAATTAATGGTTTCTTTACCGCCACGTAAAATACTTGCATTACCTGTTTTTAAACTTAATGCCGCGATGTCAATTGTTACATTTGGGCGAGCTTCATAAATAACACCCAATACGCCTACCGGTACACGGCGTTTACAAAGTTTTAAGCCATTTTCTAGTACTTTGCCATCGAACTCTTCGCCAACAGGATCTGCAAGACCTATTACGCTGCGTAAATCAGCAATCACACCCGCTAAACGTTCTTCATTTAATAATAGGCGATCTAATAATGCATCGGTTAATCCAGCAGCTTTACCTGCTTCGATATCTTTATTATTTGCCGCAACAATTTCTGCAACATTAGCTTCTAGTTCAATTGCAATTGCCTCAAGTGCGGCATTTTTTGTAGTCGTATCAGTGATTGCCAACTCGTAACTTGCATCTTTCGCTTGTTGACCTATTTGTTGTAAATTCATTTCTACTCCTTTGAACAGATCCTACAGTAGATAGGATCTTAATTATAAAATAACTAGGTCATCTCGATGTATTACCACCGTGCCATGTTCATAACCTAATATTTCTTCAATTTTATCTGAGTGTTGACCTTTTATTTTTTCGATATCTGTACTTTTATAACGAACGATACCACGTGCGATCTCTTTACCTTTTTGATTATTAACTGAAACCACATAACCACGTAAAAAGTGAGATTCAATAGATAGAATACCTTTCGCGAGTAAACTACTACCGCCATTAAGAATGGCTTTCTCTGCACCTTGATCAACCACTAAAACACCTGCAGAACGAGATCCTGCAAATATCCAATTTTTTCTAGCTTCTAAACGATTATTTTCAGACACAAATCGTGTGCCAACCGACATGCCATTTGCAGCATCGATGATAACATCTTTACGCTGCCCTGAAGCGATCACCACTTCAATACCTGCTCGGTTAGCTACTGTAGCAGACTCTATTTTTGTCGCCATGCCACCTGTGCCTAAACCACCAACACTTCCACCAGCAAGGTTATGAATAGCATCGGTTATCTCTGTGACTTCTGTGATTAATTTAGCATCAGGGTTATTGCGTGGATCAGCTGTAAATAAACCTTGTTGGTCGGTCAATAATATAAGCTGGTCCGCATCGGCTAATAACGCAACCAATGCCGATAAATTATCATTATCACCCACTTTTATTTCACGGGTAGCAACGGCATCATTCTCATTTATTAATGGAATAATACGATGCTTTAACAATGTATTAAGTGTGTCACGCGCATTAAGAAAACGCCCTTTATCACCTAAATCAGCTCGTGTTAATAACATTTGACCAACATGCAAACCGTATATCTTAAACAGATTTTCCCATTCTCTTATTAATTGCCCTTGACCAACAGCAGCTAACATTTGTTTATTGGCAACGGTAGGTTCAATATCTGGCATATTCAGATGTTCTTTACCAGCAGCAATTGCACCAGAGGTAACAACAATAATGGGGTGACCTTGTTTATGCAACATTGCACACTGTCTAACGATTTCGAGCATTTGAGCTCGGTCGAGCTTAGTGGTACCACTAGTTAAAACACTAGTGCCTAATTTAACTACAATTGTTTTTTTATTCGCATTCATTCGTTTATGCTTCGTTTCAAAAAATAAAAAAGGCTCAATTTATCAAGAGATGTATTAATAATAACCGCTATTGAGCTCAAAAAAAAACAGCAACTAAGTGAGTTGCTGTTTCTAGTATACCATTATTGCAGTAATGAAAGAGTCAAAATAAATATTCACCTATAATCAGGTTGAACATTATAAAATAAATAGCTAACTAGTTTTTAGTTTGCAACCGACTTCCACATCAATTAAATCAGTTAACTTTACGATAAACGCATCAAAAGATTCATCGAGCTGTTTCATTTGCTTTTTATTTATTTTTTGAGCAACCCAATTCCCTTCAATATCATATAAGCCATTAAAACGTTGGTAAGTAAATTCATTGTCGTCACGCGTTACAATCATCCACCAACCTAAAAATATTCTATTTTCAGGCTCTTCCTCTGCATCAACACATATTTCTAAACAATCGAAGAAGAATTTATTCTCATCAGATTGTAATTTACGAAAGTAAGGGCCCATATCAGTAAATAACTTAAACAAACGACCACGCGATGGCCCTTTTATTAGGGTCTCAGGCATATCAGAAGATTCCTTTCATTGTTTTTTATGAGTAGTAAATAGTTTACCTATCATTTACTCTTGTAAATGTTTTGTCAACCATTTAGCAGAGTATTCTAAAGATTCCAAGTAAGAATCAAAAATAGGCGGTTTACTAATGATCTTAGATTCGCTTTCCCAACTCGCTCTTGCTATCAACTTCAAGTCCTGTTCATTACACATAAGATCTTCTGCGTGGCCAATACTCAATAATGGTGTTTGAATACGTTTTCGTCCAAGCAACCCTTGTTTAACTAATGAAAATGGAACACAAAGTTGATATAAATTATTCACGTCTGAATTATTTAATTGCATTCGACTCGCTAAACAATCTAAGGTCATCACCGGTAGTTTTTTGAAATTATTAATATCATCAAAAATACTCCCTACGGCAGCTCCGACACTAACCCCAGCTCGGACTAATTTAGGTTCAACATAAGCAAGACGAGTAAGGGCATTCCCACCCATACGCATTCCCATCAAAGCAACGCGAGACTGATCTACCCAAGGTACTTCACTCATATACTTTAAAACGGCTTGATGTAAACGAGAGGTATCTTGCTCTAATTTTAAGTGATTAGAAAACCCTACGCCAGGCATATCAACAGTTAGCATTGCAATGTTCGCTGGTTTTAGTTGTTTTTCAAACAAAGGTAAAACATCACATTGCAAAGCATCAAGACCTGAACTAACAATCACTACAGGGTGAATTACATGATCATTAGGTAGGTGTAAATAACAACGAATGCTTTTACCTTCAAAAGGGACATGAATTTCTTTTAATAAAGCATGGTCATCATGTTCAAATGCATTTCGATAATTACTATAAGCCAACGTTTGAGCTTGAATACTATTCTCATCACCTTTTAAATGTGGATAACTCGCTACACTGTAATATTGTGATGCCAAGTAATAATATTTTTTAGCTTTTTCTTTATTGCCATTGGTCGCAAATTTATTTGCTTGCTTCTGGTATCGCATGGCTTTGCTTGACCATTCATAGCTCCAATTACCTGAACGAAATCCAATCACTGTATCTAACAACTCGGGATCACTCCGCTGGTTAGTAGAAGCGCTTATTTTTGCTAAGACTTCATAGCAGTCAATGATATCTAAACCTTGCCAAGCCCACTGCAATAATTTAAGCAATCGATACCAACCAGCTTGCTCCCCACCGTCCATTGTTGAGTTATGTAATTTTTTGTTCTTTTTAGAACAACTATTGGCAATTAGGGTAGAGGTTTCTTGAATATTATATTTTTCAGAAAAGAGAACTTCAGATAGGTTTTTCGACATAAGTTCCTCGTTTAATAATAGGGTTTAACTTATCATTTCAATCTAATCGATATAAGTCAGTTCAGTAAGGTAGAGAATAACATGATCCAGATAAGCGACAATGCTAAAGAACAACAATTAATACCTGTATTTAGATTAGGCTTTAGACCTTTTTTTTTAGCAGGAACAATTTTCAGTGTTATTAGTGCATTGTTATGGGTTTTATTATTAACAGGCAAAATGGCTTTACCTTCGCAAATATCAATCAGTTTTTGGCACGCACATGAAATGTTATTTGGTTTTACAGGGGCGATCATACTCGGTTTCTTACTAACCGCAGTGCAGAACTGGACTGGTTCACCGGGCTTAAAAGGCAAAAAATTAGCAATACTATTTACAATATGGTTACTTTCACGCTTAGCTTTATTTTTTCTTCCCCCATCATTATTTTGGATCACCTTTATACTAGAAGTAAGTTGGATGCCTCTCGCAACGATTGCCTTAGCAACATCTGTTATTTCAGCCAAGCAATGGAAAAACTTATTTTTTGTGCCACTACTGATCATGATGAGTATATTAAATGCCGTTAGCTTATTAGCCGTGCACTCTTATCAATACATAACATCACAACAAGCAATATGGTGTATGTTCTTTTTAGTGTTATTTATTATTGCAGTGATGGGTGGGCGAGTGATTCCATTTTTTACTGCAAAAGGAACCAATACTGAAAAACCTGTGGTTATACTTGGCTTAGAGTATTTATGCCTTGCTCCTTTATTATTGCTAGCAATTATAATTTGGTTTCCATCATTAACCGCCTTCTCTGTTCCGTTAACCTTAATATGTGGGCTTGCTCACTTAATGAGATTATTACGCTGGAAACCATTAACCACTTTACCAGTCCCTCTATTATGGTCATTGCATCTCAGCTACTTCCTACTTGCCATTGGTTTGATTTTTTATCCTTTAGGCATATTAGTACCCGGATTAGATAGCACGAGCATGATTCACCTATCTGCTATTGGTGGTATTGGTGGGGTAATACTAGCAATGATAAGTCGCGTTTCTTTAGGCCATACAGGTAGACCTTTAAACCCATCGAAATGGATGAACATAGCTTTTATCGCAACAGCCCTCTCTGCATTAGCACGTGGCTTTTTACCGTACTTTTTACCTAATTTCCCCTTAATGGCTTATGCAGTTAGTGCACTTTTTTGGTGTAGTGCATTTATATTATTTATTATTTTTTATGCAAAAATGTTACTTTCAGCTCGTCTTGATAAACGTCCTGGTTAAGTTACTTTATAGTTAACATCATTTTACCCTTTGATTATAGTAACAAACTGCTTTTCAAAGGGTATTGATTTACTCACTGCTTTACTCAAAAATGACTTAGAAAATTTAACTAAAATATTGTTTTTATTTCATTTAACTCCTCTGACTCAAAAGACATAAAATAAACAACAAAATTTAAGTCAAATAGAAAATTAATCAACAAAAAAAACTCAAACCATTGATTAAATTACTTAATTTTTTCTAGATAACATTCTAAGAAATTATTTCAATCTGAGTAAAACGATCTTCTTTTTTAATAACTGGCACGAATCTAGCTTAGTAATAGAGCTATCTAAGCAGATGACAAATTACTGTCATTAACGTAATAAAAAAGGAAATCATATGGAAACCATCCATAATAATAAACACAGTAATTTAGGACACCGCACACCGGTTTTCACTGTTTTTTCCAATGAACCTTTATTAAGCGTTAAAGATAAATTGCTCACACTAGAAACATTACAGCAAAGTTTAGACTTAAAAGAGATGATGGACAATTTTGCCACCCTTGTGGCAACATTTAGCCGCCCTTTTAATATTCGTTTTCAATCTGCTTTTGGATTCTTTAGCTTACCTAAATTACAACACAATAATTTCACTAAAAACTTTAATTTAGGATCTTCAGGGCAGTCGCCAAGATTGGGCACAATGACATATCAAAGCGAAACGCCATTTACAGTCAATGAAGACAAATTATTAACTGAATTACATACGTTATTGATACCTAACTTAAAGCATGCATTACGATTTTCTGAATTAAATTCCATGGTATACAAGGATCATTTAACTAATATAGGTAACCGAGCATACTATGAAGAAACCATTTTTCATGCAATCGAACAAAGTAATCGAGCTAATTTAGGCTTGTCATTAATGGTACTAGACATCAATCACTTCAAAGTGATTAATGATACTTATGGCCACTTAAAAGGCGACCAAGTGCTAAATCAGTTTGCACAAGTTTTAACAAAAAGTATTCGTACATCAGATATCGTATTTCGATTAGGCGGTGATGAATTTGTGGTTATTTTACAACCATCAGCACCTTGCTCAATTGATAAGGTTCATCAGCGTATTAAAGAAGAAATAGGCAATAATATAAGTTTAAAAGAAATTAACTTTTCAGCAAGCATTGGTTATAGCCATTGGGAAATAGGAACCAGTGCAACGCAGTTATTTGAGTTAGCAGATCAAAACCTTTATGAAAATAAAGCCTTAGCGAGAATACAACGATAACTCCATTACAGGAACATTTGATACAATAGAGGCATTAGGTTGGCAGCGCCATAAACCAAGTGCTTCAATTAACTGATTATCCATCAAGATAAATACAACTTGGTCTCGTAACCATGGCGGTACTTGGTATTCATGTAGCAACTTTTTAATACTTCTTGCTTTATTACGCCCTTCAGGCAAACACGTTAACTTTGCGTCAAGGTGTTGACGTAAACAACACTGTATTTGATGTTGTTTAGCCAAAGCAGGGTCTACCTCAGAAAAATCAACTCCTAACCGATCTTTATCTAACCATAAAAAAGACTCACCTGACCAAGTTAAAGGCTCTTCAAGTGTTTTTATCGATTGTATAGGAACAATGTAAAGTGCCTCTTGATAACGACAAATAGTATTAGATGCTAACTGTAACTTAGGTTGTTTATCGGCGTCAGCAAGCGCAACTTCTTCCCACAATACTGTCAGTTGTTTACTACTTGGATATTGTAACCCGTTAGACTTAAGCCAAAAGCGAATAATGTTATTACGTCTTACGCTACTAAATGCAGCAAGCGAAGCAATATCCAATGTTTGACAAGATAGACGCTTAACCAAACATTGACCTAAATCTTGCTGTGCAACTTCGTTTAATAACGTTTGCTGCTCTTGGCATAATTGTGCGGTTCTAGAAGCGGATTGAGCCATTGCAGGCCAACGCTGTATTAATAGAGGTGATATTTGATGACGAATAAAATTACGGTCAAAATCTATATCTTGATTACTTTCATCTTCAATCCATTGCAATTGATAAGACTCTGCATAATCGATTAATTCTTGACGAGAAAAAGTTAATAATGGCCTCACTAAATACCCATTAAAAAAGGATTGAATACTTCTAATTCCTTGTAATCCAGTACTACCCGAACCTCTTTTTAATGCCAGCAACAATGTTTCAAGCTGGTCGTCTTGATGATGTCCTGTCAAAATAACATCGTTTTCTAGCATGTTATCTTTAAAACATTGATAACGAGCATCCCGAGCAAGTGCCTCTAAACTACTTCTTGATTTTTTTTCGATCTTAACTGTAGAACTTATAAACGGAACATTTAATTTTTGACAAAGTTCATCACAAAATATCCCCCCAATGGTCTGCATTATCACTCAGTCCATGATTAACATTATGTGCTAAAACGATATAAGCAGGGTGACATTTTTTAAAGTTTGCCAGTAAATGTAATAGCACAACTGAATCAACGCCACCACTTAATGCAACGACAAGTCTTGGTGTTGAATTTGATACACATTCAGATGAGGTAGCTGAAACATTTATAGATAAGTTATTTAATAACTCATTCAAATATTGATTAAATTTAGCCTCTATCTTATTGTGCATTTTTCATTTAACCTTGATCAAAATGTAAGACTACGTTTTCTTCACCTAATAGACGCCCAAGCTCAAATAATAGATCGTCACTAGGTGTAATAGACCACTCAATACCAAGTTCAATTTCTGTCTGTGCTTGATGGTTTTGATAATTAATAAACACAGGACACAAACCACCAGAAGCAGGCGTTAAAATACTTTTTAAACGAGATTCAAATTCTGGCATTGATTGACGTTGTAAGATATTTGATGAAATATTCAACCGTAATTTACTCGCAAACCTTTCTCTTGCTTGGTCGATACTCATTACTTCACGCGCATTCATTTTCAAACCGCCATTGAAATAATCTTCACTAACTTGCCCTTGCAATACCACGATATTATCAGTAAATAATAACGCTTCATGTTGGTCCAATAAATCAGCAAAAACGGTCACATCCATTCGAGCGCTTTTATCGTCGAGAGTCAAAATTCCCATACGTTTACCGGCTTTTGTTACCATTACTCGCATCGCTAAGACGAGTCCGCAAACTCGGCTATTTTGACCTCGTCCGTTTACCGCTAAATTAACTAGCTTAAGGCAGTTAATGGCGCGTAAATGAGGCTCATATTGGTTAATAGGATGTCCCGTTAAATATAATCCAAGCGTATCTTTTTCACCTTTTAACCATTGTTTTTCAGGCCATTTTTCTACTACCGAAAATTTATTCTCAATTTCATCATCATCGGTTGTTAATACACCGAATAAATCAGTTTGACCTGATGACTCAGCTTTTTTATATTGTGCAGCAGCGGTTAATGCATCACTTAAGTTAGCCATTAAGGCAGCACGATGTGGCCCCAAATTATCTAATGCCCCCGCTAGGATGAGTTTTTCAATAATACGTTTACCACAACGTTTCAAATCAACACGCGTACAAAAATCAAATAAGTCTTTAAATTTTCCGCCTTCAGTTCTGGCCTCAATAATGGCATCTATTGGGCCTTCGCCTACCCCTTTAATCGCGCCGATACCGTAAATAATACGTAGATCTTTATCGACGTTAAATTTAAATAAGCCTTCATTCACATCAGGTGGACATAGCGTTAACCCCATGTTCTGACATTCATCGACTAAGATAACTACTTTATCAGTGTTATCCATATCGGCAGACATAACCGCAGCCATGAAGTAAGACGGATAAAAGGTTTTCATCCATAGGGTTTGGTAAGATACCAGAGCATAAGCAGCAGAGTGAGATTTGTTAAACCCATAACCGGCAAACTTCTCTACTAAGTCAAATATTTTCATGGCAAGCTCGCCATCAATACCATTCTCGATCGCACCAGATTCAAAAGTAGCACGTTGCTTTGCCATCTCTTCTGGCTTTTTCTTCCCCATTGCACGACGTAACATATCGGCACCACCTAATGTGTAGCCAGATAATACCTGTGCAATCTGCATAACTTGTTCTTGGTATAAAATAATGCCGTAGGTGGGTGACAGAATTTCTTTTAATGATTCATGCTGCCACTTTTCATCTGGATAAGATACTACCTCACGGCCATGCTTACGTTCGATGAAGTTATCTACCATGCCTGATTGAAGTGGGCCCGGACGGAACAAGGCCACTAATGCGATCATATCTTCAAAACAGTCAGGCTGTAGGCGACGGATTAGATCCTTCATACCGCGGGACTCTAACTGGAAAACAGCCGTTGTTTCATAACGCTTTAGCAGTTCAAAACAAGCCGGTTCAGTGAGATCTATTTTTTCAATATAAATAGGTTCTTCACCACGTTCATGTTTATGTGCATTAGCCATATCTAATGCCCACTGAACGATGGTCAATGTTCTTAACCCTAAGAAGTCGAACTTAACTAAACCAGCGGTTTCGACATCATTTTTATCAAATTGTGTTACTGGATTATTACCTTCATCGTCACAATATAATGGAGCAAAGTCTGTAATGGTGGTTGGTGATATAACCACACCACCAGCATGCTTACCTGCATTACGGATAGTCCCTTCAAGTGTGCGGCACATATCAATTAAAGCGCGAACATCTTCACTTGAGTCGTAACGTTCTTGTAAACGAGGCTCTTCTTCAAACGCTTTGGTTAGTGTCATGCCTGGCGTTGGCGGCACTAATTTAGAAATGCTATCAACAAAGCCATAAGCGTGACCTAACACTCGCCCTACATCTCGAATAACCGCTTTTGCAGCCATCGTACCGAAGGTAATGATTTGCGATACCGCATCACGCCCATACAATTGTGCAACGTGATCGATTACTTCATCACGTCTATCCATGCAGAAATCGATATCAAAATCGGGCATAGAAACACGCTCAGGGTTTAAAAATCGTTCAAAAAGTAATTCGAATTCTAATGGGTCTAAATCGGTAATTTTTAAAGCATAAGCTACCAGTGAACCAGCACCTGAACCACGGCCGGGTCCAACAGGAATATTGTTATCTTTACTCCATTGAATAAATTCCATTACGATCAAGAAGTAACCAGGAAAGCCCATTTTGTTAATAACGCCTAATTCAATCTCTAAACGTTCATCGTAAGGTTTTCTTATGGCAGCAAACTCTGGACTGTCTTTATCAAACAGGAATTCTAGACGTGCTTCTAGCCCCTCACGTGATGCTTCACAGAAGAACTCATCCATTGGCATGCCATTGGTTGGAAAGTCAGGTAAAAAATACTCTCCTAAGCGTAAAGTAACGTTACAACGTTTGGCTATTTCAACACTATTTTGTAGGGCTTCAGGAATATCAGAAAAGAGTTCACACATCTCTTCTTCACTACGTAAATATTGCTCTGGGCTGTAATCTTTAGGACGTTTCTCATCACCTAATGCATAACCTTGGTTAATACAGACACGAATATCATGCGCATCAAACAATGATTGTTCAGCAAAGATAACTTCATTAGTGGCAACAACAGGCAATCCTTGTTGGGCCGCCAAATCAATGGCTAAATGCAAATAATCTTCTTCTTGAGCTCGATTAGTGCGAATCAGCTCTAAATAATAACGATTTGGAAAATGTGTTTTATAAAATGCAGTAATTTCAGCAACGGCAACTTGGTTCCCTTTTAATAGCATTTTACCTAGGTCACCGTCTTTGGCTCCCGATAATAAAATAACACCTTCTTGATGATCTATTAACCAAGATTGTTCTATTACCGCTCGCCCTTTAACATGCCCGCGTAAATAAGCTTTAGAGATAAGCTCAGTCACATTTTTATAACCTTCGGCATTCATAGCTAATGCTGTTAAACGAAATTGTTGGTCGCCTAACAACTCACTTTTAACCCAAAAATCAGCACCAATAATAGGTTTAACACCAGCACCATGCGCAGCACTATAAAATTTGACCAAACCACAAAAGTTAGTTTGATCGGTTATCGCAAGCGCAGGCATTTTTAGTGCTGCCGTTTTTGCAACGAGCGGTTTAACTTTAGTTAAACCATCAACCATTGAAAAGTCACTATGTACTCGTAGATGTACAAATTTAGGTGAGTTTTCCGATGTGGTCATTATAGATACTTCATTGCTCATTTCTGGCATAACACTCTACTTTGAAGTCAAAGCTAAAATAGCTTTAACTGGTTTAAAACTTTGTCGATATTCAGCGGTAACACCATGAGCTTCTATCGCCTCAAAATGTGCTTTTGTTGGATAACCTTTATGCTTCGCAAAACCATATTGTGGGTAAAGCTTATCTAACTCAACCATTTCACGGTCACGTGTCACTTTAGCAATAATAGAAGCAGCACTTATTTCAGCAACACGTAAATCACCTTTAACAATGGCTTCACTAGGCATTGCTAAAACAGGGCAACGGTTTCCATCAATAAATACAAAATCAGGCGTTACAGAAAGACCTTCTACTGCTCTTTGCATTGCCAACATAGTGGCATGCAGAATATTTAACTGATCTATTTCTGATGGAGAAGCTCGTCCGATACTAACAGATAATGCATTTTCATTAATCGCATCAAATAATAACGCTAACTTTTTTTCACTTAATTTCTTTGAATCCGTTAAGCCTGTAATCGGTTTATTAGGATCTAAAATAACCGCTGCCGTAACAACATCGCCTACTAATGGACCGCGTCCTACTTCATCGACTCCAGCAATATACTGCAAGTCAGGATAAATAACGTCAGGAAAATCTACTTTCATTTTTAATTGTCTCAATTGTTGGAGCAAATATTTGTTAAAAGATTAACGATTTAATAGCTTAATTACAGCATTAGCAGCTTGTGTATCTGCGTCACAGCGAATTAACTGATGTAATTCAGTAAAAGTTTCAATCATCTTCTGTGCATCATGATCAATTAAACGTTGTAGCTCTTCTACAATTTTATCAACAGTACAGTCATGTTGATTAAGTTCTTTTACCACTTCTCTATCAGCAATTAAATTAGGCAGTGACGTGTATTTAATATTAGCTAATGATTTAGCGATTAAATACGTAATAGGTTTTACTTTATAAGCCACAACCATTGGCGCTTTGGCTAACATAGCTTCTAATGCTGCGGTACCAGAAGCTAATAAAACCATATCCGCAGATTGTAAAATGGCACTGGATTGTCCATCAAATAAAGTAATTGGCAATGCAGGTGTAAATTCATCTATTTGTGCTTGAAATTGCTCTTTACGACGATCGTTGACCATTGGTACTGTAAATCGATAATCAGGGTATTTTTGATGAATAATCTCAGCAGCTTGTAAAAAGATAGGGCCAAGCATTTCAATTTCGGCTTTACGGCTACCAGGTAAAATAGCTAGAACTTTATCATTTAGTGGAATATTAAGTTGCTCGCGTGCACCTGATTTATCACGAATCAGAGGTAACTGATCCGCAAGTGTATGCCCAATGAACTGACATGGTACATCGAATTTATCGTAGAAAGCTTTTTCAAAGGGCAAAAATGCTAACACTAAATCAGTCGCTTTAGCTATTTTATGAATACGCCATTGCTTCCAAGCCCAAACAGAGGGACTAACGTAATGGATAGTTTTAATGCCCTGTTGTTTTAATTTAAGCTCAACTGTTAAATTAAAATCAGGTGCATCGATACCAATAAATATATCAGGTGGATTATTAATGAAATGTTGGGTAATTGATTTTCGAATGCGTAAAATACTACGTAATTTACCTAACACTTCAACAAACCCCATCACAGACAATGCTTCGAGAGGATGTAAAGCGGTACAACCTTGCGCAATCATACGAGGCCCAGCAATGCCTTCAAAAATAGCATCAGGATATTGCTTTTTGAGTGCTTTAATTAAACCTTCACCCAGAATATCACCGGATGTTTCACCTGCTATTAATCCAATACGTAATGGTTTAGTCATTATTTTCTTCTTTTGTGTAAGTAACGCAACAGCGTATTTATTTTCATATATTAAAATAAAAATCAGATAAAAAAAAAGGCTCAAAAGAGCCTAGTTTTTTAGACGCTATAAGCAAATGCTTTAACGAACAATACCGCGATTTTCATCTGAAATAAAATCCAACAATATTTTTAACTCAGGGCAATCAGCAACATTTTCTGCTATTTCAGCTTTTGCTTCCGCTAACGTATTACCATTACGACATAGTGATTTATATGCACGTTTGATTTCCATAATCGTCGCACTACTAAATCCATGACGCTTCAAGCCAACAGAGTTAATCCCTTGAGCTTGTACGTAATTACCTGATGCCATAAAGTAAGGAGGAATATCTTTATTCACAGCAGAACAACCACCGATCATTGCATACTCGCCTACTCGAGTGAATTGATGCAAGGCAGTTAACCCACCAATAATAACATTATTAGCCAGTTTACTATGCCCCGCTAACGTTGCATTATTTGACAAGATAATGTTATTACCAAGTATGCAATCATGAGCGACATGTACGTAAGCCATTAACAAACAATTATTACCAATTTTAGTCAGACTTTCATCTTGAGCAGTACCACGATGAATAGTACAACTTTCACGAAAAACATTATTATCGCCAATTTCTAAAAAAGTTGTTTCGCCGTTATATTTTAAATCTTGGCAATCTTCGCCCACTGAAGCAAATTGGTAAATTTTATTACCTTTACCCATTTTAGTGGTGCCTTTAACGACAACATGTGGACCAATCCAGCAATCATCACCAATTTCAACATTATCGCCGATGATGCTATAAGGACCGACCTCTACGTTCTTTCCAATAATCGCATTCTCATGAATTATTGCAGTTGGATGAATTTTTGCTGTTGAATCAATCATTAAATCTCTCTTCTTGCGCACATAATCATTGCTTGGCAGACTATGTCACCGTCAACTTTTGCAACACATTCAAATTTACCCATTCCACGTCGTTCTTTAAGGTAAATAACTTCTAAGTCAAGTCTATCACCAGGTACAACTGGTTTTCTAAAGCGTACTTTATCAATAGAGGCTAAAAAATATAGTTCATTTTCAGCAGGTTTTCCATATGTAGCAAAAGCTAAAACCCCTGTTGCTTGTGCTAAAGCTTCTAAGATCATGACACCAGGAAAAACTGGCGTGCCTGGAAAATGTCCTGTGAACTGAGGTTCATTAAAAGAGACATTTTTGTAACCAGATAATGTTTCACCAGGTACATAATCAACTACACGATCGATTAATAAAAATGGGTAACGATGCGGTAGAAGATCCATGATCTCCTTAATATCAAGACTATTTAATTCGTTAGACACGATTGATTTCCTTAGTTTTTATCTTCAATTTGTTTCTCAAGCGATTTAACTCGTTTGAATAACTCTTCGATTTTTAATGTATAAGCCGCCGTTTTACGCCACGCTTTATTTTCTTGAGTAGGAATACCTGAAGAGTAAATCCCTGCTTTCTTAATACTACGCATAACCATACTGTCACCAGTAATGATAACATTATCAACAATGGAGATATGACCATTCATTGCCACACTGCCACCAATAATACAATGTTTACCAATAGTAGTACTACCTGCGATATTACTGCCGCCAGCAATAGCTGTATGTTCGCCAATTTGTACGTTATGTGCAATTTGACATTGATTATCAATTCTCACACCACTACCAATGATTGTATCTGATAATGCACCTCTATCAATGGAGGTACATGAACCAATCTCAACATCATCACCGATAATCACTTTACCAATTTGTGGAATTTTAACCCAAGTTCCTTGATACGGTGCATTACCGAAACCATCAGAACCAATTACCGTATTCGCATGGATAATAACATCGTTGCCAATTTGACTATTATGATAAATAGAAACATTAGGATAAATTTTACAAGCTTTACCTAACTCAGTCCCTTGTGCAATCACAGTATTAGCAAAGATTTGGCTGTTATCACCAACTTTAACATTCTCTCCAATCACTACATTTTCGGCAATCGCGACATTTTCACCGATAATAGCTGATTCATGTATTTGAGCTGAATCTGCAATCATAACCGAAAGGTTTGGCGTGGTATCAAATAAACGAGCTAATAACGCATACCCAACATAAGGGTTATCCATGAATAAAGCATTACCTTGATACGTCTCTTTTAATGCAGTAGGTAATACAATTGCGCTTGCTTGACACTCACTTAGGCGCGTCAGTAGTTTTTTATCCGAGACAAAAGTAATGTCTCCTTGCTTAGCACCATCAAAGGTAGCTAAACGCAGTATTTCTAATTCTCCGTCACCACCCAATTGAGCAGATAACTGAGTTGCTAAACTTGCTAATGAATAAGCCATAATTAAACCTATTTAGTACTGATTTCTTGAATAACTTTGTCTGAAATATCTAAACCTGGTTTTGAAAATACAATTTGCTCACCATTTAAAATAAGATCATATTGACCTTCTTTAGCAATAGTGTTGATAACATCACGAACGACTGCTAATGATTTTTGCTGCTCTTCACTTTGACGACGACGCTGGTCTTCTTCAAATGCTTTACGGCTTAATTTGTATTCAGATACTTTAACTTCAATTTGGCGTTGTAACCCAGTGACTTCATTCTTACCTAATAACTCACCATCTTTTTTGATTTTAGTTTGCAGATTTTTTATTTCTTTTTCTAAAGACTGAAGTTTTTCATAACGACCTTTAAATTCAGACTCTAATTTTTTAATGATACGTTCACGTTGTGGAGACTCTTGCATCACTTTTGATGGAAATACCACACCAATTTTTTGTACATCAGCAGCATTAGCCGCAGACATTGTACCCATTGCAGTTGCTAATGTAATAACTTTAAAAAAGGTCTTCATGTTGTAACTCCGTATTAATAAAATTGTTATTTAAATAAAAAAGAAGTGTGAAATAAAGCACACTATTTGAGCTTAAAGCTAGCCTATAATTTAACTAGAACGTATCACCGATATTGAATGAGAATATTTCAGTTGTATCACCTGCATAGTCTTTTAATGGAACCGCTAAAGTAAATACAAGCGGCCCTAGAGGAGAAACCCAAGTTAACTGGGTACCCAATGATGCTCGAATACGCCCAGGCTTAGAAAAATCACCTGCAAAATCACAATTGAATGAACAAATGTCTTTAAAAGCATCATAATCAAACTCTGTATCCCATACTTCACCAGCATCAACAAACAAACTACTTCTCACTTGGCGGGAATAAGCTTCATCTAAGAACGGCACTGGGAAGATAAGTTCCGCACTTAATGTATATTTTGCATTTCCGCCTATCGAGCTATCGCTATAACTTGCAGTAGCAATACCACTATCTCTGCCAGTATTAATCGCACGAGGTCCAATACTATTGCTTGCGAAACCACGTACTGTTCGATAACCACCGACATAATAGTTTTCAAAAAAGGGTAAAATTTGGTCACTACCTTCAAATTTACCATAACCATTCCCGTAGCCTAAACTACCTCTTAATAGGGTTGTCCAATCACCATCATCACTTAAACGTTGGTAATTACGAATATCGAAATTAAGTTTAAAGTATTGAAGATCAGAACCAGGTACAGTTACTTTAGCGCGTAATGTATGAGACATACCTTGCGTAGCAAGCTGACCTCTATCGAGATTATTACGGGACCAAGTTCCGGTTAAATCAAAGTTTTTAAAGTTTGCACTGCCGTCAGAGTCTTGTAATGAACCATAGATTTCCCAAAATTTATCTAATTGTGCAAAGCCATTTACTCGTGAAATCCCGTTATTTTCCCACCCGACACTAAGACCCAAGCGATTAATTTCATTGATAGGAAAGCCAGAGCTGAGACGCAGGCCATAAGTTGTATTAGTAAAGTCTACGATATTAGCGTCGGCAGCTTCAAACTTATCGTAATAAAGACGAATACCACCACTTACACCATCTTTAGTTAAGTAAGGTGTATCATAACTAAGATCGGTACTGACACTAAAGTCATTAAGTTTAGTTTGTAATGAAACCTTATCACCACTACCTAAAAAGTTACTTTGTTGAATTCCACCACTTAAACTAATGCCAGAATCAGTACCAAAACCAACACCAGCATTAAAACTACCAGAAGATTGTTCTTCAACATTTACATTAACATCCACAAGATCATCACTAACACGATCAGTTTTGATATCTACAGTTGAAAAGAAACCTAAACGATTTAAACGTGCACGAGATGTCTCAAGTGCTTCGCTAGATAACCATCCTCCTTCCATTTGACGCATTTCACGGCGTAAAACAACATCTTTTGTCGTTGTATTACCGGAAATATTAATATAACGCACGTAACCTCTTTGACCTGGGTCAACAGAAAAGTTAACCACTACCGTATTAGTTTCATCATCAATCTCAGGATAAGCATTAATTTCTGGGAAGGCGTAGCCTAAACGGCCAAAATATTTACGAATACTTTGCTCTGAAGCAGACACATCTGATGCTGCATAAATATCTCCTTTTGAGAATGCAACCAAACTCTTAATATCTTCATCATGACCAAGTAGATCACCAATAAAAGTAACATCGTTAACTTTATAAATATCACCTTCGTTAACGTTTACTGTTACATAAACACCTTTTTTATTTGGTCTTAAGGACACTTGTGTTTCATCAATTTTAAAGCGAATATAACCGCGATCTAAGTAATAACTATTAATGACTTCTAAATCACCAGCTAACTTTTGCTTTTGGTAATTATCATCTGCAAATAGATCCCACCAGCCTCCAGAATCACTTAAAGTTAATCGTTTTAATAACTGAGTATCTGAATAAACGTTATTACCAACAATATTAATTTGTTCTATTTTTGCTGTTAAACCTTCACGAAATACAAATTGCACTGAAACACGGTTTCTTGGTAAAGAGGTAATAATTGTTTCAACCTGTGCACTGTATTTACCAACACTGTGGTAGAAATCTTCTAAGCTTTTTTCAATACTGGTTAATGTTGTTCTATCGAGCGTGTCACCCACCTTAATAGAAGAAGACTTAAGTGAATCTAATATTTGTTCTTCAGATAATTTATTATTACCTGTTAATTCTATTGCGCTGATCGTTGGACGTTCTTTTACTTTAAAAATAAGAACAGAATCATCTCTAAATAATTGAATAGATTCAAAGTAACTAGTGCTATATAACTTTTTAATGGCTTGTGACAAATCATAGTCATCAACTACATCACCTTCACGTATTGGTAAGCTTAATAATGCAGCACCAATCGTCACACGTTGAAGTCCTTTGAATTGTAAATCAGAGACAGTAAATTCTTCCGCCGAAGCAAGACCCGTAAAGCACCCTGTAACAGTTAGCGTTATAGCCAATAAATATTTCTTAAACATTATCTACAAAATCCTTTAGTGCACTTCGTGCAAAAATAGTTTAAATGCACTCGTAATCGAGCTAATAACAACACAATTAAATGATAACAGCTATCATTAAAATTCTATTCGTATTTTATAATAAATTAAAGTCGTTCAATATCGCGATTGACATAAATGTCATTAATACAGCGGCACCTATTTTAAAACCAACTTCTTGTATTTTTTCAGACACAGGTTTACCCGTTATCGCTTCGATAAAGTAGTACATTAAATGTCCACCATCTAACACGGGTAATGGAATCAAATTCATTATGCCTAAATTAACGCTGATTAGGGCAATAAACCCAAGGAAGTAAGCTACCCCATAATCAGCACTCATTCCAGCACCTTTTGCAATACCAACCGGACCACTTAAATTTTTAACAGACAAATCACCTGTTACCAACTTAACGAGGGTAGAAAAAGTTAGTTCCGTTAACTGCCATGTTTTATCGAGGCCTTTAGTAAACGCTTCTACTAAACCGTATTTTAAGCTTACTCTAAACTCATCAGGATATACGTCGACCTTAGGAGCAAGACCAATATAACCTTGAATTTGACCATCAGATACTTCACGAGAGTCTGGTACGAGCGTTAATACTTTATGACTACTATTTCTTTCAATCGTCAGTTGCAGTGGATTGTTTGCATTTTTCTGAATGATTTTAACAAATTGTTGCCAGTCATTTAGTTTAATACCGTCAATTGAAATAAGTTTATCACCGACCGTTAAACCACTACGTTGTGATGCACTATCATCAGCAACAGAATCAGCGACTAGATACACTTTAGGAGAATAAGGTACAAAACCTAAGCTCCTAATAACCGATTCTTTTTTAGGATCAAACTTCCAATTGTCTAATGAGACTGTATAAGTTTGGCTTGGTTCATTAACTATTTGTGAGTTTGTACTCATAAATGGTGTAATACTTAAATCAAAATTAGACTCACCTATTTGAGCCACAAGCATTAGATTTAAAGCTTCCCAGTCGTTAACGTCTTGACCATTTACAGCTGTAATTTGGAATTTCTTTTGTTCTGAGATAACACTTGCAGGAGAGTTTTCAGCGACATCACTGATAATTGGTTTAGCACTGTTTACACCTATCGTATACATCAAGAAGAATGCAACAATCGCCAATAAGAAGTTTGCAATCGGTCCTGCAGCAACAATAGCAATACGTTGCCACACTGTTTTTTTATCAAAGGCAAATTCAGATAATTCTTCAGGTACTTCTTCAACACGACCATCAAGCATTTTAACGTAACCGCCTAACGGAATAGCAGCAATAACAAACTCAGTCCCCTGTTTATCTAACTTTTTAAAAAGTACTTTGCCGAAACCAATGGAAAAACGATGTACTTTAACGTTACAACGACGGGCTACCCAGAAATGACCATATTCATGAATGGCAACTAAAATACTTAAGGCAATAATAAATGAAGCAGTATTCCAAATAAAATCTAACAAACGATACCTCTATTAATCAATTCAACCGCTGAGTCTCTTGCCATTTTATCTATAACTAATAACTCGTCAATCGACGATACGGCTTGATGCGTTAATTGATTCAACACATGTTCAACAATCGTAGATATATTAGTAAATTTAATACGTTCATCTAAGAAAGCTTGTACTGCAATCTCATTAGCAGCATTAAGTGTGGTTGTTGCATGTTGACCTTCATAACAAGCTTGTATTGCTAACTTTAAACAAGGATAGCGATTATAATCTGGCTCCACAAAAGTAAAGTTTGCACTGTTGAAGAAATCAAAGCCTTCTGCACCACTTATAATTCGCTTTTCGCCCCCCATCACATGCGCAATAGGAATACGCATATCAGCATTACCCATTTGAGAAATAACACTACCGTCTTTGTATTGAACCATTGAATGGATAACTGATTGAGGGTGTATGATAACTTTGAGCTGTTCTTTATTGGTGTTAAATAACCATCTTGCTTCAATGTACTCAAGGCCTTTATTCATCATGGTAGCCGAGTCAATTGAGATCTTAGGTCCCATCGACCAGTTAGGATGTTTAATGGCAGCATCGGGGGTAATACTAGTAAATTCATTTAATGCTTTATTTAAGAAAGGCCCGCCAGATCCGGTTAGTAAGATTTTTGATACGCCACCAGCGTTTAAATCACAATGTCCGATATTTTCTTGCAACATTGGCGACATTGATTGATATATGGCATTGTGCTCGCTATCTACTGGCCACAATTTTGCTCCAGATTGCTTAACGGCATCAATGAATAATGCACCAGACATCACTAATGACTCTTTATTTGCTAAGAAAATTTCTTTTCCTGCATAAACCGCTGCAAGTGTCGTTTTTAAACCAGCAGCACCGACTATCGCAGCCATCACAGAATCTATTTCAGGACTTCCCAACAAAGACAGTACTTCAGTTTCAGGTAACACTTGGCAATTGAGTTTGCGATCTTGCAATTGTTGTTTTAACTGCAAAGAAGCTAGATCATTAGATAAGGCAACATAAGCTGGTTCAAATTCAATACACAGCGCTAACATCTTATCGACATTAGTTGCTGCATATAAAAATTCAACATTGTATAAGCCAGGGTTATGACGACATACACTTAACGTACTATCTCCAATAGACCCTGTCGCACCTAATACCGCTAAATTCTTCATGGTTAAATTAACCAATAGATATATATAAAGGCAAATACGGGAACAGCGGCGGTTAAACTATCAATACGGTCTAATATCCCACCATGTCCCGGTAATAAGTTACTACTGTCTTTTAAGCCAGCTTCACGCTTAAACACACTTTCAGTTAAATCACCTAAAGCCGAGACTAAAGTCGTTATTAGTGAAGCAGCAAAAAACAAGGTCATTTTGTCAGCCGATATAGCAAAGAAAGAACTGGCAAAGTAAGCAACAATCATTGCACTTAATAAACCACCAACAAGTCCTTCAATAGTCTTACCTGGGCTTACGTTAGGGGCTAATTTATGTTTACCAAACTGTTTACCAGCAAAGTAAGCGCCAGAATCAGCAGCCCACACCAATAAACAAACATACATCACCAACTGTGCTCCAAAGTAAAAGTCATGGTGCATATTCATTGAACGTAATACAACCAGCCCCCAAAAAAATGGAATTAACGTTAATAAACCAAAAATACTTTTGAGCACTTTATTTGATCGCCAAAGCGTGGCAGAAGTTGGATAACGAACTACCATCACTAAAGCAATACACCACCAGACGGCAGCAACCGAGAGGCCCGAAATAATGTATTGATTAGGTAATTCAGACACCCAAATAGCACCGGCAGGCATTAGCATTAGTGTAATACCTAGGATTAAACCAAAAATATAGAGAGTCGCTGAAGAAGGTTCTTTACTAACAAAGCCAGCCCATTCTTTACTTGCTAGTAAAAACACACCTGCAGCAAATAACATAAAGAATTTAAGTGGTAAAAAGAAAATAGCCGCAATGGCTAATGGCGCTAATACAAGCGCAGTTATAATTCGTTGCTTCACAGAAAATTCCCGTTTTTTATCTGTAGGCTAAAAGTTGTCTTCCGGTAAAATTAGCAGTTTACTTGCGCGCTAGTTTGTCCAAAACGTCGCTCTTTACCTGAAAATACATCTAATGCTAATTGGAAGGCTTCACCATCAAAATCTGGCCATAATACGTCAGTAAAATACATTTCAGCATAAGCAAGTTGCCACAATAAAAAATTACTAATACGATAATCGCCGCCAGTACGAATCATTAAATCAACATCGGGTAAGTCACCTAATGTTAATGTCTGACCGACTAACTCTTCATCGATATCATCAATATTTAATTCGCCACTTTGAACCTGAGCAGCAATTTTTCTAGTCGCATTAGTCATATCCCAACGTCCACCGTAATTCGCAGCAACATTGAGTGCTAAACCAGTATTATTTTTTGTTAACTCTTGTCCTTCATGTACTTTTTTTTGTAATCGGTCACTAAAACCAGATATATCACCAATAATGTTTAGCTTGATATTACTTTTATGCAGTTTTTTTATTTCGCGCCCTAGCACAATAAAAAACAACTCCATTAACATACTGACTTCTTGTTCAGGACGTTTCCAATTTTCACTACTAAAAGCAAAAATAGTCAATGCTTCAAGTTTATTATCTCTTGCGAAAGTAATTGTTTTACGCAGCGCTTTTACACCGTGTTTGTGACCAAAAATACGGTGTTTTCCTTGTCTTTCAGACCAACGGCCATTGCCATCCATAATGATCGCAACATGCTTAGGGAAATTATTTTCAAACGTCACAGTAATCCTTTACAAAAAATAAAATGCACCAAATACTTAGTAGGAGGTGCATTAATTGAATATGAGTTAAAATTAAACTTCTAACAATTCAGCTTCTTTAACCGCTAATACTTCATCTACTTTCTTGATGCTTTCATTAGTGACTTTTTGTACTAACTCTTCACCTTGACGCTGCTGATCTTCACTGATTTCTTTTTCTTTTTCTAGGTCTTTAAAATCGCCATTTGCATCACGACGAATATTACGAATCGCAACACGAGTACTTTCTGCTTCACCACGAACAACTTTAATAAGGTCTTTACGACGTTCTTCAGTTAACGGTGGTAAAGGAATACGAATAACGGTACCAGCAGACATCGGGTTCAAACCTAAGTTAGATCCCATGATCGCTTTTTCAACAGCTGCGATTAATGTCGCATCAAATACTGTAATTGTTAATGTACGTGCATCTTCAGTAGATACATTACCCACTTGACGTAATGGTGTATTTGAACCGTAATATGGCACCATAATACCATCAAGTAAACTCGGGTGAGCTCGGCCAGTACGTACTTTCGCTAATTGGCTTTTAAATGACTCGATGCTTTTATTCATTCGCGTTTGTGCATCATCTTTGATTTCGTTAATCATATCTACTTTCCTAACTTATTGGTTCATTATCAAACTTTGTTACTCAATATGGCAACAAGAATTATTAATAGTTACATATCTTAATTATTAGTTACTCGAATAAGAATATATTTAATTAAATATTTTCTTCAGCATGAGTGATAGTTGTACCTTCATCACCACCCAATACCACACGACTTAATGCACCCGGTTTATTCATGTTAAATACACGAATCGGTAAACTATGGTCTCTTGCTAATGTAAAGGCAGCTAAATCCATTACTTGTAATTCTTTTTCTAAAACGGTTTGGTAATCTAAAACACTGTATAATTTAGCATCTGGATTTTTAACTGGATCTGCGTCATAAACACCATCTACTTTTGTGCCTTTCAATACTGCATCAGCCTCTATCTCAATACCACGTAAACAAGCTGCTGAGTCAGTAGTAAAAAATGGGTTACCTGTACCTGCAGCAAAAATAACTACTGTACCTAACTTCAAATACTTAATCGCTTCAGCCCAGTTGTAATCATCACACACACCATTTAATGGTATTGCAGACATTAAACGAGAATTCACATGTGAACGGTGTAATGCATCACGCATTGCTAACCCATTCATTACGGTTGCTAGCATTCCCATATGGTCGCCAACAACACGGTTCATACCAGCTTGTGCTAGCCCTGCACCACGGAAGATATTACCACCACCAATTACTAAACCAACTTGTACACCAGATTCGATCAGAGATTTAATCTCTAATGCCATACGATCCAATACTTTAGGATCAATACCGAACCCCTCTTCACCAACGAGTGCTTCGCCACTCAATTTTAATAAAATACGACGATAAGCAGATTTAGGGTTAGTGCTCATAATTTCATTCCTTAAGTTGAAATAATACCGATTTTTTTAAAAAAATTATAAAAATAAATTTAAAAAATAGGTCTTAAATTGGCCATTTAACAGGCAAATTATCTTACTTTTTAATATAAAAGAACCGCAGCTAAGCCGCGGTTCTTTTTACAATGGATCAATGCTAAAAACATCACCTATTGCGCCTGAATAAAATTACTTAGCAGCAGCCATTGTTGCAGCAACTTCAGCAGCAAAATCTTCAGTTTTCTTTTCAATACCTTCACCAACTTCTAAACGGATGAAAGAGACAACGTCTGCACTCGCACCTTTAAGAAGTTTAGCAACAGAAATTGATGGGTCTTTAATGAAAGATTGACCAGTTAAACTTACTTCACCAGTAAATTTAGCCATACGACCATTAACCATCTTCTCTGCGATCTCAGCAGGTTTACCGCTTTCGATTGCAATTTGTAATTGAATTTCTTTTTCTTTAGCAACTACGTCTGCAGGTACATCTTCAGGTTTAACAAACTGAGGAGATGCAGCAGCAACGTGCATTGCGATATCTTTAGCTAGATCAGCGTCGCCGCCAGTTAGCACAGAAACAACACCGATTTTACGGCCATGTACGTAAGCGCCAAGGTTTTCACCTTCAACGATTTGTAAACGACGTACAGAAATGTTTTCACCAATTTTAGCAACTAAAAGTTCACGCGCTTCTTCAACAGTAGTGTCATCGAACGCTTGTGAGCTAAGAGCTTCAACAGTATCAATTTTGTTTGCAAGTGCGATATCAGCTACTTTTTCAGCAAATGCTAAGAAGCTTTTATCCATAGCAACGAAGTCTGTTTCACAGTTAACTTCGATGATTAGCGCAGTAGAGCCATTTGTTTTTGCAAAAATAGCACCTTCAGCAGCAATACGGCCTGCTTTTTTAGCTGCTTTGATTGCACCTGATTTACGCATGTTTTCAATTGCAAGCTCGATGTCGCCATCTGCTTCAACTAATGCTTTTTTACAATCCATCATACCCGCAGCTGTGCGGTCACGAAGTTCTTTAACTTGCTGAGCTGTAATAGCCATTGTTTGATTTCCTATTTTAATTCTATAAAAAAGGGGTCATATAGACCCCTGATAACCAACCAATGATTGGTTAATAAGAGCTTCTATTATTAGAAGGACTTATTTTTCAGCTGTTTCTTCTTCAACGAAGCCTTCAGCTACTACTACTTCTACAGTACGGCCTTCTTTAACAGCTTCAGCAGCTGCATTTAAGTAAAGCTTAACTGCACGGATAGCATCATCATTACCAGGTACGATGTAATCGATGTTATCAGGACAAGAGTTAGTATCTACAACAGCGATAACAGGAATTCCTAGGTTATTCGCTTCTTTAATTGCAATGTGCTCGTGATCAGCATCGATTACGAAGATTACATCTGGGATACCGCCCATGTTTTTGATACCACCAAGTGTTTTTTCAAGTTTCTCTAATTCACGAGTACGCATAAGCGCTTCTTTCTTAGTTAACTTGTCAAAAGTACCGTCTTGGCTTTGAACTTCAAGATCTTTCAAACGCTTGATTGATTGACGAACTGTTTTCCAGTTAGTCAACATACCACCTAACCAGCGGTGATCAACGTAGAATTGGTCACATGCGATTGCAGCTTCTTTAACAGCTTCTGAAGCTGCGCGTTTAGTACCAACAAAAAGGATTTTACCTTTTTTAGATGCTTTAGCTTCTAGGAAGTTAAGCGCTTGGTTAAACATAGGAACTGTTTTTTCAAGGTTGATGATATGAACTTTATTACGAGCACCAAAAATGAATGGTTTCATTTTTGGGTTCCAGTAACGAGTTTGGTGACCGAAGTGAACGCCTGCTTGTAGCATATCGCGCATTGATACTGTTGCCATTTGAATTTCCTTTTAGGGGGTTAGGCCTCCACACATCCCATACACTCGACCATTAATTTCTTAAACAGAAAAAGGCACCCCGAGTGACGTGTCGATGCGTGTGTGTTATTTAAGTAATAATCCTTTAAATTCAACACATTAAATATGATGAATGGATTATCCTGATTATTTAAGAAAGCGACTAAAAAATTAATCTATCAATCTCGGAGCGCTTTATACCACAGCGAAGCAAATATCTCAATAAATAGTGTATTAATTACCATATTTTTAAACATCCTTTTCTGAGATGAAATCCACGTTCGCTGTGGGGGTTTGTTAGTGTTATTTTATCTAGCACCAGAGACTAAAACTCTTTATAGTTACGGTATAAACATTTTATTCAAAGTATAGAGATATGACATGTCTGGACTAATTAAAACTGCTCAAGAAATAGAAAAAATGCGTATTGCTGGCCAACAAGCTGCAGATGTATTAACCATGATTGAACCTTATGTTAAAAAAGGGGTTACCACTAACGAACTAAATCAACTATGCCATGATTTTATTGTTAATGAGCAAGGAGGGATTCCAGCTCCATTGAATTACCACGGTTTTCCTAAATCTATTTGTACTTCATTAAACTATGTCGTATGCCATGGCATTCCCAACGATAAACCTTTAAAAGAAGGTGATGTATTAAATATTGATATCACTGTTATTAAAGATGGTTATCACGGTGACACGTCTAAAATGTTTATGGTTGGAAAACCATCTATCTTAGCTGATCGTTTAGCGCGTGTAACACAAGAATGTTTATACATCGGTATTAAAATGGTTAAGCCTGGTGCTCGTTTAGGCGATATCGGTGCGGCTATCCAAAAACACGCAGAAAATCACAACTATTCAATCGTACGTGAATATTGTGGACACGGTATTGGCGCTGGATTCCATGAAGAACCGCAAGTATTGCACTACGGTAAGAAAGGCACTGGCGAAGTATTAAAAGCGGGTCAATGTTTTACTATTGAACCAATGCTTAATGCTGGTAAACGTGATTGTAAAGTATTAAAAGATGAATGGACTGTTGTAACCAAAGATAAAAAATTATCTATGCAATGGGAGCATACATTATTAGTGACTGAAACAGGTGTTGAGATTTTGACACTGCGCCCAGAAGAAACAATTGAGCGTATCATTAACCCAGAATAAATATGAATTAAGCCTGCTTTCTTAACGTAAGTAATGCAGGCTTCAACATTGAGGCTTTAAATGGACTTTGAACACTATTCCCCGCTACATATTCAGCAACAAGATCTCACCATTTCTTTTATCAAACAACACCTACAACAATTTTCAGACTGGCAACTTGAACAATTCAAAGCTAAAAAGCACATTAATGATATCGTATCAATGCGTGCACTTTATGTGGACGAATTATTAAGCCGTTTATGGGATCTAGTTGGGTTAAATGAAAGCTTTGATTTAAGTCTACTTGCGGTTGGCGGATATGGTCGAGGTGAATTACATCCAAAGTCTGATATCGACTTATTAATTTTATCTGATCATGGTTTTAGTAAAGAGTCTGAAGAAAAAATAGGACAACTGATCACCCTACTATGGGATTTAAAACTTGATGTTGGTAATAGTGTTCGCACAATAAATGATTGCATAGAACAAGGTAAAGCAGACATTACCATCGCAACCAGCATGATCGAATCACGCTTAATTAAAGGTAATGAAAAAACCTTTGAAAAATTACAAAACGTCATTGGTGAAAGTGACTTCTGGCCATCAGCACAATTTTTTACCGTAAAAAAAGAAGAACAGTTTGGACGTCATAAAAACTGCCGAGGCGATGGTTACAATCTAGAACCTGATATTAAAAATGGCTGTGGTGGACTACGTGATATACAAACTATTGCGTGGGTTTCAAAACGTCATTTTGATGCACATAGCCTTTTAGAGTTAACGTCATATGGTTATATTACTCAGGCTGAATATCATGAAATAAGTGATTGTCAGTCGCAATTATGGACAATTCGATTTGCCCTGCATACTGTTACAAACCGCCCTGATAACCGTTTACTTTTCGATTTCCAAAGTGATGTTGCTAAACTGCTAGGTTATACCGGTCAACGTAATGAAGCCGTAGAACAAATGATGAAAATGTTCTATCAAACCATTCGCCGAGTGAAAGAGCTTAATGAAATGTTATTACAATATTTTAATGAGGCTATTTTAGGTAATGTCGCGACAGAGTTTCATGAGATAGATGAACACTTTAGAATCCGAGGTAATAAGATAGAGCTAACCTCTTCTGGTTATTTCCAGGATAACCCTGAATCTATTTTACAATTATTTGTACACATTGCCGATGATAAACGCATTAAAGGAATTTACTCGAGCACTTTACGTGAGCTTCGAGAAGCAAGACGTTGTTTAACACACTGGCTACAAAATATTCCAGAGTGTCGCACTATTTTTATGGAAATTATTAAGCATCCTCGCGGTATGGGACTGCCTTTCACATTAATGTATGAATACGGTGTATTAGCCGCTTATATCCCACAGTGGAGCCGTATTGTGGGGCAAATGCAATTTGATCTATTCCATGCTTATACCGTAGATGCGCATACACATAAACTTGTAAATTTATTTATAATTATCCAAAAAGTAAAAGCGATCACCCTTTAGCACATGAAATATTTCGATCATTAGAAAAACCTGAGTTATTGTTTTTAGCGGCTATATTTCATGATATTGCCAAAGGGCAACAAGGCGATCATTCAACTTTAGGTGCCGTCGATGCACTCGCCTTTTGTGGGTTGCATGGCCTTAGCCGTTATGAAAGTAAAGCGGTTGCTTGGTTAGTTGAACATCACTTAACCATGTCAGTGACTGCTCAACGTCGAGATATTAGTGATCCAAATGTGATCATTGAATTTGCTAAAACAGTCAGAGATGAAAAACACCTTAACTTATTATATTGCTTAACCGTTGCCGATATTTGTGCAACCAATGAAGACACATGGAATAGTTGGAAAGCTTCTCTATTAAGAGATTTATATTATAAGACACTCACCATGTTACGACGTGGTTTAGAAAACCCACCAGATATTCGCGATCGTATTCGCGATCGTCAGCTTAAGGCGCTTGGTATTTTAGCAGGGTTAGGGATTAGTGAAGATAAAGTTAAACCGTTGTGGAAACGTTTTAGATTAAACTACTTTTTCCGTTATACCTCGGCACAAATTTGCTGGCACACGCAGCACTTGTTAGAGCATAAAGATCATAGCAAGCCTATGGTATTAATAAGTACTAAAAATGCACGCGGTGGTAGCGAGATCTTTGTCTATCATAAAGATATGCCGATCTTGTTCTCTTCTGTTGTGACTGAAATCGATAATAAAAAGCTCAGTGTTCATGATGCAAAAATTCTATCCAGTCGAGATAACTATGCGCTAAGCACTTTTACAGTATTGGAAGAAGATGGCGAACATATTGATGACGATAAAATCCAACGTTTACGTGAAGCCATTATTGATACATTATTAAAACCTGATGTGATTAACTCAAACTTAATTCGATTAGAGCGTGTTAAACGTCCCTTTAAATTTGAACCTAAAATCACCTTCTTACCAACGCGTCGTAAACGTACACAAATCGAAGTTGTCGCATTTGATGCACCAGGTATTTTAGCCAATATTGGAACGGTTTTTGTAGATCATGGTTTAATGCTTGATACCGCGAAAATATCGACTATAGGTGAACGAGCAGAGGATTTATTTATTGTCTCTACAGCTGATGGCGATTCATTAACTAAAGAGCAAGAAGAAAGTTTAAAAGCGAGTTTGATGTATGAATTGAGTCCAAGCACTTAATTTTCTAAATAGCTTATTTAAATGAAAGCGTTTAGTTCAAATCACAAAAAAGCCCATTATGTTTTCCACATAACGGGCTTTTTAATGATGAATCATTTCATTAATATTATTCAGTATTAGTTTCAGACTCAAAGGTTACAAAGTCATGGTTTAAGACCGTTAAAGTGACTTTATCACCAACCTCAAACTGTAAACAATCATTACAGTGATTACTATGCCTAACAATGAAACTCTGTTGATTAAACTGAACCGTAATTTGTTGCATTGCCCCTTGAAAATCGACTTGTTTAACCATCGCTAAACCATTTAAGTCAGGCACAATATTAATATGCTCAGGACGAAGCAATAAACGCAGTTGCTTACCAATACTATGCTCAATGACACTATTACTGCCTAATAAACCAAAACAGCCCTGATAACTGAATTTATCAACGACAGTGACATCTATATAATTTGATTGCCCCATAAAGTCCGCAACGTACGCTGAATTAGGTTGGCGATATAATTTTTGTGCCGTGTCTATTTGTACAATTTTTCCCGCTTGCATTAATGCAATACGATCCGCAAAAGCAAAACCTTCTTCTTTCGAGTGGGTGACAAATAATGCACTCATTTGATGTTGTTTAAATAGTTGGCGGATTTCATTAATAAGTTGAAAACGAACATGTTGATCTAAGTTAGAAAAGGGTTCGTCTAATAACATTAATTCAGGTTGATAAGCGAGAGCTCGTGCAATAGCAATACGTTGCTGTTGCCCACCCGATAACTGATGTGGAAAGCGTTTAGCCAACTCACTCAATTGAACTAATGATAAAACACTGTCAACACGCTGCTGTTTCTCTGCTTTAGAGAGCTTATTAGTCAGTGAGAAAGCCACATTATCAAATACATTCAAATGCGGGAAAAGTGCATAATCTTGAAAGATCAGCCCTATTTTTCTTTGCTCTGGTGGTGTATAAGTTTTTTCATCGTTTAACACTTTTTGTCGAATACTAATTTTGCCTGTTAGTTCTGTTTGTAAGCCGGCAACAGCTCTTAGCAATGTTGTTTTCCCGCAGCCACTCTCACCCAGTAAACACACTATTTCATTATCATTTAAAGTTAAATCTAAGGCTTCTAAAACAGCTGTTTTTTGATATGAACAACTGAGGTTTTCAATTTTTAACGCACTCATTAACGCTTTTTCTCCAGCAAACGATTCACAACAATAAATGGAATTAAGCCTAATGCGATTATCATCAAAGCAGGCAATGCTGCGTATTCTATCATTTCGTCAGAAACAAATTGATAAACATAAGTTGCTAATGTTTCAAAATTAAATGGGCGCAAAAGTAACGCGGCAGGTAACTCTTTCATTGCTTCGATAAATACCAAAATAAATGCGGTTAACATACCTTTTTTAATTAAAGGAATATTAACTCGCCACAATGTTTTAATAGGTCCATTGCCTAATGTTCTAGAAGCCAGTTCCAGAGAAGGTGAAACCTGCACTAAACTACTATCCACACTGCCTACCGCAATTGCGCTGAAGCGTACTAAATAACCAAGTACTAAAATAACTAATGAACCTGATAGTATTAAGCCTACGGGAGGTAAATCCCAACTTAATAAGAAATCGTTTAACAATAAATCAAAACTGGTTAACGGTATCAAAACACCAATCGCAACGACCGTGCCAGGTACGGCATAACCAAGAGAAGATAAGCGTATCGCTGATTTAGCAGCAAACCCGGGGCTTAAACGTTGATAAAAATTAACAATGAGTGCAACTGCTAACGCTAAGATAGCGACGAGAAAAGCGAGCCATAAACTGTTCATCGTATAATTAATTAAGTCATCATTTAACGACTCTGTAAAATAGTGAACGGCATAATATACTAAAGTAGCAATAGGAATAAACAGCGAAAAACTGACTAAAGACCAAGTAAAACCCAATACGCCCCACTTCTTCCAACCGGTTAAGGTAAAACGAAGGTCTACACTGCCATTACTATTACGTTGATAAACTTGTTGTTTACGGCGACTATAGTTTTCTAAAGAGATAAGAACCACAATAGCTAATAACATCATTGAAGATATTTTGGCAGCCGTAGTTAAACTTCCGAGTTCCAACCAAGTGTCGTATATTGCAGTGGTTAGAGTATGCACAGCAAAATAATTCACCGTCGCAAAATCACCTAAGGTTTCCATCGCAATTAATGAAACACCGACCGCCATAGCAGAACGAGAGAGAGGAATACTGACTCGCCAAAATGCTTGGATTGGAGATAAACCCAGTGTTCTAGCCGCTTGAAACAAGCCTGCAGATTGCGTTAAAAAAGCACTACGTAATAACAAATATAAATAAGGGAAAAGTGATAACGCCAAAATGACAGAAGCACCAAAAATGGTGCGAATATCAGGAAAGTAATAATCATCAATAGACTGCCAGCTAAACAACTCCCGTAAAGCAAGTTGTACTGGTCCGGTAAAATCTAATAAATCGGTATAAACGATAGCAATAATATAAGGCGGCATCGCCAGAGGCAGCATTAACGCCCATTGGAGTTTTTCACGAGAAGGGAAATCACAACAAGCGACAAACCAAGCGCAAGGCATCGCAAATAAAATACTCAGTAAAACAACGAATAAAATAACGAGAATGGAATTGCTAATGTAGGTGAGTAAAACGGTATCAATAAGATGTGAAAAGCTACCACTTTCATCGATGACAAAAGCACTTAAAAAAATAGCAATGATTGGACATAACAAAATACAAGTTACCGCCCAAGGCAGTAACTTGTATAAATATGAAGACTTAGAGATCAAATTTCACTTCATCCATTAACTTAATAGCCGTTTTATGTTGTGCAGCTATATCAGATAATTTGATATCGTCTTGCTTAAACTCGCCCCAAGATGCAACCAATTTAGAAGGTTTTACGTCTTCTTTAACAGGATATTCATAGTTAATCTCAGCATACATTCCTTGTGCTACATCACCCGATAAAAATTCCATCAGCTTAATTGCATTTTCTTTATTAGGAGCATATTTAGCTAAAGAAATACCACTTACATTTACGTGTGTACCCGTAGTTGCTTGATTAGGGAAGTTAATGTGAACGGCTTCAGCCCAAGAAACTTGTTTAGGATCGTTTAACATTTTACCTAAGTAGTAGCTGTTAGTTAATGCGTAATCACATAAACCTTCTTTAACTGCTTTCACTTGAGCACGATCATTACCTTGTGGTTTACGTGCTAAGTTAGCTTTTAAACCTTCTAACCATGTTTTTGCTTTAGCTTCGCCTTCATGAGCGATAATTGATGCTAATAGCGAGATATTGTAAGGATGTTTACCTGAACGCATACATACCTTGCCTTTAAAAGCAGGTGTTGCTAAATCTTGGTACGTAATATTCGGTGTAGGGCCAACACGCTCAACTGAAGAGTAAATAGTACGAGCTCGGCTAGTTAATGCAAACCATTCTTTTGTCGCACCATGGAATTTACTTGGGATATTTTTATCTAACACATCGCTCTCAACTGGTTGCGCTAAGCCATCTTCAGTAAATAAAGCTAAACGACTGAAGTCTGACGTTAACATAAGGTCAGCTTTAGATAACTCTCCTTCACGTTTAATGCGTTCAATTAAGCCTTTTTTAGCGAATAAAACATTTACTTTGACGCCTGTTTCAGCAGTGAACTCTTTCATCATTGGTTCAATTAAAAACGGTTGACGGTAAGAGTAAACATTCACTTCTTCAGCAGCAAAAGACATTGAACTTGTTAGCACAGACGCACCTGCAAGTAAGATAGTTAAACCTTTTTGAATAGACATCAATTATTCCTTTAAATAGCATAATTATTAAGAACTGGCATTGTAATGATAACAATTACTATTTACAAGTTTAATTTTTATAACTATTTGCGATAAGAAATAAAATAAATCAACAGGAAATTCAAAAGGCTAAAAATCAACAGCTTGATGTCAATGTTTAGAATTTCCCTTCAGAATTTACAATCTATAATTAATGATAAAAAACTAAACAGGCAATGCGATACCTTGTTCTTTCATACGTGCAATTTTATAACGTAAAGTACGAGGGCTAATTCCTAATAATTCAGCGACATCTTTGCGTTTACCTCGGCAAGTTTGCAATGCATCTAAAATGATTTTTTGCTCTTGTTGTTTTAAGCCTTGCCCTAATACTTCCTCAATAATGGGTTGAGTTGTAGGAATAGTATTTATAGGGGTATTTTTTATGACGCTATCCACTACTGGCACACATTCAGCTGCATGCTTAATAACATCGGTAGTAAACGCAGAACTATCAGCCTCACTCTTCTCATCAAAAGAAGTATCATCACTCACTGACTGTAAAATATGCTCAAATTGCTGATCTTCTAAAATCAATGCATCACAACCAATGGTTTGACTGCTCGATAAAATCAATGCGCGCTGCATGACATTATCAAGTTCACGTACATTGCCAGGCCAAGCATAAGAGGATAAACGTTGCTTCGCTTGTTCAGATAACACAGGAATAGCCGATGATTGCTCCATCGCATGATGTGCTAACAAATGCTCTGCAAGTGGAAGAATATCGCCTTTGCGTTGTTGTAATGGTAACCACTGTAATGGGAATACATTAAGACGATAATATAAATCTTCACGAAAAGTGCCTGCCTCGACTGCTTTTTTTAGGTCACGGTTACTTGTCGCTAACACTCGTACATTTAATTTAATGGTTTTACGAGAGCCTAAACGCTCGACTTCTTTTTCTTGTAAAACACGTAATAATTTTACCTGAAGCTCTAGTGGCATTTCAGTGATTTCATCTAATAAAATAGTCCCGTTTTGTGCTTGTTCAAATTTACCAGGGCACGCTTGAATTGCACCAGTAAAGGCCCCTTTTTCATACCCAAATAAAGTAGATTCGAGCATAGTATCTGGAATTGCACCACAGTTAATGGCAACAAAAGCTTCGTCTTTTCGCGATGATTTATCATGTAAATAGCGCGACAACACTTCTTTCCCTGACCCACTTGGGCCAGTTATCATAACCGATGCATCAGTCGCAGCGACTTTATCAGCCACTTTAAATAAAGCCGCCGTACTCGAATCACCGAAAACAGGCGTGCGTGACGACACCTTATAAACAGGCGCATAACGACTAACTTGATTTAATAAAACTTCCGGTGAAAAGGGTTTAGCAAGGTAATCAATTGCCCCATCACGAATTGCTTTAACAGCGTCATCAATAGTCGCATAAGCCGTCATTAATAAAACAGGTATTTCAGGGTACTTGTTCTTAATATTTTTTAATAGCGTTAAGCCACTCATACCACCCATTTGAATATCACTAATCACTAAATCGTAGCAAGCGTTATTGACCTTCGCATTATTAAGCTCAACTAATGCAGACTCTGCACTATCAACTTCTTCACAGTCATAACCCGCTAATAATAACGTATCAATTAAAGCCTCACGTAAACCAGCATCATCTTCAACAACTAACAATTTACCCTGAGATTTAGCATTCAACATATTAAGCTCCTATCACTTTATTCATTTGAGCATTAAATTGATTAGTTTTACTACCAATACGGTGTAACGGTAATACGAGTGTAAAACAGCTACCTTTGCCCACTTCAGATTTCACCTCTACGCTACCTTTATGTGACTGGACAACCCCTTGTACAACAGCTAAACCTAATCCTGTACCCTGTGACTTGGTGGTATAAAAAGCTTCCATCACTTTGGCTAGACGTTGTTTTTCAATTCCTGGGCCATTATCCATAACAGATATTTCTAATTTATCGTGCCCTCTCTGAACCGCACTAATGTAGAGTTGAGCACCTTTACCCGTTGCTTCAACTGCATTGGATATTAAATTAGTCATCGCGCTAGTTAAGGCATTTTTATTCGCTAGAATGAATAAATCAGGATCAGGCAACTTGCATTGTAAGTTACCTTCAACATTAGAGATCATCGCATCACTTGCCTCTTGCACTTGTTCTAACAATGTGGCAACAGAGACCTCCTCAACTATTTTTTGCTCACCACTTCTAGCAAATAACAACATGTCGTTTACCTGCGTTTCTAAATCTTGCAAACGATTCATTAACTTACCCTGAAATCGTAAACGAGAACTTTCATTAAGTGTTTTATTAGCTAAGTTTGCGCCATACAACATAGCAGCAGATAATGGAGTGCGGATTTGGTGTGCTAATGAAGCCACCATTTTCCCTAAAGAAGATAAACGCTTTAAGGTTGCAACATGCTCTTGTAATTGACGGGTATGTGTTAAATCCGTTAATAAAATAAGCTGGCCAGGTTGGCCCTCTAAAGAAGAAATTGATAATTGAATACGACGGCCATTTTTTAACGATATTTCATGACCATCATCATTTTTAGGGCTAAATGAACGCTTAATGACATCACTCCAGCGCATATTTTCTAATGGCTCACCTAATAATTGCACGGCAACTCGATTTGCTTGACCAACAATACCGTTACCATCTATGACAATAAGCCCAGAAGGTAGCTCATTATACAATTGCCCCATGTAATTGGCTTGAGCACGTAACTGCTGAAGCTCACCGACATAGCTCTCTGTTTCTAATGATGGATTGTTTGTTGATTGATGAACTGTCATAGCAACACCTAAAAATGAGTATAGATATCACTACTAAGCACTTATTATGCCAACCAAAAAATACTATTACTTAACAGTAAGATAACAGAAAAATAAAAGTAACCCGCCATAAAAATGACAGCAAAAATCCGTGTAATCTATTAACATTACACGGCTTTTTAGGGGTCAAGAAAAACGAACTACCCCTCTTTGTTTAATCCATATTTTTTCATCTTTTCAACTAATGTCGTGCGGCGCATAGATAACAACTCAGCGGCATGTGACACCACACCATCTTGTGAATCAATTGCTTGGCGAATCATTTCCATTTCAAACTCAACCAATTTATTTTTTAAATTCATCCCTTCAGCAGGTAAGTTCCCTAAAAAACCTTGTGACTCTTCATCACTTTCGTCAGATAAAATAGGCGCATCTCCAAACATACCCGATAAAGCATCACGTTCCAGTAGCGCTTCTTCTTCTGGGTTATATTGAATATGCTCAACCATTTCGCCTTGTTCATCAAGGTAACGATATTTAACAGGTAACTCATTAATATCAATAATTTTATTACTATGTAATATCAACAGACGCTCTAATAAATTAGATAACTCACGTATATTACCAGGCCAGCTATGCTGCATTAATGACTCTAAAGCGCGCTGAGTAAAACGCAGTGTTGCTTTATGCTCAACTTCTAAACGAGATAAAAGCTCTTGTAATAGTAAAGGAATATCTTCTTGGCGATCGCGTAATGCAGGCTTTTCTATTGGGAATACATTTAAGCGATAGAATAAATCCTCGCGGAATGTCCCAGCGATGATCATATCTTCTAAGTGACGATGTGTAGCCGCAATAATACGCACATCAGCTTGTAATGATTTAGTACCACCAACGCGTTCGAAGGTTCTTTCTTGTAACACTCGTAATAATTTAACTTGCATTGGCATTGGCATATCACCAATTTCATCCAGAAATAGCGTACCGCCTTCTGCTAATTCAAAACGACCTTTTCTAGCAGAAAAAGCACCGGTGAAGGCCCCTTTTTCATGTCCAAATAATTCACTCTCTAAAAGTTCAGCTGGAATAGCGCCACAGTTAACGGGCACAAAAGGTCCTTTACTACGGTTAGAAACTTCATGGATAGCACGTGCGACAACTTCTTTACCCGTTCCCGATTCACCTAAGACCAACACATTGGCATTACTTTCAGCAACTTGCTCCACTAAGTAACGAATCTCTTGAATGCGCAATCCTTTACCAACTAAAGAAGAAATGAGGTATTTATTTGCTTTATTCAACTGATGTTGAGGGTTCTGAAAGGTTTGACAGTAATGCAATAATTGCGTTAATTCTGCATAAACAATAGGTAAATTAAGCATACCTATATGGTTACTATGAATATTATCAACTTCTCCTGATAAGCTAATAAATGGCACCTTCGGAAAATCGCTTGCGATTGCAGAGAGATTATTATCTTGATTACTCAAAATAACAGCCAAAGGCAATGATTGATTTACATGTGTGCTTAGATCATCAATATTAACAGTTAGATAAGATTCGCCAACAAAGTGTAAAACCGTTTGTAATATTTCTGTTTGTTGTGCTGTCATATCAACTAAATAAATCGGTGGGCGCAGTGTCATAATCAATACTCATAAAAATAAACTACGGTTATAATAGAACATTTTTTACGGTTTGCATTGAAAATTAGTCAAAAAGATGACAATGACTATAAAATGACACATTTTCTCTAACTAAAACTTTAGTGGTAGAGCATATAATAGTATTAGCTCTGTAATAAATCCCAACTGACATGCACTTCTATCGCTGCTGGACTTATTTTGGTAAAACGACCTTTAAAAGGCTCATATAAACTATCGTGAACAGCAAACGAGCTACCATCTTGCAATACAATACTTTTAAAAGCAGATAGTTCTGTTTTTTGTCGCCTGTACTTGCTGTTGCCATTCTTTCATAGCAACGCTGAGCAATGATTTTATGAAATCAACAAATTCAGGCTTGCTAAGCTGATTATGAAAGGGCTTATAGTGCACATCAGTGTCTGTTAGTTTCACAAAATAACGGTGCAAATCAGTGACGATATCTACTGATTTATCACCCAGTGACATCATTAACTCAAAGGGTTTGATAACCCTTTGACGATTGCAAAAATTAACATGCTTACCTATGTCATTAATTTTTAATTCTCCAAGGACTTTTGTTATTTGTTGTAACTCAGTATTATCTATACGCATACTCTGATTTACTATTGATATTGGTTTGGCGATTACTATCAGATCAAATTCAGAACATGTTTTCAATTTGTTTTTTTCTTAAGATCCAACCTATGAGCAGATATTAAATAATTAATTAAATTTAGAATCAAAAACATAAGTTAGCTAAAGGGACTTTATGACTCGTTCATCGATCAGACAATCTCGAAATACGGCTTGTCACAAGTTGAAAATGCAGATCCACATACGCTTATTTCATTGATAATGCAGCATGTTATAGGCTCGCAGCGGCAGATAAAGGTGCGATTGAGCGTAAAGATTTTGAAAATAAAAATCGTATGCTTAAAAAAAGTAATTGGACTTATTGGGGGGTTGCAAAATAGTTTAGATATGGAAAAAGGCGGTGAAATATTTGAAAATATTTATAACTTATACGCTTATATAATTTCACAAGTCACTCAGGTAAATATCAAAAATAATTGTGAGTCATTAACTGAAATAATAAGCTTAATCAGCGAAATAAAATCAGGTTGGGATGGTATTCCACAAGATATACGTCAGCAATATAATCGTTAATAACAGGATTTAGGCAGAGACTTAAATAACCAACACCCAACACCCAACACCCAAGTTAAGCTTGAATCTTATTTGGATTTTAAAAAAACTTAACCAACTGCTTGATGAAGAAGAATATGAATTATTTCTATAACAGCAAAACCTGTTTGGCGATCAACTTAAAAATTTTCTTAATAACCATTCAGAAGATGAACTAATTAATGTTATTGAGCATCTTAAACGCCTTAAAAGCATGGTAGAATCATTGCAACAACGAGTTGTTATTTATACTAAACTGTTGAAAGAAAAGTCTTTAAAATTACATTGTAATAAAAAAAGATACAAGCATATAAATAAAATATTTAGCTACTTAGTTATTTAAATACTTAAAATACGTGAAAAGGTCATTATGTTCAATAATCAATCAATATTGATAACCGGTGGTACGGGCTCTTTTGGCAGAAAATATGTCAAAACCTTACTCGAGCGTTACCAACCTAAAAAAATAATTATCTTTTCTCGTGATGAACTTAAACAATTTGAAATGCAGCAAGAGTTCAATGCCCCTTGCATGCGTTACTTTATTGGTGATGTACGTGATAAAGAGCGCTTAACACAAGCAATGAATGGTGTTGACTATGTTATTCATGCAGCAGCCATGAAGCATGTCCCTGCATCAGAATACAATCCGACTGAGTGCATAAAGACAAATATCAATGGTGCTGAGAATGTCATTCATGCAGCACTCACTAATAATGTGAAAAAAGTCATCGCTCTTTCTACTGACAAAGCAGCAAACCCAATCAATTTATATGGCGCGACTAAATTGGCTTCCGATAAGCTTTTTGTTGCGGCTAATAATATGTCAGGTGGCCATCAAACCCTTTTCTCTGTAGTACGTTACGGTAATGTAGCTGGTTCTCGTGGTAGTGTTGTACCTTTCTTTGATAAATTAATTAATGACGGTGTAACAGAAATCCCAATCACCCATCCTGATATGACTCGTTTCTGGATAACATTACAAGATGGCGTAGACTTTGTATTAAAGAATTTTGCACGCATGCTTGGAGGAGAAATATTTGTACCTAAAATCCCGTCTATGCGCATACTTGATCTAGCTAAAGCGATGGCTCCTAATCTAGAAATAAAAATAGTAGGTATTCGACCAGGTGAAAAACTGCATGAAATAATGTGTCCTGCTGATGACTCATACCATACCTACGAATATCAAGACCATTTCATTATTGCGCCGGCTATTAAGTTTTTTAACCGTAGCAATGACTTCACCACGAACAACCTACAAGAAGAGGGCGAGCTTGTTGAGCATGGTTATGAATATAACTCTCTTACTAATAAGCACTTTCTGACCAAAGAAGAACTATTAACATTAAATGAGTTAGCAGAGGAATGATCCCTTACGGTAAACAAGATATTAATCAGCAAGATATCGAAGCTGTGGTTAAAGTATTGCAGTCTGACTTCCTAACGCAAGGACCTCAAGTACCTCTTTTTGAAGCAGCAATTAACCGAACCGTCAACTCACAATATGCTGTAGCAGTAAATTCAGCGACGTCTGCATTACATATTGCTTGCTTAGCGTTAGGTGTAGGCAAAGGCGATATCGTCTGGACCAGTCCTATCACTTTTGTTGCAAGTGCTAACTGTGCGTTATATTGCGGCGCTTCCGTTGATTTTGTGGATATTGACTCAGAGACTTATAACCTATCCCCAATAGAACTTGAAAAAAAGTTAATCGTAGCCAAACAACAGAACAAACTACCTAAAGTCGTCATCCCCGTACACCTCGCAGGCCAATCTTGCGAAATGCAAAAAATCCATCAGCTGAGTCTAGAATACAATTTTAAAATAATCGAAGATGCAGCACATGGGATTGGCGGAAAATATCAAGATAAACCTATTGGTAATTGTCGTTATAGCGACATAACAGTCTTTAGCTTTCACCCAGTCAAAATAGTGACAACCGCAGAAGGTGGAGTAGCCACCACTAATTGTCCGAACTTATCTGCATCAATGCAGCGATTGCGCTCTCACGGCATTACAAGAGATGAATCATTGATGACAGAACCATCACATGGAGATTGGTACTACCAACAACTTGAACTCGGCTTTAATTATCGGATGAGTGACTTACATGCAGCATTAGGGATTAGTCAACTAGAGCGATTAACAGAGTTCATCTATAAAAGAAATAAGCTAGCAAAAGATTACAGCGAAGCGTTTTTAGGGCTTCCGCTGACCTTGCCACAACAGCATTTCGATACCAACTCTTCATGGCATCTTTATATCATTAGATTACAACTTTCTGATGTATCCCAAACACATCGAGAGGTATTCTCTAAATTAAGGCGGGCAGGAATACTCGTCAACCTACATTATATCCCAATATATAAACAGCCCTACTACAAAAAAATTAGCAGTGTAAATACAGCTCTTCCTCAAGCAGAACACTATTATGAAGAAGCAATTAGCATCCCGATTTATCCAGCAATGAGTACATCACAACAACAAAAAATAATCGAGGCATTAAAAAATATAATAAAGTGATTCGGATAGCTATTTTGCCACATAATTTGCTCTTTTTTAATGGTAGTGTGGAAAATAGTTATCTCGAACTGATAAAAATTAAATTGGAATAATGATGATAAATATTACTAGCCCGTACCTGCCCAACAAAGAAAAATATAAAGAATATGTTGATGAGATATATAAAAATGGCTGGATAACGAATAATGGTCCTATGGTCCAAAAGCTTGAGCGAAGATTAGCGGTATATTTAGGCGTGAAGAACATTGTTTTGGTGGCCAACGGTACAATAGCGCTAGAGATAGCTTATAGAGCTTTAAGCCTCAAAGGAGATGTAATCACTACCCCATTTAGCTTTGTTGCGACCACAAGCTCATTGGTAACTAATAATCTAAATCCTATTTTTTGTGATATTCATGAGGAAACATTAAACATAGATGAAACAAAATTAGAAGGACTTATTACCCCAAACACCTCTGCGATTGTGCCAGTTCATATTTTTGGAAATAGCTGTAATATTGAAGAAATTAAAAAGATTTCAAAAAAGCACAGCTTAAAAGTTATTTACGATGCAGCCCATGCTTTTGGTGTGACATATAAAGGTAAAAGCATATTGAATCATGGTGACATTTCAACGTTAAGCTTCCATGCAACTAAGCTATTTCAGACAATTGAAGGGGGGGCATTAGTTATTAATGATGATTCTCTGGTAAAAAAAACTCGTGAGTTAATAAATTTTGGAATAGAGAGCCAAGAGTCAATCCCTAGCTTGGGGACAAATGCAAAAATGAATGAGTTTGAAGCTGCAATGGGATTATGTGTTCTCGACGATATTGACTTTATTTTCAAACAGCGAAAAACAATCTATAAAAACTACATAAATAAACTCAATGGGTCTGTTGAGTTCCCAGTGCAAAACAAGCAAGCAACTTTAAATTATAGTTATTTCCCACTTCTGTTAGAAAATAAAGAACAAATGCAGGCGTTACAACAAGCCCTAAATAGCGAAGACATATTCCCCAGACGCTATTTTTGTCCATCTTTAGATACGTTAAATTATATTGAGCCGAAACAATATTCGCCTATTTCAAGAAGTATCTCAGCAAGGATACTCTGCTTGCCAATTTATCCGGGATTATCACTAGATATGCAAAATAAAATTATTGAAATAGTAATAAATACAATAAATATAAACACCAAGGAATAAATATAAATCATCTCAAAGCTGGTAAATTTCTTGACTAGCAAAACGAAAGCACAGTTAGATCATATGCAGTGAGCCGCCATGAAAACTTGGTTGATTCGAATAATCTTAATCGAGTTATTTTGCCGCAAACAATATTTGATAGCGTATTAATTGGTGCGGTCACTATTCCAAATAACACTTTTTTTAACAGTAATGTTGAGGAATATATCCTTTGAATTACTTCATACAACATTCGTAATTTAACGACGATTAGTTATGAAAGTTGACAAAGTCGAGTGTGCGGCTGGGGCTGACGAGAATTGGCTTACTTGCTAAAAACCGCTCCCCTGTAGCGGTTAAATGAATTAATGTGAATAAAGGTAAGTTAATCATAAACAAAAGCAACTGGTTAATACTACAACGATAGGGCTGTATTTTCGCCTGTTATTTTGTAGTAGTTGAATAACAGGGAATAAATATCAATCTTTCACTTCATCATAACAATGAAAATAGGAAATAAGAGGTGAGCATTTTTCTATCTATACACAATGTGGTATGAAATGTGCTCATGGTGATTTTATAAAGATTACTATTGGCTTAAACAACTAAGGAAAAGTAAATGTTTAAAACACTAACAAAGCGATTGTTGTTAACAGTGGGATTGAAAATTAATAGAGTACCAAGTCATCAACAAAAAATAACGGAAAGAGAGCCGCAGTTGAAAGCAGAAACTATTGCTAAGTTTATGATGAGATTAAAAAAGCACCCCCTTAACGCTAATGAACATTTAGACTATGCAAATTATTTATTTGAGATCAACAGAAATTTTCTAGCATATGCTGAGTTTAAAACAGCCAAGTATTTGGGAGCTGTTATTAATGAAGATAAATTATTTGAAGAAAAGTTACGAGATGCAATACCAGAGCATAAAAACATCCCTCACAATCAATACTTTAGGTTTAAGACCTTGTGTAATGAACTTATTTTGAGGGCTGAAAATAAAAATATATCAGTATTAGATGTTGGGGGTAGTGAAGGACAACTTGCTTCGTTTCTCCCTGAGGCCACGCATTATTGTTTGGCTGAGCCAACAACTAATTGTATTTCAGGAACAGACTTACCATTTGAAGATAAATCATTTGATTACGTTGTCGCTTGCCATGTGTTAGAACATATTCCGGTTGAGAGACGAACTCTATTTCTTAACCAACTAATGTCAAAAGCAAAGAATGGTGTTATTTTATTAAATCCATTTCATATTGATGGCACGTTTGTACGTGAAAGATTGGAGTTATTCATAGAAATAACCAACGCAGAGTGGGCAAAAGAGCATTTAGAGTGCTCACTTCCCAAGCTTGATGATATAAAAGCCTTTGCTGTAGCTCAAAATATTGACATTTCGATGAAGCCTAGCGGTACACTAACAACAGGCTTAGCTTTTGCTTTTCTTGATCATTTTTCAGGTAAAGCAGATCTTAGAGATGATAGAGATAAAGTAAGCGCTTTTTTCAACAACAATTACTTTGATATTTCAGATTCAGATGAATACCCTATAGCATACTTGGTCTATTTAAAGTGTAAAAAGTAAGCTGCTAGTGATTATTTATCTGATGAAGAGCGTTATTAAATTTTAAGTTATTACAGGAATAGACTAGGGATCCAACGGTTAGCTTGCTTTAACTCGAAGCTCTAAAAAGGTTGAGCGGTAGCTGTCATAGCGCTCCCACCTTTTTCTGGATGGCTTGACCACAAAAGGTTACAAAATACATATAAGCTATCATGATAAAAATGGAAGCCTCTTTAAACTGTCAACACACTTGCAGAAATAAAATTTTAATTGGAATTTATTGCGGAATACTATTAGTCTCAAATATATGCGATCAAATTATTAAATCAATACACTAGCAACCTTTACTTTAGGATTAATTAACATTGAAAATTGGTATAATGCAACCCTATTTTTTTCCTTATTTGGGCTATTTACAATTAATTCAACATACTGATAAATGGATTGTTTTTGACAGTATTCAGTTTTCATCAAAAAGCTGGGTTAATCGCAATAGAATACTACACCCAGAGCAAAGCAAAGATTGGCAATATGTAACTATCCCATTAAAAAAACATTCCAATTTATCCCAGATTAATGAAATAGATATAAATAATAATATTACTTGGCAAAAACAAATACTTGGGAAGTTAACGCATTATAAAAAAATTGCGCCTTTTTATAATCAAACAATTGAAATAGTAAAAGAAAGTATTCTTCCACCCCATACAAAACTTAATAATGTATTAGTTAACTCTTTAGTAAACACCTGTGATTATCTAGGAATAGATTTTCAATATAGTTTATTTTCAGAAATGAATTTTGATGACAGCATCATTACTTCACCTGGTGATTGGGCGCTGAATATTGCTAAAGCTCATCATGCTTCGGAATATGTTAACCCTCCTAGTGGTTTCAAGATATTTAATGAAGAAGCATTCATCAAGAATAATATCCAACTCTCTTTTTTAACATCTGACTTACCAACATATTCTCAAAGTAGATCCCCATTTAGCGTCGGGTTATCGATCATTGATATTATGATGTGGAATAGTCCGCACGATATAAAGCTTATGCTTAATAAATACAGAATTAACTCTTACAAAGAATTAGATCAACAGGTTATTGCCAAATAAAACCAAAAAAATAGTACTTGAAGGCAAGAAAAAAATGAAAAATCTAAAATATGGGAAAGATCTTCATCAGCAATATCCTAAAACCTGTGATCCTAAAGATTTTTGGGGACAAATATGCAGAACAGTCAACGGAGAGGCGATTAGTGAAGAACAAATTTCATTAATTTATGAACAGATATGTACACAGTTAAAGTTTATAAAAAAAGATAATATATTAGATCTAGGGTGTGGAAATGGTGCGTTATCGACATTATTTTTTGAAAAAATTGAAAGTTTCCTCGGAATAGACTTCTCTGAATATTTAATTGACATCGCAAAAGATAACTTTGAAAAAAATGAATTTGTATTTCAAGTTGAAGATGCCGTTGATTTTTGTTCCACATCATTAAGTACAGAAAAATTTAACAAAGTACTCTGTTATGGTGCTTTCGCTTATTTTGACGATACGCAAGCAATACAAGTATTAACTAGCTTAAATAAAAGATTCAATAATGTGGATCTTATTTTTATTGGTAACTTACCTGATCGTGATAAAGCTGATAGCTTTTATCATACAAAAGAATTAAAAAATAAATACTTAGATGATCCACAATCATCAATTGGTCACTGGCGAAGCAAAAATAAATTTAAAGTATTAGCAGAATCCTGCGGTTGGCATACTGAGTTTATACACATGCCTACACATTTTTATGCTGCTCATTACCGTTATGATGTTTTACTTACTAGAATAAATATAGAGAAATGAATGAAATTTGAAGATATTTTTATTAAAAGCTCAACTCCTATATTTTCTGAAATTAAGTCAACATCAAACTTAGTTAAACCTAATTTTGATAATTTCATTGAAAAAGTAAAACAAAGTTATGAAAACAAAAATTTTAAGCAGGGGAAGCAAGTACTAGATTTTGAAAACAAGCTTTCAAAAATACATGGAACCAATGAATGTATTGCATTCTGTAATGGGTTGTGGGGGATGGTACTAACTATTCAAGCCTTATGCTTACCGCATAAAACAGAAGTTATTATGCCAACAATGACTTATAGACGACTCGCAGATATTACTGCATGGCTAAATTTAACTCCTCATTTTTGTGATATCGACCCCAAAGGGTTAGGCGCGACAGTTGCAACGGTTGAGTCTTGTATCAATTCAGATACAGGCTTATTACTTATTGCACAACCTATTGTTAAAGTCTGTGATATGCACGCTTTCGAGCGTTTAGGCAAAAAGTATAGTATCCCCGTTTTATTCGATTCTGTTGAAGCGGGTGTAGGCACATTAAAAAATAAAAAAATTGGAAGTTTTGGGGCCGCTGAATGTTTTTCTATGCATGCCAGTAAACTAATTAATGGCTTTGAAGCAGGTTACATCACAACAAATGATACACAACTTGCAGAAAAATTAAGAGAGTTAAGGTGCAATGGCTTAAATAACAATAATGCAATAATATCTAATGGACTCAATACAGAGTTAAATGAAGTACATGCAGCAATGGGGTTAATCGGCCTTGCAGAACTAGGACCACAGATAGAGCGTAACAAAGCGCGATATTATTTATATAAACAATTATTAAAAACATTACCATCAGTTACACTGGTTGAATATGATGAGCAAGAAGCAAGAGGCTATAAAAACATATTAATTAAGTTAGAAGATAACTGGCCTTTAAGTCGCCAAGAAACGCTTACTTTAATGCATCAAGATAATATATTAGCCAGACCCTATTATTGGCCAGTATTGCATACAAAAGAAACAGATTACCCGACAATATCAGGCAACATTATTCATGCCAACAATGTATCTGAGCAATATATACTAATGCCAAGTGGGGAGTTTCTTTCATTAGAGGATATACATAAAGTAGTTCATTACCTTAAGATTATTCATTACAACTCACAAGAAATCAAAGAGAGATTATAAATATGAACCTTAATGATATTGACTCGCTTGGACAGAATAATTTTCCTAAATGGGAGAAATTGGAAGCTTCACTCTCCACTATTTTTTCTAATCGATACTACACCAACCATGGCCCCTTCACGCAGAAACTTGAAAGTACAGTAGAGGAGTTGCTCGAAGTGAAGCATGCTATTGCGATGACAAATGATGCTATTGCGTTAGTTATTTCAGCTAAAGCACTCAATTTATCAGGCAAAGTAATATGCTCTCCGTTTATATCACCTTCTGCGTTAAACTCATTATATTGGAATAATTTAACACCAATTGTCTGTGAAGTTGATGAACAAACTTTAGCAATAAAAACGTCAACTATTGAACATTACATTGATGATGAAGTCTCTGCGATTTTAGGTAATCATTTAATGATGGAAGCAGACGAAGCTAAAGCTCTGCAAGAAATAGCCAAAAAAAATAATATTAAATTATATTTTGATGCCAGATCCTCATTCGGAGAGAAGCTAAATAACGTGAAAATAGGATCTTTTGGTGCTTTAGAAGTATTTTCATTTTCACAAAGTGAGTTAATTAATGGGGCAGAAAGCGCTATCGTTTGTACTAATGATGACGAGCTTGCCAAAAAAATAAGAAACATCAGAAGTAGCTATGGTGCAGGAGAAGTGGTTAGCGTTCCCATAACAGGAAACGGGAGAATATCAGAAGCACAAGCAGCGATTGCATTGTTGAGCATTGAAGATATGGATAAAAATAGAGAAAGAAATATACTTCAACACGCCCATTACGCACAATGTTTTTCACAAATGAAAGGCTTCAATATAGTGAATTCAAGCGATAATGAGGATAAAAACTATAGCTCAATAGTCGTTAAAGTAGAAAATTTAACACTCTCACCCAACTTAAAAAACATAAAAATAACCTCGCCATTTAACCATGGTATAAATCATAATTTTCAGAACAAAGTCATTGAACATAACCTTAATAACTCCTTATTCATTAATGTGCCAGTAGGTAATCATATTGATAAAATAAAAATTGATGCAATATGCAATACCTTAGAAAAAGCATCGATTCAAAAGTAGCGTCTATTGGTTATCAGAAAGGTTTACACATGCAAAATTTAGCCCCTATTGCAATAGGTACTTACAATCGCCTTAGCCACCTCAAGTTGACTATTAGAGCGTTACAATCAAACCATCTAGCTCAACTAAGTACACTATATATTTTTTCTGATGCCGCTCAGGAAGGAGATGAGGAAGGGGTAAATAGATTAAGGGAATATTTAACAACAATAACAGGATTTAAAGAAGTCATAGCGTTTAAGCGCCTTGTAAATGATCGCGTTGCTAATAATCGAGGCGGTATTCAATATTTATTAAAAAAATATGGAAAAGTCATATTTTTAGAAGATGATAATATTACATCCGCACACTTCATAACATTTATGAATGAGAGTTTAAATTTCTACCAAGACTTCCCAAGTGTTCTTAGTATATGCGGATACACACCAGACTTTAAACTGACTGAAACTCAAAAACAACATGATGTCATCGCACTTCCTAGGCTAGTCGGTTGGGGAGTTGGTATGTGGGAGGATAAAGTTGAGTTAATACCTGAAATAACGAGTAATGATTATCAAAAAATAATTAACAATCCTTCTGCTATCGACCATATCAACCAAAACCATGGGCGAGACCTCATTAATCGTTTTAGAGCAGAGTCACTTGGACATATTGATGGTCTAGATAACAAAGCATGCTTTTTACAAACCCAAACCAATATGTTCAGTGTTCACCCTAAGCAATCACTGGTACAAAATATAGGTAATGATGGTAGTGGAGTTCACTCCAGTAAAAATAATAAGTATGACGTTCAACTCTGGCATAAAGAGGATGCTTTTATGTTCGATAAAAACATCAAATTGGAAAAAAACATTGTTTCACAGAGTGTGGAATTTTTCTCTCCCAACGAACAAGATATGTCCTCAGAGGTACTAGTTAATGTTTTTGCTCAATTGCAACATAAAGGTATTACAGCATGCTCACTTTGGGGTATCGATATACTGTCTAAATTATTTATTCAGTCTATGCCAGACTCATTAACAGTGAACTATATGCTCGATTCCTGGGCTAATGAAGGTACTATTTTTGAAGGACGCGATGTCATTACACCGCAACAGGCCTATGAAAAAGGTGAAAAGAATATTGTTATTATGTCTTATGCCTCTCGTTTTAAAATGCTAGATGCAGGAAAAAAAATATCGGAAGTTTTAGATTTCACTTATTACCAAGAGTGAGCGATTACTCTTAGTAATGAACTAAGAGAATTCTATCTGAACTTTGTATTTATCAAACACTAATAAATTCTGATTTATCGGTCGCGGTAGGAATGGTCATTACCGCCGCATAGTTCAGTCGGCCTGACATTATAACCTGTTGATATAAAGCGATAAGCTTCATTAAAATCATCTTGTTTCCTTTCGAATATGCAGGAGTCATCAGGTTGACCTCACGTCCAGCCATGATTACGAAGTGACAAAGCAAGCTGACAAAGTTCATCATCGTCAGTGAGCAACACTCCCTCTTCCATTGTCGAAATATGATGCCAAAAGAAAAAGCTAAAGGTACCAATATCGCCGAATGTACCAGTTTTTTGATTGTTTAACTCAGCATCAAGTGATTCACAATTATCTTCTAAAAAATATAACTATATTTATCTGCAAATCTTCGCAACACATCTAACGCAGTAGGGTTACCTAGAATACTGACGCCTACAATCATTTTGGTAACTTTAGTTAATGCTTTCTCTAATTGGTTAATATCGATATTTAAGTTGTTTAACTGCACATCTACAAATTTTAACTTTAAGTCATTTTGCTGTAGTGGATGGTAAGTATTCACCCAAGAAATAGCAGGCACAATGACTTCATCTCCAAGTTTTATGGGCTATCTTTTTTGTAACACAGCGTAGCGGTCGCAATTAAATTTGTGATGAACCAGAGTTCACCATTACTGCATATTTTTTATCATGATATTCAGCAAATTGTTTTTCGAATTCAGCGACGTATTTTCCCATAGAAAAAAAGCCACTTTCTATCACTTTGTTTAAAGCTGCATGTTCTTCATCTCCAAATGTTGGCGATGCTAACTCGTAAAACATAGGTTCTCCTGAATGTTATGATGTTAAATTTTCAATCAAATTGACACCATCCCATAGATGGGAAAATGCCAATGCCTGCCCCGCTGGGACTATCCGTTTCAGTGGTTGTAACGTCGTACTTTGCCAATGCTTACATTGTGATTTATCAAATCCTGACACGGTCATTGTTTGGCAATGTTCAAACAATTCAATATCACCTAAACTATTAATTTGTAAGCTTAATAACACCCAAAGACCACTATGTGACTTTATGCTATTAAGGCTGATGGATTCAATCTCCAACACCTGCAATAGATCATATTTTTTTAATAAACATTTATTTTTATCAACTTTATCTGCACTAAGTAACAATGGTAGTCGTTGTATATACAATAACTGCGCAATCAGTTCTGTTGCTTCTAAGCTCTTTTGTTGGCTTAATCGTTGATCTAATAACAACCAAAACTTATCTTGCAAGCTATGTGCCGTATTTAACCAATAAACCACTTTAGGCGATGAGCACGCTTGTTGGTGATAGGGTTTTATATCGCGTAATAAATTATCTACTGCGCTATTAATCTCCACTTCATCTTTAAGTTGTATAACAGCAACGGAATATCTATCAGGAAAACAAATATTGTCAGAATTCCCGTTTACGAGAGGAAACTGACAAATATGATCGATACTTTCGTTTCCGCCCCATATCACTCGGCTATCACAAGCACTGGATATTTTGGCAGTAATAATGTCATCACGTTGATATTGAATAACAGTTAATAGTGAGGCAATGACATGCTCTGTTTCTAATTGAGCATTAAATTGATTCAAGAGATCTAACAACGTTTGCGCTTCCGCACTGACATTATTACTTACTCTTAAAATAGTTTGATTACCGCATAAGACAGAGATGATCATGGAATAAAAAAACAAGGTATCCACATTGCCGGGCGCAATATGAAACACAGCCCCTTTTGCTTTTAATTGTGAGATTGGATACTCCGCTTTAATACTTAGCAAATGGCTTTTACGTAACCAATAACCTGCGGCAACAATACTCGGCTCAGCACGTCCATTCGTCATTAAAAACTCGCCCAATTGAATGAGTTGTGACATTAATGGCTCAGAAAATGGAGATCTCGTTATAGACGAATCAATTTGATAGGAGTGATTATTCGGAAATAAAACGTTAATTTCAAATTCTTTAAGATTGAGTATCACTACAGCCCCTTACTTCCGCTTTGGCTAAGCGGCCGTTGACTAAAAAATATTTACCATGACGACCACAAGTACAGTCATCCTCTCCTAGCATCACGCCGAGATCTTCCGTTAATAAACGGTGCCCTGGATAACTAGTGGGTAATAATGAGCTCACTTGAATAATACCTTCAATCCCATGTATTTCCGGCTTGAGCGTTTTTTTATTGAGAATAGTGACATCACTCCAAACAGGGCAATGTAAGTACCCCGACTCACATTCAACATAAATAGTGCCAGTTTGCTCTACCATGCCATAAAAATTATGTACTTGAACTGAACCTAGCGTTGTTTGAACTTGCTGTTTAAAAGCATCATTGGACACAGCTTGATCGAGTAGCTTTTTCCATCCTCCACTATGTAATAAAACAGCTTCATTGACTTGGAAACTAGTTTGCTGCAAAGCAAGTTGTTTAATAAAGTATTGCCAGACTACAAAGGTAAAACCAAAGATAAATACCTTTTGATCTTTATACTTGTCAAAAAATTGACTGACAGCGCCAATATTAATGGTCATGTCTTCATTAAGTGCATAAGTATGATCATGACCAAACAACGACATACCTTGTATACCAACGCCACGAGCAGAATAGGAGAATTTATCTTTAATTACATTAGGATGATCGATGATCAACATTGGTAGGCGTTTGCTACCCAACCAATGCTTAAGGATGGTCGCTAATATTTTTTGCTGACGTAATGTATTCTCTTTGTCTAATACGATTTGGGAAACTTGCTGTGACGTAGTGCCTGAGGAGGTAGTGATCCTAAATATATTCTCAATCGGAATGCTTTTAAGGAGATGGTGCTTAAATAATCCTACGTTTAAAGCAGGAACTTCACCTTGCTCAAAAACCTCTTTATATAATGAATCAATAATTAAACGGTAATCTTCGCTGTGAGTATAATGATGTTGTGATAGCGCCATTAATGCAGGCGTAAATACATTGGCTTTGTCTTGCGAATTTAAATCATAAGCAGGTAGCGTCATTAATTGTTCCCAATTCATTTTTGCTCCTTTTGGGAAGCATCACTCTCAAACCGTAATTGCTTAAGTCGGGGATAATTTATCTTGCCTGAACTGAGATAAGGGATCTCTTCAATCACTGTCCACTGGCTATAATTTGAATGCACGGAAAGGTGATTGTTTAATGACTGTTGGCACTTACTCAGTTGCAGTTTGTTTTGCAAGCTATTGATAAGATAACAAAAAATCATATCGTCTTCGCCCGTACAAATAACCGACTGACTTTTATCACTAAAAAATCGTTCTATTTCATCTAAATTAATACGATGCCCTAGCACTTTAATCATGCGTTTTAAACGCCCAACAATTTGATAATCACCTTCCTTATCAACAATGCCTACATCACCGGTTTTTAATACTGAAGTGTGCGCCGGTAATAATAAGTCTGCTTTTTCTTGTGCTATACCCATCATGACATTATCACCTTGATAGCACAGCTCTCCTTTACTATCAGTCTGTTCAATGACATTGCCTTGTCCATCTTCCAACCATAATTTACCTGCGATGGGTTGTCCGATCGACATCGGTTTTATTTTCGCTTTTTCAGGCGCTAATACGGTCATTCTGGCACTGGCTTCTGTTTGCCCATACATCACGTAAAATTCACAGTTTTTACTCAGGCAATAATCATTCACCAAGGTCACTTTATCTGCACTCAACTTCCCCCCTGCAACCGCCATAAAACGTAACGACTTAAACGGTAAGCGAGGCAACGATAGCTTTAATAACATCTCAAAAGTGTAAGGCACACCATATAAACATTTGATTGGATAGGCTTTGAATAGAGACCAAAAATCACGACTCATTAAAGAAGCGTCAGTCAATATTATTGTACTGCCCGCATTTAAGTGAGTGTTGAGAATAGAAAGCCCAAAACTATATTGCAAAGGTAAAGTGGTGACCGTCATATCAGAAGCGGTTAATGTGAGCGCTTTGCCGATAGCAACACAGTTACTATGAATATTCTGATAACTTAGTTTAACCAGTGTTGGGCTACCTGTACTACCAGAGGTCGTGATTAATAACGCTAAATCATCATGTAGTGCAACAGGTGTTGAATCTAATACTTGAATTTTCCCATTATTAATTAGTAAATTAACACCGTAGTGTGTTTGTAACGAGTGTAATCGTTCTTTTTCACTGTCTTTTTCTACCCACCAAATGGACTGCCCGAGTTGTAAAGCAGCAAGATAATAAACCACACTTTCAATAGAATTATTCGCCACCAGCATGATCAATAGTTTGTTATTTAATTCGCTGTGGTAACTAGACAGTTTTTGTTTAGCTTCGATGACTAAGTGCTCTAATTCTTGATAACTAACTGTTCGGACATTTTCTACTTCGTTTTCAATGAAAGCGATATGATTACCATAACACTTTGCTAATCGGCTAGTATTCCAAAAAGTTAATTCTCCTTGTTCCACTAAACTCACAAAGCTAATCCTCCATCTACAGCGATCACTTGCCCTGTAATATAACGTGCGCCATTTGATGATAAGAAAGTAACAACCGGAGCGATATCTTCCACTTCACCGATCCTTTTTAAACAGGTTTTTTCTGCTAATAATTGTTTTTCTTGCTCGTCATAATTGGCCACTAATTCGGAATTAATAAAACCCGGTGCTAATGCGTTAATACGAATGCCAATAGAGCCTAACTCTTTAGCGAGGGATTTAACTAAGCCCTCAATGCCTGCTTTAGAAGCTCCATAGACACTTTGCCCCGCACTACCTTGCGAAGCAATAATTGAACTTATTAAGGTGATCACGCCAGACTTGTTACGAAGCATTAATTTACTGGCTTGCTGACAAAATAAAATACTGCTGAGCAAGTTAGTATTGAGATCCTGCTGCATCTCACTGAGTCTGGTTAACATAAGAGTTTTTTGCGTTAAAATGCCTGCACAATGAACGAGTACATCTAATCTTTTTTTCTGCGTTGCAATCTGTTTAAACATGGCAGATATTTGTACTTCATCGGTCACGTCAGCCACTATCGCGATAATATTAATATCGGAGATATGTTGTAGCTCCAATAACAAGGCATCAAGCTTAATTGGATCTCGACCTGAAATAATTAACGTCGTTGCTTGCTTTAAATATGCAATACATACACTACGCCCTATACCGCCATAAGCACCCGTTACCAGAACAATCATTCAACATTTCCTATCGATTTATAACGACAAATCAGCGTTATATTTTTTCAAAATAAGTTTAGCTTGCACAAATGAACTCATATCAATGATGTCATCAATATCAAACATCACATCAAACTCACCTTCTAATTGTGCAATTAGAATCATATGAGCCATCGAATCCCAACGTTTATGTTGGTCATATTTCAAATCGTCATTGACTTCACTTTCAGGTATTTCTAACGCGGTTACAAAAACGTTCACCAATCTGTTTGTATCTGTCATAAAAATCTCAGTTTATTCTGCGAATATAAGTTACTTTAAAATCGTAATATTTTACTTAATTTATCTTTTGCACTTTCAAAGTCGATAATATTAAGCGTCATGGTTAATAGGCCTTGGTCATCCACAACACCCTCCTTATATCCAAGCATTTTATTGTAACGAATAGCACTTTCATTATGCTCAAACACCTGTGCCTCTAACTCTGTACAACAACCTTGTTTAAATAAGTATTCAATAAAAACAAGGGATGGGCTAAATGCTAAGACACTATTTTTATATTTACTATTTGGTTCAATATACAGACCTGGTGCAATTTTTTCTGCCTGTGACAGAGGTAAATTTTGTGGTTTTGAGTCAGTGCTAACATTATTTGGGGTTACAGACAAAGCGGAGATCATGCCGATATCCTCACCCTTGTAGCTGATCAATAAATATAAGCGATCGTTTTTACAGGCTAACGAGTCAAACCAAGCCAGTTGCTGAGTAGGCGTTATCTCCGTTTTATCTAACATTACACTCGCGATGTCAGGGTGATTACGCCAGAGACGTATTTTTTCAATTTTATCTTCTGTTACTTCAGATAATTCGATGCCATAGCCTTGTAACTTCATATCAGTAAGTCCTTGATCGCAGAGCAGATCCGTTTAACACCTTTCCCATCAATCAGGTTGATCGCGATCTCCAACAACTTCATTAATTCTGATGGCGCACTCCATAATTGAGAAAGATGCAATAAAGCATGCTCAATCCCCTGATTTTCTAATCCATTCTCAACTTTACACCAGCCAATATTTTGATGGGCTTGTGCGGATAACAATTGATTATCTGCCACAGTTAAAAAGATGCTCGGCACACCGCAAAAAGCTAATTCATAAACAATCGAACCGGGAGCACAAATAGCCAATTTACATTGAGGTAGTATTTCAGCCATATTTTGGCAGTTATGAATGTGTTGGAAGCCAAATTTCAACGCTAATAAATTCATTTTTTCAGGGGAAGAATAAGCGCCTCCCGTGATCACGATAATATCCTCAGGACTATCGATTAGCTCCAGATCCAACAGTTTAGTGACCAGTGAAAATGTTAAATTAGCAACATCACTGCCACCAAAGTTAACTAATAGTTTGTTTCGTTTTTTAAAAGTAATGACTTCTTGTTGTAAGAATTCTTGGCGGATAATGCTGTATTCCAGCCCTAATAAATGAGTTGCCTGAGGCGCACTTTTCTCATAACCAATCGAAGAAGCAAAAGGTAACGCGTTGATCACTAAGTCACAATATAGATTTTCTAACTCATTCGAGTCATCAAAGGCAATGACATGTAGATTTGAAGCATAAAGCGCTTGTCTATATTGAACATCAAATTGATAACCATCTAAAACAATCGCTGTCACTTGATGTTGTGAAGCGAATTTTTTTATAGAGTCTATTTCAAATGTTAATTCGACATCATTATCTAACATCAACAACTTTGCTTTTAAAGCTTCTAATTTTTTAATAATAAAGTCAGGCAATGATCGTGCAATAACAAAACAAGTAATATTGTCCTGTAAACTCAACACTTCGATAAGCGCCATACATCTGAATGCATGGCCTATTCCTATTTGGCCAGAGGCATCAAATCTAAATAAGAGGCTTACCTTGGTATTTGACTGAGTAGTAGTTATAAAGCTAGTCACTTTTAAGTAATTCCCAGCTTAATGCAGTCCCTAATGGTACATCTTTAACTAATTTCTGACCGAGTGCCATCTCATAATATTTAGGCGCTAAACCTAAACCGGGGCGGACAATTTTGATATTATCAACAGATAAAATATCGCCAGCTTTTAAATCCTGTGAAATATAGATTGAGCGACGATATTTTTTAGATGCTTGCTCGCTAGCACCTCCACCGTACACAATATTTCCACCCGCTAAAGCGGCTGAACGACTTTCAGTCACTAATAATGTTAACTCGTCAGGTTGCAATGAAAATGCGGCATCGACGCCACCAGCATCACGTGATAAAACAAAATGTTTTTCAATCACTGAAGCACCTAGGGCAACGCCCGCCAAAGCAACACCTATACCTAATGTATGGTCTGAAATACCCACTTCACATTTGAAAGTATCGCGTAAATGCTGAATAGTTTTCAAATTGGCTTGCGCAGCTGAGGCGGGATAAGCACTGGTGCACTTTAATAAAATAATTTGTGAACAGCCATTTTCACGCAGTGTATCAACAGCTTCAGAGATTTCTGTTAGAGAAGCCATACCTGTCGAAATAATGACTGGTTTTCCCGTCTGAGCGATACGTTTAATAAGCGGAATATCATTATTTTCAAAAGAAGCAATTTTATAACAAGGCACGTTTAATGTTTCTAAAAAATCCACCGCGCTAATATCAAAAGGCGAACTAAATGCAATGAGACCTAATTCGTTCGCTTTTTCAAATAGTGCTTGATGCCATTCCCATGGGGTATGGGCTTTTTCATATAATTTATAAAGCGAGTTACCTTTCCATATATTGTCATCATCTGCTATTTGAAAATCATCTAACTCACAATCTAAGGTCATTGTATCGGCAGTATAAGTTTGTAACTTAATTGCGTCAGCACCTGATTCAGCGGCGGCTTCTATCATTTTAAAGGCGAGTTCTAAAGATTGATTATGGTTTCCAGATAATTCTGCAATCACAAAAGGAGGCTGATCTAACCCGATTTTTCTATTTTGAATATGCACTTCATTATTTGATTTTTCTAACATTTTTTAAGTCCTTACACATAACGTCAGCATTCAGTTTTTCATTGTCAGCGATAAATGCCTGATACATATATTCAGCTCTTCGCCAATCATCTTGATCGTCAATATCTTGCACTAAATAATGTGGCAGAATAATAGGAATAGAGGTTTCAGAGAAAATGTTAAAGGATTGATTCAAAAAATCATCTGCTTTGGCAATATAAAATTGTCCTGCATCATGGTAGACATCCGGTAGATCTTGGGAGCGTTTAGGAAGTGATGATGCATCGACGGGAGTCACGTTACTGTCTGATGATTCAATCGTAAATGAACGTTGAATAGGATAATTAAATTTACACACAGTAAATGCTGAACGTTTAGTTGCATGTGCTTTTAAGCGATTAATTGCATCTACAATGTATTTTTTTTGTAAAAAGGGTGCAGTTGCATAAATGCAGCAAGCGAGGTTGATTTTATTACCGAGATTTTGCCACTCTGTAATAGCATGTTCAATCACATCGGTTGTACCCGTATGATCGTCCGCTAAATAATCTGGTCGGATAAAAGGAACTTCAGCGCCATATTGCTTTGCAATATTTGCAATCGCCTCACTATCTGTTGACACTAAAACAGCATCAAAAACGCCAGATTGCAACGCAGCTTCAATGCTATAAGCAATAATGGGCTTGCCACAAAATAACTTTATATTTTTGTTCGAAATCCGCTTACTACCACCGCGAGCTGGAATAATGGCAATATTGCTCATGATAACTCACTCTGTGCTGAGACTTCTGGTAGCGCTTTCAGTTCACTACAAAAATCTTCAACTACCTGTTCCCATGATTTCGCTAACTCTTTATAAAATACCCGCTGATTTTTAATCGCTAACGAATCTTGGTTTCGATTCATCTTTATACCTTTCGATTTACCTGGTAAAAACATCCACGTTTTCACCCCTAAACGAGAGGCGAGCATCAATGCTGCATTACTGGCAGAAATCACTAAATCTAAATTGGCAATTAACGAACCATATTGATTAAAGTCACCTGCCGCAGTACAGGTTTCAAGATGAGTAATCGGGATATGGTATTTTTCTTCAATATTTTTCACTTCTTTCTGCCACTCACCAAACTGTAGATTTACCCATTCAATACCTGGTATTTTTAGCATAGGTAGTAGTACTTCGAGTGGCATGGAATGCGCATTTCCATCATTTATACGCCCATGAAACCATGAAATACCGATGCGTAATTTGTTATTTGATAATTGGCGTCCAGTTTCCTCAATTACCTCTTTTGCAATAGTTAATGATCTCTGATTTGCAAACGAAGCGGGAGTATCACGATATAAATAAGGCAAAGAGCCAACGAGGATCTGTAGATCAAGCTCTGCACCAATCGTTTGAGCCTGATTAACATCATCGTACGAGTGTATAACGGCACTCGGAAAGTTATGCTGATAAAGCGTTTTTAAGCGATTATCGCAGACGATGTGACTTTGCTTTGCATCTGCAATCGCTTCAGCAAAACAAGCAGTGTAATGAAGATTATCACCAATCCCCTGCTCAGGATAAATAAGAATATTTTTGCCGACTAATGATTCGCCGCTCCACTTTGGTGCAAACCAATGTACTTGGTCTTTTATCTCTTGTCGTTCGAGGCGACTATGGAAACAAACCCAAGCATTTTTGAAGTCTTGAAAGTGTAATAAGATGGGGTATAAATTAAATTTAGCTTGATGGTTATTTGGCTCTAATTCGATTAACTTTAAATAAACATCTCGCGCATTCTCATAATCACCTAAATTAAAATACACTAATGCAATATCTAATAATATTTTACTATCACCCGTTTTGTTAAATAAAGACTCTAGTAAAGTAAGGGCTTCATTATGCTTGCCCTGACTGAGATAATTACAACCTAATAAATGTATCAGAGGGTATGATTCCTCTTCGCTAACTATTTTAATTACTTTTTTTAATGTAATTTCTACTTCTGAAAATCGATTTAACTTAATTAAATTAGTGGCAAGCAACTTATAAGCAGCAGAACTATTTTTTTCTTTATTAATAACTGATTTACATAAAGAGATAGACTTTAAATAATTCTCTTTTTTAGCTTCAGCACTTGCTTTATTTAACTTATTGATCGATTTTTGAGAGCCCATTATTTTCCCTTTAATTCCTATATTTTAGAATGATACTGTATCTGAATAACCCTATCATTATTTAGAGTTTCTTAATAAAAAGAACAATTTTTACTGATTTCCAGTAATAGCGACAAAGCAAATCAATAAGCCTATCAATTTTGAGACTGGGGCGACTAAATATTGTCGTTTATGTTACCTACACAAGTCATATATGTCATTTGATTTTATAAGAGGAATGTTATTAGATAGTTTAATTAAACAATAGGTTGCATGATAGATTCAGCAACCATTTTTAGTTTTTATTATATGAAGCATTAATTATTCTCGGTATATCCAGATAACGCATCTAATGCACTGGTTGAGTAACTCATAGTATTATTTAACGTTGAGATAGCGATATCCATCGCATTAAATTCTTTATATAAACGAGTTTCAAGTTTATCTGTACGGTATATTAGCGCTTCTTTTTGCTCTTCTAATGTGGTGATTTTTTTATAAAGAGAATCTATTTTTCCATCAATAGAGTCCTGACTTGAGCTAACATCACCACTAGATTCGGAAACATTAGTATCAATGATACTGTCTAATAAATCATTCATCACGGCTGTCAAACCGTCAGGATAAGTGGCATTACTTTCAGCAACTTGCTCTACTAAGTAACGAATCTATTGAATGCGCAATCCTTTACCAACTAAAGAAGAAATGAGGTATTTATTTGCTTTATTCAACTGATGTTGAGGGTTCTGAAAGGTTTGACAGTAATGCAATAATTGCGTTAATTCTGCATAAACAATAGGTAAATTAAGTATACCTATATGGCTACTAGGAATATTATCAACTTCTCCTGACAAGTTAATAAATGGCACCTTCGAAAAATCGATTGCGATTGCAGAGAGATTATTATCTTGATTACTGAGAAAATAACAGCCAAAGGCAATTATTAATCTATATATACGCTTAGATCATCAATATTAACAGTTAGATAAGATTCGCCAACAAAGTGTAAAACCGTTTGTAATATTTCTGTTTGTTGCGCTGTCATATCAACTAAATAAATCGGTGGTCTCTGCTGCATAATCAATATCCATAAAAATTAAACTAACTTGAGTGTAGAGTGTTTTTTTATATTTGCATTTAAAATCGTCAAAAATATGACAATGACTATAAAGTGGCACTTTAATTTTAGCATTTAACAAAATACTTCTAAAGTAATAGGAGAAATAACCGATAAAAAATAGTAGGCTCAAATATTGCTTAGTTATTAATATTGCTATTTATATAGCCATAAAAATGACGATGTTGAGTTATTAAATAAGCTAGAGACAAAGAATCTCAATAAGACAAAAAGCAATAACAAATAAAAGTGCATTTACAAACTGTAAAAGCATGCTGATAACAATAGATTCAATTTTTGCAAGGAAAGTACTATGCGCGGCTCGGTCCAAAAATACCAAAACTCAAACCTGAATAATATCGAACAAGCAGATCCACATACTTTAATTTCCTTAATAATGCAGCATATACAAGGAAATTTAGCAGGTGCTAAAGGTGCTATTGAGCGTAAAGATATAGAAAGTAGAAATAAGATGTTAACGAGGGTTATCGGCTTAATTGGTGAGCTACAAAACAGTTTAGACATGAAAAAAGGTGGCGACATATCCACTAATCTTTATGATCTATACGCTTATATGATACGTCAAGTTAACCAAGCAACGCGAAAAAACAGCGCAGAGCCTTTAACCGAAGTACTTAAACTCATTACAGAAATAAAATCGGGTTGGGACGGTATTCCTCTAGATGTACGTCAACAGTATAGTCGTTAATAGACAGTCGCATCGTTAAAAGATCATCGCTAACAAAGCGCGTTAGCAGAGGTAACAATGACTAATATCCAAGCTAAAATTGAAATCTTATTCGAGTTTGATAAAAAGCTAAATCAACTACTTGATGATGAAGAGCATGAACGTTTTTTGCAACAGCAAAATCTTTTTGGAGATCAAGTTAAAGACTGTTTAAATAGCTACTCAGAAGAGGACTTATTAACCGTCATTGAGTCATTGAAACGTTTGAAAGTAATGGTAAAAAAGTTACAAAATAGAGCAGACCAATACACCAAGCAACTTAAAGAAAAATCATTAACGTTGCAACGTAACAAAAAGAAGATAAAAGCTTATAAATAGCATTGTTTTACTATATTTTGAATATATTAAAAATATTAAAAATCCAATGCTAGCTTTAATATTTAATACGAGTAGAGGGATTGAATCAATATTTATTACCCCTATCAATAATTATCTTTACTCGTTTTATCAAATTCGCCAAAAAGATGATTAGTTATTATTTGTATAGCCAGGTAATGAGTCTAAGGCAGAATCTAAGTAATCCATTAACGAGTTCAAGTTAGACACCGCAATATCCATGGCATTAAACTGCGTATATAAACGTTCTTCTAAGTTATCCATTCTATAATTTAAGGTGACCTCTTGCTCTTCCAATGAGGTAATTTCTTTGTATAACGAATCTAACTTACTATCAATAGTCGACCCACTATTACTGATATCACCATCGGTTGCACTAACATTAGAGTCAATAATGCCATCTAACGTATTGTCTAATAATGAACTTATTCCTTGAGAATAAGAGACAGTCCCTCTATCACCTAAGCCGCCACCAGTAATAACGGCTTGCAGGCCTTTTGAATCCCCTATATCAGATAACAGCGACTGCCCATCACCTAATGCAACATTTCCATCAATTAACCCTTCTACATCCTCACCATTAATGCCTCCAGCAACGGATAAACCTAATGCTGAAGCAAAAAAGCTAGCGTCTTCAATTTCGGTTATTGCAACTGTTGAAGAGGAGCCGTAACTATTAGAGGTCATTGACAACATACCTGCACTTTCAAGAATGCTCGCATTGAGCCCATTCTCTACAAAATTAGTATCTGAATTAATTTTAGACTGAAGCTCAGTGGTAAACTCTTCAATGGTGTTATACGTTTTCGACGTTAATATAATATCATCAGATAAAAAGCCATCTAAACGCATTTTAAAAGTATCATTACTTGAATCTATCGTTAATGGCACAGAAAAAGAAGATGACCCCGTTAATGCACCTTGAGTCGCTAATTTAGTAACCTCGATATCGTAGGCGCCTGGTATCGTAAAGCTACTTTTACTTTCATAATCAATAAATGAATCTGATGCGCCACCTGACGCAGTAAAGAATTCGGCAAGGCTTTCCATATCAGAAGCCATCACATTACTTAATGTTTCCGAATCGATTGATAACGTTCCATCTCGATTGGTTAGCATGCCGATATCAGCAAAACTACGCACTGCACCATCAAGATGAGATATAGAAGTATTTAAAATACCACGCATTTGATTTTTAATATTACGTACCGTTGAATCGCCACTTAGTATGCCATTGCTTTCTGAGTCCGCACCATAGGCGCTCAAGGTATTCATTTGTGCGATCGTGCTATTATAGTTTTCAACAAATGCATTAATTTGCTCTTCAACGGTACTGTTATCTGGGCTAATAGTTAAAGAAACAGTGCTTCCCACTTCAGTTTTACCGCCAACATTGAGGGTCACCCCTTCGATCACGTTTGCTATATCATTGGTTGGTCGAGTAATTTCAATGCCATTCATCATGATTTTAGCATCTTGAGCGACAGTGGTTTCGTCCATATGCTTGACACTACTAGAGTAAGTCAACGAAGAAAGACCTGAGGCATCTACATTATCACCATCATCATCAGCAACGGTTATTTGTAAAGCGTTCTCTGCGCCGGTTTCTTTATTGGTTAATATTAAACGGTAATTAGTACCATCATTAATAATAGAAGCTGACACACTATAATCCCCCTCGTTAATCGCATCTCGCATTTTATCAAGCGAGTTATTAGCGGGATCAATGGTTAAGGTTTCAACCGCTTTATCAGGGTTAATTGAGAAAGAACCATCATCTTCATAAGTGCCGTAGCTAAAACTAATGGTGCCAGTGCCAATTTCAGACGTTGCTTCAGAATAAGAATTGGCAGACGAGGAAACAATACTTTGTGCTTGAGCTTGTTGTTCAACCTCAAAACTCCAGCTACCCGTTGCAGCACCGATACCGAGTGTTGCACTTATAATAGACTCATCACTACTCGTTGAACTAGTAGCAGAAAAAGTGGACGCTCGAGACAGGTCTGAATAGGAATCTTGAAAATCAGACAACGCACTGTTAATAGTACCAAAAGCTGAAATCATTTCGGTCGCTTCAGTGGCATCCGCTAATAAAGAAGCGGCAGCGGGATCTTGCTCGGCGGCAACAATGGCTGTGACAATACTATTGATATCAAGTCCAGAGCCTAAACCTGTTGATGTAATTGAAGTCATTGTTGTTCCTTAATCATTCATTGAATCTAATGTATTATTTCTTTGTGCGTTATTGATGTTATTAACTTTTTATTATTTATGCTTATAAAGCAGTTAAGTTATTAACTTGATATGAAATGCAAAAAACAAGCCACCTTACTAACTGTAAAGTCAATTTAACTTAGTTCAGTAACCTCATTAACGAATTAATATGAACGCTTAATGTAGTGGTTAATATAGCTACTAATATAGCTACTTAATATAGCGCTGTAATATCAAACCAAGGTAAAAACTAAAATCTATCGCATAAAATAACTAAGAGAAATGAAAGCTAAAACGTAATGCTAAAAGTCAAACCTTAGTATCAAATAAAATACCGGCAACATCATCCATTTTTTTACGTAATACCATTAAATCTTCTGATGGAATCTGGCGAATAACTTCATCATTTTCAGTGTCTTTAACCGTAATAACATTTTTACCTAAATCCTCATCCACCGAAAAAGATAAGTTTCGCTTCATTTCCTGTAAAAAACTATTCATCTCTTCTACTGTTTCAGATATTTCATCTGCAGTGAGCACCTTGGTTTCTTCATTATTTTCACGCTGATCAGAAGCAGCAGTCGCTTTTTCTATTTTATCTACATCATTACCTATTGTTAAAACGGAAGATGCAGCAGATTCTTTTGTCGATGATGCTGTTGATTGTATTGTAGCGTCTATTGGTTTTTCGGTGTTTACCGTTTGATTTCCCATGACAGGATTAGTGATATTGAGTTCTGACATAATCAACCTCTTTCAGTATCTCTATTAAGCAAAAAAGCCCCCTATCACTAGGGGGCTTTAAATCAATTACTTAGCTTACCCTAGTGGCTTAACCAAGTAGTGAAAGTACACTTTGTGCAGATGAGTTAGCTTGTGAAAGGATTGACGTACCCGCTTGTTGTAAGATTTGTGCTTTACTCATATTAGAGGTTTCAGCAGCAAAATCGGCATCTTGAATACGAGAGTTAGAGGCAGATAGATTTTGAGAAACATTCTCTAAGTTAGAAATCGTTGAATCTAAACGGTTTTGTATCGCACCTAAGCCTGCACGTGACGCACTGATTTGAGCTAACGCATCATCAACTTTAGTGATCGTACTTGAAGCACCAGCCATCGTTGATACGTTTGTGCCTAGTGAATCGATAACTTTACCACCCATTTCACTATCCATACCTAGTTTTTTTAAAGCTCCTGAAGTCCCCGTTCTTGCTGTTTCAGTTGCTGCATTTGATGTTATTTCCACGCCTCTTCCAGGTTCAGCAGAAAATTGGTATCCTGCTGCTGCACTTCCTGTTACAGTCACTCCAGTTTGATCTGAATATGAATTAAGATGTTCAAGCATTTTTATATCAGTCGTCGTATCTGCAGCGGCTATAGATACACCATTAATCTCTAATTTATCTGCATCTGTAATTCCAGCTGTAATTGTTGCAACACCACCAGTTACTGAATCAGCACCATTAGATATTAAAAACCCTGCACTTGCAGGCGCTGTACCACCAGTTTTAATCGGTGAATCATCTGCACTGTCTAGCGCAACATAACCACCATTTGCGCCCAAAGTTAAACCAGAGTTCGTAACAGCCCCACCTATAGTGATTGTTTCACCTGTATCGTTAGTCAATAATAATTCACCATCATCACCTTGAGAAGCTGTTACACCTTCTACATCACGATTGATAGTTTCAACAAGATTACCCATTGAAGATGTTGCACCTAAAGTAACAGCAGCACCAGTTCCAACAGTAATTTGAAGACCAGAAGTTACGCCTGTGGCGTCATGATCACCTTGAACTACGTTATATGCACTGGCTGTTACACCAGTTTCATCTGTTTTTAGATTGATAGCATCAACTAACGCAGGGGCACCTGCAGCGGAAGCCGCCCCAATATCTGTACCATTTAAAGAAAGAGCTTTATCGACAACAGCAGTCGTAGCATTAACTCGGCCACCATTTAATTCTTCTTTATTTAAACCGCCGTTCAAACCTAGGTCATTAGTGGTTACAGAATCAATTGAAAAGCTTAATGTTTGCCCTTCGTTAGCACCAATTTGTAAGGTAGTTGATCCCATAGAGCCATCTAATAATTTTTTACCATTAAACTCTGTTGTATCTGCGATACGGTCAAGCTCACTGCTTAATTGATCGACTTCTTCTTGAATTGCACTACGGTTTTCTGCAGAGTTTGTATCATTGGCAGATTGAACCGATAGTTCACGCATACGTTGCAGGATATTGGTCATTTCATCCATCGCACCCTCGGCAGTTTGCGCCATTGATATACCATCATTTGAGTTACGTACTGCTTGGTTCAAACCTGTGATTTGAGAATTCATACTAGTTGAAATCGCAAGGCCGGCTGCATCATCTTTTGCGCTGTTAATACGCAAACCAGAAGATAGACGTTCCATTGCTTCGTTAGACGCCATTTGTGTTTTGCCTAATTGACGTTGTGCATTAAGCGACATTACATTTGTGTTTACTACTGATGCCATGATGAGCTCCTTGGTTTATTTGTTACCTAACTTCTCTTAATAAAGTTAGGATTAAGTATTTGTTGGTGCATATATTCTTTATCGACCGCTTAAAAAATAACTTTAATGTTTTTCAACTATTTTTTTAAACTATGCTTTTAAACTATGTTTTTAAATTATTGTTTATTTTGCTTACTTTCTGTTGTTGATATTAATGAAGTAAAGCAACGGTTCATTTTTAAAACAGTCGATGTTCAGACTTAATAACTATATCGACCGCTAAAAAAATAGCTTTAGGGCTTTTTGGAAATAAAGTGGTATTTTTTAAAAGAAATAAAAAAGGCGTTAGATCTTTTTAAATCTAACGCCTTTTTCAAGTTCAGTGGTTTATCAAAAATAAAACACTAACTTATTGAATTTAAAAATAAACTCGGACAACGGAAACAGCAACACAACCCGGGCGGCGTGTTCCTTGGATTTCTACGGAGATCTCTTTTTCAATCTCTAAACCACGTTTGATAGGTGAAACTTTAATTAGACGACTGTGCGCACGTATCACACTACCCGTTTTAACAGGATACGGAAAACGTACTTGGTTAAGACCATAGTTAACAGTCATTTTAGCATTCGCATAAGCGGGACGGCTTGCATCAACGCTGTCAGTTAAGTAAGGCAACAAGGACAATGTTAAAAAGCCATGTGCAATGGTGGTTTTAAAAGGCGATTCTTTTTCAGCACGCTCAACATCGTTGTGTAACCATTGGTGGTCTCGAGTGACATTGGCAAACTGGTCAACACAATTCTGGCTGATCGTTAACCACTCACCTACGTGCACTTCATCACCAATTCTTGATTGAAGACATAAATAGAGTTCACGCGCTTCCGATGAAACTTGAATAGGTTTTTGAGCAACTTTAACTGAGCGACCATTTTCTAAAACTGAATATTCTTTCACCCATGACAATAAATGAGCACGTTTGTAATGCGCATTTTTAAGAAAAAGAGAGTAATAGTCACGAATAGCAGGAGACATCCACTGCTTAAAATCAAAAGCAAACTTTTGCATAAAGTCCGCTTTGTATTTAGTAATATCTAGTTTTTTCATAAAAAAAGATCTTTCCTTAACTCACTAGCATTAACTGAGTGATGCGTTAATGTCGTTTAATACTGTAACAGGATCTGCTGCTTGTGTTATAGGGCGACCAATCACTAAATAATCAGAACCACTATCGATTGCTTGTTTTGGTGTTTTAATACGACGTTGGTCTCCTGCATCTGATCCTGCAGGTCGAATACCTGGTGTAATCAATTTAAATGAGGAACCTAACAGTGCTTTAAGCTCCTCAGCCTCATGTGAAGAGCAAACTACACCATCTAAGCCTGATGACTTAGTTAATATAGCAAGACGCTTGACTTGCTCTGCAGGAGTTAGATTGATACCTAATTCCGTTAAGTCACTTTGGTCCATACTCGTTAAAACAGTGACTGCAATTAGTAAAGGTGCTTTATCACCATAGGGTTCTAAAATTGCTTTAGCGGCTTCCATCATACGTCGCCCACCACTGGCATGTACGTTAACCATCCACACACCGAGATCAGCAGCCGCTTTAACCGCTTTAGCCACTGTATTTGGAATATCATGAAATTTTAAATCTAAAAATACGTCAAATCCTTTTGCGACAACAAGCTGTACAAATTCAGGTCCAAAATGTGTAAACATTTCTTTACCGATTTTTAGGCGACATGTAGCAGGATCTAATTGCTCTATAAAAGCCAATGCTTGTTGTTTGTCATCATAATCTAATGCAATAACAACTTTAGGATCAGTTAGCTGATTCATTTTTTTTCCTATCTAAACAGTGTGTAAGCGATGTTAGGTTTTGTAAGTAATGTTGCTTTTTATAATAAATGTTACGTTTTATAGTAAATGTTACGTTTTATAATCGATATCACGTTAAAATATTTTATTCGCCGTCTAAGCCTCTGATCGGCTTAATTCTTCCCCAGCTTTTACAGGATGGGCATTGCCAAAATAATTTTTTAGTTGAATAACCGCATTTTTGACAACGATATTGTGGCCTCAATGTAATTTGTTCACTTACTAATTTATGTAAAAATACTAAACTTTCTTTTTCGTTATCAGACTGGGCTAGTTGCAAATGATAGGTCATTAAATGATTAAAGCCTTTCATAGTCGGATTACGACGTAATTCTTGTAACATAAAGTTTTGCGCTTTCTCGACACTATTAAACTCAGCAATTAATTTGGCTAATAGGATAACGGCGCTAGCTCCAGCTCCTAAATTAACAATACGTTGTAAATAGGCAATTAATTTTTGTTCCGTATTCAGTTGCTTATGTAACGCATATAAGTTTTCTAAAATGACTTCTGTGAAGTCAATATCTAACTCAGGCACTTGCTCTAAAATACTAAGTGCTTTTTCTGGTTGCTGGTTTTGTTCATAATATTCAGCCATCGCTAAACAGGCTCGAATACATTTAGGGAAAGTCACTAATGCTTTTTGATATAACTTAATGGCTTGTTTTTGTTGCTCTGGCTTTTTCATTTCACAAGCCAAACTACAGTACAAATAAGATAGCGTTCTGGGTTTCGCTTTTGATTTATCGATCTTATTCATTAATTCAGTGCAATTAATCGCTTCTTGCCAATCTTTTAACTGTTGGTAAATAAGCAATAAATTCTCTAATGCCGCTTGTTTATATTCAGGAGACTCTTTAAGTTGAATGAAAATTTCTTCACTGCGATCAAACAATCCAGATTGATAAAAGTCTTTACCCAATTGAAACATTGCTAAATCACGCTGCTCCAATGTTAGAGAAGGACGAGCAATAAGGTTTTGATGGATACGAATGGCACGGTCTACTTCACCGCTTTGACGAAATAGGTTACCTAATGCAAGGTGCGTTTCAATAGTTTCATCATCTACATCTAACAATGCAATAAAATGATCCACCGCTTTATCGGGTTGCTCATTTAATAAAAAGTTTAAACCTTGGACATAATCCCGGCTTAATTGATTGCCTTTTTTTTGCTTTTTTTGATAAACACTGCGCACACCCATATACCAACCATAAAAGGCTGCAACGGGCAGTAATAGGAAAAAAATCTCTTGCACTAAGAATTAATCTTTTTCGATGCTATCACGTAGATCATTAAGCTCTCTACGTTGCTTTACATTCAATTTTGTTAATTGACGAATTTTCATTTTCTGCGCTAGGTAAAAATAGCTAGCGAAGCATAATGCAATAGCAAATCCCACGGAAAATATAATCGCCATCAAAGTAGATAGACGTAGTTCATTTTGCGCAATAAGATAGTTTACTGTAACGAGTTGTTGGTTTTGTAATCCCAATACAATCACGATAATAAAAAATACTACTGTGATTAATATAGCTAGAAAACGTTTCATACTGATACCTACACAAGAATAAGAAGTGATGAGTGTATTATAAATCAATCAGGGAATAAATCATTGATATGAATCGTTTAACATTATCGACTCAGATAGTGATCAAATTAATATAGTTAACAGATAAATACTCAGAAAAGAGTAGATAGAAATTAAAATTAAAAAAATGGTGCTTTTCAGCACCATTTGTATTTAGACATTTAACGCATTAACACGTTCTCTCAATGCTTTACCCGGTTTGAAGTGAGGAACATATTTCCCGCCCAGTTCAACCTTGTCCCCTGTTTTAGGGTTACGGCCAACGCGTGGGGCACGATAATGTAGTGAAAAACTACCAAAACCTCTAACTTCAATTCTTTCGCCAGAAGCGAGTGAATTAGTCATCAGCGTTAGCGTTTCTTTCACGCTATCTTCAACTTCTTTAACCGACAATTGAAAGTGTTTGCTGGTTAGTCTTTCGATCAAATCAGACTTAGTCATAACTTACCTCGTATTATGTGAATACAAATTAAAAAGACTCCAGTTAATGCTTTAAATGTGGCTGCGACCAGCCACATTTAATTATTTGCCTTTAGCAGCGTTAAACGCGTCAAGCATTGCATTACCCATGCTTGCTTCGTCTTGTTGCTTCAAGCTATCGATAGCATCTTTCTCATCTGCTTCATCTTTAGCTTTGATAGACAGGCTAATTACGCGGTTTTTACGATCAACACCAACGTATTTAGCTTCAACAGGCTCACCAGCTTTTAGTACTGTAGATGCATCTTCGATACGATCACGTGAAATATCAGCAACACGGATGTAACCTTCAACGCCTTCAGTAAGAGTAACAGTTGCACCCTTAGCATCAACTTCAGAAATAGTACCATTAACAATAGTACCTTTCTTGAATTCTGCTAGGTAGTTGTTGAATGGGTCAGCAGCAATTTGCTTGATACCTAGAGAGATACGTTCGCGCTCTGGGTCAACTTGTAATACAACAGCTTCGATTTCGTCGCCTTTTTTGTAATCAAGTACTGCTTTTTCGCCTTCAACTTCCCAGCTAATGTCAGAAAGGTGAACTAGACCGTCGATGTTGCCATCAAGACCGATGAAGATACCGAAGTCAGTGATAGATTTAATCTTACCAGAAACTTTTTGACCTTTATCGTGTGTTGAAGAGAACTCTTCCCACGGGTTAGCTTTACACTGTTTAAGACCTAGAGAGATACGACGACGTTCTTCATCGATATCTAGAACCATAACTTCAGCCATATCACCTAAGTTAACAACTTTAGATGGGTGGATGTTTTTATTAGTCCAATCCATTTCAGAAACGTGAACAAGACCTTCTACGCCTTCTTCAATTTCTACGAAACAACCGTAATCAGTTAAGTTAGTTACTTTACCAGTTAGACGAGTTGATTCAGGGTAACGCTTAGCGATTGCAACCCATGGATCTTCACCTAATTGCTTAAGACCTAGAGATACACGAGTGCGCTCACGGTCAAACTTAAGGATTTTAACGTTGATTTCTTCGCCAACAGTTACGATTTCACTTGGGTGTTTAACACGTTTCCAAGCCATATCTGTGATATGTAGTAGGCCGTCTACGCCGCCTAAGTCTACGAACGCGCCGTAGTCAGTTAGGTTTTTAACGATACCTTTAACTTCTTGACCTTCTTGAAGATTTTCAAGAAGCTCATCACGTTCAACACTGTTTTCAGTTTCGATAACAGCACGACGAGATACAACAACATTGTTGCGTTTTTGGTCTAGCTTGATCACTTTGAATTCAATATCTTTGTTTTCAAGGTGAGCAGTGTCACGTACCGGACGTACGTCAACTAATGAGCCAGGTAGGAAAGCACGGATACCGTTTAATTCAACAGTGAAACCACCTTTAACTTTACCGTTGATAACACCGATAACAGTTTCTTGGTCTTCGTACGCTTTTTCTAACTGGATCCAAGCTTCGTGACGTTTAGCTTTTTCGCGAGAAAGTTTAGTTTCACCGAAACCATCTTCTACAGCGTCTAGAGCTACATCACAAACATCGCCAACTTCAACTTCAATTTCGCCAGCAGCGTTCTTGAATTCTTCAACTGGGATAGCAGCTTCAGATTTAAGACCAGCGTCAACGAATACTAAGTTGTTGCTAATACGTACGATTGTACCTTTAACAATTGTACCTGGGCGAGTTTCTACTTGTTGAAGAGATTCTTCAAATAGTTCAGCAAAAGATTCCATCATCTATTTATTCACACTTATTTTATACAACCACATACAATCCATTCGTACGGGAGGCAAGAAAGATTACCACTTCATCCTTGAAGCAGCTTTATTCACAACTGATTATTCAGTTGAAATTTTTAATTTAAGTTCAGTTAAAGTCAGGATTTGTTCGACCACTTCATTAATGGTTAATTCAGTAGAATCGATAACAAATGCATCATCTGCAGGCTGTAATGGAGCAATTGCTCGATTACGGTCTCGATAATCACGTTCTTTAATCTCGCTTAAAATTTGCGCGATGCTAACATTAAAGCCCTTATCTTGCAACTGATTAAAACGGCGCTGGGCGCGCTCTTCGGCGCTCGCATCTAGGAAAATTTTAACTTTAGCCTCAGGAAACACAACGGTTCCCATATCTCTGCCATCGGCAATTAAACCCGGTTTTTGCAAGAATGCTTTTTGTCTTGCCAGTAATGCAGATCGTACCAGCTCAATCGAAGCGACTTCAGATGCTGCGGTGCCAACGACTTCAGTACGCAATTTATCACCGATATTCTTCCCCGCTAATAAGGTATCAACGCCAGTGCCGTTAGAGACAAAAGAGACGTCAAGCGTTAAGGCTAAATCAGCTAACTTTTTTGAGTCATTTAACAGTATATTTTTTTGTAATGCAGCGTAAGCCAGAATACGATAAAGCGCACCACTATCTAACAGATGCCATTGTAACTTTTTAGCTAAGATATGGCATACCGTACCTTTGCCTGAACCACTTGGGCCATCGATAGTTATTAAATTTGAAACTGACATGGTCACTCCGAATCTGAGATTAAATATTTTATTGTTGTATTATAAGGTTAATGTCTTAATCAATTTCATCTAAGAAATCACTAAGGTTTTCGTCGGTTTTTTTCTGAGACTCTTGTTGTTTTAACAAAATAAACTCATCAGTGCCTTGCCCATTAGCATTAAACTTAAATGCTTCAAATTGCATGTAAGCTTCTTTAACAAAAGTATAAGGGTCTAATGATTGCTCAAGTAATATTTCTTGTCCTAATAAACCTTCACGAACATCTAAACCATTAAGTCCCATGACAACACCTGTTTGCCACAGTTCAAAATAACTGTAAGGAAAATATAAACTATCAACAACACTACCGACTAAAATACGCGTACTACGAGGCCCTATAAAAGGCACCATTAAATAAGGTCCATGTGGAACAGACCAACGACCTAATACGTTACTAAAACTTTCCCTACGTCTCTCTACACCACCATACTTTGCAACATCAAACAAACCTAACAAACCAAAGGTTGAATTAAATGTAAAACGGAAGAAAGCATCTGTTGCTCGCCCGAACTCTAGTTGTAATAGGTTATTCACAATAGTGGAAGGTTCGTCTAGATTTAACACCATGTTATTAATAGCAACTCGCCCTGCTTTAGGCACCCAATCAACATAGGTTTCTGTGACGGGTTTATAGATATAACCATCTAATACATAATAGTTAAAGTCCCAAACTAAACGATTCACAGGTTCTATTGGGTCGCTCATATAAGTTGAATCATTACCCTGAATAGTTTGGGCAGAAACACTCAAGCTAGCAAACAGTAAAAAAATAGAGAATAAATGTCGTGTAAGCATATCAAGTATCCAAATAGTGTTTTTAATAATTAATTGTCAATATTGTTTAATGTCATTATTAATTTATTTTTAACTAATATTAAAACTATAAACAAAGCTAACGTAGAATAATAAAAGTTTAAGCCAACAGTACCTATTTAACAGAAATGCTGTTGGCTATTTATTAACGAGATTTGTTAATTATCCATTAACAAATCTAAATAGAATTTAAGATTGCTGATCAATTTCAATATTAATAGCGCTCTTTTCTCCGGCGTTAATAACGGTACTTGTACCAATCCATTGGCTAGCGTTTTTATTTACTGAGCCATCTGCAGAGATACGCGCTTTAATGATAAATTGAGAATGATCACTTAATTTAATGCCTTTAACCATCTCATTGGCATCTGATAAAATCACCTTAACGGGAAATGTGCTAATAGGTAATTTAATGGCTGCAATCGGCATGGAAGACCCACTGACAGGTTGTGCATAGACAAACAAAGTACTGTTTTGTGTATAATTGACCTGATCAGATAAAGTAATATTCACTTCGTACGCTGGCCCTACAATAGCAGGTTTATCAGTGTTTTGATCAGGCGAACTTTGTTCAACCATTGCTGTTTTTGTTTCAGGTTGTTTTTGCAGTGCTAATTGTTCTTGAGCATAAGCAATACTGTTTTTTAACATGCTTGCTTTTTCACTATTTTGACCAACTAATGCTAACATTTTTTGCCAACGTTCAATTGCCCCTAAAAAGTTCTCTTGTTGCAATGCCATAAAACCATACATTGACCAACCTTCATAATTATCAGGGTACCTCTGTAAAAAACGATTTAACATCAATTCAGCTGTTGCTTGCGAGTGTTCATCACCGATTTTCATTTTTAGTTCGATATATTCGAGTTCAATTTCAGCATTATTAGGAGCTGCTTCAATCGCTTTTTGAATTGCACCTAACGCTAACTCTTTATCTTTAAATACTCGTCCTAACCGACTGTATAAAACCCAGCCTTGAGCATCACCAGGTTCACTTGCTAAATGAGTACGTAAACCTAACATCAAATCTTCCAATTCTTTTTCATTAGGCGTGGCATCATTGTCTTCAAATAATTTTTTATGGATTTCAGGATAACGTTGCAATGTTCCCTGCCAGTCATTTACTTCTTTAAATGCACCTACTGACCAATATAAAGCAATGGTTGCTAGTATTAAAAAGATAACACCAGGTATCCAAATTCGTGGTGAATTATTTTGCTTAGTTTCTGTACTTGAATTCTTATCATCAACATCGTCAATGTCATCAAGTAAGTTATATTGAAGCTCCGCAATCATGGTTTCTTTATCAAGCACCACACCTTGTTGAATATCATCCTCAACTTCTTTAACTCGAATATCATAAAGCTCGTGATTAAGCTGATTACGGCGTTCTTGAGTCGTATTTTTATTCGCTTTATCACGAATAAAATGAATGGCTACCACGACACTGAAAATAACCAACAATAACAAAGCGGCAATAACAAACTGTAAAATCATGATTTTGTATCCTTAACATGCTGCTTTAATAGTTTCTGTAATTTTTCCTGCTCTTGCGCATCTAACTGAGAGCCTTTAGCTGGTTGTTTTTTAATTTGTCTCAATAATACTAATAAGCCAAACACAATAAACAATAAAGGACCTAGCCATAAAAAAATGGTTAGAGGCGTTACAGGGGGATCATAACGAACAAAATTACCAAAGCGCGCAACCATGTAATCAATAACTTGTTCTTTGGTTTGTCCCTGAGTCACTAACTCGTAGGTTTTATTACGCAAGTCTTTTGCTAATTCGGCATTAGAGTCAGCGATATTATTGTTTTGACATTTAGGGCAACGTAATAGCTTGGTCAACTCATGAAAGGTCTGCTCTTGCTGAGCATTATCAAATTCGAAGGTCTCTATTGCTGCTTGGCTGTTATGGCTAAATAACATTAGGCTGGTAGCAATCATTAGCGCGATTAATAGATTGCTTTTATTAAAGGTTATCATTCCATCCCCTCATAAATCGCAAGTAATTTGTTATTCCAAACTTTGTCATTCAAATCACCTACATGACGATATTGAATAATACCTTTACTATCAATTAAAAACGTCTCGGGAGCACCGTAAACGCCTAGATCCATACCTAACATACCATTTTGATCAAATAAGCTGATTTGATAAGGGTCATTCAGATCATTTAGCCAACGAATGGCTTTTTTACGATCATCTTTATAATTCATACCAACAATATACAAACCTTGTTTAGCCAATTTATTAAGATACGTGTGCTCTGCATAACAAGTAGGGCACCATGTAGCCCAGACGTTCAACAACATTTTTTGACCTTTAAAAATACTTGCGTCATATTGTTTATTTTCGTCGTAAATATCTTGCAAAGTAAAAGCTGGAACCGCTTGCCCCACTAATGCAGAATCCAATTTACTTGGGTCACTGCCTTTTAATAGTGGTGTTGCCAGTAACACAGCACCAATGATAAAAATAATAAAAGGGACTAACAGTGTTAATACTCGACGTTTGTTAAGCATTCTACGCTCCTTCTTTTTCAGTCGTAGGTGCACTTTCATTACCATTTTCTTTTTTACTACGGTAACGCCTATCACAAATCATCAATAAACCACCAAAGGCCATAATTAATGGACCTAACCAAATCCAACGAATAAAGGGTTTATAATAAATTCGTACCGCCCATGCGCCATCAGGTAATTGTTCACCCATTGCAATATATAAATCACGAGTGATACCGGCATCAATCGCCGCTTCTGTCATTGGCATACGCTGTACTGTATAAATTCGTTTTTCAGCATGCATTACAGCAATTTGTTTTTGATCTTGCTTAACCGTAAAGATACCTACTGATCCCGTATAGTTTGGACCATTAAGCGGTTTAACTTGACCGAAATGGAAGTCGTAGTGCTCGAAGGTAATATGGTCTCCTACCGCTAACTTAATATCTTTTTCGATAGAAAAGTTTTGTGTCATGGTGATCCCAATGATCATTACCGCTAAACCAAGGTGACCGAAGCTCATTGCCCAATGACTATTACCTAATTTCATCACACCCTTACTAAATGCATGGCGATGCGTTGAACGTAAATAAATTTCGTAAGCAACTGCTACGATGATCCAAAAACCTAAGAAGGTGCCTAATACCGCTAACCAAGTAAGGAATGGTGCAAATATAAATAAGAAAAGTACCGTCGATAACACACTTAAAATCAAAATAAGTGTTAAAGGTTTTTTCAAATCATTTAATTGCTGACGCTTCCAACGGAACAATGAACCGACACCTAGAAATAATGCAAATGGCACAATTAAAATGGTAAACATACGATTAAAAAATGGTTCGCCAATTGAGATACTGCCTAAACCAATTTCTTTATGTACCAGTGGTAACAAAGTCCCTAGTAAAACCACAATCAAAGCAGCGATTAACAAGATATTATTAATCAGCAACATGCTTTCTCGCGACGCTAATTCATAACGACCACGGCTTTTTACTTTTGATGCTTGAATAGCATAAAGCAATAATGAGCCGCCAATCACTAAGACTAAAAATCCTAAAATAAACAAACCACGCGTAGGGTCACTAGCAAAAGCATGTACTGAAACCAATACACCTGAACGAACTAAGAAAGTGCCTAATAAACTTAAAGAAAAAGCACTAAGCGCTAGTAATACAGTCCAAGATTTAAAGACGCCACGCTTTTCACTCACCGCTAATGAATGAATTAAAGCCGTTCCTGCTAACCAAGGCATAAATGAAGCATTTTCAACGGGATCCCAGAACCACCATCCACCCCAACCTAATTCGTAATAAGCCCACCAACTACCAAGAGCAATACCAACGGTTAAGAACATCCATGCTGCCATTGTCCAAGGACGGGACCATTTAGCCCAAGCACTATCTAAACGACCTTCAAGCAATGCTGCAATAGCAAATGCAAATGCAACAGAAAAACCTACGTATCCCATGTAAAGCATAGGAGGATGAATAACCAAGCCAAAATCTTGCAATAACGGATTTAAGTCACGACCATCGATAGGGAAATACGGCAAGGTACGTTCGAAAGGATTAGATGTTAAAATAACAAATAGATAAAATCCAAAAGATAATAAACCTAATACAGCAAGCACTCGAGCCACTGATTCAATCGGCAAACGCTTACTCATTAAGGCAACGGCAATACTCCACCCTGCTAAAAGGAAAACCCACAGTAATAATGATCCTTCATGTGCTCCCCATACGGCAGACAATCGAAAATACCATGGCATCGCAGAGTTTGAGTTGGTCGCAATATAACCAACCGTGAAATCATTAATTAGAAAGGAATAAGCTAAAATTGCAAAAGAAGAAGCAACCGCTATAAACTGTAAAATCGTAAGAATTCTAGCACTACGAATAGCACCTTGGTGACCAGTTTGTACTCCATATAATGGATAAACCATTTGTAAAAATGACAGAATACACGCCAAAATCAACGTAAATTGACCAATTTCAGGAAGCATTAATCTAACCCTTTTTTATGAATTAAGTGGTATTAGCTTTATTTTGCTAATTCACTTTCTGTTTTTAAATGTTCCATACCTTTCAGTGCATCAGCAACTTCTGGTGGCATATATTCTTCATCGTGTTTAGCAAGCACTTCAAATGCATCAATGGAGTTTTCTGATTTTAAAACACCTTGCGCCACGATCCCCTGACCTTCACGAAATAAATCTGGCAAAATACCATCAAAGTAGACCGTGACTTGCCCTGCTTTATTGTCTATTAAATCAAAACTTACTTTAAGACTTTCAGGATCACGTTGAACAGAACCATTTAATACCATGCCACCGACACGTAAACGTTGACCGATTTCAGGTTTGATACCCGTTTCATTTTTACCATTGAGGATTTCATTTGGCGTGTAAAATAAATCAATATTTTGCTGTAAAGCATATAGCGTTAAACCAATTGCTAATGACAATCCTGCAATTAATGAAGAAGTGATTAATAAACGTTTTTTACGTCTTGGATTCATAAAATATCTTCTCTATTTTCAGCTGCTTTAATACGTTGTTCACGCTGTATACGTTGTTCAACTTGATGGAATATTTTTTTACGTTTAACGATGCTATTAGTGATGAGTAAAATCACACTCAGAAATGACACACCATAAGCTAACCAAACATAAAAACTATAACCGCCCATGGCGATAAAATCTGACAGTGATGTAAATGCCATATTAACCTCTCTTATTCGTTTTCAAGGATTGCTTCACTAATGCAATCACCCATGGACGATGACTTTCCCGTTGTAGTATTTCATTACGAAAACGATATAAAATCATAAAACCTAAGAAACTCGCAAAACTCACAATCATAATCAACAAAGGAATAAGCATTTCCATCGCCATTGAAGGTTGATCAAACTTAGTGATCGTTGCACCTTGATGTAAGGTATTCCACCATACAACCGAAAAGTGAATAATAGGTAAATTAATCACGCCAACTAACGTCAAAATAGAAGCTGCACGACCTGCTAATATTTTATCCGAAAAAGCATTATATAAAGCGATAATCCCTAAATAAACAAATAATAAAATCAATTCAGAGGTTAGCCGAGCATCCCAAACCCACCAAGCTCCCCACATTGGTTTTCCCCATGCAGCACCGGTAAATAAAGCAATAAAAGTATAAACAGCACCAATCGGTGCAGTCGCTGCTACCGTCATTTCAGCTAAACGAATTTGCCAAACTAAACCAATAAAAGCAGCTACAGCCATTGTTGAGTATGCTCCCATTGCCATCATTGCAGCAGGGACATGTATGTAGATAATACGAAAACTATCACCTTGCTGGTAATCAGCAGGTGCGAAAGCGAGGCCCCATACAATACCGACAAGGAATGTTGGTATTGCAATGACTAAAAACCAAGGCATTAATTTCCCAGATAACGCATAGCTTTTCTCTGCCTTTGCATAGGGGTGTAACCATTTCCACATAATTGTATCTCTATTTATATCTTTATTTTCAATAAGTAAGAATAGCTTAAACGAATTAACTGACACTAACTCGTAATGAAGCAGCAATTGCAAAAGGCGCTAACGTAATCGCGCCGACTAACATAGCGCCTAATAACGCCAATAAACCAAGGTAAGGTTGCCCAAATGAAGCTGCATCAATCGCCATGGTTGAAAAAATCAAAATCGGAATACTTAGAGGGAGCATAATTAAACTTAATAAGACACCGCCCTTACGTAAACCAATTGTCAGTGCGACGCCAATAGCACCTAACAAGCTTAATATTGGGGTGCCAATTAAAAGGGTTAAAAATAATGCCCAAAACGTATTTTCTTCAAGTGATAAAAAAACAGCTAATAAAGGAGACACTAATAAAATAGGTAAGCCTGTTAGTAACCAATGAGTGAACACTTTGGCACACACTAACCAGGTTAAAGAATGAGGAGCAAGCATCATTTGTTCTAACGAGCCATCAATATAATCATCTTTAAATAAACGCTCAAAAGATAACAATGCCGCTAGCAATGCTGCTACCCAAATAATGCCCGGGGCAATACGCGCTAATAAAGCAGGGTCAGTTCCTATCCCTAAAGGAAATAAAGTCACCACGATAACAAAAAACCAAATCGGATTTAAAATATCACTTTGTTGACGAAATGCGCCTAATAAATCTTTACGTACAATTTGCCCAAAAGCATCAAACATATTGTTCTCCAACAGCAGGCTTTTGTAGTACAAGTTTTTTATAGAGTTCAATAGGAAGTGATAAATCTTGATGAGTGGTTAAAATTATCATTCCACCATTTTGAGCATGTTTAATTAATAAATTCTCGATGACTTTGACACCGTGTTTATCGATAGCAGTAAAAGGCTCATCCAAAATCCATAAAGGACAATCACTAAACCACATTCTTGCTAATGCAACTCGTCTCTGTTGACCTGCAGAAAGTTGTGCCGTTGGTATATTTTCATAGCCAACAAGCCCAACTAAGGTAAGGATATCTAACAGATCTAATTCAACACTAGGATTATATAATTGATGAAAAAATTGTAGATTTTCAAGTGCTGTCAGCTCTGGTTTTACACCTGATTTGTGGCCAAGGTAAAGCATATTTTGATAATAAGATTCACGATCTGACATTATATTTTGTTGTTGCCAATGAATATCGCCAGAATAAGGGGAAGACAAACCAACAAGTAAGCGAAATAAACTGGTTTTTCCGATGCCATTAGGACCTTCGACATGCAAAATTTCACCAGGGGAAAGTACAAAGTTTAGATTATTGAACAAAACTCGCTCTTCACGCACACAAGTTAAGTTTTTGCACTCAAGCATTCAGACTTACCTTTACTAATAAATAACACACAACAAAGTAGAATCGTCATATTATGCCATTTAATGTCATAAAATGTGAGCGGATCCTAACATAGAAAAAGCTTATGAGTAACTATCAGAAAGAGACAACAGGTGAAAATAAAATACAAAAGTCAAAATACTTTGTTTAAGCTCAAGTTCTGTTGTCTTATTTATCTGTAAATAATGGGTATTATTTACGATGTAAATTCAGTAAAAGCTCTGCTTCAGCACGAGGTAACTCACACTCAGACATAAGCTCTTCAATACTTGCACCTAATTCGACCATTTTTGTCGCACGTGTATAAAGTCTATTTTCAGGCGCAGAAGCCACTAAATTAACTTGGTTTTCTTGCGTTTTTTTCACTTCAGTATCCAATTGCTGTAACTTTTTACTTAAGCCTACAGCACCAGAGTGAACTTCTGTGAATTGTTTTTTCGTTGTTTCTTGCTGTACCAATAATGATTTAATTAATACTTCAAGACTGTGATTTTTTTTATTCACTCTCTTTAAGAAAATAAGCGTAGTGATAAAAAAACCAATGGTTAACACTAAGGCTAACCAAGCAATATATTCTGTAAACATGTTCAACTCGATACTAATAATGAGAGTAAATTATAGTAGATTTAGTTCGTCCCATTCATCGTCACTTAATAATTTGTTTAAATCTACTAAAATTAACAAGCCATCATCACGATTACACACACCTTGGATAAATTGCGAACTTTCTTCTGTACCAACATGTGGTGCAGGCTCGATTTCTGATTTTTTCAAATAAACTACTTCAGCAACACTGTCGACTAAAATGCCAATGACTTGTTTTTCAGACTCAATGATCACAATGCGACTGCTATCTGTTATATCAGCTGGCATTAAACCAAAACGAGTGCGTGTATCTATCACTGTAACAACGTTACCACGTAAATTGATAATGCCTAATACATAGTCCGGTGCACCTGGCACAGCAGCAATTTCACTATATCGCAAAATTTCTTGAACTTGCATTACGTTAATACCGTAAGTTTCATTGTCTAATAAAAAAGTAACGCGTTGTAATATTTCATCATTAGACGCTTTTTTTGAAGAATTAGTTTCTCTATTCATTTTATCCCTACTTAAATTATTGGTTATTTTAAATTCAGCCTAATTAGCCGCGAATATCCATTCCTTGATCTAATAGCTTCACGAGTTCTTTTGCATGGATCAAAGCACACATCTTTTGCTTAACCATACCCGCTAGCCATGGGCGAGATCCTTTCTTATCACGCCACCTAATTTGATCTTTGTTGAGGTTTTCAGTACCTAACAACTTTTCACAAGACAATCCCCAAGCAGTATCACCTAGTAAAATAAAATGAGTATAATTAAGATCGGTAGCATTACGACCAAGTTGCAACCATGATGAAGTATCTACAATATTATATAACCGCTCATTGTGGCTCATTACACCACGAAACCATGCCGGTTTACCCATTAAAAAATTAAGTGAATCTGTTAAATGATAAATCCCCCCCAAATCAGTTAATGGTATGGCAAAGGTAATATGGTTGAGTTCAAAGAACAATACTTGAAACTGATCTGCTACAACCAAATTTTCCCATTCATCATCTTTTTCAACTGACTCTATTTCAGGCTCTTTTTGAATATTAATTGTCGGGCTAGAAAATACTAACTGTTCATTTAATTCACTAGGCTCTGCAAATTCAGGTGACTCTTCATTCGATTTATCATCATTACGCAGCATTGAGTCAAAATAGTTTTTCATTGCGTCGTTGTTATTATTTTTCATTTAATTGTGCTCAGTTTGTAGCAAATAATTTAACAATGTTTCATAAGCAAAGGAACCTCTAGAACTCTTAATATAAAGAGAGATAGGTAAATGAGCCAAGCTTGCATCCCTAAATTTAGTATCGATAGGAATAACGCCATTCCAAACTTTACCTTTATAAGTATTTTTTAACTCTTCTAAAGTATTAATTGAAGCTCTTGTCCTTTTATCAAACATAGTAGGGATAATGCAATAATTAAAATCATCACCTCTAGAATGCTGCATAATGCCAAGCGTTTGCACCATTCTTTGTAAGCCTTTAGAAGCTAAGAACTCTGTTTGTACTGGAATTAAAATTCGTTCGCAAGCTGCTAATGCATTAACCATCATTACACCTAGTACCGGTGGACAGTCAATAAGTACAAAATCATAATCGTCTTTTACTAATTTTAGCTGCTTATGTAAAAAAAGCCCCATGCCTTCTTGATTTCCTAATACTCTATCTAATGTTGCTAAAGACATAGAAGCGGGGATCAATGATAAATTAGCAATTTCCGTAGGTAGTATAACTTGATCTAATTCCGCTTTAGTTGTTGCAGGATCTTGAAACAAATCGTATAAACTAACAGGCAACTGGTCTGAATCGTACTGTAAGTAACTGGTTAAAGAGGCATGAGGATCTGTATCAATCAATAAAACACGAAAACCTCGATCGACTAAAAGACCCGCCATTGAAATTACAGTTGTGGTTTTTCCAACACCACCCTTCTGATTTGAAATAGTCCAAATTTTCACCGTCACTCCTGCCTTGTTGTAATGATGATTCGCCCATCTGGGTGATATATTTCGCGTATTTCATCACTATCAGGTTTTGGCGTACGCGGTACGTCCGTTGTTTCTTTTTTTATTGGTTTTATGCTACTTGAATTCTCATTAGATTGTTGAGCTTTGAACACTGCAAATTTAGAGATAGCAATAACAACTCGTCGGCTTTTTAATTTATCTTCTTTGCCATTACTATTTAGTATAGGTTGAAACTTTCCATAACCTTCTATAACCATTCGCTCGCCAGTAATGCCAAGTTTATTAAAAGCATGTAATACGCTAATAGCCCGTAATGCAGAGAGCTCCCAATTTGACTTGTATATTTCATTAGCAACCGTATCTACATCAGTATAACCGCGTAACCGGAGCATATTGTTGACTGGTTTTAAAACTGCAGCGATTTGCTCTATTTGATGCTTGGCGCCATTTAATAAAGTATGGCTCTCACCAGCAAATAATAAAGGTCCACTCATTTTAATCGTCAACCAATCACCATCTAAATCAACACTAAAAGCGCCTGTTTCTAATTCGGGCTGCAATGCAGATTGTAAAGATAATTGTATCTCTTCTAATGACTTTCCGGTGTAGCTTTGATCTGGGTCTGATAACTTTTCACTTTCTAATTCACTAACATACCCCAAGTTATGGCTCTCTCCATCACTTATTAATGCAGGCCCTGTCTCGTCTTTAATATCATTGCTACGTTTAGTTAATATACCTTTTGCATCTGAACCACTATTATTGGCTCGTACAAAATGGCTAGCGCTTTGAATGACTTCAATCACTTCTTGGTATTTTTCTTCATTATTTAGTGACACAGCATAAAGCACCACAAACAACGCAAACATCAAGGTCATATAATCAGCATAAGACACAGTCCAACGATGAACATGGTTATTATGTGGCTTATGAGCATGACGACGATTATAAATTGGCATTAAAAAGCAGCTCTAGATAAATACCCATTCAGACGTCGCTCTAATAATAAACTGTTTTCTCCATGTGCAATGGCAATAATCCCTACCATCGACATCTCTTCAAACAACGCTTGATGTTGATAATTTAAACGAATTTTGTTGGCGATAGGTAAAAAAATAAAATTAGCAAAAGCAACACCGTATATTGTTGCCACAAAGGCAATAGCAATACCTTGCCCTAATAACTCTGGTTGATCTAAAAATGCCATCGCTTGTATTAAACCTAATACGGCACCAATAATCCCGATCGTCGGGCTATAACCTCCCATCGCATCAAAAACTTGTGCACCGCGTTCATTTTGATCTATTTCTAATTCAATTTCCTGCTGTAAAATTTCTTGTAAAGTAACTGGATCGCATCCATCTACCAGCATAGATAATGACTTTTCGGTAAAACTATCTAAATTTTCTATATTTTCTTTTTCTAAGCTTAATAAACCATCTTGACGAGAGATAACAGACCATCGTTTAATCAATGATATTTGTTCTTCTAATTGATACCGAGGTTTAGCAAATAAATTGGCTAATTGCTTACATGCATGGCCAAGCTGTTTACTTGAAGACTGAATTAAAATTGCGCCAACAGTGCCACCAAAAACAATTAAAAAGGCAGAAAAATCTAATAAGCCGCTAAGAGGTGCATTATGATAAAGCTGCGCAGAAATAATGCTTACAGCAATAATAATAAAGCCGATCAGCCCAATTTTACTCATGCTTTAATTCCACCAAGATGCGTTTAGCAACTTGATCAAGAGCGATTGATTCGGTCGCAATTCCAGCTTTGGTGACTGCTTGCGGCATACCATAAACGACACAACTTGCTTCATCTTGAGCCCAAATTTCAGAGCCTTTACTTTTTAGTAAACGAGCACCATCACGGCCATCAGCCCCCATTCCTGTTAATATAATAGCCAAGACTTTATTGGTATAAGATTTAGCAAGTGATGCAAAAGTAATATCAACGCTTGGTTTATAGTTCAAGGCTTCATTACCTTCATGTATTTTTATTTGGCCATTAGCAGCAATTAACATTTGTTTACCACCAGGCGCTAAATAAGCACAACCAGGTTTTAATATATCGCCTGTTTCTGCTTCTTTAACAGTGATCTTACAATTGCTGTTTAGACGTTCAGAAAAAGCTTTAGTGAAGGTACCAGGCATATGCTGCACTAATACGATAGGTAATTTAAAGTTTTGAGGTAATGCAGTTAATATTTTTTGTAATGCAACGGGGCCACCTGTTGAAGTCCCAATTGCCAGTACATTATAAGACTTTCCAGAGGCTTTATTACGATGATTCGTAGATTTAACCGCCACTTCATGACCGTCATTTTTTGGCGGTAATCTCGATAAAGTAGGCTTTATTGTTGTTGCAACATTAGCGACAGGTTTAGCTAATCCAGATTTTTTTTCTGGTACTCTCTGTACGCGTCGTCTAGCGATCATTTGAATACGTTGTTGTAATAAAGTGATAGCTTCTTGTTTGTCACGAGCAATATCTTCAAACTTCTTAGGTAAAAAGTCACATGCTCCAGCATCTAACGCATCTAACGTTGCGCTGGCACCTTGATGAGTTAATGATGAAAACATTAAAATAGGTGTTGGCAGGAGATCCATTATCTTTTGAACCGCCGTAATGCCATCCATTACTGGCATTTCAACATCCATCGTAATCACATCAGGTTTATGTTTGACCACCATATCAATGGCTTCTTTACCATTATTTGCTGTAGCAATTACCTCTAAGTAAGGTGATGCATTGATTATTTCACTAACTCGACGACGAAAAAAATTCGAATCATCAACCACTAAGACTTTAATCGTCATCTACTTTCCTTTATGCGTAATGTTTTAATAAGCTTGGTAAATCTAAAATTAAAGCAATGCCACCATCACTTGTGATAGTCGCACCTGCCATTCCAGGTGTACCAGAAAGTAATTTATCTAATGCTTTAATAACAACTTCTTCTTGGCCAAGTAAACCATCAACAACAAAGCCGACTTGTTGCATACCAAGCTGAACAATAACAACGTGCCCTTTACCCTTACCTTTATCAGATAAAGGCGATTTAGGTGCTAGCCACTCCCGTAGATAAAATAATGGGATAGCATGGTCACGAATAACCACCGTTAATTGTCCATTAACAATATTGGTTTTAGCTAAGTCAAAATGGAATATCTCATTAACATTGGTTAGTGGTAATGCAAATGTTTGCTTAGCAACAACTATCATTAAAGTCGGTAAAATAGCTAACGTTAACGGTACTTTAATTTCTAATCGAGTTCCTTTACCAATCGCAGAATCGATTGAGATGGTACCATTTAGCTTAGTAATACTAGTTTTAACAACATCCATACCAACGCCACGACCAGATATATCAGAAATTTCAACTTTAGTTGAGAAACCAGGAGCGAAAATTAATGAGTAGGCTTCAGTATCAGTCATGCGATCTGCACCATCTTGATCTAAGATGCCTTTATTGATCGCTATCTGTTTTAATTTTTCTGCATCCATACCTGCGCCATCATCTTCAATGACTAACAAAATATGGTCTCCCTCTTGAGCTGCAGATAATAAAACACGCCCTTGTGTTTCTTTCCCAGCTTGCATTCGAATATCAGGCATTTCAATACCATGATCTACCGAATTACGGACTAAATGCACTAATGGGTCAGCTAAGGCCTCCACTAGGTTTTTATCTAAATCTGTTTCTTCACCGACCAATTCTAAACGAATATCTTTACCAAGCTGACGAGCTAAATCCCTGACTACACGAGGAAACTTACCAAAAACTTTCTTAATAGGCTGCATGCGAGTTTTCATAACAGAGCCTTGCAAGTCGCTTGTTACAATCGCTAAATTAGCAACTGCACGAGAAATTTCTTCATTTTCTGAAGTTGACTCTAAACTGACTAAACGATTACGTACTAAAACTAACTCTCCGACCATGTTCATAATTTCATCAAGCGTACTCGTGTCAACTCTGACACTTTGCTCCGCTTGATTTACTTTATTAGGTGTCGTTTTTGCTGGTGCAGTCGTAGCAGCCTTTTGTACTGGATTCGCATGTTGTTTAACAGGCTCAGCTTGAGACGACGCAGTTTTTGTAGGTTGATTACTTTTCACTTCTGCAGTACTAACTGAGGAAACTGAATTCGGTACTTTGTCTGTAGCAGCTTTTGCACTAACTTTTCCGACGCCGTGTAATTCATCTAGTAATGATTCAAATTCGTCATCTGTAATATCATCTGAAGGTTTTTTATCTTCAGAAAGGTCATTCTTATGCATGCCTTTACCATGAAGATCATCCAACAAACTTTCAAATTCGTCATCAGTTATTTCATCACTAGCAACTTCATTGCTAGCAGCCGTTGCGCCCACAGGAGATAAAGAATGCTTTCCAGCACCATGTAAGTCATCTAATAGCGATTCAAATTCATCTTCACTAATTTCATCACTAGCGATTGCATTATCTGCAACTGTCTCTTTTTCCATTACTGGCACAGAATGTTTTCCTGCACCATGTAAATCATCTAATAACGATTCAAATTCATCTTCAGTGATTTCATCACTTTCTGTTTCCGTAGAAGCGTTTTCAGTAGCTGAAAGTTTGGCAGGAGAATCTGAATTTGCATGTAGCTCATCTAATAACGCATCAAACTCAAATGCATCTATATCATCAATAGTTTTAGCTTGTGGTTCAACAACAGGCTCTGGAGGTTGTTCAATGATAGGTTCAGGAAGTTGCTCGGTAACAGGTTCATCTATAACCGCAGGTTTACTCAACCTATGTAATGCATCTAAAATATGATCAGGTGCTTTTACACCTTGCTCACCATTTTGAACTGCTGAAAATTGTTCATTAATAATATCTAATGTTGCTAAAATGGTATCCATAAGTTCAGAGTCAACGAGACGAGCCCCTTGACGCAATCCATCAAATACATTTTCTGCACCATGACACGTTTCAACAAGTTCATTTAGGGATAAAAAACCTCCACCGCCTTTAACGGTATGAAAGCCTCTAAAAATTGCATTTAGTAATTCGGAATCATTAGGATTATTCTCTAACTCTACAAGTTGTTCGGATAATAATTCTAAAATTTCTCCCGCTTCGACTAAGAAGTCCTGCAAGATTTCATCATCTATTTCAAATGTCATTCCAGGTTCCCTTTAAAATCCTAAGCTCGAAAGCAAATCATCCACTTCATCTTGTCCATTAACGACATCTAAACGGGACTCTGCGTCTATAATCGGTCCTTCTGCAACAGTACTTTGTGGTTCTTTTTTCTCTTTTTGCAGCCCAACAGAAGCATCTAATTCGGTTTGTTTACTACACACAGTCAGTATCACAACTAGTTTAGATTCAATCTCTTGCACTAAAGAAATAACTCTATTAATAATTTGCCCAGTTAAATCTTGAAACTCTTGAGCCATGAGTATTTCAGTTAATTTGTCGCGTAACTGCACCGAACTGCCTTTTGAGTAAGTTAAAAACTCATCAATGGAATGGCACAATACTTTAAATTCACCAACGTCTAAATTACGCGTCATCAAGCTTTCCCAGCTTGGCATTACGTTATCTAAATCATGGATTAATTTATCGGCAATAGGCAGGCAATGGTCAACAGCATCCATTGTTGTGTTAGCAGCTTTGTCTGTCATTTCAATAACATAATTTAAGCGATTTTTAGCATCGGGTAAATCATGACCAGCGAGATCCATCAAACGTGTATCATTATTAAAGCTTAATAAAGCCTCATGCAATTCACGTGTTAATTCACCGACTTGGCCAAAGAGAAGATGTTCCTTTGATACAGAAAAATCAACGCTCTCTACAATCTTATTAGCTTCATTAATTTGCTCGGCTTCTAAATGAGCCACTAGCGCTTTAGCTTGAGAAAGTGAGAGGTGTGGCATAACTTGATCAGCCATACTGTACTCCTTAAATTAAGCTAAACGCTCAAATATTTTGTCTAATTTTTCTTTCAATGTACCGGCGGTAAAAGGCTTAATAATATAACCGTTAACTCCAGCTTGAGCAGCTTCAATGATCTGCTCTCGTTTTGCTTCAGCTGTTACCATTAATACTGGCAAATGCTTTAATTTAGGATCTTTTCGTATCTCTTTTAATAGATCAATCCCTTCCATTATCGGCATATTCCAGTCAGTGACCACAAATTCGAAGTCGCCATTTTTTAATAGTGGCAAAGCAGTATGGCCATCATCAGCTTCAAATGTATTAGTGAAGCCTAAATCCCTTAATAAGTTCTTAATTATTCTTCTCATTGTTGAGAAATCATCAACAATTAATATTTTCATATTTTTATTCAAAACATTCCCTTAAGGCAAAAAAGTCGGCCTATTTTATATCTCTGTTATATATAGGTAAAAACTGCAAAAAAGACATTATTCTTTTACGTTATTTTATAGATTATTAGCAATATTGTGAGTCACCACAAACAATTACCCCTTATTGGTTATATTCTATCAGAATTAATTTTAGATTTCAGTCTATGTATAGCTTGGCTAAGAATTTGACTAACACGTGATTCACTCACCTCTAAAATTAGACCAATCTCCTTTAAATTCATCTCTTCGTCGTAATAAAGTGATAAAACTAAAGCTTCTCGTTGTGGTAATTGTTCAATTAATTGTGCTAATTGCTGAGTAAACTGATTATCTGCAACATCATCAAAAGTACTATCAAATGTTTTACTTGATTGCGCGAACATATCATCTGGATTTGGTAGGTCTTCATAGGCGATAAGTTTCCCGCAATTAACGTCTTGAAGCATTTTTTGATATTCAGTAAGTGAAATTTGAAGATAATTAGCAATATCAATCTCCTTTGCATCCTCTCCACTTTGTTTTTCGACTGCATCAATTGCACTAGCAATCGTTCTACTATTTTTATGTACCGAACGTGGAACCCAATCACCTTTGCGCATTTCATCTAACATTGCACCACGTATGCGAATACCTGCAAACGTTTCAAAGCTAGCGCCTTTAGAAGCATCAAAATTACGAGCCGCTTCTAATAAACCAATCATGCCAGATTGCACTAAATCATCTGCTAATACACTAGCAGGTAACCTAGCCATCAAATGATAAGCTATTTTATGTACTAGTTCTAAGTGCCGTGTTATCAGCTCTGATGTATCAGTTTGATATCCCTGCGCTTTAATCACTTATAGAGTTCCCCGCTTTATCAACACTTATAAAAGCTCTTTAATACTTTCGTCATTATCATTGAGTAATAGCTTTTCAATAAAGAACTCTAGATGGCCACCAGGTTGATGTGGAATAGGCCAATCACAAGCACGGTTAGCTAATGCTTTAAAGGCAAGTGAGGCTGGTGTTTTTGGGAACGCATCGACTACTGTTTTTTGTTTTCTCACTGCTTGGCGAACATTACCATCAAAAGGAATACACGCGACAAGCTCTAAAGAAACGTCTAAAAAACGATCCGTCACACGTGTTAACTTTGTAAATAGATCTTGTCCTTCACGTAAACTACGCACCATATTGGCGACAATTTTAAAGCGATAAACGCCATTTTGTTTACTAAGTATTTTAATTAAGGCATAAGCATCAGTAATTGATGTAGGCTCATCACACACCACCATTAATACGTCCTGTGCCGCTTGAGCGAAGCTGACTACCATATTTGAAATACCAGCAGCGGTATCAATTAATAAAATATCAATGGGAGTTTGTAATGAGCTAAAAGCTTGAATTAAACCTGCATGCTCAACGTCGGTTAATTCAACCATTGATTGAGTACCTGATGTGGCAGGAATGATCATAACGCCCTCTGGACCATGAACGATAACCTCATCCAAAGTACACTCACCAGATAAAACATGTGATAAATTTTTAATAACACGAATACCTAATAACACATCTACATTAGCAAGCCCTAAATCAGCATCAAGCACCATCACTCGTTTACCCATTTTAGCAAGCGAGACAGCCATATTAAGGGTAACATTAGTTTTACCAACACCGCCTTTACCGCCAGTGACTGCGATCACTTTGACTTGGTGATTGGTCATTTTTCTTAAACCACTTGCTTGATCTGCCATCATCTTACTTACTCATTTTTTGAATTAATTAAACTAATATAGTATGTACTATAACATCGATATTAATCGTCAGTACTGCTATACCATTGATGTTTATCTTCTTGTTCTTGGCTGTCCATCATTGCTAAAGTACTACTGATTAAATTTTCTACTTTAGCAATTTCAATATCTTCAGGTACACGTTGCCCTGTCGTAATATAACTAATCGGCAATGCATGTTTCATGGTGACACTTAATACTTCGCCTAAACCAATGCTTTCATCGATTTTAGTTAAAATACAACCCGATAACCGAATACGTTTAAAATGCTGCAATGCTTCTTCAACCACTCTACGTTGCGCAGTAGAAGGAACAACTAAATAACTTCTAATATTGACACCACTACTGCTCATCAATGTTTCTAACTGCTCAGAAAGACGAACATCTCGTTGTCCCATACCAGCGGTATCAATTAAGACTAATCGCTTTTCTCTGAACTGATATAGGATTTGTGATAATTCGTCAGCATCCTTAGCAACTCGTACAGCACAACCCATTATTTTTCCATAAGTTGCTAATTGCTCATGCGCGCCTATGCGGTAAGTATCAGTAGTAATTAAAGCAACTTGCTCGGGACCATATTTAATAGCAAATTGTGCAGCCAATTTAGCAATTGTGGTTGTTTTGCCTACTCCGGTTGGCCCTAATAATGCTATTGCTCCACCTTTTAGTAGGATTTCATTATTACCAATGGATATTTTATCTTGTAATAAAGCTTGTATGTAATGTTGCACCTCACTTGATGAGGCATCTTCAGGAACATAACTTGCTAAGTTATCGGCAATTTCATCTGAAAACCCAGCACTGTTTAGCCATTTAATAATCATTGCTCGAACCGGTTCTTTACGTTCCATTTCTTGCCACATTAAGCCTGAAACTTGATGCTCTAATAATTTACGTAAAGAGGCCACTTCCTCACTGATTTTAGCAATATCTTTATTTTCGCTATTACGATTTGCTTGTGAAGCACTTTTTAATGTTGAAGTACGACGATCTGGACCATTATTCCAGCTTTGCTGCTCAGCTAATGTCGCAGGTTGTGAAGATGCAAAAGGTTTTGGCCCCTTTTCAGCTTGCTCTTGAAATGAAAAAGCAGGCAATTCTTCACGTTTTTTTAAAGTAGGTTTTTTATTTTGGTGAGCATTAACTTTACCAAAAAATGAATTCAATGATTTAGCGAAATCTTCACCACTTTCTTTACGATTACTGCGAATACTATTAGGCAATTTTATTTTTGGTGTTTTTTCAGTACTTTTTGAAGACAACTGCACACTGTCTTCCTTAAGCTGAGACAGTGCATCAGATTTATCTGATTTTGGTTCAGTCGTTGGTTTTGATTGATAATCAACTGCCGCCACAATCTCAATGCCACCCACTACTTTTTTATTAGACATGATTACAGCATCTGGGCCTAACACCTCTTTAACTTCAACCATTGCTGTACGCATGTCTTTTGCAAAAAATCGCTTAATTTTCATTCATTACAACCGTTATTGCCCAATTGAGCTAATTATTTTAATCTGTTTATCATCTGGTATTTCTTGATAAGACAGTATGTGTAAACTCGGTATTGTATTTTTAACAAATCGAGCTAAGGTACCGCGTAATACACCTGATGTTAATAATACTGCTGGCTGACCTAGCAACTCTTGTTGTTGTGATGCTTCAATCAATGAGTTCTGAATACGCTCAGCTAACCCAGGTTCGATACCTGCTCCATCTGCTCCACCAGCCTGTATAGACTTATGCAATATCTGCTCCAACTCTGAAGATAGCGTAATAACAGGTATCTCAGGCTCATTACCAATAATTTCTTGAACAATCATACGTTTTAATGAAATTCGGCATGCTGCCGTCAAAACTTCGGCATCTTGACTACGTGGACCGTAATCGACTAGTGTTTGGACAATTGAACGAATATCTCTAATCGCAACATTTTCATTTAATAGGCTTTGCAGTACTTTCACTACGGTGCTTAACGACAAGATTTCGGGAATTAAACCTTCGACCAATTTTGGATGTTTTTTAGCCAACATGTCTAATAGATTTTGAGCTTCTTCATGCCCTAATAACTGTGCAGCATGATTACTGAGTATTTGACTGAGGTGTGTTGCAACCACTGTTGCAGTATCAACAACGGTGTAACCTAATGCTTGCGCTTGCTCTCGTTGAGCTTCTTCGATCCATACGGCTTCTAATCCAAATGCAGGATCGATACCCGTAACGCCATCAATAGGACCAAAAACTTGTCCTGGATTGATCGCCATGTCTTTATCATGATAGATATCAGCGTGACCGCAGGTAACCCCCATTAAAGAGATAGAATAATTATTCGGAGCCAGATCCAAATTATCACGAATATGAACAGGCGGAATTAAAAAACCCATTTGTTGAGAGAGCTTTTTACGTACTCCTTTAATACGATCTAATAACTGCCCACCCTGCGCTTTATCCACTAGCGGAATTAATCGATATCCCACTTCTAAGCCAATAGTGTCAACACTACGAACATCATCCCAACCTAATTCTTTGACTTCAGCAGGGCCGTCATTTGTAATACCGCCATTTTCTTTAATCGCTAATGCCGTTTCTTCTTTATTTTTTAAGCGATGTAACTGCCAATAAGCACCACCAGCAGCGATCCCACCTAACGTTAAAAAGGCAAGATGTGGCATGCCAGGAACAATACCCATGACTAATAAAATACCTGCAGTGATCATTAATGCTTTAGGGTCATCAAACATTTGTCCAAGCATGCGACTACCCATGTCTGCTGAGGTATTTTCACGCGTCACAGTGATTGCAGCAGCAATAGACAATAATAACGAAGGAATTTGTGCAACTAAGCCATCACCAATCGTTAATAAGGTATAAATTTCAGCCGCCTGTGAAAAAGGTAAATCGTATTGCACCATACCAATAACAAAACCACCAATGATATTAATGAATAGGATCATGATTCCAGCAATCGCATCACCTTTAACAAATTTACTCGCACCGTCCATTGACCCGTAAAAGTCGGCTTCCATGGTCACTTCTTGTCGACGTAAACGGGCTTCTTCTTGATTAATTAAACCTGCATTCAAATCGGCATCAATCGCCATTTGTTTACCTGGCATTGCATCCAAGGTAAAACGCGCACTCACTTCTGAAATACGTCCAGCACCTTTTGTGATAACCACAAAGTTAATAATCATTAAGATGATAAATACAATTAAACCAACGGCTAAGTTACCACCAATCACAACCGAACCAAATGCTTCGATAACGTTACCAGCAGCATCACCACCCTCATGGCCTTCCAATAGAACCACTCGAGTTGATGCTACGTTTAAAGCAAGGCGTAATAATGTGGCAATTAAAAGTACGGTAGGGAAAGCAGCAAAGTCTAATGGGCGTTTAGTATAAATAGAGACAAGTAACACAACTAATGCAAGTGCAATATTAAATGTGAATAAAATATCCAATAGCAGGGTCGGCATAGGCAAAATAACCATACCTAATGCAGCTAACACTATAATTGGCGTGCCTAAACCACCGAGTACAACGGAGCGTTTAGACCATAGCGATGTTAAAATACTGTTGATAGAGCCACCTAAAAATGAATGTGATAACGTTTATTTAGCGATAATTATATTTTTCTAATCCATATCTAATTAGTTTAACTTATTAATATAAAGATAATTGCAATCAATTACTAACCACAAAGTAATAAAAGCTAAATAATAGTAAAAAATAAACTTATCCGTTAATACTTTTGATACTTATTCAATTAATCCTTATTAATCAAACATATTAGTTGAATTTACTACTTATATTTTAGTGCTTAAACATCAACAATACTACACAGTAAATGAAAATGCCTTAGTTAGGATAAATAAACCCTTCAGGGACAGGAATCTCTGTTGGTAAGGCTTTAGGCCGCCCTGACTTACCTTTCCTAAATTGTTCTAATTGATAGATATAAGCTAATATTTTTGCAATTGCGATAAATAGTTCTTCAGGAACATCTTCGCCTATTTCAGTAGAGTGATAAACCGCACGACACAGTTGTGGTGACTGCATCACTGGGATTTCATTCTCACGGCCAACTTCACGAATTTTAAGCGCCATAAAATCGACACCTTTAGCAACAACATATGGCGGTCTATCGCCTTCTTTATCATATTTTAATGCAACGGAATAATGAGTTGGGTTTGTCACAATAACATCAGCATCTGGAACATCCTGCATCATAGTTCGTTGTGACATCTCATATTGTAATTGACGGATACGCTGTTTAACTTCGGGTTTCCCTTCAGAGTTACGATATTCATCTTTAACTTCTTGTTTTGTCATTTTCAATTCATCACTATGCTTATAGATCTGGTAAGGCACATCCACGGCCACAATAATTAATAATGATAAACACAATAAAAGAAACATCCATCTCAACATATCTAATGCTTCAAACGCACTCCCTGGCAATTGACTAACAGATAAATGTAATATGTGTTCAAAAGTTGCCGCTAAAATAGCCCAAGCACCACAAATAACCACTGCAACTTTTAAAATAGACTTTAATAACTCAACCCAGGCTTGCATCCCAAACATTCGCTTAAAACCGGCTTTAGGGCTCATGCGACTGAACTTAGGCATCATTGCTTTAGTACTAAAAATCATGCCTCCTAATAATGAACTTCCTAATATTGAAATAATAAACAACATCAATAGAATGAAGAACATTGGCATGCCTAACCCACTAAAGCCCTCCACTAAGGCGTGCCACATCTGTTCTGGGGAAAATATATCAGCACGCTCAAAAGTAAAGGCACGCTTCATCATGATAGATAATTCGTAAGCTAACCTATCACCAAATATAAAAATAGAAAGTGCAGCTGCAATTAAAACAGAAGCTGTTGCTAATTCTTTAGATCTTGCAACCTGCCCTTTATCTTTGGATTTACGTAGTTTGTCGGGTGTGGCTTCCTCAGTCTTTTCACTACCGTTTTCATTTTCAGCCATCGATTAACCTTTTAATGTCGCGTTAGCAGAAACCATTGCTATTATGGTTTTACACAAGGGTTATTGAGTACTTCACACATAGTCGTAATCCCTTTAATCCATTGGTTTTCAAAATGAAATGGTACATTTAATAACGTAATCCATAGAACAAATAAACCAAATACCATACTAATTGAAAAACCTAAGCTGAAAATATTCAACTGAGGAGCTGCTTTGGTCATGATTCCAAAAGATAAATTAACCAATAACATAGCAACCATTGAGGCGATAGAAAATGCCAAAGCAGCATGAAACATAATCGAAAACCAACCAGCCACTTTATAATAGTCTAAAGCGAGCAAACCACTTTCAGAAATCGGTAACGTTTCAAAACTATTAATAATCATTTCTATCATTAATAGATGCCCATCCACACCTAAAAACAATAAAGTCACTAACAATACATAAAATTGCCCTACAACAGGTGATGTTTGACCACTCATAGGGTCAGCCATAGAAGCAAAGCCTAAACTGGTTTGCATTGCAATGATTTGACCTGCGATTACAAATGTTTGCACCACAAAAACTGAAATAGTACCAATCGCGACACCAATTAATATTTGTTGCATCACTACGATGAAGCTTCCGAGTGAAAACAGCTCTATATTATCAGGGGCTGGCGGTAACGAAGGTAAAGCAAGAAGGGTGACACTTAACGCATAAAATAAACGGATGCGAGTAGGTACCGTATTGGAACCAACCGCGACCATAACCATTAACATCGCGGCAATACGGCTGAATGCCCATAAATAACTGGCAATAAAATCTAATATAAGATCAGCCGAAAAAAACATCACCCCACCACTTGTGGGATTTGATTAATCATGGCTATAAAAAATTCCATTAACTTACCAAATCCCCAATGGGCTCCGAAAGCTAATGCAAATAAAGTCATGATTAAACGCGGTAAAAAACTCAATGTTTGTTCATTAATAGAAGTGGCCGCTTGAAATACAGCCACGACTAGCCCAATTAATAAACTAGGAATAATAACCGCTGATACTAGAATCATCACTAGCCATAAAGCTTGTCTAAAAATATTTACAAAAACTTCCGGTTCCATAAGCCCCCTTATAACCCGAAACTATTAGCTAAACTGCCCATTACTAAATTCCAGCCATCGACTAACACAAATAACATGAGTTTAAAGGGTAATGAAATAATCATTGGCGATAACATCATCATACCCATCGCCATTAAAATACTTGCGACAACTAAATCAATAATAAGGAAAGGGATAAATAGCATGAAACCAATTTGAAAAGCAGTTTTTAACTCACTCGTGACAAAAGCAGGTATTAACACGGTAATAGGCACTTCTTCAGGCGTATCCACTTGGATATCAGCAATTTCCATGAAGGTTTCTAAGTCTTTTAAACGTGTTTGCGACAACATAAATTTCATCATCGGCTTTTTGCCCTGCTCAAGTGCTTGAACGATGGTCATTTCTTCATTCAAATACGGCTGTAATGCAGTTTCATTAACACGGTCAAATACGGGTGCCATAATAAAAAAAGTAAGAAATAAAGCGATACCATTAATCACTTGATTTGAAGGAGAACTTTGTAGGCCAAGCGCTTGTCGTAAAATTGACATAACAATCACAATACGCGTGAAAGAGGTCATTAAAATCAACATCGCAGGCAAGAAACTCAGCGCAGTCATAAACGCAAGTACTTGCAACGTCACACTGTATTCTTGATCACCAGAAGCACTGGTTGTAACAGTAACTGCTGATAAAGCGCTAGGTTCTGCAATCGCATTAGAGGCAAAAAGGAATAAGCCTGTACATAATAAAAGGAGCAGTTTATTCATCATTTTTTCTTCCCTGCTTTCGATAATACACTAGCAAAAGCAGCTGTGAATGACGGTGTACTTTGAACTTCCATGGCAGATTCATTATCTATGATAGGCGTTTCTAATTGATCGAGTAAATTAACCGACTGATCACTTACGCCTAATAAATACTGTTTACCATGTACTTCAATAATTTGAACTCTACTTTTATTAGTTAGTGGCTGCGTTGCAATGATCTTTATTGGATTTTTATGGCCACCATGACGCAATAAATTACTTTTTTTCATTAAAAATGCAAATAAGAAAATACAAGCAAGTACCAATATTAGAGAACCAAGCATGGTACCGATTTCTAGCTCAGGCCGTTTGCTGGTTTCTTCTAGCGCCATCACAGGTAGGCTTAATGTGCTGATAAACAGCAGCTTAATTAACTTAGCTATTATTTGACTCATTTTAATTTTTTAATACGTTCAGTTTGACTAATAACATCAGTTAAACGAATACCAAATTTATCATTTACAACCACGACTTCACCGTGAGCAATCAACGTACCATTAACTAATACATCTAAAGGCTCGCCAGCAATTCGCTCTAATTCAACAACTGAGCCTTGGTTAAGCTGTAATAAGTTACGAATATTAATTTTACTACGCCCCACTTCCATGGAAATGGTAACAGGGATATCTAAGATGCTGTCTAAACGAGATAACTCTTCTTCACTCATTGGTTTTGCAGTATCTTTTAACTCATCAAGATCAATTGTTTTAGCACTTGAATCTGCATCTCCTGATTCTTCTAATGCTGCGGCCCAATCATCCGCCATATCTTGTTCTGTGCTCATACTTTAATTCCTATCTATTTGGGAAACTAATAATTTAGATAACGAGTCATTTGAATAACTAATCATTTAATAATAGTAACTACTTGGTTGTTTCTTTTAAATCTTCTAAATGAATTTGTGTTTTTTGCATTTCAGGACGTTTAATTTTTTCAGTTATTTTTAATGCATAGTTATCACTGATTTTACCTAGTGTTGCTCTAAACGAAGGTAACCCCTCTACAGAAACTAATAAGCTATCAGGTAGATCAATAGGGATGATATCACCCGCTTTAAAGTCCATCATATCTCGTAGCTTGATTTCTTTTTCAACTAAGCGAGCTTCAATTTCAACTTCAACATCCATAATTTCGTCTTCAAGCGCTTGAGACCAACGCTGATCTGTATCCTCTTTATCGCTTTGAACGCCTGCATCTAATAACTCTCGAATAGGTTCTAGCATTGAATATGGCATTGCGATATGAAAATCACCACCACCACCATCAAGTTCAATATGAAAAGAATTAACTACAATAACTTCTGTTGGACTGACAATGTTAGCCATTGCAGGATTTACTTCAGAATCTAAATACTCAAATTCAGCATCCATTACTGGAGCCCAAGCATTATGGTAATCTTCAAAGACTATTTTTAATAACATTTGAATAATACGGCGCTCTGTAGGCGTGAATTCTCTACCTTCTATTTTAGAGTGATAACGGCCATCGCCGCCAAAGAAATTCTCAACAAGAATGAAAACTAAGCGAGCTTCCATAGTAATCAACGCAGTGCCTTTTAATGGGCGAAAACGTACCATGTTAAGACTAGTGGGAACAAATAAAGTATGGACGTACTCTCCAAATTTAAGCATTTGAACGCCATTGATCGAAACCTCAGCAGTATGACGTAACATATTAAATAAACTAATCCGTAAATGACGAGCGAAACGTTCATTCACCAACTCTAAAGTTGGCATACGTCCACGTACGATACGGTCTTGTGATGAAAAATCGAAATGCGCATGAGAATCGCCCGAACTCATTTCATTATTTTCAATCATCTCCTCATCAACGTCGTCAACACCATGCAATAGCGCGTCAATTTCATCTTGAGATAATAAATCCATGCTTAACCCTTATCGATTACTGTAATACAAAGCCGGTGAATAATACCGTATGGATAAGTGCACGCTTTTCAACCATAGTGGTTGCTTTATTAAGTGCTTCAAGTGCCGTTTCTCGTAATTCATTTTTACCCTGTGGACTACGTAATTGTTCAGCAGAAGCCTCTCCAAAAACGCTAACGAGCGTACTTTCTAATAAAGGAATATGTTTTCGAACTAAGGCTTCACTACTTTTATCAATGACCATTAACTGCACTTTAATTTGAGCAGTTCTATCACGATTACCTTCTAACACATTAAAAACTAAAGGTCTTGGCATAGGAACGTAGTTCGCTGACATAGTCGGAGCATCTGCCACAACCTCTTCATTTGTTTGCATTGCATTTTCATCTGCACTTGCATCGTCACCACTAAAAAAAATAAAGAAAACAGCCGCACCAATAATGGAAAGAATAAGTACTGCAGCCACAATTATAATAATCAACTTCTTTTTACCCGCTGGTTTGGGATTGGTTCCATCTAATGATTCATTTTCTTCAGGCATTTAAATTTACCTCCTTCATTACTTTATGATTAACTCGCGGCGTATTTATTTGAATAATACACTGATTTTAATTGTTATTTTGCTGTTAGCCAGTAACTATTAAAAATTTACGCATAATAATCAATTCCTTGATCTTTAGAAGCTATTTGTGAAGGCATCCACATTGCAGTTTGGTTGTCTTCAACGGCCTCTAAATTATTAGGACCGAGCCCTGACATAGTATTTATTTGACCGTTACTATTTTGTTGATTTTGTTGCGGGGATTGCTGAGATTGTTGCTCTACATTTGCTTCGCCAAGTTGAATCCCCTGTTGAGCTAGTTGTTCACGTAAACGAGGCATATTTTGTTCAATAATGTCTTTACTCATTGCCGCTTGAGTTTGAATATTAAGTTGTACTTGATCTTGTTGAATTTGTACTTTAACAAACATAGAGCCTAATTCAGCCGGGTCTAAGCGAATTTGAACCTCTTGCTTACCCTGTGAAATCATCATCATGACTCGTTCACCCATTGCTGATGCTGCCTGTTTTGATTGGATATCTAAGGGTTGATCTAATAAGTTATTATTTGCTTGTGCTTGTTGATTAACAGCAACTAATTTATCTGTTTGCATAAAGTTCGTTTGAATCGGTTTTGCACCATTAACATCAACTACAGCTTGAGAAATAGAAGTATCGACTTTTAAGGTGTTAGGTAACCCTTCACTTTTTTCAGGCTTCAACATTTGTGTCACGTTATTATCGTTTTCATTTGCAGTTAACAACTTAAGGTCGTCACTTATATCGTCAGCATTATTGTTCGTATTATCGTTTTCCAAAATATTATTCTTTTCAATTGAATTACTTTGGTTAGCTTTATCTGTTAATACTTGCTCTGCTTTGTCTGCTAAAGCCAACGAGTTAACTTTATTTGTTTCATTATTCTTAACAAATTGTTCCGTTACTGTAGCTTTAGCGTTTATAGCGTCATTCTCTTCTGCGTTATCACTGGTATTTTTTACATTCGTATTAACTTGTTGTGCAGCTTGAATACTTGATAATAATTGCTCTTGTTGTAAGCTTGAACCTTGGTTTTTTTGGATATTAATATCGCTATTTTCAACGTCAAAACCAGCTGTTTCTAGCAAATAATCTTCACTAGTGGTTGTATTATCAATCTCATTTATTTCCTGCTCATGAGCGAGCTGTTGAGCTTCTATATTTGAACTAATATTATTGTCCGAATATGCTACTTGTTCAATTAATGGCTGTTGTAAGCTTTCCTTCGATAACTTTTCCTGATTTTCACTTAATAATGCCTGTGAGTCATCACTTTGCGCTTCCTCTACAGGTTTATTTACAAGTAAAAGATCATTTAATTCATTTTCAATACTTTCACTAGCAATGCTTTCTTCAGTGCTCATTATAAGACTTTTGGTTTGTTTAATTGATGTTTCTTCTAGCGCTGAAATTTTAGTCTTACTTTCTTTTTCAATACTTTCTTTTAATACTTCAGAAAAGTTCTGTTGTTTATCCGTAAGCTCATTTGGCTTTATTTCACCCTCACTTTTCTTCACAGTGTCGTTATCTTTGTGTGTTTTCAATTCGCTATTTTTCAAGCTTGTTGAATTATTTAGTAACAAGGACTGAACCATAAAATATTCTCTCTCATTTTTATGTTTACTTAATCATATTGATTACGTAACAAGATTAAGTAAGTAAAATGCTCATAAGCCTATTATTGAGTAACTGATAAGACTTAATATATAACTACATTTGAGATGTAAGTTATTGCCGCTTTTATAAGACTCAATGAATCACTTTAAATAAGCAATTTATAGTCCAAAAAATCAATTAAAAATTTTGTTCTGTTTGCTTTTTTCTAAAAAACTGGAAAGTGGAAAATTCATCTAATAATTGTTGTTCTTTTCTATCTGCTAATTTAATTTTTTCGTTTGCCTTTTTTTCTAATAATAACCCCATCGCTTTATGGGCTATTTGGCTATCTGTCCATTTACGTTTTGTATTGCGTACAGCATACTCAAATTTAACTAAAGCAGATTGTTGATTGGATAAGCCTTGATCTATTTGTACAATAAATTGTTGGTATTTACTTAATGTAGAAATAGTTAACCCTTGGGACCCTTTTTCACTTAATTGGGCAATATATTGACGGCGATATTGATGTAAATTTTGTAATTGATTACGCTGATCGAACAATTCTTTTTGAGCTTGCTGATAAGTATGCAAAGCTTGTTCAACCTGTTTTTCTCTTTGCTCATAAACAAGCTGTAATGCATTAACGGCCATGGTTTAATTCCTTTAACTATTTACAAACTCCTGCGTTAATACAGCAAGCTGTGTCAAACAATCGTTGTAACTAATACTGTCTTTCATTCCTTGTTGCAAGAAGTGATCCAACCTAGGCTTAATAAGAATTGCTTTGTCAATACGAGGATCACTGCCACGTGAATAAGCACCGATCGTTATTAGCTCTTTATTTTCTTCATATAAAGAATATGCCTGTTTCAGTACACGAGCTAATGTTTGGTGTTCATCAGAAGTGACCATTGGCATTACTCGGCTAATTGATTTACTAACATCAATAGCGGGGAAATGACCAGAGTCAGCTAACGGTCGAGATAATACGATATGCCCATCTAAAATAGCTCGCGATGCGTCAGCAATAGGGTCTTGAAGATCGTCTCCTTCTGTTAACACAGTAAAAAAGGCACTTATTGATCCTTGATTATCATTGCCATTACCCGCGCGTTCTACTAAAGCGGGCAATTTGGCAAACACTGAAGGTGGATATCCTTTGGTTGCCGGCGGCTCACCAATCGCTAATGCAATTTCACGTTGCGCTTGAGCAAAACGAGTTAACGAGTCCATTAGCAATAACACATTCATGCCTTGATCTCGGAAATATTCAGCGATCGTGAGTGAGGTTTCACATCCCTTTAAACGCATCAATGGTGAAGCATCAGCAGGGGCTGCAATCACTACGGCACGAGCCCGGCCTTCTTCACCTAAAATCTCTTCAATGAATTCTTTTACTTCTCGCCCACGTTCACCAATTAAACCAACCACAACCACATCGGCATTAGTACCGCGAGTCATCATACCTAACAAGACACTTTTACCCACACCAGAACCAGCAAATAAGCCCATACGCTGTCCTTGACCTACAGTGAGTAAGGCATTAATAGCTTTAATTCCTGTATCAAGTGGTTGTTTAATGGCTTTACGTGAAAGCGGGTTAATACGTGTATTACTGTAACCACTCATGGAGTTAGTTTTCACTTCTCCTTTGCCATCAATAGGATTACCCATACCATCTAAAACACGTCCTAATAATTCCATACCCACCGGAATACCTACCTCTGTTGTTTGAGGTATGACTTTAGCACCAGGTAATACACCCGTTAGACGTTCACTAGGCATTAGGAATAATCGATCATTTGAAAAGCCAACGACTTCAGCATCAATATAGCCATCGTTAGTTTCTACCTTACACATGCTGCCCACCGCCGCACTACAACCAATCGCTTCTAAAGTAAGACCAACTACACGCACCAATTTACCTGCGACAACAGGATGTGTAATGGATTCCCCAACTTGATATTGAGCAATACGTTGCGATAAGTTGTTCATATTAACGTTTCACTGTATCAGTATCGGCAATAAGCCCTGTATCAATATCCGGTTTTTCTTCTGATTGATTTAACTCAGAAGGTGTTGACTTTAAAGAGTCTACTTCAGGGTTATTTAGTCTATTTTCAGCCTTAGCCGAATCAGATTCAGAAGGTTCTGTTTTATTAGCTATATTTTCATCACTTGCAGCTTTTTCAGCTTCCAATAACGCTTGTAACTCATCTTCTGTTTTCATTTCATAATCAAGTGGTTGATCATTATTGATATCACCATCATTACTAACTTCAGGCGTATTTTGATAATTTTCTTTAAGGAAGTTTTTTAATACTTGTTCAATTCGCATTGAGAAGGTGTAATCGATACTAGAAGCTTGTGTATTTATCTGACAATCACCACGTAACAAAGTAGGCTCGGTACGTAAGTCCCAACCTCTCTTTTTACACTCTTCTTCAGAAAAAGCATTTTGTACAAAAATAAGATCGTCTGGGTTAAGTGATATGACAATGATCTGTTCATTAACAGGTAATGCCTCTACGCCTTGTTTTAATGCTTGTAGAATAATTTTAGGATTTACAGTCACTTCACATCTCGCTATTTGCTCAGCAAGATTTGTCGCTAATTTAATTAATTGAAACTCAACACTGTCATCTAATTTTTCAAGTGGATTATGTAATCGAGAAACAAGCTGCTGCCAATGTAGCGTTTGCGCCTCTACTTTTACTTTACCTTCCATTAAACCTTGTTCTACACCTTGAGCAAGTCCTTGTTCATGGCCTTCACTCAAACCTTGTAGGGTTCCATCTTCTATCCCTTTCACAAAACCAGATTCTTTACCTTCATTAAAGCCATCTTCATAGGCAGATGCTCGAATTGACTCTATATCTTCTAATGTTAACGGTTTTGGCGCTTCTTCATTTGATTCGATATTTTCTGGTTGTTGTTTGTGATACCAACTAGCAGGCCGACCAAATAAATCAATTTCACCTTGATCTTGAGAGTCATTGTTTTCAAAATCAGGTAAAACCCATTCTTGAAATTCTTTATCTGTATCAGCAGCCATTCATATACCTTATGCCATTAAAGTGATGCTTAAAAATAGTGATTCAATATTTATTTAAAGTGTTAGATTATAAAAATTCATCTCCACCGCCACCACTTAACATTAACTCTCCAGCATCAGATAACCGACGAGCAATGGTGAGGATCTCTTTTTGTGCACCTTCCACTTCACTAATTCTAATGGGTCCCATTGCTTCAATATCATCAGCCAACATTTCAGCTGCCCGTTTAGACATATTAGCCAATACTTTATTTTTAAGTAGCTCATCAGCCCCTTTCAATGCTAATTGCAATTGATCTGGTGGTACTTCTCGTAATAATGTTTGAATGCCTCGATCATCAACATCAATAAGATTATCAAATACAAACATAAGATCTTGTATTTGTTGACTCATATCTTCATCAGACTCACGTATAGAGTCCATTAAAGGTCCTTCGATAGCCGTATCTAAATAGTTCATGATATTGGCAGCAGCTTTAGCACCACCCATTTTCGCAGCTTGTGCGCCCGCTTGGCCAGCAAACTGTTTCTCCATAATTTCATTTAGTTCTTGTAACGCGGCAGGTTGTACTTCTTCTAAATCAGCAATACGCATCATTAGGTCTAAACGTACTTTTTCTGGGAATTGCGTTAAAATTTCAGCAGATTGTTCTGGATCTAAATAAGATAAAACAATGGTTTGAATCTGCGGATGCTCATTAAGAATGATGCTGGCAACTTGACGAGCGTCCATCCATTTCAACGAATCTAGACCTTTAGAGCCACTACCCAAAATAATTTGATCGACTAAGTTACCCGCTTTATCTTCACCTAAAGCCTCAATCAATGAAGTACGTACAAAGTTTTCACTGTCTAAACCAATGTTGCTGAATTTTTGAATGTCCTCGATAAAAGCACGATGGACACTGCTTACCTTAGCTTGTGATGAATCTTCCAATGAAGCCATTTTCATACCTAATTTCTGTACTTGCTTAGGCTCTAAATTCCTAAAAATTTGGGCGGCATCTGCAGGCGTTAAACTCAACATTAATAACGCAGACTTCTCTACTCCGCTTAGTTCAGTAACATCAAAAGTAACTACTTTAGTTGACTCTTTATTTTTATCGTTATCACTCATCTTCTACCAACCATTCTCTAATAACTTGTGCTGACAACCCTGGCTCATTTGCAACTAAGGCTCTAACGGCTTTTAATAAATCTTCATCTTTATGCAAATCAGGTAATTGTATTTGCCCATTACTAATCCCGAAATCAAGACTTTCATTATTTTCATCAGACAATAACTGTAAATTATCATTTCCTACTGAGCCAATTGCGCCACCTAATTCATAATCTTCAGCTTTTTCTATCGCATCTGGATATAGTAGTTTTTTCATAATTGGACGAACAATTAATAACAAGGTCAAAATAATGACAAACAAGCTACCGCCAAATCTTACGTAACCTTGAAATGTTTCCGTTTCCCAAAAAGCTTCTTCAGCCACAGCTTCCATTTCAGGGCGATTAAAGCTAACAGAAGCCAGTGCCAAAATATCGCCACGCTCTACATTAATACCTAATCCACCTAACAATAACTGTTTAATATTTTCTACTTCTTCAACACTTCTTGGCGAATAAACGACTTCACCAGCATCATTGACTGATTTAATATAATCAAGCGCCACAGAAACAGCGAGGCGATCTACCTTTCCAACTTTATGTTTTGTATGCGTAATAGTAGTATCAACTTCATAGTTTCGTGTTGACTCAGTACGAGAGCTACCATTATTGTTATTATTCGTATTTTCTTCCGCAGCTTCCAACTCTTCAGGAATGGCTCCATTAGCCGGTGGTTGGTTAGATAAAGCACCTGGAACAGAGCCAAAAGACGATGATAATGATGAGGTATCCTCAATTAGCATTTCACTACGTATTGCTTGGTTAGAAGGATTAAAGGTCTTTTTCGTTTCTTCAACAACGGTGAAATCCATGGCTAAATCAACTTCAGAGGCATAATTTGCAATGCCTAAAACAGGGATTAAAATAGCGTCTATTTTTGATTTATACTCTTCTTCACGCTCACGTTGCATACTAAATTCTTTACTTGTTTGCGCAGAGCTTCCGGTACTACTACCTGAATGCAATAAACGACCACGTTGATCGGTTACTGTTACACTATTTGGGGATAACCCTTGTACCGCTGAAGCAACTAAATCAACGATAGAATCAACTTCTTGTCCTGATAATGCATACGATCGCGCTGTAGTAACAACAACAGTCGCACTGGCTTGACGCTCTTTACGTGCAAATACACTTTCTTTTGGAATGGCTAATAAAACTTGAGCATTAGTGACATTTTTCATTTCTTTAATTGCTAATGCTAATTGGCGTTCACGACTTAGTTTTAATCTTTCTTTTTCAACACGTTGACTTACACCAAACCCCATGTCTTGCAATAAAATATCATCGCCATTTTCAGTATTATCGTTTACCAAACCAGCTCGTGTCATTAGCAGTTTAACTTTTTGATATTGATCTGACATAACTGAAACATTATTCCCTTCTAGCTTATAAGGGATTTTTTGTTGATCTAAAAAATCTAACGTAGAAATAAGCTCATCTGTTTGGTAGGTACCTAAAGGGCGATAATCTGCTTCTTTACCCCAAGACCAGATAATGACAACGATAGCTAACACAATTAATAAGCCAATAATCATACTGATTTGTCGCAACACATCCACATTAGAGAAAAATGTCGATATCGATCCTTTTTGTGGTGCTGTTGAGGCACTATCATTATTATCTAACAATAAATTTGCATTATTTTCTGTATCAGGCACAGAGCTTCCTTTTGGCGATTATGTTTAAAGTCATAGGGGATTAAACTGGCATGCTCATTACTTCTTTATAGGCTTCAACCATTTTGTTACGAACTTGTACTGTCGCATCAAATGCTAAGCCTGATTTGTTAGAAGCAATCATGACGTCTGATAAACTAACGTTCTGATCTCCCATCTCAAAACTATTACGCAGTGCTGACGAACTTTGCTGTAAGCCATTAACGTTATCAATTGCTTGTTTAAGCATGGCAGAAAAGTCAGCAGGAGCAGGATTGGTCGCTTTAGAACTTAACTCATTATTTAAGCCTTTTGCTTCTAGGCTTTGTGTTTGTAACTCTTGAAACATTGATGCAGCATTTATATTCATTGTATTTAACCTATTTTTGACACTGATAGTAATAAATAGCAATAACTATGCCAGTTGACTTTTTTAAGACTTGAATGAGTATATTACAAAAAACACATTAACACCTCTAAAGTGGTAACTTATGTTTTATATGAAAAATAATTAAAAAAAAAGACATTAACAACTGTTAATGTCTTTTGAAAAATACAGTGGTTATAAAGAATATTTATTTTGCGTTAACTTTTTCTAATTCTTTATCAAGTTGAAGATCTGCACGTTGTGCTTTGAATTCTTGATATAACAAATCTTTTTGGCCTGAATTCATAGGGCGTTCAGAAGCGTTGACTAAATTTTCAAAAATAGCTTTAGTCGACTCTTGTCCAACACCAACTAATACACATAAGTTATTTTTGTCTGCGATTTTAACGATATCTGTTTTAAGTGAACTTGTACCAATCAATGTTTGTTGTGTAATCTGCTTAGATACACTAGAAAAAGTGGAACCCGATTCAGCGGCTGAAGCCACTTCTATTTTATCTCGATACGTTTTATCCATTCCATTAACACGTGTTTCGATACGCTGTGCTAATGATGCACGTGCATTGGCAATAGCTTGTTGCTTATCAATAGACATATTACCAGACCATAAAACACACTCAGAGACTGCAATACCATCTTCGACTTGAGGGTTTAATATCCAACTTGGGATGTCACCAACAACTGTTTCTTGGATTGGTTCGCTGCTAGAACACGCACTCAACAATACGATCGCAGAAAGACTTAATAAATGAAACTTTTTAGACATAATCATTCCTTAATTAAAATAAAAGTACGCACTCAATAAAGCGAGTTTAGATTGATTCATAAAAATTTAATATAAAAAAATCCCTACCTTAATGAATAAGATAGGGATTTTTATTTGATTTACAATTAACTCATACTGTTAAGGTATGAGTTATAATTTGTAATTAGTCTTTAAATTCAGGGTAAGCTTCAACACCACAATCGTGTAAATCCATACCTGCGTCTTCTTGCTCAGCCGTAACACGAATACCCATTGTTACTTTAATTACATACCAAACAATCCAAGATGCTGCGAATACGAATCCGAAGATAACTGCTGCACCGTATAACTGAGCTGATAATGATGCACCGTCATTTGACATCGGAACAACTAACAGACCAAATAGACCACATACACCGTGTACAGATAAAGCACCTACTGGATCATCAATTTTCAATTTATCAAAAGTAATGATGCTGTAAACAACAATCACACCAGCAACTGCGCCAATCAATGCTGCAAATAGTGGCGATGGAGATAGAGGATCTGCTGTGATAGCAACTAAACCTGCTAATGCACCATTAAGAATCATTGTTAAATCTGCTTTACCCCATTTGAATTTACTTACTAACAATGCTGCGATTGCACCTGTTGCTGCTGCCGCGTTAGTGTTAAGGAAGATAAGGCCTACAGCTGATGCGTTTTCAGCGTCAGAAATTAGTAGTTGAGAACCACCGTTAAAACCAAACCAACCCATCCATAGAATAAATGTACCTAATGTAGCAAGAGGCATGTTTGAACCAGGAATTGGATGAACACTACCGTCTTTGCCGTATTTACCGCGACGTGCGCCTAGTAATAATACCGCTGCTAATGCTGCTGCTGCTCCGGCCATGTGTACGATACCTGAACCAGCGAAATCACTAAAGCCAGCTTCGCTTAAGAAACCACCACCCCAAGTCCAGTAACCTTCCATTGGGTAAATAAAGCCCGTTAGGAATACTGTAAACACTAAGAATGCCCATAGCTTCATACGTTCAGCTACTGCACCAGATACGATAGACATTGCCGTTGCAACGAATACCACTTGGAAAAAGAAATCAGACTCTAAAGAATGATCTGCACCTTCAGCTTGTGTACCGATTAAAGAACCTAAAGAAGGTAACCAACCGCCTGCACTGTTATCAACATACATAATGTTGTAACCCACTAATAAAAACATCGTACAAGCGATTGCATATAACACGATATTTTTAGTTAGAATTTCAGTGGTATTTTTAGAGCGAACTAAACCTGCTTCTAACATGGCAAAACCTGCTGCCATCCACATAACAAGGACACCTGATATTAAAAAATAAAAGGTATCCAACGCAAATCGTAGTTCTGTAACTGTTGTTTCCATAATAGTAATCCTTAACTTATTAAATTTGGTTTAAAGTGCTTCTTCGTCGAATTCGCCAGTACGAATACGAACAACTTGCTCTAATGGCTGAATGAAAATTTTACCATCACCTACTTTCCCTGTATTAGCTGCGCTGATAATAGCTTCAACTAAACGTTCGATATCGTCATCTTTAACCGCAATTTCTAATTTTACTTTTGGTAAAAAATCAACTTGGTACTCAGCACCACGGTATAACTCTGTGTGCCCTTTTTGACGACCAAAACCTTTAACTTCAGAAACCGTCACACCCGCTATGCCGATACTCATTACAGCTTCGCGTACTTCATCTAATTTAAATGGTTTAATAATTGCGGTTAACATTTTCATCATATATTCCTTCAAGGTGTAATTAACGTTAGTTTATGTGTATCTATTAACAACTAACGTGCCAAAAAATATAAACATTAAATAACAATAACTTACAATTAAATTTATAATTCACATTAATTTTATCGCACCAGTTTGGTGCAGTAATCATAATTGGAACGCACTGATATGTAACAATTAAATGATCTTCTCCAAAACCAAGATAGAACTTAATCAATATTTGTTTGCCTAAACTTGTTATGCCAATAAAAATGCCCAAACAATTATTTAAAAATATAAAAAGGCATTAAAATTAATCAACTAATCTACTTAGCCCCTTAGCAAATAAAGCTTCATCTGCTATAGTGCGTAACAATTTTTCGACTTAACAACCTTGAAGGTATGTAACATGAAAAAAATAAGCCTACTGCTTATCACTTTCCTATTTAGTATTAATGTGTTTGCCGCTCCGATGATCATCCCTAAAGCTCCATCAATTGCAGCAAAAGGATATTTACTGATCGACTTTGACTCTGGAAAAGTACTGTCTGAAAATAATAGTGAAGAAACATTAGAGCCTGCTTCATTAACTAAAATGATGACTAGCTATATCATTGGACAAGAGCTGAAATCAGGAAACCTCAAACTGACTGATAAAGTCACTATTTCTAATAATGCATGGTCAAAGAATTTCCCTGATTCTTCAAAAATGTTTATCGAGATTGGTAAAGAAGTAACAGTAGAAGATTTAAACCGTGGCATTATTATCCAGTCAGGTAATGACGCTTGTGTTGCAATGGCTGAGCATATTGCTGGTAGTGAGCCTGCTTTCGCAGATTTAATGAATTCTTGGGCATTACAGTTAGGCATGAATGATACGCACTTTGTAAATAGTCACGGTTTACACGCAGATGGACACCATACCACTGCGAAAGATATGGCTACATTAGCCAAAGCGATTATTACTGACGTCCCAAACGAGTATAAAATTTATAGCGAAAAATCATTTAAATACAATGGTATCGTACAATACAACCGTAACGGTTTATTATGGGACAAAAGTTTAAATGTAGATGGTATGAAAACAGGTCACACTAGTGCCGCGGGTTACAGTTTAGTATCATCTGCAACAAAAGATGGTATGCGTTTGATCAGTGTTGTTATGGGTACTCGTTCTGATGATTCACGTAAAGTGGAAAGTAAAAAATTACTTAACTGGGGTTTCCGTTTTTTCGAAACAATTACGCCATATAAAGCAAATGATCAATTAGCGAGTGAACGCATCTGGATGGGTACACAAGCAAATATTCGTTTAGGTGTTCCTGTAGATACACCATTAACTTTACCGCGTAATCAATCTCAAAATTTAAAAGCTGATTTCGTTATTAACAATGAACTACGTGCCCCTATTCAAAAAGGCGATAAAGTTGGCCAAGTAAATTATACTTTAGGTGATGAAGCTATCGCTACTTACGACTTAATTGCACTAGAAACAGTAGAAGAAGGTGGCATTTTCAGTCGTATTATTGATTATGTTAAATTGTTATTTATTGGTTGGTTTGGTTAAAAAAGTCCCCATATATACCTATAGTGTTGATGGTATAGCATTAACCAAATAATCTGAAGTGAGGATAAACCTCACTTTTTAGTTTCAAAGTCTATTTTGCTCAGGAGGCAAGCATGGCATTAAATACTAAATTTGATGAATTATTAGAATTTCCATGTAGTTTGTCATTTAAAGTAATGGGTGTAGCTCATCCACAACTAGTTCCTGACGTTATAAGCGTTATTCAGCTAATAGCGCCAGGTGATTACTCACCTACTGTAAAACCCAGTTCTAAAGGTACTTACCACTCTTTAGCTGTTCCGGTTATTGTAAATAGCAAAGAACATATAGAAGAGATTTATACCGAATTAAATAAACTTGAACATGTTCGTTTTATTTTATAAACCAGCATCTTTATAAGCCAACATAATGACAGCAATCCAAGATAAATTAATCATTCGCTATTTAGGGATTACTCCTTACCAAGAAACGTGGCAAGCGATGAGTAATTTCACTGAACAACGTGATCAAAATACTATCGATGAAATATGGCTAGTTGAGCATTCACCTGTATTTACTCAAGGGTTAGCAGGAAAAGCTGAACATTTACTGACTAATAGCAACATACCGGTCGTAAAAAGTGATCGTGGAGGACAAATCACCTACCACGCTCCCGGCCAATTAATTGCATACTTACTGATTAATATTCGTCGTAAAGATTTTAATGTACGTAGCCTAGTGACCATTATCGAACAAGCAATTATTGATGTTTTAGCCGATCACAATGTCAACGCAACTGCCAAGCCTGATGCGCCAGGTGTTTATGTTGATGGAAGAAAAATTGCATCATTAGGATTAAAAATCCGTAAAGGCTGTTCATTTCATGGTTTAGCGTTAAATGTGGATATGGACCTTTCACCTTTTTTACAAATTAACCCATGTGGTTATGCTGGATTAGAAATGACCCAGTGTCGCGATCTAGGAATAACATCTTCTGTCGCAGAATTATCGCCGTTATTGATTGAAAAATTAAATCAAAATTTACAATACACACAGATAGAGAGCTTCATTAATGAACACTAAGCCAAGCCAATTAACAGCCGGCAACAAACTGCGTGATGCAGATAAAATGTCTCATATTCCAATTAAAGTAATTCCATCTGATAAAGGCACTATCTTAAAGAAACCATCTTGGATGAAGATAAAGCTGGCTGCGGATAACACTCGCGTTAACGAAATTAAAGCTGCGTTACGAAAGAATAAATTACATTCGGTGTGTGAAGAAGCTTCTTGCCCTAACTTAAATGAATGCTTTAACCACGGTACAGCAACCTTTATGATTTTAGGTGACATCTGTACTCGTCGTTGTCCTTTCTGTGATGTTGGCCATGGTAAACCACTTGCTGTTGATGAAAACGAACCTAAAAAACTAGCTGAAACGATAAAAGACATGAAGCTAAAGTATGTAGTGATTACTTCTGTTGACCGTGATGATTTACGAGATGGTGGTGCACAACACTTTGCTGATTGTATTCGTGAAATTCGTCTATTGAATCCAGCTATTAAAATTGAAATTCTAGTGCCTGATTTTAAAGGCCGTATGGATAAAGCATTAGCTTGTTTTGAGAAAGACGTACCTGATGTATTTAACCATAACTTAGAGACAGCACCACACTTGTACAAACAAGTACGTCCCGGTGCTGATTACAAATGGTCATTACAACTATTACAAAAGTTTAAAGAGCAACATCCAACAATCCCGACTAAATCAGGTGTCATGATGGGCTTGGGTGAAACTAATGAACATATTGAAGTTGTGATCAAAGATTTAGCCGCTCACGGTGTGACAATGCTAACTCTAGGCCAATATTTGCAACCTAGCTTACAGCATCTTGCAGTTGAACGTTACGTTCCACCAGCAGAGTTTGATGCTTTAGGTGAAATGGCAAAGTCTGTTGGTTTTGAACATGCTGCTTGTGGTCCATTAGTACGCTCTTCATACCACGCTGACTTACAAGCATCTGGTAAAGAAGTAAAATAAGATAAATGAACGTATCATTATAGAAAGCCTGTTTTGAACAGGCTTTTTATATTAAATCCCCATGAAATATAAATGTATTAACGCAATATCTTCGAATCAAAACAACCCCTTCCAATGAAAAATTTACGCGAATAAAGTTAATACTTTAGAGACTTAACTTATGATGCTTAGAGCTCTACTATCAATTCGCCTACTAACCTAAAAAATAATAATCGAATAAAACACTTCGATTAGAATATTGAACTCAATAAATTTAATGTTCTGTATTTAACTCTTCAATATTTAATAAAAATATTTAAGAGCAATATTTAACAAAAGTTACCGAGTGATTAAGGTATCAATAAAATAGTTTATAAAACTTGTGTGTTTGTATTGTCAAATAATACCGATTACATTAAATATGTTATCTAAATTTTGCGCTGGAAAAAAGTTCAATTCAAGGCTTAAATTGAACCTTTCGAAGGTTAACTTCGTTAATCGTCTATCGGAGAATTAACCAAAAGATATTAATACTTTAATGACGGCTCCCTTTACGAAATTTACAACGAGAAAGTGGGCAGCTTTAACCAGTAAAATAGATACACTATTTATTGTGATGATATAAGTATCTAAATCGACGAAAAAAGCCGTTTAACGAGTAAGTCAACGTATGCTATAGGTTACCTATTTCTTATAAGGGTTAAGCAGATAGCGATTAAGGCGGCTATTGGTGGATATGCTTACAACTTGCTCAACGTTATAAAACGATGCTTTAAAATAGACTTTAAAATATAATAAGAAAATAGTTAATGAGAATAAATAAAGCCTCTACGAGAGAGGCTTTATGAGTTATTAATAGATTATTGTGATCATAATGGCTTATGCATTAAATGCCTTTATGCGTTAGTCAACTTCACCTTATTATTCGAAGCCATAAAAGCCGGGAAAAACAACAATTGAAGCTAATACTAATAACTGCAATCCAATAAACGGAATAACACCTTTGTAAATATCCATCGTTTTGACTTCGGGCGGGGCGACCCCTTTTAGATAAAAGAGACTGAAGCCAAAGGGGGGCGTTAAGAAGGATGTTTGTAGATTCATTGCGATTAAGATAGCAAACCACGTTAAATCAATTCCCATCATTTCAGCGATTGGGTACAGCATAGGAACGACAATAAATGAAATCTCTACAAAATCGATAAAGAAACCAAGTACTAAAATAACCAGCATGGTAATAATTAAAAAGCCCCATTTTTCACCAGGTAAACTAAACATTAACTCTTCAATTAACTCTTCACCACCCGTATAAGAAAATACCATTGAAAAAGCAGTTGCTCCAATAAAGATAGCAAATACCATCGCAGTCACTTTGACCGTTTCAATCGAGGATTCCCACAAGATCTTCCATGAGCATTGTTTATATAAAAGAGCTAATAAAATAGCCCCCACACCACCAATGGCAGATGACTCTGTCGGTGTAGCAATACCGTAAAAGATTGAACCTAATACGGAGAAAATTAACACTAGAGGTGGCGCAATAGCTTTAAACGCAACCAAATAAGGTGCAAATCCTCCAGGACCAGAAAACTCAGACTCAGGTAATGCAGGCGCGGCTTCCGGTTTAAAGTAAGCATAAATTAAAACATATAATATAAACGCACCAACCAATATTGCACCAGGTAATACCGCCGCTCTAAATAGGTCACCAACAGGTACCCCCATTACATCGCCAAGAATAATTAAGATAATAGAAGGAGGTATGATTTGTCCTAATGTACCAGACGCACAAATAACGCCCGTTGCAAGTTTCTTATCGTAGTTGTACTTGAGCATAACAGGCAGAGAAATAACGCCCATTGCAACAACGGAAGCACCAACCACACCTGTTGAAGCTGCTAGCAAACAACCTACGAGAATAGTTGAAACTGCAACACCACCTCTAACACGGCCAAATAACTGCCCCATTGCTTCTAATAATTGCTCTGCTAATTTAGTTTTTTGTAATACGTTTCCCATGAAGATAAACATAGGTACCGCCATCATGATCGAGTTTTCCATGATGCTCATAATACGGTATGGCATAAAGGCGAATAATTCAAAACCCTCAGCAAATACCCCAAAAATTAAGGCTACGCCGCCAAATACAAATGCGACGGGAAAACCCGTTAGTAGTAGCAATAACGCCACACCAAACATTATAATGCCAATCATAAAAAGTCCCTTTTAAATGTCTTGTTTAAGAATGCAGCGAAGATTTTTTATCAACATGCCTAACCCACTAAAAGTAAGTGCGAGAGCAGAAAGAGGGATCATTGCTTTAATTAGCCAGCGATGTGATAACCCACCAGGGTCTCCGCTCACTTCATTCAAACTATAAGATTCCAGTGTAAAGTCATAGCCATACCAAATAACTAGACCACAAAAAGGGAGGAGAAAGAAAATACACCCTAAGCTATTAATCCAAGCTTTGTTTTTATTACTGAGCTTTTCATAAATAATATCAACACGTACATGCCCTTCTTCTTTTAATGTATAAGCAATCCCGAGTAAAAACATTGATGCAAAAATATGCCATTCTAATTCTTGAAAAGCGATAGAACTAGATTTGAAAAAATAACGAGCAACTACATCATAAAAAACATTAATTAATAATAAAATCATCAATGCAGCAGCTATTTTGCCGATAACATCAGAAAAGCGATCGAAGACGTTTTGCAGACTTTCCATTTAAGATAATTCCTTCTAGGAGACAGGCGAGAAAAGAAAAAGGCTACGATAAGTAGCCTTAGTATTACTAGTTAGCTAGTTCTTTGGTACTTTTAATATAACCATATTCAGATATATCAGTCCAAACTCGTACTAGTTTTAAATAGTCTTCTTGTGACTTGATTATTTTGGCAGCCATTGGGTCATTACTTGCTTTCTCTTTAAGAATTTCATCATTAGCTTTTTTCATCGCACTTAATACAGCAGGCGGGAAAGTTTTAACTTGAATATCAGGGTATTCAGTTTTCATTACAGCCCAGTTTTCAGCACTTAATGCATAAGACTGTACATACATATCGTATGATGCTTTACGCATAGCCACTTTTAAAATAGCTTGTAAATCGTCAGGAAGCTTTTCTAATTTCTTTTTATTAACGATGAACATTAACTCTGTTGCAGGTTCATGCCACCCCATGTAATAAATAGGTGCAATTTTATGGAACCCCATACGTAAATCTAATGATGGACCAACCCACTCTAACGCATCAATCGTATTGCGCTCTAACGACGTGTAAAGCTCACCAGGTGGAATATTTACTGGTGTCGCACCTAGCTTAGCTAACACTTCTCCAGCAAAACCAGGAATACGCATTTTTAAGTTCTTAAGATCTTCAACAGTATTGATTTCTTTACGGAACCACCCCCCCATTTGCACACCGGTATTACCACCAGGGAAAGGTACTAAATTATGAGCACTATACACCTCATCCATTAGTTCTTGACCACCACCATATTGGAACCAAGCATATTGCTCACTCGCCGTCATACCAAATGGCATTGTTGTGAAATACAAAGTATTAGGTACTTTACCGTTATAATAATAACTAGCAGAATGACCTATATCGTACTGCCCCATTTTCACCATATCAAACACACCAAATGGTGACTTATGTTTGTTAGCTGAATCAACTCGAATTTTCAAACGGCCGTTAGACATTTCCTCTGCCATTTTGACCATATTTTTAACAGAATCGCCAAACACTGGAAAATTTGGCCCCCACGTTTCTGCTAATTTTAATCGATATACTTTATCTGCTGCAAAAGCGTTAGCGCTTGTCACTAAGACTACAGCGGCTATTAAGGTACTTTTATAAAAGGACTTCAGCATTTTAAACTCCATGTAAGGTTAGGATTGAATGATTTGTCATCTAAGCAATAAAGTAAGATATGAAACGATTAATTTAAATAGCTTAAATATGTTTCAAATATCAATATGTTGTTGCTAAGTTGTTAACAGACTGCCATTACACGCAAAAATAAGAATCTCTTTAATGATTAATTTGTAACTTGCATCACAGGCTCGCTTTTTTTTTAATCATTAAAGTGCGGTTGCGCAATAAAAAAACAGAAAGGTTGAATTCCAGCTTTAAGTTGAAAGAAACAAACATAATTTTCTAACGAGAAAAAACATAAATATGAAAGAGTGACGAATGGAAGGCCTACGAAGAATAACGAAATGATGGCTAAGGGACAGCTAAATGATAACGAGAGGGCAAAGATTTTATCAACGACAGTTTGAATAGAAACTGTAATAAAAGGTGTGTTAAAAACGCTGTTAATCGCTTTGCCTGTTATGTAAATTTTTAAAATAGAGTAAATATAGCGTTGTAATATCAATTACATTAAATCAGAGTTCTAAATTTTGCTCAGAAAAAATGACTTAGTTTAAGGCATTAAGTTGAGCCTTTCGAAGTGAGAACAACTATCTCCTACAACTCACGCCTTATTAGTGTTAATTTTTCCTGCGCAATCTCTGATCACTTATTTAATTCCATTGGTATAACTAAAAGAGGTTAATGCTTTAATGATTGTTTCCTTTACGAAACTTACAATGAAGAAGTTCACTTAAATACCATTACAACCCTTTTTCGACCATCTTTTTAATAACCTTTGCTTTCACAAAATGATCTAATTTATGGACTTGAATCCACCACGTTGCAGCTTCCATCAATAGATCAGGGTTGTCATTTTTATTGGCAAAGAAAGCATAAAAAGAAAGACCTACTTTGTCACCTTTAAGCATTATTTTTTTATCACACACTGTAATGATCTTAGCTCTTAAAGATTCTCTCATTGTTTACTCCAAATAATAATCATGAACTTTTCGGCGAAAACATAATAATTGCCATGCCAATAAGCGCAATTGATGTGCCTACCAGATCCCATAGCGTTGGTTTTACACCATCAACCGTCCAAAGCCATATCATTGCAACAAAAATGTAAACGCCACCGTATGCTGCATAAACCCGACCTGAAGCTGCTGGATGTAAGGACAATAACCAAGCAAATAAAGCGAGACTGAAGGCAGCAGGGATCAAAAGCAAAATACTTTTTTCTTGCTTAAGCCAAAGGTAAGGTAAATAACACCCTACTATTTCAGCAATGGCCGTCACTATAAATAATGCGATGGTTTTAAACTCAAACATAATATTCCTTAAGTATTGCTGAATGACATGCGGTTTAATTTTTTAATTTTAAGCATTATTATAAATCATGATCTTAGTCTTCCATCATTGTTGCAAGCTTAGCGTCTTACTTAAACAGCAATAACAAAATCTACTCTGAATAAATAAAAACTAAATATATTCAACTATAAGGTAAAATATAAGGAAAAATAGCTACTTTAAATATAGCAGGAAAAGAGATGAGTTTTATAGAAAGCACTTTATATCGAACAATGGGGCACAGCCCTTTGCAAGTACTTACTCACCCGCTACTTACTGAAAAATCTATTACCTTGTCGGTTAAACGTGATGATTTATTACATCCAGATATTTCAGGGAACAAATGGCGAAAATTAAAATATAACTTACTTTATGCAGAAGCTAATAATAAAAACCACCTAATTAGCTTTGGTGGTGCGTTCTCAAACCACATTCATGCTCTAGCTGCAGCCTGCAATCATTTTCAATTTAAAGCAACGGGTATTATTAGAGGAGAACAACACTATGCATCCAACCCTACTTTATCTCAAGTTCAAAAATGGGGGATGCAATTACAATTTGTGGATAGAAAAACCTATCGATTGAAAGAAGAAGATGAATATTTAACGATGTTACAGAAACAATATCCCAATGCTTATATTATTCCTGAAGGCGGGAGCAATAACCTAGCGATACCAGGCGTAGAAGAAGTCATAAAAGAATTAACACACCAATGTAAACAACCAATTGGTCATATTTTTACAGCAACAGGAAGCGCAGGAACTTTAGCAGGCCTTATTAGCGGGGCACTTAAATATAGCCCTACGACGGTTGTTCATGGTATTGCAGTGCTCAAGAATGGACAATATTTAGAAGAAACAGTTAAAGGTTTTGTGCAAGAAGAAAGTCAAATAAATTGGCATTTACATACCGACTTTCATGGGGGGGGGTATGGGAAAGTATCACTAACAATAGCTGAATTTTGTCGACAATTTACATTAGATACCAATATTCCTATTGAGCCAATCTATAGCGGTAAAATGTTTTATGCATTATGGAATTTAATCGAACAAGACTATTTTCCAGCTGGTACTCACATTGTTGCGTTACATACTGGTGGTTTACAAGGGTTAGCTGGGTTAAAAGAGCAAAAAAAGTTTTAACATGCCTTGAGCCATCAATGACTACTTTTTAGATAACATTTCTATTGTGCATATCCTTAGTCCGGTTTATTTACACTTTCATTTGTTTTGGTGTTGAGAACAAAGTGCCCTGCCCCCCACATACACCCAAGCGAAGTAAACACTTCCATTCCTCTTCGGTTTCAATACCAACTGCGATAACTTGAGCATGGCTATTTAAACAACTTGCCATTAAACTTTGTATTGCGACCTGGTTAGTACTGCGAATATGAATATCTCTAATTAAGCTTGCATGTAGCTTTAAATAATCAATATTAAAATCGAGTATATATTGAGTATTCACAACAGATTTACCAACATTATCGACTGCTATTTTGCAGCCTATTTTTTGTAAGGCAATCAAAGCAAAACGCATAGGTGAATAATGTTGTTCAATTAAATGTTCAGATATTTCAATGACTAAGTTATTACGAATCTTTTTAGTTTTTTGCATTAATTCAAACATCAACCATTTACGATTTTCTTTATTCATTAAAAATCGAGAACCTAAATTGACCCCAATGGGTTTACAAGACTCACCTCGAACTACTAACAATGCCAACACTTTTTCTAGCATTTGCTTATCTATTTGACCACACAATCCACACTTTTCAGCCATTGGCATAAACGTACCTGCAGCAATAACTTCTTTATCATAGCCTATAATCCGAGACCATAACTCTGAATATAAGATATTAGTAGGATCACGCTTTACAACATGTTGTCGATATAATAACAACGCGTCTTTGTTTAAAACATCTGTTAATAGCCCTCGCCAATGGACGGTTCCCTTACTGATCACATTTTTCTTTAAGTTTTCTTCAGATAAATGCCATCCACTTATTTTTTGATGTTCAGCTACCAATAAAGCACGATTCGCATCATCAATAATATGACTGACTTCTTTGCCAAAGGGGAAATTAACTACACCAATATGAAAAAAAGTCTCAATAAGAGAGGGATCTGGGAGCTGTAATTGATATAACGCTTTTGTTAATTGTTTTGCTACTACTTTTGTTTCTTCGTAGGCCATTTGTGGCAATAAAATAACAAATTCAGGCTTCTTAACACTGCCATAAAAACTATCATCATAGCGACTACAAAAACTTTTCAATAAATCAACCATTTGCTGAATGACTTTATCGGCTTGTTCAGCACCAAACTGGTACTTCAGCGTACTTAATTCAGTCAAACTGATTAATATTAATGTATTTGAGGCATAACTTTCATCGTTCGTCACCGTATCTAACATATTATCAAATGCTAAACGGTTACCAAGCCCAGTATCTTCGTCTAAAAAAGCCTTTCCTCTGATATGGATATCAAAAATACTACGCTCTTTAAGGCTGTTTTCTAATCGCTCTGATAGTACATCCAGAGCTTGGCTTGCCGCTTTAGGCCACTCTCCCTCTTGGGCAAAGCGTGCAGTCGGGTTGTTTTGTAATAAATAATGAGCACGGCGCTCTAATAGTTCGGCACCATAAAACGATTTTTTTATCCAACGTAATGCAAAATATAACAAACTTAAACTCAACAAGATGGCAGTACCAACCCCTGCGAGAGGCCAAAAGGTGAATTTAAGTTCAGAAAAAGGCTGGCGGGTATGCAATATCAAGCGAACATCGGGATATTTATCTAATTCGTAGGAGTAACGAAGCAACAATCGCATTGGATAATATTGGCGACTGGCATAATAGTTTTGATATACCGTCACATCACCACGCTTAACTTGTAAACGAACAATACCTGATGCATCAAGTAAATCGGGTAACCAAGAGTCAAATTGAGTTTCAACAGTTTGCTTATCAATTTGCTTTTCAATCACTTCAATAACACTGCCAATAAGCTGCTGGTGATGTTTTAATGATAGTGATCGCAAACTTACCATACCACCGATTAATACCAAAGTAATACAGGTCAACACAATAGCACTAGTAATAAACGTAAATTTATTAGTGAACTTCATAACATCCTTGTGACAAACTATTTTTCATGTGTAGGTGAGTAATCGCTAAAATAACAATATAATACCCATCGAAATATTAGCTCATATACTAATTACGATTGGTATAATGCTTTTCCTTGCACTTTGCATCATCATTTAAGCTTCGAATAATAAGCTGTAACAGGAATTTATAATGGCACTTAATCAAGTATTTTCAAATCCGAGCCAAGTTTTACAGCGTAATGAAGCGTTATTTACAGGAAAGTCTATCTTAGTCGCAGGTAATATCGACGACAGTTATCCAATTAACCTTGAAAGAATAGCATCATCAAGCTGCTTTTGTTTTAATGATTTTCGTTATTATGACAAATTAAAAGACAAATTAACGACATCTGATGTCCATTTTACAGCGAATTATCAAGGGAAAGAAAACCAAGAAAAATTCGACTTATTATTAGTTTATATCCCTAAAGCAAAAAACGAAATTGAATATTTACTTGCCAACCTCACCCCTCACCTTAAAGAAAATGCAGATATCATTCTAGTAGGTGAAAAAAAATGTGGCATCAAAAGCGTTGCAACATTATTAGTCCCTTACTCAGAATATAGTAATGCGATCGACTCAGCTCGACATTGCAGTGTTATTTATGCTCAATTAAGTAAACCTGTTGCAACTTTTAACCAACAACAATGGATAAAAGACTATCAGCTTAATATTAATGACATTTCACTTACAATTCGTTCCTTACCTGGTGTATTTAGTTTTGGCGAATTAGATAAAGGTAGCGAGTTGTTATTGAACAATTTACCTGATGAATTAAGCGGACAAGGTTTAGATTTTGGTTGTGGTGCAGGAGTGCTTTCTTGTTACCTCCTGAAAAAACATCAACAATTACAACTAGATTTAATTGATGTAAATGTCTATGCTTTAGAGAGCGCAAAACTCACTTTAGAAAAAAATGCACTACAGGCAAATGTGTTTGCATCGGACGTGTTCTCAAATGTAAATAAAGAATATGATTTATTGCTTTCAAATCCACCGTTTCATTCTGGTCAAAAAACAAACTATGATGCAGCAGAAGAGTTCATCAGCAAGTCTGTTAACTTTTTGAAGAAAAAAGGAAAATTAACGATTGTAGCAAATAAGTTTTTACGTTATGAGCCACTTTTAACGATTACTTATAAAAAATTCTTTGAAGATGCTCAAAACAATAAGTTTAAAGTATTGAGCTGCCTCAAATAACCATCAAGTAAACGTGTCATAATTTTCACTTTATTGTTAGGGTCAAAGGAAGATATTTAAAAATCAACTCATCAATGGAATAAAAGCTATGTAACGTAAACATAGCTTTCTAATATAAAAATGTGGAGGCTCTATGTCTGGTATTTTAGCTATGATTCTTGCGGGAGGTGAAGGGTCTCGGCTTTTTCCGTTAACCCAGAACCGAACCAAACCCGCGGTGCCTTTTGGTGGTAATTATAGATTAGTAGATTTTGCATTAAATAACTTCGTCAATGCAGACTTAATGAAAATTTATGTTCTGACCCAATTCAAATCCCAATCCCTCAATATTCATTTACGTCGCGCATGGCGTTTATCAGGCATTTCAGATCGTTTTATTGAGGCGATCCCTGCACAACAGCGTGTTAATAAAAACTGGTACTCAGGTACGGCTGATGCCATTTATCAAAATTATCGTTTTATTGAAAAAAGCAAAGCAGATCATGTATGTATTTTTGGTAGTGACCACATCTATAAAATGGATGTTCAACAAATGGTTGATTACCATAAAAAAATGGGTGGAGCATTAACAGTTGCAGCGATTAGAGTACAAAAAAGCCAAGCCCACCACTTCGGTATTATAGAAATCAATGAAACAGGTCACATGATTGGCTTTACCGAAAAACCTTCTGTTGAAGAAGCTAAAACTATTCCAGGTGACCCAGAACATGTGCTTGCTTCTATGGGGAACTACATTTTTAAAGCAGATACATTAATCGAAGAACTAGAAAAAGATGCCTTCGAAGAAAATTCTAGTCATGATTTTGGTAAAGATATTATTCCTAAGTTATTTCCTCAAGGGAAAGTGTATGTGTATAACTTTAGTGACAATAAAATACCAGGCGAACCAGAACATGCATATTGGCGTGATGTAGGGACGATTGATTCCTACTGGGAAGCCCATATGGATTTATTAAACGATGACCAACCTATTTCTTTATACAATAAACATTGGCCATTACACACCTATCACCCACCATTACCCCCAGCCACCTTTCGAGACCAAGGTGATTCTGTAACCAATGTCTCTAAATCTCATATCGGAGCAGGTTCTTATATTAATGGCGCCAATATAGAGAATTCTATTCTCGGTTTTAGAAGTCATCTATGTACCCATGTAAAAATAAAAGGGTGCGTATTTTTAGGTAATGTAAAAGTTGGTAAAGGTGCACGCTTAACCAATGTCATTCTCGACAAAAATGTTGAAATTGCACCCAATACTATTATTGGTGAAAATATAGAAGAAGATCGCAAACACTTTACCGTTTCTGAAAAAGGTATTGTTGTTATTGCAAAAGGAAGTCGAGTGGGGTTTGAGTAAACTTTTTAACGGTTACTAATGATGAGTTTTCATATTATTTAGGTGGGTTTTTATAATGGCAAAAGTTCTCTCTATGATTTTAGCAGGTGGTGAAGGTTCACGCCTTTACCCCTTAACACAATCTCGTACCAAACCTTCTGTTCCATTTGGGGGAAGTTACCGTCTTATCGACTGTGTACTTAATAACTTTGTTAACTCTGATTTATTGAGGATTTATGTATTAACACAGTTTAAATCTCAATCGCTCAACTCTCATTTACGCCAAGCTTGGGAATTAAACAGCTTCACAGATACTTTTATTGATGCTATTCCTGCACAAATGCGTACAGGGAAACATTGGTATAGTGGTACTGCTGATGCAATTTATCAAAACTTACAATTTATTGAAGTAGATGATGCTCCAATAGTGTGTATTTTTGGTAGTGATCATATCTACAAAATGGATATACGACAGAAGATTAGCTATCACAAAGAAAAAGACGCTATTTTAACCGTCTCAGCGATTCGTTTGCCTAAAGAACAAGCTTACCACTTTGGTATTATTGAAGTAGATACTGACGGGCGTATGATCAGTTTTGTTGAAAAGCCTTCAGTGGAAGACGCAAAGACGATTCCAGGTGATCCTGATAATGTATTAGCGTCAATGGGTAACTATGTTTTTAATTCTCAAGAGCTACAAAGAGAATTAATTCGAGATGCAGCCGATGAAGCATCAAGTCATGATTTCGGTAAAGATATCATTCCGCACCTAATGCCAACAGGTAAAGTGTTTGTATATGATTTCACTACTAATAAAATACTGAATGAAGATGGTGAAGCTTATTGGCGTGATGTGGGTACAATAGAGTCGTATTGGGAAGCTAATATGGATCTGATCAAATCAACTCCTCCAATCTCTTTTTATAATAGAGCATGGCCGATGCATACCCACTACCCTGCGTTACCAGCAGCAAACTTTCAGAATGATGGTGATATCACTTGTTCGATCAGACGATCTCTCATTTCCGACGGTGCTTTAATCATTGGCGCTACAATCAAAAAATCGGTGTTAGGCTTTAATTGCTTTGTTGGTCAACGTAGTAATGTTTATAAATCTGTTCTATTAGGTGACACTAAAATCGGTAAAGATTGTGAAATAATCAAAACAATTATTGATAAAGATGTTGAAATAGCCGATGGTGTAAAGATTGGCGTTAATCTAGAAAATGATAAAAAACGGTTTACTGTTTCTGATGAAGGAATAGTCGTTATACCCAAAGGTTCCAGAATCGGCTTCTAATTATTAACTTAATTTTAAAAGCTACTGCATTAAGTAGCTTTTTTGTTGCTCATATTCTTAGTCAAAGGAGTTTCCAATGGATTCTCATAAATTGAAAATTTTATTTATCTCATCTGAAGTTGAAGGTTTCTCTAAAACCGGTGGTCTTGCTGATGTAGCAAAGTCTCTTCCACTTGAGCTTCGTAATTTAGGTCACGAAATAGTTATTGTGACTCCATTTTATCGAACACTTAATCACAGAGAACATGCCCAACAAACTCATTTATTAAACTTGCATACTGATAGCTCACGCCCAGATATTCAATTTTCAGTACAAGAACTCTCATTAGATGGTATCAAAGTATTAGGCATTGATAACGCACATTATTTTGATCGTCCTGGTCTATATGGTGAAGACAACAATGCTTATCCTGATAATGGAGAACGTTTTGCATTTTTTAGTTTAGCCGCTTTACTGACCACTTTAGCTGAAGATTTTTCACCAGATATTATCCATTGTAATGATTGGCATACTGGATTAGTTCCCTATTTATTAAAAACTCGTTTCTATAACAACTCTTTCTTTACTAACAGTAAAACAGTTATCACTAGTCATAACTCAGCGTTTCAAGGCATTTTTGAAAAATCTCAATTAAACCTTATTCCAGAAGTAAGCGCATGTATGGATGAACGTGTATTAGAGAATTATAGCTATATTAACTTTTTAAAAGTAGGCGTTCTTTATGCTGATAAAGTCAATACTGTAAGTCCAAACTATGCCAGTGAGTTACTAACAACCTTAGGCTCTCACGGTATGTCAAATCACTTTATTGAACGTATTCATGACTTTCAAGGGATATTAAATGGCTGTGATTATAATGATTGGAGTCCTGAGACAGATAAATTAATCCCATTTAATTTCGATAGTAATGATCTTTCGGGTAAAGATAAATGTAAAGCAGCATTACAAAAAGAAGTTGGACTGGAAGCGATAGATGTTCCAGTGTATGGGATGGTTTGTCGTTTAACAGATCAAAAAGGCTTTGGGTTAATTATTCCTATCCTAGATCGTTTTTTGAAACATAACGTACAATTGATCATTGTTGGATCTGGAGATCCTAGCATTACAGGCCATTTAACGGCACTAGCTAGTCATTATAAAGATAAATTTAAATTTATTGATGCTTATAGCAATGAATTATCACACTTGATTGAAGCAGGCTCAGACTTCTTTATGATGCCATCTATATTCGAACCTTGTGGTTTGAACCAACTCTATAGTTTAGCTTATGGCACCTTACCTATTGTACGTGCTGTGGGAGGACTAAAAGATACCGTCATTGACTACGACCAAGACCCAGATAATGCAAATGGGTTTATGTTTTATGACCCCAATCCCAACCAGTTACTAAATATACTTCGTCGCGCTTTATTACTTTATATCGAGCAACCAGAAGAAATGTTGCGCTTACAAAAACAAGCAATGAAATCTCACTTCTATTGGTCTGACTCAGCTAAGCACTATGAACGTTTGTATCAAGATGCATTACACTTAGACCAACATTGGGAAAATTAAGCTTTCTACTTAAAAAATATATTTAAAAACTATCTTTAAAAACGACACTTAAAAATATAGTTTAAAAGCTTAAAACTAAAAAGCCTGATTATAAATCAGGCTTTTTTATTGGTGGGATATTAATTGGTTATAAATAATCTAAGATAAGTTAACTAAAAACGGGTCTCGTGATAGTTTTTTATTATTGTCAGGATTAAACCAATTAAGCTTAGAAGATAACTGTACAACCTCACCTACAATCATAAGCGTCGGCCCTTCCAAACCACCACCTAATTTAGATAGTTCTGATAAAGTTCCTGTAATAACTTGCTGTTCGTTACTGGTTCCTTTATTGATTAAGGCAACAGGTGTGTTCGCATCGCGTCCATTCACTAATAGATTAGTTTCTATTTCTTGAGCTTGTAATAAGCCCATGTAGACCACTAAGGTTTGATGTGGAATAGCTAACGCTTTCCAATCTAATGCTTTGCCATCTTTCTTTCTGTGACCAGTAACAAAAGTAACCGATTGTGCATAATCACGATGGGTTAAAGGAATACCCGCATAAGCACTACAGCCTGAAGCAGACGTGATACCCGGCACAACTTGGAAAGCAACGCCAGCTTCTACAAGCTCTTCTAATTCTTCTCCACCGCGTCCGAAGATAAAGGAATCACCACCTTTTAAACGCACTACTTTTTTACCTTGTTGCGCTAATTCAACCAACATTTGATTCGTTCGAGATTGCTCAACTTCATGCTTACCTGCCGCTTTACCAACCGAAATTAAATCCGCATCACGACGTACTAAATCTAGAATTTCTTTCGATACTAAACGGTCATATAAAACAACATCTGCTTGTTGCATCAATTGCAATGCTTTTAAAGTCAACAATGATGGGTCGCCAGGGCCTGCTCCAACTAATGCAACATCACCTTGAGCAACTTCATCAGTCAGATTGTCTTCCATAAACTGTTGCGCTTTTTCAATTTGACCTTTTTGTAATAGGCTTGCTAAATCGCCATTACCAAATAACTTTTCCCAATAACGACGGCGCAAAGACTCTTTAGTGATCACTTGTTTAACACGATGCCTAAACTCGCCTGAAATTTTTGCCAAACGCCCGAGATGCATTGGTAATAAGGCTTCTAAACGTTCACGTATTAAACGAGCTAGTACAGGTGCTTTACCGCCACTAGAGATAGCAACAACGATTGGAGAGCGATCAACAATAGAAGGCATAATGAAACTACATAACTTAGGCTCATCAACTACATTAACCAGAATCTGTTTTTGTTCAGCTAGTTGTGCAATATGTTCATTAATATGATGTTGATTGGTTGCAGCAACAACTAACCATTTACCTTCGATCAGTTCATCACTAAACGCTTCATTAATGATTGTAAGCTGATTATTTTTAGCTTTTTCTAATAATGAATCACAAATATCAGGAGCACAAATAGTGATTGATGCATTTGCTTTTAATAATAAATGTACTTTACGTGCAGCAATATCACCACCACCAACAACAAGGCAATGACGATTTTTTAATTTGGTAAAAATAGGAAGATAATCCATATATATCTCAGTTTAACTAGTCTAGGTCGACACTATAAAGAATAACAGGTGCAATATAAAAGATTTAAAGCACATTATTTATCACGTTTATGCATATCAATCCTGTCTATTTTATTCATTAAACAATCCTTTTTAACAAATAAAATGAGGCAGTAATAAAATAGGGGGCACAAAGGATAGCAATATCATCAATGTATTTAACGAAGATATTGGAGTAATTATACGCTAGTTCTTATTAAATAAGCGACCTTACTCCATCATGAATAGTAAATATACCAACAATATTATCGCCATCGAGCACAGGTAAACAACTAATATCATGCGTCAACATTAAGGTTAATGCATCTTTTACTAAAGTATTTGGCTCTATGGTAATGGGAGACCGGGTCATTATTTGATGAGCGGGTCGTTGTGCAGTTTCTGAATCACGTACAGATTCTGTTTCTGTATTTAAAAAAGGGCTTAATGTCCGTAATAAATCACGATCACTAATAACACCTTGTAACTTTCCCTCCTCCACCACCAATAAATGATGGAAACCAGCTTGTGATAAAATATTTTGAAGAACTGGCATGCGGTCATCCATATCAACGGTGACAACTCTTGAAGTCATTGCCTCTAATACTTTCATATCACTCCCTATACACAAAATGAATTCATGTTTTATTATAGACACAAAAAAGGTCAGCATAGCTGACCTTATCAATAATTTACAAAAAAACTAAAAGTAGATTAGCTATTTATAAAATCAACACCTTCTTGGATGTCTTTGTTAAGTGTTACTAACATATCGTTTTTAGCTTTTTCTTCAAAGGCTGATAATTTACCGTATGATAAAATTTCAACTACACCGTTAACACCCAAGCGTACCGGATGAGCAAAGTAAGGAGCATCGCCACCATCAATATCAACGTATGCGTAATCTACAACGTCTTCGCCTTGTAAACCTTTAACTAAAGATAAACAAAAACGAGCAGCAGCAGCACCCATAGATAAAGTAGCAGAACCGCCACCAGCTTTAGCATTTACAACTTCAGTACCCGCATTTTGGATACGTGGAGTTAATGCAGCAACTTCTTCTTCAGTGAACGTTACACCTTCAACTTGAGAAAGAAGTGGTAAAATAGTTGTACCTGAGTGACCGCCAATGACTGGCACTTTAACTTCAGCAACGTTGAGACCTTTAAGTTCAGCAACAAATGCTTCACTACGGATAACATCAAGCGTTGTTACACCAAATATACGGTTTTTATCATAAACACCCGCTTTTTTGAACACTTCAGCAACGATTGGAACAGTACCATTTACTGGGTTAGTGATAACACCAACTAATGCTTTAGGGCAGTTAGCAACAATGCCTTCAGCTAACGTTTTGATAATACCAGCATTCACTGCGAATAAATCAGCACGGTCCATACCTGGTTTACGTGGCATGCCCGCAGGGATAATAACAATATCAGCACCTGTTAATGCAGCGCCTAACGCATCAGCACCAAAACCTTCAACTTTAACTGCTGTTGGGATGTGTGATAAATCAACCGCTACACCAGGAACAACTGGAGCAACATCGTATAATGCTAGTTCAGAACCAGCTGGTAGTTGAGTTTTTAATAATAACGACAACGCTTGACCGATACCACCTGCAGCACCAAGAACAGCAACTTTCATATTTTTCTCCAATGAAATAAAATGTTTAAGTATTTAAGAATAACCGTATACATTCTAAAGTGAATAAATACGCATGTGTGAAAAATGTTAAATAATTGTGATGAATGTAAAATAGTAGCTTATTTTAAGGAATGATTACCACTACTTTGTGAGTCGTTTTAAGAACTATTTTAAGGGAAATATTCCTGAAAAATCTTTGCATAGGTACCATTTTCAACAATCTGCTTCAAACCGAGGTTTAAACGTTGGCGTAAAATGTGATTATTTTTCTTAACGGCAATACCATAGCCTTTAGAAAACTGCTCAACAAACACAGCTTCAGTTCTACTAATCACCAGTTCATTATCTTGTTCCTGTTTACTTAAAAAGTCATTTACAACAGCAAAATCAGCAAACACAGCATCAATTCTTTGCAGTTTCAAATCCTTTAAAGCCGCTTGGGATGAATAGTAAGGCACGATATAACTATTTTCTTTTGCAAATTGAATAAGATAACTTTGATTAGATGTATTTGCCTGAACGCCAATAAATTTACCTTCTAATGAAAACTCTCCTTGTAGTTGCTCTTTACTGATAAAAACTGGCGGTACTTTATAGTAGCTATCACTGAAGTCGACTTTCTCTAATCGCTCACTGGTGATATCTAATGCTGCAATGACTGCATCATAACGGCCAAAAGGTAAGGTAAGTAACAAACCATCAAAACGATGATGTTCAAAGCTACATTTTAAATTGGCTTGCTCACAGATCGCTTTAGCAATATCAATATCAAAGCCTTGAATTTCTTTATCGTCAGACAAGTATTCAAAAGGGAAATAATTAGCATCAGTCGCAAACTTAACTTGCAGTTGTTTTGAAGTGTTTGCACTCAATGAAGTTGACAATAAGAGGCAGATAAGTGCGAGTTGACGAGAAAAAGAAATCATAATGAATCATCCTGATAATATTAATTTCGTTCAAATTTTACCAGAACTGCATTAAAGAAAGTAGCGATGCTTATACAAATACACTTATTTAGAAAAAAACGAATAAATATGCAAAAAAAGTGACATTTAATCTATTAACGCAACGATGATTTAGATTAAGATACGAGCTTTATAATAATTTATCTATGGGATCACCAATGCGACAGACTTCTGAACTAATGGACTTTTTTAAATGCCTTCTTAAAGAAGAGCATTTGAGCTCACAAAGTGAGATTGTCGATGCTTTAATAGAAGCTGGATTTACGCATATCAACCAATCTAAAGTGTCACGTATGTTAAGTAAAACAGGCGCAGTTAGAACACGAAATGCCACAGGTGAAATGGTTTATTGTTTACCTGCCGAGTTAGGTATCCCAGCAACCACCAGTCCGCTTAAAAACTTAGTGGTAGATATAGATAGAAATGACAGTTTAATCGTTATACGTACTAGCCCTGGAGCTGCGCAATTGATAGCCCGCTTATTAGACTCGATGGGTAAAGCAGAAGGAATTTTAGGTACAATCGCGGGAGATGATACTATTTATATTGCACCCAGTAATACTCAAGAAATTGAAGCAACACTAGCAGTTGTGCATAAACTATTTGATTAACCTCCTTCAAGCTCCGTCCCTTCCAAATTAATCCAATATATCAGTGATATGAGAGCGAATGATAATGCTCTCTTACTGATGAACTTAATGTAATACATTACTAATGGCTATAGATCCTTCATACACATAAGCAATATCATTTAATTAGAAATAATGAAATTTAGAAATGCTTTTCTATACTTAATAACGCTCTCATTAAATAACTAATTAATCGAACAGGTTAAAGCAAGCGACCATTTCACCAATATTTGATTACATATTTAATGAGTTAAATTGAATATAAAGTTAAATAGATGAGGCTGATATGAATAAACTAGACTTTAGAGAGAATAAACTTCGCGGTTTTACTTTAATTGAATTACTTGTTTGTCTTGTGGTTATCGGAATATTAGCCGGTATTGCTTACCCTTCTTACCAAAGCTTTGTGATAACAACACGACGAGGAGATGCACAAACTGAATTAATAAAGGCTCAAATGGAGCAAAGTAGCTACCGTATTCTGCAGCCAATTTACATTAGTAATCCAGCCTCAGCAGGCTTACCGTTAAATAGCGAATATTACACATTTAGTATTGTTTCAGCGGCCGCACACACCTATGTTATGAAGGCAGTCGCTAAAATAAGTAGTTCTCAAAATAATGATAAAGCCGCATGTAAGGCACTATTTATTGATCAGAATAATGTTAAAACCAGTGATGGTAGTCAAGACAATGCTTTTTGTTGGCATCAATAGTTAGTCTTTGTAAAACAAAGCTATCTACAATGTACAACAAAAAGCTTGTCGATCATTGACTAGCATACCGATAGATATCGTCAGCAGAGCTAATCATTGTTTATTAAATAGCTTAAAGGCTTAATAATCGCCTAAAAGCTCTTCATTTTTAAGAAACTGCAAAGGTTTACCTAAAACATGCTGATAAATAACATTGTAAGCTAATACATTTTGTACATAAGCACGTGTTTCATAAAAAGGAATAGTGTCTACCCAACTATCAATTTCGATACCTTTATTACCTTTCTTCTTCTCAGCACTAACCCATCTGTCTACTCGATGAGGCCCTGCATTATAAGCAGCCGTTGCTAGAACACGATTACCATCGTAACGCTCTAATAATTCATTAAAGTAACCAGCGCCTAACTGAACATTAATTTCACCTTGGTCAAGTTGAGAAATATCTTTGTACGACGTTAACCCAATTTTTTTAGCCGTTTCTTCTGCAGTTTTAGGCATTAATTGCATATAACCACTTGCTCCCACTGGGGATTTAGCATGTTGATCAAAGCTACTTTCTCTACGCGTAATCGCATAAATATACGTTTCTTCTATATTGTATTGTTTCGCAGCACCAACAAATAATTCTTTTTTAGCATTAGGGAAACGGATACCCAGTGCATTCCAACTTTTAGAGCTAATACTTGCTAATACAGATAAATACGGCCAGTTATTATTAAAAGCATACAACCCTAATTGCTGTTGTTTTGCTACGCTTTGCTTACTAAGAATACGGTACCACTGCCCTTTAGCTTGTTTATTTAAGTTATGAAATAACATCTCATTGATAACCGCTAAATCACCTTTTAGAGCACTTAAACCATTAACTTCCTCTTTAATAACTTGTTCATTAAGTGAAAAATTAACACCTAGTTTTTGAGATGCCATAAAACCATGAAAGTTACGATTCTTCGCGACTTGTTGATATAACACTTTAGCTTTATCTGTTTCTCCAGATTGCTCTAAAACACGTGCTTGCCAGTATTTCCATGCAGATGAATTACGTTCTGATTTAGGTAATTGAGAAATCCAAAATTCGATATTTTTCCAATCTCCACGTTTAATAGCATAACGAATACGTTGTTCGATTAACGAAACATTACCTAACGCGCCTAATTCTTTATCTAACCATGAAAAATATTTGCTTTTATTACGTTGCACAACAACACTAGCAAATTGAGTTTTAATGCGTTTATTCTCAGCAGCAGTGAAAGGTACTTGTTTATCAAATTTAGCATAAGCTTGCATCGCTAAATCAATATCGATCTTCGCTAAACGTTGAATTGTTGGCACCAAGAAACCAAAACTAGCCTCTTTACGAGAAGAGAATAGTTGGCTATTTAATACATTTTTCGGATTTTGTTGAAGTTCGTATAATTCAGTAGCCACTGCTGCCGTTTTTTTATCCATTCGGGCGATTAAAAAACGCATTAAACCTTGCTTGTTTTTCACATAGGCTAATTGAAAACGCTGCCATATATGTTGTTTAGTTAATTGCTTATCATTCTGGTAAAACACAAACACATCATCACAAGCATTAGGTAGTGAAGTACTAGACAACCAATATTGTTGAGCATCAGACCAAGCTTGCTGGCTTTTGCCTGTTGCGATAGAAGCTTGTAAATAATGGCATTTCAACGTTTTATTATTTGGCATTCTAGGGAAAGCAGTTAAGAACTGTGACCAATTTTTCTGTTTAGAAAGCGAAAATAAATAACTACGTTGTAAATCATCAGTAACGACTTTACCTTTATTATTTTTGATAAAACTTAATACTTCTTGATCGCTAACTTCGTCAATATTCGCTTTTAAATAATTATATTCTGCAATATAAGCGAGTGGATAATCAGTTATTTTCTCAATATTTTGATTGGCTTTTTGCCATTCTTTTTTTTCTTGTAAATCTAAAGTATCAGTAAAAATTTCACGCTGAACATCTAAACTTAATGCACTACTCATGCCTGATGCAGAAAACAGCAAGCAGCCTAAAATTAATTTTCTCATAAGTTCCTAATGTAAATAATAGATAATTTAAACATCATTTCACAAAATGGTCGATGATAGCAACTCTTGTGTATAAGGATGTTGTGCATTTTCAAATATAGTTGAGGTAAGACCTTGTTCAACTATTTCACCCGCCTTCATTACCAACACTCTATGACTCACCGCTTTAACCACTGATAGGTCATGGCTGATAAATAAATAGCTTAATGAAAATTCTTTTTGTAATGCTTTTAATAATTCAATAATTTGTTTTTGAATACTTCTATCTAAGGCAGATGTTGGCTCATCTAATACAATAAGCTTTGGTTTTAATATCAAGGCTCTTGCAATAGCAATTCGCTGACGCTGCCCGCCTGAAAATTGGTGCGGGTATCGATTAGCGGCACTTTCATCTAAACCAACTTTAATCAGTACCTGTGAAACTTGCTCATTAATATCTTGGTCACTTAAGGCTTTATCGGTATTAAATACATGTACACCTTCTGCAATGATATCTTGCACTGACATTCTCGGGCTCAAGCTGGCGTAAGGATCTTGAAATACAATTTGCAACTCCTGACGAAGTGCTTGTAAATCATCTTTTGCTAGCCCATTAATACTTTGACCTAGATAGACAACCTGACCAGTATGCTTATTCAAATGTAATAATGCTTGGGCTAAAGTACTTTTCCCTGAGCCACTTTCACCCACCAACGCTAACGTTTCTGCTTCATGTATTTTTAATGAAACATTTTTAACCACATCTAATGATTTTGTTGTTTTCCCCCAAAAATTCTTTTTGACAGGAAAGCTTACATTCATATTTTCTGCTTCAAGAATCACTTTAGGATCAACGAGAGAAGCCATTTCCCCTGTTGGAACCGCGTTTAATAATTTCTTAGTATATGGGTGGTCAGGTGAATCAAAAAGCGCCTGTGTTGCTTGATACTCCACTTGCTGACCTTTACACATCACTAATACATGATCCGAAAATTGCTGAACAATATTAAGGTCATGAGTGATCAACAAAATCGCCATATTTAAACGTTGCTGTAATGATTTTAATAACGTTAGAATTTGTTTTTGAATCGTTGCATCTAAAGCCGTTGTTGGTTCGTCAGCAATTAATAGATTAGGTTCATTAGCAAGTGCCATCGCAATCATGACACGTTGACGTTGCCCTCCAGATAATTCATGAGGATAAGCTTTTAAACGTGAAGCAGGATTGTCTATACCCACTAACTCTAATAACTCAAGGGTACGTAATTGTGCTTTTTTACCCGTTAACCCTTTATGTAATAACAACGTCTCTTCGATCTGTTTCTCAATACTATGTAATGGATTTAACGACGTCATTGGTTCTTGAAAAATCATACTTATTTTATTACCGCGAACCGCTTCTAAGACAGCATCTGACTTCCCCATCAGAGACTCACCTTCAAAGATAATATCGCCACTAGGATGATGTGCATGTGGGTAAGGTAATAATTGCAGTATTGAGAGTGCCGTCAATGATTTTCCAGATCCACTTTCACCAACAATAGCTAATGTTTTACCTTGCTCTAAACTAAAGCTAATACCAGATAAGATATTTTGCTCTGCAAAGCTAACCGCTAAATTATCGACTTTTAAAAGACACGATTGTTCACTCATAATGTTTTCCTCGGGTCAAAAGCATCACGCGCGGCTTCACCAATAAAGACTAATAACACTAAAATACTCGATAAAGAGATAAAAGCAGTAATGGCTAACCAAGGCGCATGTAAGTTTTCTTTACCTTGGGAAATCATTTCACCTAAAGAAGCAGATCCCAGCGGTAACCCAAAGCCTAAAAAGTCCAATGACGTTAACGTGGTCAATGCTCCAGTAAATAAATAAGGCATGAAGGTTAAGGTTGCAATCATTGCGTTCGGGAGAATATGTTTGAACATAATTTTACTGTCTTTTACACCTAACGCTTTTGCCGCTTTTACATATTCTAAATGGCGCCCACGCAAAAACTCAGCACGCACCACGCTCACTAAACTAGGCCAGCTAAAGAGAATCATTAACCCTAATAACCAAGTGAAGGTAGGCTCTACAAAACTCGCTAAAATAATCAACATAAAGAGCATTGGCAACCCTTCCCATATTTCTAGTAAACGTTGACCAATTAAATCAATTTTACCGCCATAATAACCTTGTATGGCGCCGACAATAACGCCAATAATTGAGCTTACTATGGTGAGCGATAATGCAAAAAAAACTGAAATACGAAAACCATACACCAAACGAGCAACTACATCTCGCCCTTGGTCATCTGTTCCTAACCAATTCACTGCATCTGGCGCCGAAGGTGCTGCACTGGTTAATTCATAATTAATGGAGTCGTAATAAAATGGGATGAGCGGCCAAATCATCCACCCTTCTTTATTAATTTGTTGGACCATATAAGGATCACGATAATCCGTGTTGATATCAAAATCACCACCCAATTGATCTTCCGGAATATCTTGTACAATTGGAAAATACCAGTTCGATTGGTAAGACACCATAATCGGTTTGTCATTTACCCAGACTTCCCCAATCAAGCTTAATAAAAACAAAATACTAAAAATCCATAATGAATAATAACCACGTTTATTCGCTTTAAATTGTGCCCATCGTTGATGGTTGCTTGGATTTTTTTTGATGCGTTGCCAAGTGAGTAATAACGACATTATTGACCCTCGAATGTAATACGTGGATCGATTAAGGTATAGGTAACATCACTGATTAACTTAAGCACTAAACCGACTAAAGTGAAGATATAAAGAGAACCAAAAATAACCGGGTAGTCACGCGTTATTACCGATTCGAAACTCAACAAACCTAATCCATCTAATGAGAAAATAACTTCAATCAACATTGAGCCAGTAAAGAAAATACCAATTAACGCAGCAGGTAAACCCGCTAAGACTAATAACATTGCATTACGGAATATGTGCCCATATAAAACACGATTTTTAGAACAACCTTTAGCCCGAGCGGTAATGACGTATTGTTTATTGATTTCATCTAGAAAGGAGTTTTTAGTTAACATGGTGAGTGTTGCAAAGCTTGCTAATACACTTGCTAATATTGGTAAAACTAAATGCCAAAAATAATCTTTTATTTGCCCAAATAAAGTTAATTGATCAAAGTTGTCAGACGTTAAACCTCGTAATGGAAACCAACTAACGTAGGATCCACCAGCAAATAAAACCACAAGAATAATCGCAAAAATAAAGGCAGGAATAGCATAACCGACGGTAACGATGGTACTGGTCCACACATCAAATTTAGTACCGTGCGCCGTTGCTTTTTTTATACCTAGCGGAATAGAAATTAAATAAGCGAGTAACGTCGTCCATAAACCTAAAGAAATAGACACTGGCATTTTTTCGTAAATTAAATCAATTACGCTCTTATCTCGGTAAAAACTATCACCAAAATCAAAGTTAATATAACGCCATAGCATTGAAAAGTAACGTTCTACGAGGGGTTTATCAAAGCCATATAACTTTTCTAATCTTGCGATATATTCAGGGTCTACTCCCTGTGCACCACGATATTGACTACCGCTGTTTGAGCTTTGTTTTATCTCACTATTCGTACTCGACGTCACACGAGACGTTGCTTCAGAATCAATACCTTGATATTTGGCAATGGCTTGTTCAACAGGGCCGCCTGGGGCGACTTGGACAATAAAAAAGTTGAGCGTCATGATGCCAATCAAGGTTGGAATAATCAGTAACAGCCTTTTTAAAATGTATTGGTGCATTATTGACTCTCTTGTTCAGTAACTGATTTTTCTGGTTGTTTGCTCCACCAAGTATCTAAGCCGATATCATAATAAGGCGACACTTTAGGTCGAGAAAACTTATCCCAATAGGCTATGCGATAGGCAGGTAAATACCATTGAGGGATCACTATATGTTCAGATAATAAAACACGATCTAATGCTTTAGTTACATTCACTAACTGCTCTCGCGTTGATGCGGTTATTAATTGTTTTGTTAATTCATCAATAGCTGAAGAACAAATCCCAGCCCAATTTGAAGTGCCAACCTGATTGGCAGTATCACATCCCCAAAAAGAAGCTTGCTCATTGCCAGGTGAAATAGACTGACCTTTACGTAATGACAACATATCAAACTCAAAATTGTTTAATCGATTAATAAATTGAGACACATCGACTAAACGAATATCAGTTTTAATACCTATCCGTTGAAGGTTACGACGAAATGGGTGAATAACCCGTTCAAAGTCTTTGCTATACAATAAAAATTCAAAGTTTAACTGCTCACCCTGTTTGTTTTGCATTTTACTGTCTTTTAATTCGTAACCGGCCTCTGACAATAATGTAACCGCTTGTCGCATTTGTTCTCTAACATTGCCGTTTCCTGCTGTTTTATTACTTTCTATCGGCTTAAAAACAGATGCAGGAAGTTGATCTTTATAAGGTAACAATATTTTCTTTTCTGCTTCACTGATATTTATTTCAGTTGCTAATTCAGATCCAGAATAAAAACTATCTATGCGTGTATAAGCGCCATAAAACAAGGTCTTATTCGCCCATTCAAAATCAAACAATAATGAGATCGCTTCTCGTACTTTAGGATCTTTAAATTTATCTCGACGTAAATTAAACCAAAAACCTTGCATACCTTGAGGATTTTTATCCGCGATAGTTTCTAATATAATGTCATTAGTCTTAAATTGCTCACCAACATAACCAGTAGACCAGCGCTTTGAAGAGGTTTCGTATCGGTAATCAAAAGCACCCGATTTAAACGCTTCGAATGCGACAGCGTCATCACGATAATAATCAATAATGATCTGTTCGAAATTATGACGACCTTTATTCACGGCAAGATCTTTTGCCCAATAATCAGTAACCCGCTCATATATAATTTGCTTACCTGCATCAAAGTTTTTTACTTGGTAGGGCCCAGAACCTAATGGAATCACCAAACCACTTTTAGCAAAATCTTTATCTGCCCAAAAGTGCTTTGATAAAATAGGGATTTGCCCAATAATTAAAGGTAATTCACGATTACCGATTTCTTTAAAATGAAAAGTCACTTTCAATAATGAGTCTACGGTGACTCTTTCAACTCCTGAATAATATGAGCGAAAGTGCGGCGCCCCTTCATTCACTAACAAGTCAAAACTAAACTTAACATCGTCTGCCGTAATCGCTACACCATCATGAAATTTGGCATGAGGGTTAATTAAAAAACTAACTGCACTATAGTCATCTGCAACTTTTACTTTTTCAGCAACCAATGCATATAAGCTAAAAGGCTCATCGGTAGATTGCTCTAATAATGTATCGTAAATACGCGTGATACCAGCGGCTGCGTTACCTTTCACAATAAATGGATTTAACGAATCAAAACTACCGACACTCGCTTGTTTAAAAGCCCCTCCTTTAGGTGCATCTGGGTTCGCATATTCAAAATATTTAAAATTATTTTTATATTTGAGATCACCATACATACTAATAGCATCACGCCAAGATTCACTATGAGCAAAGAAACTTATTGGCAATAGAGCGCAAAATATCAAAATGCGTATACACTTAATTATATTCATAATAGTAAAACTCAAATCAGACTTAAAAAATAGAAGAGAAGTAAAGATAACAAATGCTTAAGTTAATAAAAGGTTTTTAAATATAAAAAGGAGATATAAAGAAGAAGTAATAAAAAGCACGGAACTTATCACCACTAAAATGGACTAATTAGTAGCATTCAACAAGTAAAAGTTGAAATATTTTTAAGAAAATATAGCTAGTTCAAAGAATAAATCTGTTTATCTAAAAGGCTTAATTAATGTGATCTAGATCACTTGTAAATCACTTCGAAAAGCCTAATCTATTAATGAACACGATAAAGTGTATAACAAAAAGGTGTCCTATATGAGAATTGAAATTACTAGCAAACAAATTACTATCACAGACACAATGCGCGCAAAAGTAGAAGAACGTTTCGAGAAACTACAGAAACTTCAAATTTCATTAATCAATCCCCATTTCATTATCACTAAAGAACCTAAAGGCGTAAAAATAGAAGGTACTATTGGCGTTCCAAACGGTAAAGTTTTTGCTCACGCTGAGCACGACGACTTATATGTGGGAATCAATCAGTTATTCTCAAAAATCGAACGTCAGCTAAATAAACATACCCATAAAGATGAAGCAAACCGTGCCAAAAATAATGGTAAAGACTTATGTCGTAACGGAGAAATTTCAGGAGAGGCTATTGAAGAGCCAGAAATTGAAATTGAATCAGATGCTGAGATCAAATTAAATAAAGAGTTTGTGGCTTAGTCATTTACTACTCACTAGAGCACTTAGATAACGGTTCATAAATAACTGCTCGTAAAGAAAAAAGGAGGTTAATAACCTCCTTTTTTGATCCTGCTTTTTACGAAGATCTACCTTTGAGAAAGTAGTTATAAAGTGCCCTTCACAGAGCACTAAATAAATAGATTACTTCTCTTCGTAATGGCGATTGTCATGCACTTGTTGCAACATTACTCGACTTTCATTTAAGAATAACTCCGAGTAATCTCCCATCCAATTCGTCACAGACTTAAAGCGAGCAATAAACTCTTCACGATTGTTGTTTTCTAACAGTTCAATCGCATCAGCAAAGTGTTTATGGTAACGCTTTATCATGGTTAGGTTATTTTTTTGCGATAAGATAATGTCAGCATATAAAGCTGGCTCTTGTGCAAATAAACGCCCTACCATTGCTAGTTCTAAGCGATAAATAGGCGAACTTAGGTCTAACAACTGTTCTAAGTCTGCATCGACTTCTTGTAAATGCACACCGTAAACAAAGCTCGTAAAGTGACGTAATGCTTGAATCAAAGTCATTGACTCATCATGCGTTGGTGCTGCCACAGGGTATAAATGTGCACCCCAAATTTTCATTTGATCAATTAACCATTGGTATTTTTCAGGATTACGCCCATCACAGTAAACAATGACTTGTTTTGCAAAGCTTGAGATATCAGGACCAAACATAGGGTGTAAACCGACAACAGGACCTTTATGTACTGCTAACATCTCAGTTAAAGGAGCGTCTTTGATGCTAGTGATATCGGTTAAAATACAATCGTCAGGTAAGAAAGTAAGTTGTTTGATAACATCAACAGTCACATCAATTGGCGAACCAACAATAACTAATCCCGCTTTACTACAAATTGCTTCAGCTTGATCCCAGTTTGCTCGGCCTAAAATATCAACGTCATAACCAGATAATTTAAACATTTCAACAAAACGCTGACCTAATAAACCATTACCACCAATGATAACAATACGTTTCATAGCAGGATTAACTGTTTTGAAACCCGTCTCATTTTCACTAGCATATGACTCACGCATAGTACGACGTAAGATATCTTCAATCAGGTTCGCAGGAACGCCTTTCTTTTCAGCTTCTTCACGGCGCTTAGCTAACATCGCAGCTTCACGTTCAGGCACATAAATAGGCAAGCCATGCTTAGTTTTTACTTCACCGACTTCACCTACTAGACGTAAACGCTCAGCTAATAAATCAATTATTTGCTGATCTACAGCATCAATCTGATCTCTTAATTTACTTAAAGGCATAATTTACTTCTTATTTATTCTGGACAGTATCTTTTAATAATACGGCCGCTTGCTCTAATAATTCACAGGTCGTTTGCCAATCAATACACGCATCCGTTACTGACATACCGTATTGCAGTTTATCAGCAGGTAATGACGCAGGTTGGTTACCCGCATTAATATGACTTTCTAGCATAATACCGATGATAGATGTATTGCCATCAACTACTTGGCGGAATACATTTTTTGCTACTAATGGCTGTAGTTCATGATTCTTATTAGAGTTCTCATGGCTACAATCAACAATAAGAATGCTTTCCATTTTAGCTTTAACTAAAGCTTGCTCAGCTAATGCGACATTGATTGAATCATAATTTGGTTTACCACCGCCGCCACGTAAAATAACGTGACCGTCTTTATTACCAGCAGTTTGTAATAAAGCACTTTGTCCTGCTTGATTAATGCCCATAAAACGATGTGGTGCAGAAGCTGATTGCATTGCATTAACTGCAGTAGATAGGCTACCGTCAGTACCGTTTTTAAAACCAACTGGCATTGATAAGCCACTCGCCATTTCACGGTGTGTTTGTGATTCTGTAGTACGAGCGCCGATTGCAGCCCAACTAAATAAATCACCGATGTATTGTGGGCTAATTGGATCTAATGCTTCAGTAGCAATAGGTAAACCTAGTTCAGCAATCCATAACAATAATTCACGTGCTCTTTTAAGACCTGTTTCGATATCGAATGAATCATCCATATGAGGGTCGTTAATTAAACCTTTCCAACCAACAGTGGTACGTGGTTTTTCAAAATAAACTCGCATTACAATATATAAAGTATCTTTATATTGATCACGTAACTCTTTCAAACGCGTTGCATAATCTTTAGCAGCTTCGATATCATGAATTGAACAAGGACCGCAGATCACTAAAAAACGAGGGTCTTTTTTGTGCACGATATTAGATATAGTTTGACGAGATTCGTTAATGAATTGATACACACTATCAGAAGCGGGCAAAGACGCTTTAAGCTCTGCAGGTGTGATTAAAACGGTTTCTGATTCGATGTGAATATTTTCATTTGTTTGCGTAGTCATTTTACTCTCATTGACAATTAATAGTGAAAACATAATAGCATAGCAAAATAATAGATCATGCGATTAAGCGATAGTGGTTAAATAAATGCAGTTTTAATCAAATTAACACCTAAATTATCGTACTTTGTTTTACAATAAAGCTCAGAAATCATTTATTTAGTTCTCTCTACTAACGTTCATAACCAAAGGTGTTTAATATCAATATGCAGACAATTACTCCCCATATTATGACGTCATGGTCTGAAATAGAAAAACTAAAGGAAGATTGGAACCCATTATTACAACAATCTGATGCTGATAATATTTTCTTAACATGGCAATGGATAGAGAGTTGGAAGAAGACTTGCTCACCTAACACCAAGCCATTTTTTGTAGTACTAAAACGAGCACAGCAAGTTATCGCTATTGCTCCCTTTTATATTCAACCTTATAGCTTATTCAAATTTTTCACTTATCAAGTATTAAGGTTTGCTGGAGATCAAGGTATCGGGTCTGAATATTCTAATTTTATCGTCAAACAAGAACAGACAATTGAATTAAAAACTTTGCTGTGGTCAACCTTATTAACTAGCGATCAAGCATCACACTGGGATCTTATTTGGTATAGCAATGTTGCCAGCTGGAGTAAAGGAGGGGAAACGTTACTGACTTCACTACAAAAAACGCCGCAGCTCAATATGAAATCTCGCGCTGTAGAATTTGCAAATACTGAACTCAAAAACGTGTCAGAGCAAATCTTGCCTTCGCTCTCTAAAAGTTTACGCTCCAATATAAAACAAACACAAAACTATTTAAGTCGACAAGGTGATTGGCAGGTGAGCTTTTGTGATGATCCATCATTACTTGAAAAAGAGTTAAATCGACTATTTGAATTGCATAATTTACGTTGGCAAAATGTAGGCTTACAAGGCTCATTTGAAAGACGCCCTGAGATGGCCGCTTTTTATCAAGACTTTGCAGCTAAAGCACTGCAGCAAGGTTGGTTGCGATTAGCAAAATTACAATGTGGAGGTGTCACGCAAGCAATGCAAATCGGTTACGTTTACCAAGATCAATTTTTTGCATTACAAGAAGGATTTAATGCTGATTTTCAGAATGGTGTGGGGCAGGTATTACGTTATCATGTTTTTCAACAATGTTTAAAAGAACAACTCACTGATTATGACTTTTTAGGCGTATATACTAATCATAAAAGACGTTGGTTAGCACAAAAACGAGAAGGTCAAAATTTACTTATTTGGCCAAATAAAATCAAAAACGTATTGTTTAGATTAATGACTATTTGGCCAACGGGTAAATATTTTAAACCTCAAAAGATGTAGTATTTGAAAGGCACTTTTAGCCACTTTATTAATATTTAACGTTTAAAAATGTCTAATCTTTCAAATTAGCTTTCACACTTATAAGTAAACACTAACTCCAAGAGATAGCGGTAATGAACTCTTTATCTTCACTGATATGTGCAGATAACGCTAAGGTAGTAATCGGCACTTTTTGATGATATCCACGACTCAACCACCCTAATGACGGTGTTTGTTGATCATCTGATACTTCACCTTTAATTAACGCCGCTTGCATTTTTTCAGGTAATTTAATAACCACCAAATTATCAGCTAACGTTAAAGTACAAATCCCTTCTTTGATTTCTATATTTTGACAATCTTCTGAAAAGTGGAAATAAATAACAGCGTCATGCTGACCTTGTGTTGCTAAAGAATCTACAATATTAATTTGTTTTTTCTGCACATCTAAATCGATACTACGTTGATGATTTACTGGAGAGCCTAAACGTTTGTAACCGTCATGCTCAGCGATGATTTTACCGCCAAACTCAGTAGGAGACCAAACTGAACATACAGACTGAGCATGTGACTCCCACATAAAGGGCCCTGTCATTACAGATTGGTCAAGACCATCAATCTCGATAGTATTATGTGCTCTCGTTTTTCGGAAATGGTTACGCCATTGTGGAAAGCTAAAGTAATCATAAGTGCCTGTATCAACAAATAAATCCTGTTGATTAATACGAACAACACAACTCAATGCATCAGCATGACCATGAGCAGCGATTGCTGTATAACCTAATTCAGCGACATCCATTAAAATACTGGCCTGGTTTTTATCACTCAATTTACCCGCTTGTAACAGATAATACCCAGAGTCAGTAAAGGCGACGGGGCTTAATTCTCTTTCATTTGGGTTAATCTGATTAAGAGGTTGTTGTCTGTTATTAAACAGCCAAAATGAAGACTCACTTGTTTGCTTTAAACCTTGTGTAAAGATGGTGTCATCATATAAATGACTCACGACATCACACAACGCATTGATATCATGCACATCGTCACCAAGATCTAAAACGTAACCATCATCTTGATCGCCTAACATAGGGTAATGTTGACCGCCTTCTGCAATAGTTGCAATAAAATGACTTAAACGATTAAGCGTTTGCCAATAAGCAGGCGAAAACGAATCATCACTCCATTTCCCCGTTAAACCAGTTAATAAGTAAAATTGAAATACAAAAAACTGATAGCTAAAAGCATGTTCTTTAGTACAGCCGTCAGCAAAGGTTTGTGCTTGTATTTCTTTTTCTAATACTTTCTTACTTTGCTCTTGCCATTGCTTGGCATCTTTAAGCATTGAAAAGTAACAAGCAGCAATATAAACGCCTGCCGCTTCGCCCACTAAATGATTATTTGCAGAAGTACCTTGTGAAAACTTCCCACTCACGTCACGACAATGTAAAAAAACACTTTCTAATAATCTTTGCTTAAAATCACCGATAAATAATCCAGAATCTTTGATTAAATCGATTGTCCATACCCAGCTAATTAGTCGAATAGCCAACTCTAATGGGCTACGCCAATTCATCCCTTTGCCGTATGGGTTTTCATCTAACCAATGCGCCATTTGCTCTACGGCTGCTTGTGCGTATTTAATATCACCAGATACTTTATATGCTCGCGCTAACACCACCATCTGATGATGACGATTTGGTTCCCATACTAATTTACAATCGCCATTATTTTCAAAATCTCGGTAATTAACTGACAGTATATGCCCAAGTTTTGAATAAATACCTGCACTATGATCTTTATGCCAATTAATAGGCGACTCTAAATGGTGATCTTTTAAATCAAAATAACTAAGCTTATGCTCCATAATAGACTCAGCTTGAGTGAGTAAAGGCGTTAACCACTGTTCGTCATAATGATCGACTTGCCCTTCAAAAACACTAAACCCAGGTTTAAAGCTAGATTCAGCATCATAGGAATCAACAAATTCAGCTTTAGGTACTTTATTAAGTTGAACCCGTGCTCGTTCAACCCAAGCATCACTTAAGGAAGTCACTCGCCATTTGATCTCGCTAACAGACATCATTTGAATTCGTTTAATATACCAAGTAAGAGATTGCATAATTATTTAGTCTCGCAAATTATTATTCAGATGGATGAAGGTAAGCATAAACAAATTCACTTAATTGCATTTCAGCAGCTGCTATATCTTTACCATCAAAATCAAGGCTAACGGCAACCAGTGTTGCGCCAGGTTGCCCTTGTAATGCAGATTTCACTTCAGCCAATTTAGCTATTTTTTTATCACTTGTTAGTACACCATTGATGACATACCAAGAAGCTATCATTCGATACCGGTGTGAAGATTTTTTTAAGAGTAAAAAATTAGTTTCTTGTAAGTTTTCACTATTTAACACTGCTAATTTTTTATCTTCAACTCGATCCCAAAATTGCTTATCAAAAAGATAATTTTCCACATAAATCATCTCACTTGCTTGTTCCTGTTTAATATAGTCAGCAAGATAAACTTGAAAGCCTAATGCGTCCTTAGTGTAATAAAAGAAGCGCTCTTTAGTGACTCCTTGTGAGTAAGGTTTCCAATTTGGGCTGTAGCTTTTATCGCTACTCACCATCTCATAGTTTTTTACATTAGGTACTGTTAATGCATAGTTTTCATCATATCGAGAAGGGATCCAATATGAAGCACCAACGAATAAAACTAAGATTGAAAGAGTCGTTATAATTTGAGATTTATTAACTTGCTTAATCTGAGGAGATGCCGCATCTAATGTCTCATTCGTTCGATTAGCAATGCTTTGATTCGGCTCTTTTTGAGAGCCATCAAAATACGTGCGTGCAATATAAATAAGCGGCAATAAACAAATAGCAAAAACAATCCAACCGAAGGTTAGGTGATCATGCACAATAAAGTGATTCATTTCAGTGTAAGTACCCACCACAATGATAATAATGATACGTAACCAATTGGCTATAATGGCAATAGCCAAACAAATGAACAAAAACCAAAGTGTTTTTTTAGTACTTAACTTATTGAAATAGCCAACGCAAAAAGCCAACAGAGCAGATACCATAAAAAAGCCTAAACCAGAACAAGCAGGCTCAACATCAAACATCCCACCAGCGGTAGATAATCTAAAATGATCGCGGTCTACGGCAATACCGATTAACTCAGGTCCCCATTGCCCAGCTTGTGTCGATAACTCCCTTAAAGGAAACTGTAAAACATTCCAAACAGGTAAAATAAGCAGCAACATCAATAAAGGCACAAAGAAAGACTTAACAACGCTCCAACCATAAAAACAGAAAATTAAAGAGAGCATTGAACTGAAAAAAGCTAATTGTTGCAACTGTTGAATACTAGAAAGTTGAGCAACTAATGCAATCAGGAGACTCGCCACTAAACAACATAAACCAAAACCGTATTGTTGTTTTGATAAAGTGGTAGCAGATAGATTTTTACGCTGTAAATAAAAGACATAACAAACAACGATAATGCCTAAAAAACCATGGCTGTAAGGTCCATCACTATTCCATTCATCAAAGATACTCAACAATACTGATACGTTAACCGTTGACAGTAAAATCAATGAAGCAATAAATAAAAAATGCTCTGAAATACGCTTAAACAAAATACTATCCTTTTAGCCAATTAATGACTGTAATACTACATTAATATTTCTTGATAGACTGCGACGGTTCTTTCCGCTACACGCTCTGAATGGTATAAATCAAGCGCTAATTTTTTAGATTTATCATGCATCTTTTTCGACAAGTCAGGATTTGTTAAAATACGTTCACATTTATTAGCAATATCTTGTGCATCGAAAGGGTTTATTAAAAAGCCCGTTTCACCATTTTTAACCATATACGGCATACCACAGCGATTCGAGGTAACAACAGGAACGCCTACGGCCATTGCTTCTTCAATTCCCATTGGTGAATTTTCCTCAAGAGAGGCCAGTGCATATATAGAAGCATGACATAGCTCAGCTTGCACTTCCGTTGTGGTAATACGCCCTAATAGGGTGACATTTTTTTGTAAATGATTCACTTCAATAATATCTTTAAGCTTATTAGCGTAATCTTGATCAACAATACCACCCGCAATACGTAACTCTACTTTAATTCCTTTTTTAACCATTAAAGCCACTGCATTCACTAACTGAATGATATTTTTACGAGGTGCAATAACTGCAGACGTAAAAATAGTACCTGCGACTTCTTCTCTAACTAACTTAAAAAATGCATCTGAGATTGGATTATCAATATCAAAAATATTAGCTTGAGTAATACCGCTTAATCTTTCTCTAACATAAGGACTAATCGAAATGATATTAGGTTGTTTGGCCCAACTACTCTTTTCAATAAACTCCCACACTTTAGACCGTAAAAGCTTAAACTTTCCATTCGCTAACAAAGTATCACCATAAATAAAGCCATGTACTGTAAACACTTTAGGAATAATTAAATCTTTCACCATAATACCGTAGGTATCATGGGCATGAATTAAATCGGGGGAAAGGCTTATTATTTTATTTTCAATGAGCTTTTTACTAGTACCAATTGCATTTTTAAGCTCGCTCCCTGAAGGTTTAGGTATACGATGTATGGTCACGTTATCATTGTATACAATAGTCGTTTTTTCAGTATCAGGACATAAAGTTAAAACGTGAATATCATACTCTGAATATTGCGATAACGATGAAACCAGATTAACGCTGACTGCTTCCACACCGCCATGAGGTCTATTTACATCAATTGGGAATTGAGTAACAAATGCTAATTTTATGCTCATCATTAAATCTCTTTAATTTGACAGTTCAGTAAAGATAGCTTCAAACCTTTCCATTACCTGATCAACAGAATGGTTTTCCTGATAATAGTGACGAGCATTATCTGAATATTGTTGCCATAGTACTTGGTCTGAACAAAGCTTTTTGATCCCTAAAACTAAATCGTCTTTAGTTACTGCATCAAAGCCTAATTTCCGTTTTCTTATCAAGTGATCAGGGTCAAAGGTAGAAACAATTGGTAAGCCATGGCTCCATGCTTCTAAAAATGTATTGGGAAAACCTTCATATTCGGATGTACAACAAAAAAGAGAAGCTGAACGATAAAGAGCAGGCATTTCCTCACGAGCGACCATTCCTAAATATTTAACATTACTTAATTGAGATATTTTCGTAAATAACATTTGATAATACTTATCTTCAACAACAGGGCTCCCGCCAACAATAAAATCTACTTCTGGTAATTCAGAAGCGACTTCTAATAATAGCTCAAGACGTTTACAAACATGAATACGAGCCGCCCATAAAATAGTAAATTTATTTTGTGAATATTGAGCTAATTGGCCTTCACTTTTATCAGGGCAAGGCATCGGCATGATAGAAGACTCTAATGAAAATCCACTTTTTAATAACTTTCTTTGTTGTTCAGTTTGAGCAAGAATTTGACTCGCATTGTTTAACCCATAACGGTATAGGACTCGTTCTCGCCACTTTTTCATTATTGGTAAAGATACATCAGCATCAGCGTCACTGGCTAATGAATATAGAAAACGTTTATTATTAGCCTTGCACCACATTGCGACTTGGCCAGTAATATATTCGCCGCAGTTTTGATAATAAACATCTGCATTAGCTCTTTTCATTGCTTTAATTAGCCCAGTCCAACGAGGTGTAAAAAAACGAACACCAGGCAAACCTGAATCTTGCCTACAAATTTTTATAATTTTGACACCATTTATTATTTCATCTTCAACAGAATCTTCAGACCAAGTTAATAATGAAACATTATGTCCTCTGCTAGCTAACCATTGAGCCATCAAACTAGTCTGCCTCTCAACACCACCAATTGAACCATTACTACCACCATTGATGGCTCCATATGCAAAGTGAGCAACAAGACAAACATTTAAAATCATTATTAACCTTTATTATTCTAAATTGACAACATAAAATATTAAGCCTTTAAAAGCTTATATTAATTACATCCGAGGAAGATCATAAATTACAATTTTAACGCACTACTAATATACAAAAAGCATTAGAGAGTAGTACTTTGGAATGAAAGAAGAGTATTTTTTGCTCTTTAAATAAAATATCTACATTCTATTAACAATTAATACACTTTGCTTTAGATCTAAAAAAAGAACTACGATTAAGTAAATACAACAATTCATTCTCATTTTTGTTGGCAGGAAAATTAAACCGTTTCAAAGTCATTTTTTCATCATTTACACTACACATTCCTACGTCTGTTGTAAAAGCAGCACGATAACCAGCTTCTTTAAGCTTCTTAATTGAAAGATCATTATAGCTTCCATTAGGATAACAAAAATAATTACATTTTATTTCTAACTCTTGCTCTATACGTAGTTTTGATTTTTTTAATTGGGATAAAATATTTAGTTCATCTATGCGATCTAGCCTCAAATGTTCCACTGTATGACTAGCGACATCTAAGTTGCCTTCTTTAGTCTCCTTTCTTAACATTTCCCAAGAAACGAGTGCAGACCAATCATCATTTTGACAAATATTTTGAAGTGATTTTCCAGATTTTTTTTCAATAATTTCAGCAAGTCTATTAAATAATTGATTCATTTTGATATCATCAAAAAACTTATCTTTACAATCATCCCTAAAATATTTATAGCTTTTTTGTAATGATTTTCTAGAGCGAGTATCAAATTCATATAGCTTACCTGCATAGTTTATTGAAAGTGAGTTGCCTAGATGCTGTTGTAATGCATAGTCTAAGCGATCAACCATAAAGGGTAGCCCTGAATCAACATTACCAGTCACTACAAATAGAACAGGTTTAATACCAAACGAGCCAAAAATAGGCAGAGCATAATCAAGATTATTTCTATAGCCATCATCGAGAGTAATTAACATCGCATTTTTAATTACAGGTACTTTTCCTTCAATAATACCGACAGCTTGATCTACTGTGATGAACTGATAAAACTCAGATAATATAGTTAGTGTTCGCTTTAATTCATGGGGAGATAACTGAGGTCTTAAAGGATTCCAACTTGCTTTGTGATCATTATCCATAACACCATGTAACATTAGCACACAAATTTTATGACGGTTTTTCCAATGTAGATATTTTAAAAAACCTAATTTAGAGAAAAAACTTAACAATATTTTTTTAACTAAAAACTTATTTATCATAAATAAAAAATCCAACATAAAGCATGTACTTATCATGCTTTAATTTATCATTACAGTAACCAACATTTGCTATCGACATTTAATCAGAATAACAATGTAAACGGCTAAATTTTTAAAGAAAAATTGATCACAAGCGAATATCGACTTCGTTTTTTGGGAAAATATATTTCAGGTCATAAAGCACATGATTGTCATTTCCTAATTCACGTATTTCACTTACCCCCATGACTTTGAATTGATTATGTGCAACAGCCAAAATAATTGCATCATATGTCCCTTTTTTGGGTGTTTTAGTTAAAGTTAAACCATACTCAAATTCTGCTTCTTCGCTTGAACACCAAGGGTCAAAAATATCTGGGGTAATATCGTATTCTTTTAACCCTTTAACAATATCTACAACCTTCGTATTTCGTATATCAGGACAGTTTTCTTTAAAAGTTAACCCCATTAATAAAACTTTAGCATCACGGATATGAATTCTTTTACTCAACATTTTTTTTACTAGTTGAGAAACAACAAAATCTCCCATACCATCATTAATACGACGACCAGCAAGTATCATATCAGGGTAATACCCTGCAGACTCGGCTTTGTGAGTAAGATAATATGGGTCAACACCGATGCAATGACCACCAACAAGACCAGGCCTAAATGGCAAGAAGTTCCACTTAGTACCCGCAGCTTCTAATACATCTAAAGTATCTATGCCTAGCTTATTAAAGATGATAGAAAACTCATTAATTAATGCAATATTCACATCACGTTGAGTGTTTTCAATAACTTTAGCAGCCTCTGCAACTTTAATTGAACTTGCTTTATGTGTTCCAGCCGTAATAATTGTTTTATAAATCTGATCTACTTTTTCAGCTACTTCTGGTGTAGAACCAGCCGTCACTTTTAAAATATTTGTAACACGGTGCTCTTTATCTCCTGGGTTAATGCGTTCAGGGCTATACCCAGCAAAAAAGTCTTTATTAAAAGTAAGTCCAGAAACTCTTTCAACAACTGGAATACAATCCTCTTCGGTCGCACCAGGATAAACTGTCGACTCGTAAATAATCGTATCCCCAATGTTAATAACCTTGCCTAACATCTCACTCGCTTTAATCAGAGGAGACAAATCCGGCTGTTTATCTTTATCAACAGGAGTTGGAACTGTAATTATGTAGGTATTGTATTGCTTTAAATCTTCAATCTCAGAGCTATAGTTTAAAAGTGGAGTTTCTTGTAGTTCTTCAGAGGAACACTCTAATGTAGAGTCGAAACCAGAGGATAACTCAGAGACTCGTTTCTGATTAATATCAAAACCAAGCGTACTAAATTTTTTGCCAAACTCAACTGCAAGTGGTAAGCCTACATAACCAAGACCAATAATTGCTATTTTTGTATTTGAGATGTCAAACATCTATAAAATCCCTTTCTAAAGTATCGTGTTTTATTTGATAACATATAATAATTTTTTAGCTAACAATTTAACCCTAGATTTATACTTATATTAAATAAATTAACTGCCGCGATTATCAATCAAACCCAGCAAACTCTGATAATGAGAAAATACATTATTTACATAAGTATCAATAGTGTATTTATCTAACCCTAGATGCCCAGCTTCAATAAAATCAGCTTTTAATTTTGTATCTGATAAAATTATAATAATTTTTTCAGCAAGCTCTGTTATATTTTCCCGTTCAAATAAAAAACCATTAACGCCATCTTCAATAACTTCCGGGATGCCTCCTGCATTAGTAGCTACACACGCTAATCCTGCAGCTCTTGCTTCTATCAACGCAGCCCCCACACCTTCAGAGCGAGAAGGAAAAATAAATAGGTCACTTGCTTTAAGAATATTTTCAATATCACTACGGCTTCCAGCAAAGGTAACTCGATTATCTAAACCATTATTATTAACCAATGCACAAAGTTTTTTATGGAACGAGACTGAAGTATGTTTTCCTACTAATAACAATTTTGCACGAGGTACTTGTTTAGCAACTAAAGCAAACGCTTGTATAGCAATATCCCAACCTTTGACTTCCACGCTATGCCCAACAGCGGTAATGACAATATCATCAGCTAAGAAGTTAAGCTCTTCTCTTATGTTCATGGCCTTAGCTGAAATGTATTTATCAACGGGAACAGGGGCATCAACGACTGCTATTTTATGATCAAAACCAACTTGTTTTGCTAACTCATATTTTACAGCATGACTAATTGCCAAAACCTTATCAGCAAGAAAAGTAGTTGCCCTAAGACTAGGCATTAACTTATGAAGTCCAGTAGGTTCAGTACCTAATTCATAATATGACGACATAGCAAGTTTTGACCAAAGACTAATGGGGACTCGAGCAAGCTTTGCAGCAATAATAGGGCTAGTATGGTCATTATTACAATGAAATATAGTGCAATTCATACTACGAAGAAATTTGAAATTTCGGTACATACTACTGAAATCGAAATTTCCTTTAGATCTTGGTTGGTAAATTATTTTGCAACCGGCTTCCAAAAAAGGGTTAACCAAAGTAGCATCAGCAGGCGGTTTTGATAATACTAACCAATTATTCCAACCAAACTCTGAACACTTTTCAATTAGTTTTAAAGTTCGCCACCACTTTGAATTACGAAGAATTGGCGAACCAGCCCAATAATGGACTACATTTACTATACTGTTCAACTGCAACCACCTATCATAGAACGATTTAAATATTTATATAGTATATCATTTATACATTGGCCCTCATTTTGCCACAGATATAATCACCTCCCTAATCAATCAAAAAAAAACCACAAAAAACAGCTCTTTTTAGGTACTTAAATTCAGAAAATGAAACAATATATTTATTTAAAATAACCATTTATCTCTTCAGTTAATAAAATTGCAGTGATATTGCATATAGAGACTGTAAAAGATCACTGATAAAAATTTGGTTCATCAAACAGTCCAAATTTCAAATAAAATAAAAAAGTATTATGGTTTTCATGCTCAAAACTAGGATTTATCGAAATTAGCTCTATAATCATCTAAAATAAAGCTTAGTAAATTCAGTTACCATTGATTTTTTACAGGTTAAAAATTTAATACTTTGTAAGCAATAAAAACCTATCAGTTATGGTTCTTGATCCGGTACCTACGCTTCCAGAAAACACAAAAAAATCAAATAACAATTAATTTTATATGTACATGAGGTTGTAATGACTTGGTTTAAATAGTAAATACCAGAAATCAACTTCAACATATTATTTTGCATTAAATATTACTACATGGAGTAAAGATGAACAGTTTATTAAAATACGCAACGTATTGCATATTTTCACTTTCAACAGTTAATACTGCTTGGGCGTTTGAATATCCAACAGGCATACCGGATGCATGGATTTCTCCAGATACAGAAGCTCCCTCTCCTCCCTCTCCTTGGACATCAGAGATCACTAATAAGTATTATATTGATGCATCTGATTCTAATTGCTCTACAAAAGTAACTTATGGTTCTATAACTGAACCAAGGTGTCGCTTCCCTTCGTTATTAGCAGCTGATTCCTATGTGGAAGTACATGGAGGCCCATATAACTACACAAGTACTATATACCTTCAGTCAGAAGGCACAGGAGCGGAGCCAGTATGGATAGTGGGCGCTGAAAATAACCTGTTAAATATGTCAGTTGTTCTTTATGGAACATATTTATATGTGGATGGATTAAATATAGAAGGCGATAAAGGCATGTCCGCCCGACCTTATCATGATATACAAACAGACCATATAATGGTGCGTAATACTGTCATAACAGGTACCGGTTCTTTAGCTACAGGAACAACTGGCATTTCAGCAACTGGAGGAAATGGATTACAGCTAGAAGGATTCATTGCTTACAACAATACGATATCGTATATGGGTGACTCTGAATCGGAAACTGAAAACGATCGACATGCATTGCAAACAGGCTCATATATTAATGATGTATGGCATTTATACAATACCACTCATCACAATGGTGGTGATGGAGTTCAATATTCTCATGGAGGCGTAGATGCTCACCACTTCTATTATGGTGGGAATATTAGCCATGACGAACGAGAAAACTGTGTAGATATTAAACAGGCAAATGATGTCGTTATTAGTGGAAATACTTGTTATAACATTGAGTACTCATCATCTTCTCCTGGAGAATGCATGGTCGTTCATTATAACCCTAGTAGAATTTGGTTTATTAATAACGATGTATCAGAATGTATCTACGGGATAATGTCTACAGGAGCTTTTGACTTGCATGTAATTGGTAATAATATTCATGGAATGAAAGAAAGTTCGAAAGAGTCACATGGTGACATATCAAGCTACCAAACGGGTGGAGGTATCGTTGCATACAGTACAGGAAATACATACATTAGTAATAATACAATTACTGATGCAGTACGAGGTATTGCGTATGAAGCACTTGCTGGATACGAAGCAGATATAACAGGGAATATAATAGCAAATTTACACAGTGGTGAATTCACAAGTAATAATGCATATTCAATTATGTTAAAAGGTGAAAACACTACTGTAGCAAACTCAGATATTGAAAATAACTTATTTTATAACCCTATGCAACTTCATATCGACGGAACCACCTATACAGATTTAACAACGTTAATTACATCAGGAAAATGTGATGAAAATGGTGGAAGTTGTTTAAATGCAGATCCATCATTTATTGACTCGACAAGTGATTACAGAATAGCATCAGATTCTATTGCGTTAGATACAGGCAAAGTTTCTAGTTCTTATGCTGTTTATGAAACCCTTTATGGTGAGACTTTATCAAAAGATATACTTGCGAATGATCGAACTCTTGATATGAAATGGGATATTGGTGCTTATGAGAATGTAGGTGGCTCACAAGCGGAGTTATCTGAATATAATCTTCCAGATAGCCCATCAATACTTTCAATCGAAGTAATCTCAGCTGAATAATTTACAATAATACAATCAAGCTAACAACTGCGATTTTGACTGTATTCAATGTGTTTTTATTGTTGATTATACTTACAATGAAGACTAAATATCAAAGATAAGATAGAACAAATAAAATATAGAGTAAAACGGCAACTGTAACCAATGTAAAATTATACATTGGTATTCTCTATTAATTTGAAAAGTTCTAAAAACTCTATTTTGTCAAAAATTTAAAAATTAATGAGAAAAACGAATATTTTATATCGACTATCTAACAGTGTTCCGAATTCAGATGCATCTCTCATCGAACCTACTTAACCTCAATTCTGCTTAAGGAATTGAACTAAATGCCCACCTAGCGATCAGATATTTCGACAAAGAACGATTTGAAAGCAACATAAGGTGGGTAGATGGATAACTTAGTGGAATTATTTTGTGATGTCGATGATTTTTGTCATCAATTTATACCTCAATGGGAAACACAACTCATTACTGATGGGACTCGTAAGCGAAAACGCAGTTCGGCAATGTCTTTCGGTGAGAGAATGACTATTACGATCTCACTTCATTAATAAAACAACATATATTTCAACAACTTACACAAAGATCATCTAGCGAAGCACACCTAGCATCGATATCCTGATTATCTAAAAACACCTGCTCAATAATAAATTCGGAGCAGATAATGCAAACTTACAGAACAAGCGTACAGTGGCAACAACTCTTTCAACAACGTAGCCATTTCAGCGGCACTAATGTTGAATTCTGCCAACACCATAATGTCTCTATTACCACTTACTATAAACAGCGAACTTTATTGACAGAGGGCTTGCCTAAAGCATCTTTACTAACACAAACGCCAAGACCCACAGCATCACGCTTTATCCAGGTAAAACAAACTACTGAAATCAGCGCTCAAACTCATCAAAACAACATACAATTTGATACGCGTACAGGTCAACTTACCCTGCCAGTCGATTTAGCAACAGACAACATCGTAGCCATCATTAAAGGGGTAGCAGTATGAGGATGTTTGTCGATGTGCCCACCGTTTATTTATGTGCCGATGCCGTCGATTTTCGTAAATCGATTAATGGCTTAGCGGCCTTGGTGGAAGCTGAGCTTGAATTACCTGTGCTCAGTGGGGCGCTATTTGTGTTTTGTAATAAAGTCCGTGACAAACTCAAACTACTTTATTGGGATAATACCGGCTTTGCACTCTGGTATAAGCGGTTAGATAAGCATAAGTTCAAATGGCCCAAACTTATATCTCCCACCATGACCTTAAGTCAGCAACAATTACATTGGTTATTATCGGGTTATGACGTCATCGGTCATCGCAATATTGATGTTACCGGTAAGAAAGTACTCTAATTAAAAGGATCAATTGATGATCATCAACACTTGTTCACTTAATACTGTAAAGCCTGCCGTGATGCCTTAATATAGACGTCATGAAAAATGAACTTGCCCTTAAACAGCGTATTGCTGATCTTGAAAGTCTACTCGACTATGAACGACAATTATCTTTACAGAAAGATGCCCACATTGCGGCATTGGAAGAGCGCTGGCGTTTAGCCCAACAAAAGCAATTCGGCAAAAGTGCTGAAGGCTTTGTTGGCCAAGGGGAATTATTTAATGAAGTAGAAGAGATTGTTGAAGCCGTGAAGGCTGAGCAACAATCCGTTAACGCGCCCCGCTCAAATTAAAGTGATTTGAACATATTCGTCCTAAATACGCCTGTCGTCACTGTGATAAATCGTCGACTCACACACCGATTAAACAAGCTGTCATGCCCGCGGTGCCGATAAATAAAGGGATAGCAACGGCGAGTTTGTTAGCTCAACTTATTACTAGTAAATACCAATATGGTTTACCGCTTTATCGCCAAGAAGCGATGTTCAGCAATACGGTATCGAGCTCAGTCGCCAAACCATGAGCAGTTGGATAGACAAATCAGCCACCCGCTTCGCCCCATTAGTTGAAAGACTGAAAGACGAGCAGCTAAAGCAGCCCACGCTGTTTGCCGATGAAACGCCATTAAAAGTGGTCAAATCTGATAAAGTGAATAGTTACATGTGGGTCTATTGCTCAGGGCAAGACTCACCAGTCCCGAATCATTCTATCCCTAATATCGTGCTTTACGACTTCCACAATAGTCGCGCAGCCACCTGCGTGGTCGATTATCTTAATGGTTATCGAGACTACTTGCATGTTGATGGCTATCAAGCTTATGGTAAAACACAGGCTACCCTCGTAGGTTGTTGGGCGCATGCTAGACGCAAATTCATTGAAGCGAAAAAGCTACAAGGTAAACATAAAGCAGGTAAAGCCGATGTAGTATTGAGTCTCATCCAGAAACTGTATGGCGTTGAATCCCGTATTAAAGATAAAAGTATCGATGAAAAATACACAGTAAGGCAAGCAGGTAGTTTGCCTATTCTTAATAAGCTAAACACATGGCTTGAACAGAATCAGCGGCATTTAGTCGGTAACAGCAAGCTAATAGAAGCCGCTAACTACCTAGCCAATCAATGGCACAAGCTGATACGCTATCTAGATAATGGTCAATTAAGTATTGATAACAATCGGGCTGAGCATGCAGTCAAACCGTTTGTGATAGGACGAAAGAATTGGTTATTTAGCCAAACGACCAATGGTGCCCATGCTAGTGCGACACTTTACAGTATTGTAGAAACCGCCAAGGCAAATGGTCTGATCCCATTTGATTACGTCAATGCTTGCCTCGATGAACTGTGTAAACCAGAGCCCGATATCGATAGCTTGTTATCATGGAATATTAAAATGTAGGTGTGGTTCGCTAGACGCTTACGATTTATGTAGAAATCTAACGGGTAAGTTATATGCAGATAAGGGATATATTGACAATAAGTTAACAGAAAAACTAAAGAGGTCTGATATTGATTTAGTCACTACTGTCCGTAAGAATATGAAAAGAAAAGTAATGTCAGCTTTCGATAGAGCTATGTTATCAAAGAGATACATAATAGAAACAGTTAATGACCAACTAAAAAACATATCTCAAATAGAGCATAGCCGCCACCGAAGTGAAACAGGGTTCATGCTCAATATTATTTCAGGAATAGTGGCCTATTGTTTAAAAAAGCAAAAGGCACGTATTAAGGCATCTAAAAGTGAATTAGAGACGATGGCAGTCTAATAAATGCTATTGCTCATCCAGAACTCAGATTAGATAAGGAGTGTACATTGTGTATTACTATGTATTATTCTCATTTTTATCTTCAAATTTAAGTGAAGAGTTAAGGTATCTGAGATTGAATGTTAAGGGCAGCGACTGTTAGCTAGACGCTTGCGTTTAACCTTTGATATAGATCACTCAATTAACCAGTTTATTTGAATAACTATATTTTTATAAACAATTTACTAGTGCAACCGTCTTCAGGTGAAATCAAAATACTTTGTCCACCTTTACGAATTTTGTCTCTCTCTACGTATACACGTAACATTAAAGCAATAGATACCCACATCCCTACAGCCCCCTCTCTGGGATAAAACGTTTGACTTCCTGTTGAAGCGATTAAAAAAGCCAATAATAGAGCTAATGAAAAACTTCCTGTAACTACGTATATTCTTTCTGAATTATCACGAAATAAGCTCGATGAGTACTTTAAAAATAAAATAAATAATAAAAAAACTGGAAAAGCTCCCACAAAGCCATTATCTTGAATCCATTGTAAATAAGCATTATGTGGATGCGGAAAACTTTCTCCCTTAAACGCCTGCTTTATTTGCAAAGTGATTCCAATATTTATCATCGCATCTCGTCCATAACCAAAAAAAGGGGCTTTTTTAATTGACTCCCAAACGGGAGGCCATGCTAAATTTCGCCCAGAAGTGACAGAATAAAGATCCACACTAGATTCTTCAAAGTCTATATTTTGTGTGACGCTAGAGTTTTGAATGTCGTCAGTCCCCTCACCTGAAAAACCAGAACTGAGACGCTCAATTGCAGAAGGAGCAAAAATTGTTATTGCTAAAAATATTAATGGCGCCAAAAAAATATATTTTCGCCATTTAAATAAGAGAAAAAACAATCCTAGAACTGCCCAAGTTCCATAACCAGTTCGCCCTCCTGTTAAGGCCATCGCGGTAAAAATAGTTAAACAACTTGGTAAAATAAGTAACCAATAATATTTCGTACTAACAAACTCTTTTAAAGAAAAAACCCCCCAAAAAGCACCACTCATGATCATTGATATATTTACACGATGGAAGCCTACACTATCTGAGATGATTTTTAGTGCTTTATGTTGCAGAGCATCTCCCCCCATCGTAAGCGAGCCCAATTTCATCGCTTTTACCACTTGCCATGCTAAGAATATAAGCATTAATGCCAAAGTTCCAATAGCAAAGTTGTATTGTTTGCGATTGCGGCAACCATCAAAAATAATAACTCCCGGTAAAACCCATTTAAAACAGTTAATTAATTGTTCATTGATAATGCTTAACTTCCCAGGGGGCGTACTCTCCATATACTCAAACAATTCAATAACACCACTGTTATCTAAAAAGTATCGATACACTCCAATAACAATAAATAGTGCATATAAAAAGCTTAATAAACTGATAAATTTTGGCATTTCCCAAGCTAATTTTTCTTTTTTTCTATTAGAAAGCCAAGATAATACTGTATTCAAAAACAAAAAATTCCAATGGTTTAATCCAGGAACTCCTCCAATAGCTTTTGGCATGTCAGGGTGCTGAAAAACAGACATTAACAATACCAACCAACAAGCAGTACGAAACCAATCTTTCCAAGCATAAGCACTTAAATAAGCGATGAGTAGTGTTAATAATGTGATTCTAATCATAGGTAATAAACTTTATTTTTTAATTGAATAGAGCAGTATATATTTTCTGCCAATGCAATGTTACTTGAGATACAGAAAACTTTTGACTACTTATAAGTGCGCAGTTAGAAAACTCGGTCAAATTACCTTCTGAATTAAACATCAATTGATAGGCATTAGAAAAATTTTCATTGGTTAAAGGGTGCACGAGATAACCATTTTTTCCGTTATCAATTAAATCGCCTAAATCACCTACATTAGAGTTAATAGCAGGTATGCCACACATCATTGATTGAATTAACGCTTGTGATAACCCCTCAGAATCAGAAGTCAAAACAAAACAACGAGATTGTTGGATCCAATGTTCAACATTATTCTGCCAACCAACAAGATAAACATCCTTAGCAATCCCCAATTGAACAGCCATTTTTTGTAGTTTATCTTTATCTGGGCCATCGCCTACAATCACTGCATTTAAGTTTGGGAGTTGCTTTTTTGCTTCTTGTATAGATTCTAAAAAACGGTCAACTCTTTTTACTTCCGATAAACGCCCGATTAAAATTAAATCATATTTTTTCTGAATATTGGAGTCAGGCCGAAAAACTGTCTCATCAAAGCCTCCGGGTACAATTTCGAAATGAGTAGTGACTCCCTTATTTTTAAAGTAACGGATAGCAGAGGTACCCATTGAAATAACTAAATCCATTTCATTAACAGATTTAATTAACATTTTCTCAATAAAAAGATCTGTTAGTTTAATACGATTAAATATTCTATTTTCTGTATTAACTCCTCCTCCCATAACTTCTCTAGGTCCTCCTCCACAAATGTAAACGGATTTAGCACCAATAAGTTTGGCTAATACAACAACAAATAAACCATTCACTAACAAGTGAAAACCCACTAGTACATCGGGTCTTTTAGTTATTGCTAGCCATGTGAAATATAATAAACGAGCACCAACTTGGCCAAAGAGTTTGCTCAGTAATCGAGGAGTATAAGCACCGAACACTTTATCCATTTCAGGAACTGGAATAGCAGAAACCATTGTCAATTTTTCACAATTTAATGCACTTGCCATTGGACGTAAATGTGTCACCAACCAATGGTCAGAATAAAAAGTGCCTGTCGCGAGAATTTTAAGAGATTTCACTTTCTTTTTTTTATAAGGTAAGCACTTAAATGCTTTTACCAATATATAATGAATAATTAAAATAACTCTCAAAATCCATCGATAACAATGTGTAGCAGGACTTAATTTTTTATTAACTGTCATCTGATTTACCTATCCTTGGAAATATTAAGTAGTCCCATTTTATTGAAATACTCGCTTGTTCACTTTCACTTTGATCATTAATCACGAGCTCTGTACATTTGACATTATTAATATATAAATTTGTTAACTCTGGCCTGTCCACGTACCAAGTTAAACCATTCAAATCTTTTCCAATATAAGCAGTTGTTAAATAAATATTAGTTTCACCCAACTCTTTTTTAACTTCAAAGCTTAGCTCATTAATGGTTCGATTATACCCTAGCAAGCGACGTGTTGTTGTCACTAGAATACGCTTGTTATTATTGTAATCAGCCAATAATTCAAAAGTTCGACGAGTTTCACTGGTAAAAGGTTGTGCAACTGAATGAACTTTTCCTAAATGGCTATAAAGAATACTACAACCTTGCTTTTTGACTAAAGTATCTAAGACTTCCTTGGTTAGTACAAAATGTATTCCTCGAGCTTGATCAAAGCAGGAAACACCTCCCCAAGAAGGATTACAACGCATAAATTCATTTATTTCTGTGCCATCAACCAATTCAGATTTGCGTAACACTTTATTATCTTTATGCATCGCATACTTTTTATTGCCTAACCTTGCAAACCAACCTTTAGCGAACTCTAACGCAATCGTTTTAAGAGAAGCTTTAATTTGCTTTTTATTAAGCAGTGCTTGGTAACTTCTTTTAGCATTTTGGGCAACACAGCTAGTTACGCGCCCTTTCCAAATAAAAGGCAACATGCCAGATTGTACTGTTAAGTCACTATGGTAAGCAGATTTACCGACCTCTGCTCCTTGCCCTTGCATAATATCATTGTCTAGGTTGGTTGGTGCTTGAGCATGGTCAACCCAGACCTCTATTTTTCTTTTTCCCGCTTGAATAGCATTCCAGTGTTTTTCAATTAACGCTCTATCTTTAACAAAGTCACCAAAAGAATGCAGACAATCGATATGACCTGAGTCAATCAGTTGATGAATTTTTTGTCGTCCGTCATCATCCGTATTGGTATATGAAAAATTATGTTCAGGCATATCAAAATAGATAGTATTGCCGACCTCTAACCCGACACCTTTACCTAAAGACGTTTCTTCCGTGGTATTTAAATATCGCGCGGTTTCAAAATAAATTTCTTTATTAGGCGTTTCATCTAAATCACTACAAATAGCTAACATTGCTTGGTAGGGGTAAGGGTATTTTCGTAAACTAACGCTCATGCTCAATAACCCCTTGGTAAATGAATATATTTAAACACTATCATGAAGAAATTCTCAATCGGCGGAACAAGTTTTGTTGCATTTTTATGGGTACTAAATAGACAAAGTAGATAATAATAGTGACGAGGCCAGCGCCAATAAAAGTAGCCATTGCAGTTACGGAATCATTCAACTCATAGGCATGGCGTGACCATGTAAGCAAACCTAAAAATGGCATAATATAGAGTAATGGCTTAATAAAACTACTTTGAACATAACCTATCCATGACAGCTTCAGTTGCTGGCAGGTATAAATGGGTACAATAAAACCGTATACAATATTCATCGGGACCACAAATAATAAAGCGGCTGTGGTTAACTCCCAATTATTAACGCCTAAAAACAGAATACTAATAGCAAAGATAACGAAGACAGCAATGAAAGCAAATATAGAGATTTTTCCATGTTGATTCAGGCCCATTAGTATGCGGATAGAAGTGTCTTGCGCCATTGGTAATAATTGTCCGAGTGCAAGTATCATCATTAAAGGCCATAGTGCATAGTCATTACCCATCCAATATTGCAAAACCACATCACCATAAATAAATAAGAAACCTAAACTCGGTAAGGCAAATGCAAAGCTAAGCTTGGTGGTATTAACAAAAAGAGTCTGAATAGCTTTATCATCTCCCGCCCCTTGCATCGAGCCTGTTGTCGGGGTTAACATTAATGTGAATTTAGTCATAAACGTTTTTATTTGCCGAGTCAGTGCCATCGGCCTTGCAAAGACAGCTAAGGCCGCAGGCCCAATCGCACTGACCAATATGATATTAATGCTTTGTAATAAAAGAATCGGAGGAAGGTTTGATAACATGCTTTTTATACTAAAAATCAACATTTCTTTGCAGGTTGCCAAGTTTGCCATTTTTAGATTAAATTGAAACTCTTTGCAGAGTCTAGCCACAAAAACAAACCGAATTGTTTCAAAAACGATTGTTGAAATTAAGTAACCTATCGCCATTCCTATCACGCCAAGATCGGTAAAAAAAAGTAGCGTAACCATCAGTGCCAATGAGAAAAGACTATCACCAGCATGCAATGAATTATGAATATCCCAACGGTGATAACCTGTCAATAATCCCTTGGCAGAGCCTGCTGCCATTCCAACTGACAAACTGAACCCTAAAAAAAGCACAACCCATTGTGCCATTTCAGTATTTTCTTTTAATGACTCACTAAAAAAAACCGGCAGTAAAAAGTAAAATAAAATGGTACATAGTGTAACTGCTGAAGACACAACTAACTGCACAAAGACTGCAGAATTTGCTACCTCATTCAATTTGACAAAATCACCCGCTGAGCGATATTTTGCAATATAACGGTTAAAACAAGCCCCCATTCCAAATCCAAGTAGCGCCAAATAACTAACAAAAGACCAACCAAAATCCCAAATACCTAACGCCACTTGGCCTACTTTTTCATCAACTAAACGAGGCATTATAAAACCTGAAAAAACAAGAACAAGCTGGCTTGCCCAGCTCACCATTAAATTCCATGTAAAGCGATCTTGTCCGCTTAAATCAACTTTTTTGCTTTTATCGATATTTTGAGTCACTAATATTTATTCCGTATAACCGAGCGATTTATGATATTCACCGGTGATTTGCTGGTATGTTGCAAGCTCGTTTTCACTGAGTAGTGCTTTCCAGCGATCATCTAACTTAATCACTTCAGAGTCATCTAAACGCATGCCATTACCAACTACATGATGATCAACAGTTTTAAAATCTAAGCGTTTCAGAGAAGGGTCAACCCCTATAAATTCAAACAATTTATCTAATGTCTTTTCCGTATTACTGCATATATCTTCATAGTGCACTTGCATCCAACTCTCTTTTGGCATTGTTGCAAGTACAGCTTCGGTTTCTTGATTGCAACGCACCCACTCTTCAGCGCCAACTTCAACACCTCTATTATGTTCTTGGGTCGTTCCTGCACCACCGCCACGCAGCTTTGGATCCTTAGCGTCAGCAAATTCGGAAGGGTTTTTATAAGCCAAAGAAACACCTCGACCATCACGCACAACCCAGATAACTTTGACATCTAATTCCGGGTTTTTAAGTAAGTATTTTAAACGAATGCCTATTTTTGAAGAGTCAATGACCGTTTCTACACCAGCTTGCTCGGCTATTGCACGAGCATAATCAACATTACGTTGTTGAAGAAGGGGAAGCTGCTTTCGCCATACGGGAGATAAACTTAGCAAACCGTCTCGGATCCACTCCATCATTGGTTTTCGTACCAATGGTCTTAGCAACCTCAACATATAAGGTGTGGCACCAGTGCGAATATCAGTGCCGGCATTGGAGATACAGAAATCTTGACCTTTTACCGCCATTTTAGTGGTGACACCTTGCCAAAACTCACAATCGCCAACTAATTTTTTACAGGAACATAAATAACTATTTTTATCACCCAAATTAATGGCTTTTAGTTCTCCAACACTACAAAGATCCGGATGCGCACCTAATAACATGGCGGTCATGGTTGAGCCTGAATGACTTGCAGCTGCTAGATAAACTAATTTTTGTTTTTTATTCTTCATATAAATCACTTCATATCTTTAACGGGTATGCTGTATCAATAAAAAAGTTACATGTAATATGCTCTGAAAATAGACTTATCTTAAATACTTTTAAGTAAACGATATTATGTGTATGGAACCAAAGGTTGTGAGATCACATAAGTCAAAAAATAATAAGCGTCTACGTTCCAATTAAATTCATACATTAAGAGCTTTAAAACTGAAAATATATAAATGGAGAGCTATTTAACGGTACGAACAAAAGTAAAGCCAATATTACGAAACTGATTACTAATTGCGGGTACAAACGGTCTAATTTTAATAGTGGGAATTGTAGTAAACTATTGCTCTTAACAATAAAAAGAAAATGCCAGAATATTATGCATAAAAGTACAACTAAGACATTAGGATTAATCCATGAAATACCTTCATGAGAAAATGAGAACATTCCAATAAAATAATTTAATGTAATAGTAAAATTTTCAGCCCGAAAAGGAATCCATAAAAGTAAAACAAATATGAAAGTAGAAGCCCAAGCTATTACTTTATAATAAATAGATTTTTTTATTGAATGACACCAACTCCTTGTTCTTTTTTCCCAAAACTTATGAACAATAAGAGCAAGACCATGAGCACTTCCCCAAATAACAAAGTTCCAGCTAGCACCATGCCACAATCCACCTAATATCATAGTAATTAATAAATTAAAATCTTGACGTATTTTTCCTTTTCGATTTCCACCAAGAGAGATATATAAATAATCTCGCAACCAAAAAGAAAGGGTTTTATGCCAACGCCTCCAAAATTCAGTCACCGAGAGAGAAATATAAGGCATTCTAAAATTCTCTGGCAAATGGAACCCAAGCGTTTTAGCAATACCTATAGCCATCAAAGAGTAGCCAGAAAAATCACAAAAAATTTGCATCGCATATGCAATAGCTGATAACCACAAAGTTCCTGTAGAAAACAATTCCGGTTGAGAAAAAACTGTATCAGCATACGAGCTTAAGTTATCAGAAAAGATAACTTTTTGTATTGCCCCGCCTAAAAATAATTGCCCTCCAATGAGTAGATTGGGCAAAGTAATTTTAATTTTTTCTGATAATTGAGGAATGAACTCTGTTGCTCTGACTATTGGGCCAGCAACAAGCTGAGGAAAAAAAGCAACAAAAAGCATATATTTAGGAAGACTTTTGCATACAGGAATATTTCCTCTTTTCAAATCTATACTGTAACTCATTGTTTGAAAAGTAAAAAATGAAATTCCAACAGGTAAAATAATACCTAGGTTACTTTCCCATTCATATCCTATCAAGGAGAATAAATTCTCTAACAAAAATTCAGTATATTTATAATAAACAAGCATACTAATGCTAAGAACAATGCTTATTGACAGGTAGAATATTTTCTTAGATTCCGTAGTTGCTCTATCCATCAACAAGCCTAAGTACCAACTCCACAAGCTTGATGCCACAATAAGGACAATAAAGACAGGATTCCACCAACCATAAAAGATATAGCTACTACCTAGCAATATATATAAACGCATATTATTATTTTTTATAAAATACAAAAAACATAATAATAAAAGATAAAAGACGAGAAATGTAATAGACGTAAATATCATCTAATCACGCCTTTTCAACATTGATATCAAAAGGTATGCATGTTTGTGGTATTAGATCCATGATGCCAGATGCAACTATTCGATGGCCGGAATGATTAATGTGCCCCTGTAAAATATTGTAATTAGCATATCCGATAGGAGGTTGTTTATTTTTAATATAGTATTCCGTCAGATCTTTTTTTAAAGATTTAAATGGTATATTTTTATTTTTTAACACGTTTTTAATAATCATCTCGAATTGCTCACCATTAGCTTCATATTTGACCATTCCTTTATGCATATATTTTAACCTTGGTATAAAAACTACAGATAAAGGAGTTTTAGAATTAATTTTATCAAAGACGAAGCTTAGTGTTTCACTGATTTTCTGTACTTCTTGCTCATTAAATTTTTCCTCTATACGGGTCGGCATTAATTTTTTTTTCTGAAGTGCTAATTTCAACCTGTCCTTAAGGTAAGTAGCCAATGCAGACTTTCCAACCACATAAAGCAATTTATCTTTAATCGGACTTCGTTTTTTTTCCCTCAAAGTAATTCCAATTATATCATCACTAAATTTATCTCTACTTATCTCCGCATTATTAGTCAATATATCTTTAGCATCACTACCAGTCAGAACCATTACAACAGAGTTGATAGGTGATACTTCACTAAACCTTTCAAAAACGACAGGGTATTGAACAGGAGATAAACCTGATCGGCCAGCATTTATAATGTCCAAACATGGTAAACTTGATTCAATGATAGATGTAAAATTAATTTTTTGCGGGAGCTCTAAAGCCTCAGTAAAAGAATCTCCAAGAACCAATATATGATTTTCATACCCTTCAGATGGAATATCTCTATCATTAAACCCCATTGAATTAAATTTATTTTTTGCCCACCCTTCTTTTGTATAAAAAACCATTGAATTTGGTCTATTTATCCAACCAAGATCACTATCAGAAATAGCCCCTGCGTTATAGCCAATAAAGCACATCACAACAACTTCACCACAGATCAGAGTTATGGTAATTACAATTAACCATCTCAACATAAAAAAATCACTATCATAAATTTAATACTCACAGCTCACACAATTAGTAAACACGTTAGTCTAATGAATCAATAAAACCATTTCGCTGATATTAATTATCAACTATTAAAATAATTAATAATGTCACCTTGGAGAAAAAAATTCTTTCACCAACATGCCAATGAATAAGGTATTAGTGATTAAGTAACGTTTCCATAACCTACCAGGCTCTTGTAAAACTCTATATAACCACTCCATTCCCATTTTTTGCCATAGAAGCGGAGCACGCTTTACTTTGCCAGCAAACACATCAAAAGAACCGCCAACACCGTGGACGACAGGGACACGCATGATTTCTCCCCATTTAGCCATAAATTGTTCTTTTTTAGGGGAAGTAATGGCAACAAACAATACATCAGCATGACTTGCTGCAATATTTTCTGCAACTTCGGCCTGTTGCTCTTCAGAGAAATAACCATTCTGACGTCCGGCAATGATCACACCAGGGTAATTTTTATTGATTTGACGCTCAATTTCTTCTGAGATTTCTTCCGTTGCCCCAAGGCAAAATACGCGATAACCTAATTTATTACCGCGATCTAAAATACCATGCATAAGATCAATACCAGCGACACGCTCAGGCAGTTTTTTATTGAGTATTTTACTCGCTAACACAACAGCACTACCATCAGCCAAAATCAAATTAGATGACGTAACATCTTCGCCTAATGCAGGGTTTCTTTTCATATTGACCACTTTGGCCGCATTTAGCATACCAACGTGTAAAGATTGCTTAGAAGTGATGCATTCATTAACCACATCTAATGCTGCTGACATGCCCATCGGGTGAATATCAATTCCAAACATTTTAATGGTATCTTGCTTTACTTTATATCGTTTGAAAGGTTGATTTGAAGAGTAATTTTCATCGGTCACTTAGCCTCTCCTTAGCATTGTGGTGATCATAGCCGCGTAACATAACAATAGTTTTTTAGGTTGTAAATGTTAGTATATTTTTATACCATTTTTTCCGCATAAAAATATAAAAAACTAGCCTTAATAGGTATGAAATCGCTTTAACAGGAAGTACAAATGCAAAAAGTAAATTATTTAATTAGCTTAGATTATGAGCTTTTTTTCGGTAAAAATCCTGGCTCAGTCGAAAACTGCATGTTACGTCCGACTAACTTACTCATTGACGTTTTAAATAAATATAACAGTAAAGTTTGTTTATTCGTTGATGCGGGCTTTCTCGTTAAATTAAAAGACTATTCGACTGACTTTCCAGAGTTAGCTGAACAATATCAAAAAATCCAAGAACAACTGCTGACATTATCAAAAGCAGGACACGATATACAACTTCATATTCATCCACATTGGTTTGATAGTACTTATGATGAAAACGGTTGGCAGATTAATACTGAACGTTACCGATTACATGATTTTTCAGTCGCGGAAATTGATGAAATAGTACGCTCATACAAGGCTGAGTTACAACACTGTACAGAACAACCTATTTTTGCCTATCGTGCAGGAGGATGGTGTTTACAGCCCTTTAACAAGATAAAAGAGGCACTATTAAATAATGGTATTTGGTTAGACAGTACGGTGTTTAATCAAGGTTATTCAACGGACCCCACTCGCCACTTTGACTTTAAAAGCATGCCTCAATTGCCTCATTGGCGATTTGCAACTGATCCACTAGAAACTAATGCATCAGGTGAGTTTATTGAACTGCCTATTAGCGCCTTTAAAACCTCTCCATTATTTTTCTGGAAACTTGCCTTTCATAAAAAGTTTTCAAGTCAACAATTTAAATCATTTGGTGACGGACAAGCAATGGTTGCCAACAATCAATATTATTTTGAGCGTCTAACACAAAGTACTTACGGTCCAGTGATGATTGATGGTGCAAAAGCTGGACAATTACAAAGCGCATTAGATAAACACGTAAAAGAACAAAAGACCGATGCTTTTTTTAATATTATGGGTCACCCCAAAAGCCTTGCTCCTTACTCTTTAGCTAAGCTCGATCTTTTTTTAAAAAACAACACTCAATTACACTGCAAAACATTCCAAGATTTAATGTATTTACAGCATTAGTGTATTCATTTAACTAACCTCAATTCTGGTTAATGAAAGTGGAATTATATTTAAAATCATAAGGTTATACTTTTACTAGTCAGTGCAGTTAGTTTTGCGTAGTTCAAGGCGAATTATTGAAGCAATAACAGGTTATTGAGACATAATTTAACGCAGAAATAGCGGTATTGTATCGCTTTGCTTATCCAGAGCTGGGGTTAACTAATACGATTGAACTGATATTTGAATATGTAGTGATACAGTGATTTAATGAAAAAACCTTAACTCAATGAAGCCTAAGCCGCACAGAGTCAAGGTTTATAATAAGAGACATGATTTTATATAAAGGCTTCTTGTTACCCTTTCTCGAGTATCTAATTATTTAGAAAGCTCAGACCAGTGCTTTTGTATTTCTACATCATCAGGCGAAAGTTCAAGTGCTTTCTCTATTAATGGCGTTGCTTCAGCAACTTTGCCGTTCTTAAACAAGACCCAACCATACGTATCTAAAACAGCTGCATTATTAGGGGCAACTTTATAGGCTCTTAATGCAAACTCTTCAGCTTTAGGATCGTTACTTAATAAATATAACCAAGCGATATTATTTAGGCTTCTTAATTCATTAGGTACAATAGCAAGTACCTTTTCATAGGCTAGAATCGCTTCTTTGTTATCGCCCTTAGCTTGTAAATACATTGCATCATTTAAGTTAGCATACACACTTGCTGGAGCTTGTAATAACCATTTTTCAAGAAATGCCTGAGCTTTGTCTGTATCGCTTTCTTGATAAAGTTTATAAAGCTCAACGGCCACTTCTTCCTGTGCGTTTTTATCCCACTCAACTCTTAATAATTGTTCTGCTTTTTCAACATTTTTTTGAGAAAATGCAAGTCGTGATTTTAACAATACAACTTGGTAGCTATTCGGTAGCATAGTCTCTATTTGTTTTAAGACTTTATCAGCTTCTGCATATTGACCAGAAAGTGTTTCAATTGTTGCTAAACGTATTAAGAATAAAGGTTGTGTAGGTGTTAACTGTAACTGTGCTAACACTAAATCTCGCGCAATAGAATAATCTTGAGTTCTAATCGCTGCAATAATTCTTTCGTTACTTATTTTTTCTTGTAAATTTTCGGCTTTGTCTTTTAATTCAACAGGTAAGTTTACTGCTGTTTTAATTAATTTATCAGCTTTTATGAATTGTTTATTTTGGTATTGATAATCAGCCAGCACTAGCGCTAGAACATCTGAGTTATGTTTACTTGATAAATAAGAAGCCACATTTAATGGGTCTTTATTTTGCTGTTTAAGGCTTATAACCGCACCGTAATATGCACGTAGTTCTTCTGGGTATAAATCAATTATTCGAGCATACTCATTAAATGCCTCACTCCATTTTAACTGAAGTTGCTTACTTTGCGCTAAACCAAAATAAGCTTGAATATTATCATCTGACGCTTTAATCATGTCATTAAAATGTTGTTCAGCCACAGTGAATTGTTTTCTATACAAGTAATAATTAGCAATCAATAAATGAGTACCAACCGCATTGTTTTTTTCACTTGCTTGTTTCTCTACAAATTCATCTGCTTTATTTAACTCTTTTAATTCAATGAGTTTTTTTAAATAAGCAGTTTGGAGTGATAAATCAGTGCTATGTTTAGATAAGCCTTGCTCTAAGACGGCAAGTATCTGTGAGTTATCTTCCGGTGATTTAGCACTAATGTAGCTACTTTTTAATATCGCTAATTTAGACGAATTAGGAAACAATTCTTCAATACGTTTCATTGATACATCAGCTTTATCAAATTGCTTTTCAGAAATAGCAGCAATAGTGTAAAGCGTTAATGTGTCTAAACGTTTTTCGTAATCAATTACGTTATCTAAAATAGCTAGCACATCATTACTTTGATTTAGTTTAAGCTGCGTCATTGCATAGATTTGTGTTAGTTGAGGGGCATTAGTTTCAGGATCGATCATTCCTGATAGGTATTTTTCAGCACCATTAATGTCACCTTCTGTATATAAAATAACCCCTAACATCGTTGATGCTTTTTTATTATGGGCATCGACTTTAAGTATTTTATATAACTCAGCTTTTGCTAAATCCGTTTGCTTTCTTTTGTAATACTGTTGTGCAGAGGCGTAATATTCATTAACCGTTGTTGCTGTAGGGAACTCATCACTTAATATACGAGAATATAATAAAGCCTCAGAGCTACGACCTTGTGAGGTTAATATTGAAGTAAGTGCTTTTAATATATTAATACGCTCAGGTGTGAAAATATCTGATGATGGCACTACGGTTAAGGCAAAAGATAAGGTTTTTTCAGCCTTTTCTATGTCACCTTTTTCCATTAATAAAAAGCCTTTTAGGATTAACGCTTCAACATTTTTATCATTAGTTTGTATGGCTTTATCAAGTAATACTAATGCATTTTCTTTTTCATTATTAGCAGCCGCAATTCTTGCTTCACCAATAAAGCCTTCACTTTCAAAATCAGCTACATTTTGTAATTCTTTAAAACTGGCTAATGCGCTTATTTGATTATTTTCTAATAGAAATAGCTTTGCTTGCAGTAATTTAAACTGGTTTTCATTTTTCGATAAAAGATCTGAATGTTCTGCAATTAATCGATTAGCTGAAATAGCTTTCTTGCTACGTTGATATGACTCTAATAGTAGTAGGTAATAATTTGAATCTTTAACACCTTTATATTTAATTAAAGTATCAATCGCTTGGCTAGACTGGCCTAATTTATTAAATGTCTTCGCTAAAAGCATATAACCATCAAGATGATCAGGGTAAAGTAAAACAGCATTATTAGCAGAGTTGATCGCCGCTTTAAATTGACTTTGATCTAAGTAAGTCTGCGCTTGTTGTGTGTATTGCGACAATTCAGCAACATTACTTGTTTCACTATCCCCATTACAAGCTGTTAATAATAGAGTGCTCGCTAATACTAATGAGTTGAAAATCACAGTCGTTTGTTTTTTCATGTTTTTCCCTTTTACGAAAGGTAGCTGAAAATAGTGTTACGATTATTACATATCATATTTTTTCATTAGGTCATAAAGCGTTGGCCTAGTAATACCTAATGATTTAGCCGCTGCGCTAATATTATTATCAGAGGATATTAAAGCTTGCTTCAATGCGCTAACTTCAGCATTTCGTCTAATTTCTTTTAAATTTAATGGTGCCACATCTTCATTTACAAAGCCTAAGTCAAGCGCACTTATATATTTCAAATCACACATAATAGCCGCTCGTTTGATTTTGTTTTCCATCTCACGAACGTTACCTGGCCAAGCATGTGTTTCAATACCATTAATCGCATCTTCAGAAAAACCAATAATAGGCAGCTTTTGTTTTTTGACATACTTGTTGAGCAAGTATTTAGCCAATAGAATTTTATCTGAACCACGTTCTCTCAAAGGAGGAATATCAATTTGTATTTCAGCAATTCGATAAAAAAGATCTTCTCTAAACTCGCCTGTTTCAACTAGCTTATCTAAGTCTTTATGAGTTGCACATATAATACGAGTATCGATATTTATTTGATTTCTTCCTCCGACTCGCTCAATAACGCGCTCTTGCAAGAAACGCAATAATTTAGCTTGTAAGTGCAATGGCATATCACCTATTTCATCAAGAAATAAAGTACCTTTATGCGCCATTTCAATTTTACCTACCGTACTTTTTACTGCACCAGTAAATGCCCCTTTTTCATATCCAAATAACTCACTTTCAATGAGGTTCTCAGGGATCGCTGCACAATTAATGGCAATCATTTTATTATCTTTTCGTAAACTAAGCTGGTGCAAAGAGTTAGCAATCACTTCTTTACCTGTGCCGCTCTCACCAATTAATAAACAAGATGCATCCGTTGGCGCAATTTTTTCAACCATTTTGCAAATTTTAAGCATCTTAGTATCACTAGCAATCAAACCATTCAACATTGATTCTTGTTGGCTATTAAGTTGGCGATTTTTTTCTTCTAAATGATAAATATGAAAAGCACGTTGAACAATTAAATCCAACGTATCCGCATCAACAGGTTTAGCGTAAAAATCATAAGAGCCTAACTTAACGGCTTTCATTGCATGCTCATTACCTTCGTTTCCGGTCATCACAATAATTTTCATGTGTGGACGCAAATGCAATGCTTGTTGTAATAACTCAAAACCTTCCGTCACACCATCTTCATCTGGTGGTAACCCCAAGTCTTGGATCATTACCTTAGGTTCATGTAAACGTATAGCAGATATAGCCTCTTTTTGATTAGTTGCAATGACCACATTATAATCGGCAAAATGCCACTTTAATTGGGTTTGTAAACCCAAGTCATCTTCAACGATCAGTAATGTATCTGCTTTGTTATTTTTCAATCTTTAATCCTTAATACCTGCATTTAGTACTTAAATTCAATTCTAGCTGTATAGCTTAATTCGTCATAACTTGAATCTTCATCATCATCGATAGATTGATCTTCATAGTTTGCTTGTAGTGATAAACTTAATTGAGGGCGAATTAAATATCGCCCTCCGATCGTTGCATTTATAACTTGTTTATCGAAGTCTGTAGAAATAGTTGATTCACTGTAATCTAAAGATATAAATGAACTAATTTTTTTAGTATTTTGAAAATCTAAAGAAACTGAAGCTCCCCAACGAGGATCCGTCTCATCCGTCGTAACAGATGTTTCTTGTTGATAATATAACGTATTACTATTACTTAAACGGTTAGTAATAATAAATCGGTGTTGTAAATCTACTCTATCTATCCACAATACTTCATTATCGTCAAATGAATCATCTTCGTTATCAAGGTTATCAGTTCCTAACCCTAAAGAAGAATCGCTTAACTCTCGTTGTAAGTTCACAGATAAGTTATGTCGATCAAATTGATAACCGTAAGATAACTTAAATATCCCACCTTCTTCATCACCAGCATCTAATATTACGCGGCTATAACCTAATAGCACTAAATATGTTCCTGCGAGTAACTCTCCATCAATAGAGGCATCAACGGTGACTTCTTTGTAATCAAACCCTGTGTTTCTAAAATTGACTTGACTTAAATTGGTTGATAATTCAAAGCGAGCTTTAGGCGTTAATTTGTTATACCACGTCACACCTACGCCATTTCTATCAGTTTCTTCGTCTTCGTCATCACTATAACGAGTCGCTGTATAGTCGTAACTTAGCTCAAATCCAGCTCGGCGAGAATAAGGTATATTCCATACAGGATTAATAGTAAAAACATCTCTGCTTCCACTATTTGCTGGGTTATCCACACCTGACTGGTCTAGTAAATATTGACGTCTAAAATGGTTCAAATTCAGTAATAAATTAGGGCTAAATATCTCTTGTGTAATGCTCAAGCTCCCTGACACATCACTATCATCATCAAGCTCATCACCATTAGACGTTGAGTAATACACAGAATAATCTAACGCGGTAAAGTTGGTCGCAGTTTGATTAAAATAGCCAATACCAATATCAGCACGTTGCTCAAACCCAGACTGCTCATTATCCGAGGACTGGTTAATATTATTACTCTGAATATGTTCAAGCCCAAAGGAGATATAACTTTCACTAATAGAGCCAGGCAAATCATTAGCAATAGCGGTGCTTGGCAATAATATCACCAAGCTTGCTTCTATAAATTTAAAACACTGTTTTTTTAATTTCATATTTACACTATTGATTATTAAGAATTAACCCTGCCAGTTTATCTTTGCCTATCGCATCAATTCCAGCTTCGACTTGTGAAGAGTTCGATTGACCATAACCAACAACCAATATAGCTGTATCACAAATTGAAGCTAATATTTGCGTTTCTGCATATAACCCTATTGGTGGCGTATCAATGATGATGAAACGATCAGGATAACGATTTTTAATTGAATTAATAAAGTTTTGCATTTTGTTTGAAGAAAAAAGCTCCGCTGCATGGATAGTGTTATTACCAACAGGGATAACCCTTACTCTAGGAATACCTGAAGGATAAATAATATCCGTAATAGCATCAGTATCTTTAGCTAAAAAATTAGTTAAACCAATCGTTGGTTGTTCTTTTAAATAAGAGGCAATACGTGGTTTATAGATATTACAGTCAATAACTAACGCAGTTTTACCTTGGTCTAAGGCAATACTTGTCGCTAAATTCATACTGACATGGCTAGTACCTGATTGTTGAGAAATACCCGTCACCATACAAATAAAATTATTGTGATTCATTTTATTAAGTAAATTAGTGCGTAACTCACGATAAGCATTAAGCGTTTTATAATCATCTAACCCAGGGTAAATGATTTTACGCTCATCTAGTTCTTTAGCCGATAATAAAGGTGCTTCTGTCATCTCTGTTATTTGATTAGCATTAACGGTTTCTAACATAGATGAATCATTGTTTTTTAATGCGGTATCATTTTTTAAAGTATCGTCAGATAAAGGCATATTAAAACCCTCCCAAAGCAATAATATTTTCTAAAGAAGCACCATATTTATAAGCAAGTGCAATAGCGACATAGCCAAACATACAAACAATGCAATAAAGTAATAAGAAAGTGTTATGAACACGACGCGTTCTATTCTCTGCACTAGAGGTTGCATGAGGGATCCCAGCTAATAAAGTCACTCCTTCAATTTCTTTAATTTGAGATGAAAATCTGATCTTCGAATCGACCAATATTTTAGCCACAAAGATAGCAATCACAATCAACAATGCGACAAGAGGCCCGGCTGCAAAGAAGTGAATAAAACGAGCACCTATGGGCTTGTTTGGATACGTCGCAGCTTCTTGTAATTTGTAATTAACACCTTGACCTTGAATATCCAATACCATTGAAATTCGAGCTTTCTCTTTCTTGGTCAACATCTCTTCATATTGCGTTTGAAATACACTGTAATCTCGCGTTAGTTCAGAGAGCTCCGCTTTATTATTAGCAATACGTTTACGTCGCTCATAGGCTTCATCTAATAATCGATTAAAGGCTTTAAGACGATTTAATAATGTACGATGTTCAATTTGAGCCGCTGATGACAAACTCCTTAACTCTTCGTATAAAGGGTTAAAGTCCGCATTAACCGCTTTTTGTGAACTCTTTTTAGTCCCAACTTCTGAAATCACTTTTTCTAGATCATTAATTTGATAGTTAATGTCTACGATAGCTGGATAGCTATCTTCATAGTTTATTTGTAAAGCGGCTTTTTGCTTTTTAAGCTCTCTTAATTGAGTATTATATACGGCACTTTCATAATCATTACTGGCATATTTATTTTCTCTAGAGAGCTGTTTTTTCAAACTAGCAGTACGCGTGTTACTTTCTTGTATTTGAATGTTTAGCTCTTCAATTGAAGATCTAAGAGTCGCAATTCGACTATTGACTTCAGCTTCAGTTCCATCAAAATTAGTTGATTGAAAGCTTTTTAATTTATCTTCTGCTTTTAATAATAAAGCCTTATATGAAGCCGCTTGTTGGTCAATAAAGTTAAACGCACTTCGGCTTTCTTCGCGTTTAGTATCTGCACTATCTTCTATAAAGACCGCCACCACTTTATTTAGAATTTCAAAGGTTCTTTCTGCGCTATCATCTTTATAAGAAACTTGAATATAGTTACCAGATCTCCCTTCAACACTTATATTACTGCGAACTTGGCTCATTTTAATATCTTTTGATAGCGGTGTAGAAAAAGCACTCTCCCCATAAACACTATCAACGACCTCAGACAAAATACGTGGTGAATAAATAATATCACGTACCTGGTTACTTCTATTTTGCTTTAACTCGGTGACAGCCGCTTTAGCACCTAACAAAGGCTTAATAATATTCTGATTATCAGCAAATATCGTAATTGAACTAGAATAACTAGGCGGACGTAAAATACCGACAAACATAATAGCAAAGCTTATAATCGTAACTACAAAGGCAACTTTAAACTTTCGCTGACACATTTCACGCCATACTACAGCTACGTACTTAAAAATTTCTGTAATATCCATTGTTAAAATACACTCTCAGGAATAATTAAAATATCAGATGGTCGAAGGGTATAGTTAGTATCTAAAATACCTTTGTTAAGGATATCATCGACATTCACATGATAAGGTTTGATACCATCAGGTGTTTTTCTGTATAAAATCGATTCGTCTGCATTGGCAAACTCAGTTAAACCACCCGCTTCTAACACTAGGTCGAGCACATTTAAGTCAGTGTAGTAGGGAATAGATAATTGCCCATTCACAGCGCCAGTAATACGGACTCGGCTTGAATAAGAAGCACTGTTAGCACCAAGTACAATCACTGTGACATTAGGCCCACGAATATACTTACTTAATTTATCTGCCAATTCAGATGCTAATGCTTCTGGTGATAAGCCTTGTGCTTGTGCATCACCAACAAGTGGCATAGATATTTTCCCATCAGGACGAACAGGTACATTAATTGAAAGCTCTTGATTCTTCCAAACACTGATCATTAATTGATCATTGTTACCTATTTTATATTCAGAAAATTTTACTTTTTCAGAATAAGGTTCTTCATTCAAAACAACCGTCTTTGCACAACCACTGATCATCACTGCACAGAGAAGTCCTAAAAGGTAATTATTCATATTTTTCTCTCTTTTAAAATTTAACTAAAATACTGTTTTAGAGTAAATCATTTAACAAACTATGATCACCCAAGCCAACTAAAACAAACATTATCCATGTTGTAGCCCGTTCTAAACCTTAACTTGCCATTGGTAAATAAATTGAAAATTTACTCCCTTCTTTAGGCTTACTCTCAACGATTAATTCTCCATTTAATGAATGGATAATTTCACGAATTTGGTACGCCCCTATTCCCATTCCTTCATTTTTCTTTGTACTATTAAAAGGTTGAAATAATTTATTTTTAATAAAATCTTGATCCATACCAGTTCCTGAATCAATAATCTCAAGCCAAATTTCATCGTTTTTACAGTTTAAATTTAACTGAACATTTCCATCATCATGCGTAGCATCTTGAGCATTTTTAATGAGATGATTAATCGCCATTAATAACTTATCACTATCGCCATTAATCAAAGCGTTAGAACATGAACTAGTTAATACTGGCTGTGGATATCCATTCATATTCATCTCAACCGCTTGTGTTAACAAATCACATACATCAATCGTTTTAGATTCAGTCTTGCCTTTCATTTTTTTTAATAATTGATCCATCTTACTGACTGAATTAGCAATCGTAGCAATAACATCATCAACAAACTCAGGATGATGTTTATATTTTTCAGCGTTTTTAACCACTAATCCCTGTTGAGCAATTAAGTTTTTAATATCATGAATTGCAAAGGCAGAGATTTTATTAAACATATCAAATTGTTGATTTTGAATAAGCTTTTCAGATGTTTGCTCTTTACTAATGTAACTCGCTACTTGTCGACCAGTAAGCTTAAGTAAATCAAGATCTTCCCACGTTAATTTTTCTTTCTCATTTAAATTATTTTTACACAACACAGCAAAACCAATCAAACCAGATGATGTATTCAATGGTAATACTATCCATGCGTTATCAACATAGGAAATCCATTCTGGTAAATCAAAGTTATATTGTGGATCATATTTACTTGCAGACTCGCTAACTTGAAAAACCCACTCTTCTTGTTCTAATTTCTGTATAAAATCAGTTTGATTTGATTCAATAGGTAAACGTCCAGTAAATGCTAGTTTATCCGTCGCAACCGACGTATAAAACTGCTGACCTTTAACCCATATACCGCCTCCACTGCAATTGAAAATAGTACTTAATGCATTTAAGGAAATATCGTAACAATTTTGATTTTTATGTTGTTCAGATAATAAGAGATCTAACTTGATCCATTGTTTTTTATAATCATATTTATGTGCAAAAAAATGTTTACTCGTCCACACAACAAAACTATCGCGAATTCTTTCAGAAAGTGAAAGCGCAATAATAGAAAATACTGCAAAGACATACAGCATCACTTTAGAAGCACTTAACCAACTGATATTAAAATAATCAAGTGCAGAAGCCACTAAAGCAATAACGATTAAGAAACCACCTACTAGCGTTAAACTAGTGTTAAATATAATAACACTATTAGAAAGCTTAAAACTGCTACGCTCCTTCAATTGTCCGGCATAAAAAATAATGCTAATTGCAAGAATTAATGAAGTAACAGAACTGATAACAGTTCTTGCTTCCCAAAACGATTTGTCTAAATCACTGTTTAATAGCAACAATGAAAATACAATAATATCGTAAGCAAAAATGATAAAAGCAACGAGTGCAACAAGCTTTGTCATTCGACTAGAATGATCATTTCGTATCAATTGTTCACATACAACAAAACCAAATAATCCAAGCATAATTTTAAGATATAGTGCTAAAATTGGCGACGGAAAAAGCCCTGTATTAGCGTTAAAGCTATAGATAAATAACGATAAAGTCACAAGTAATGCTGTATATAAACTATACGCCCAAATATTGGGTAATTTAGCCCCTCTAGTAAGCATTAACAAATAAAGTAAAACAATAACCCAAGATAGGTAGCGCAAGGTTTCTAATAAGAAAAAAGACCAAGATAAGGAGCTAGCAGAAATAACATCAGGAACAGAAACATGCCAAATAATGGAAATAATGGCACAAGTAAATAAGCTTATTTTTATACGCGTAATAGAAATATTAAAAAGGATAATGATCGCTAGTGCTATTTCAACACAGCTATTTAGCCAGTTTCCTTGATTTAAAATCAGGTTTAATTCCATTTATAACGTCTCTGATGTGTATAAAATAAAAACAATTAAATCAAAAATAAGTACTAAGTCATTAAATTTTATCAATTATAGCTTTTATGATAAAAGGAAAGCAAACCTTGATATGGCATAACATCGCCACACGTGAAATAAAGCTTTATTAATATTATCCTTATCATCCATTACTCATCAACAATCCCAGCCCGAATAAGTAAATCAGTACAGCACCGTTACTTTTTCTATTCATTTTTTTGAACGACATAAAACTAACTACGCCGCATGACATAAAACCATAACCAATTGATATTTGAATCTATTTTAATAAAGTCATCCAGAGTGAGGTTCAATAAGTAAAATAATCATAATTATCATAATTATCATAATTATCAATGTTTTACTATTAATTTTTCAAAATATATCTGAAACCCTCGAGAGTTGAAGTAAATAGTAAATATTCAATGTTCAATGTTCAATGTTCAATGTTCAATGTTGTAACTTATACCAACCACACTAATACCGATTATATTAAATATGTTATCTAAATTTTTTGCTGGGAAAACAGTTCAATTCAAGGCCTAAATTGAGCCATTCGAAGATTAACTTCGTTAATCGTCTACCGGAGAATTAACCAAAAGAGGTTAATGCTTTGATGGCGGTTCCCTTTACAAAATTCACAACGAGGAAGTGGCCTGTTTTAACCAGTAAAATAGATAAGCTATTTATTCTAATTGGTATAATTAACTGTTCTCTTTTACTGATAAATAAAAAGGCACTGACGGGATACCCCACTCAGTGCCTTTAAAGTTAAGCTGATGCTTATATGTTGATAGTAGAAGCCAACTGAACTAATACTTATCATTGAACAAGGTACTAAATAACAAAAACTAAGTACTCGTATTTCTCACATCAACTAACACTTTCAGTTTTTGTCCTGGTTTAATGTATTTACTGTTTTTAATATTATTCCAACGAATTAGATCTGCTGTTTTAACATTAAATTTCTGTGCAATTTCTCCAAGCGAATCACCGGAGCGAACGTGGTAAGTTACGTTACGTGTAATTTTATTTGTATCCGCAATAGCAAGCGTCGAACTTGGCTTCCAAATAATCAATTCTTGCCCTAAACGCAACATTTTTTGGGGATGAAAACCATTCCATTTAGCAATTTGTTTCGACGTTACTTTGTAATCTCGACTAATATCCCACAACGTATCTCCATCAACAACTTTATGGATAACCTTTTCATTAGCTTTGCTACTTTTAGCGGTTTCTAGTTCAAACTTTTTAGCTTGTTGGGACAGTGCTAGTTGCTGCGCCTTACTTGCAATAGGGATTAAAAGGGGCTGTCCAATTTTAATAAATGAGCTATCTAAATCGTTTATTTGTTTTAACACTTGAGTTGTTGTTTGCTTATTTTTTGCAATTACGCTCAAACTGTCCCCTGCTTTAACTAAATAACGATCCCAACGAACACGTTTACTTTTATCGATCTTATCAAGTTTATTAGTAAACTCTCCAGCAATCGTAGTCGGAAGTAAAAGCTTATGAGGGCCATTCGGTGAAGTAGCCCAATGATTGAAAGCAGGATTTAATAACTGAAGCTCAGAAAGGCTTAGATCAGCAAGTTCCGCTGCGTAGGCGAGATCCATTTGAGAACCGATATCGACATATGTTAAGGCTTTTTGGTTTGGTATATGTGGTAATTCGATATCATATTTTTCATGATTACGCAGAATATCGATGAGAGCTAAAAACTTAGGTACGTATTTTTGGGTTTCTTTAGGTAATGATAAACTCCAGTAATCAACAGCTTTACCTTCTTTTTTATTTTTTTTAATCGCTCGCTCTACTCTGCCTTCTCCTGAGTTATATGCAGCAAAAGCATACAACCAATCTTCTCCTAAATAACGATGCAAGAATTGCATATATTTAAGCGCACCACGGGTTGAGGCATAAACATCTCTTCGTCCGTCGTACCACCAGTCTTGATTTAAGCCAAAACGAAGTCCAGACGCAGGCATAAATTGCCATAAACCAGATGCGCCGGCATAAGAATAAGCAAAGGGGTCAAAAGTACTTTCTACAATAGGCAATAATGCTAATTCAAGTGGTAAATTATTAGCTTCTATTTGCTCTACAATTAACCACAAAAAAGGTTCTGCTCGTTTTGATACTCTTTTTAAGTATGCAGGATGTTTTAAGTAATAATCACGTTGTACTGCAATACGAGAGTTATCAGGTACTTCAAAGTTAAACCCTTCAGCCAACTTTAACCACAGATTGTCATAGGATTTATCAACTACGGGACCAAGTTGTTGATTAGTTTTATCTTTGGTTAAATTAACGACTCCTTCGCCATCAGCATGATTAACTGCTTTTTTATGGGGTGTAATTTCATTTGAAACTTCAATGAATTCGGGCGCTTGTGAAGTAGTACTTTGACAAGCACTCAGTAATACAATTAAAAATAAAGGCAAAAAAAGTTTCATAGTTTGACCATTTGCAAAATTAAAGTCCGTATTCTATGTTTTTTTGCCCATGCAATCAAAAATGATCTTTATGAAGACGAAGTTCTTTAAAGCATTGTAATCCCGACGTAATTTTTTTTGCTAAGATATTTTGTAAGTTATTAAGTAATGACTCGTCATTAAACCTAAGAAAAGGATTTACTAACTTCTGGCATTTAATAGTAGTAGGGATACTTGGCAATCCCTGCTGACGTAATTTACTGACTTGTTTAATATAAGCGAGTAGATCATTGTTGTGAGGGTCAACATGTAAAGCAAAAATAAGATTGTTTTGTGTATATTCGTGCGCACAATAGACGTTAATGTTTTCATCTAATGTTGCTAAACGCGATAACGCATCATACATTTGTTGATGAGTTCCTTCAAAAACTCGTCCGCACCCTGCAGAAAATAAAGTATCTCCGCAAAATAACATTTCCTCATTAAAATAAACAATATGGTCAAGTGTATGGCCTGCTACCTGCCAAATTTTGAATGTTAACTTGTCATCAAAAAAAGAAACTTCGTCTCCCTCATCAACTAAATAAGCATTTTCGAAAAGAGGATTTTTACTGAAAACTTTAATTTGTGGGTTATCTAAAATTAATGCTTTTACGCCACCAGTATGATCTTGATGATGATGGGTAATAATAATCGCTTCAATAGTGAGTTGTTGTGATTCTAATATTTCAAGGACGGGCGTTGCGTCACCAGGATCAACTACAACACAACGCTTGCTTTGACTATCTTTAATAAGCCAAATATAGTTATCATCAAAGGCTGGAATGGTTAAAACACTAAACATAATTTTTCTCAACTTTTAAAGTTTGGGGTGGAGGCATATGAAAATAGCAAAAACATCACGCATCTTAACTCCGATTACTGATTGGTTACAATTAAGTAATGGTGAACATTTACAAGCACAGACTCAACAACTTGTTAATAACGCAATATCACATTGTTTCGGCTATCATCTATTAAAGTTAGGACATTTAAGTACACAATTAAAAACCGATAAATGCCCTATTCGCCATCAAATAAACTGTGCAGAAGACGGTACCGATATCGGTTTAAAAAGTGATTTACATGACTTACCTTTTCAAGACTCTACTATCGATTTGTGTATTTTGGTACATGAACTCGATTTTTCGAGTGATCCTCATCAGCTATTACGAGAAATAGATCGCATATTAACATTGGATGGTACGTTAGTGATCAGCGGCTATAACCCTTATAGTTTCTTTGGGTTACGTTCATTATTAACGCCTCAAAACACTCAAACTGCACGCTTATTCTCACCCAACCGAGTCATTGATTGGCTACATTTATTAGGGTTCGAAATAAAAAACAAACAACACTTTGACTATATTTCAGCGCAGCCTGAAGGCCCATTATTATCGCTGATAGAAAATACAGGGCAACGCTATTTATCTTTTTTCTGTAGTGTTTATTTTATCGTAGCAAAAAAACGTACGACTCCTATGACACCTGTTAAATCTAGCTTTGAATTCAGAAGAACTATTATTAATAATCAGCCCGTCGCCACAAAACAATCTCATTCAAAAAAGCTAAATTAACTTAATAACGAGGCAACCTTAGTTCATTCTTTGAATGCTTAACCATCAAAACCTTCATCAGGTTGAGTTGGATTTGCTTCTGCAGCTTCACGAGCTAAGTCATCACAACGTTCATTTTCAGGGTGACCTGAATGGCCTTTAACCCAATGCCATCTTACAGTATGTTTCTCTTGTGCAGCATCTAACGCTTTCCATAAATCAACATTTTTCACCGGTGCTTTAGCCGCTGTCTTCCAACCACGTTTTTTCCAATTATGTATCCATTGTGTGATACCTTGGCGAACATATTGACTATCGGTGGTAACATCAACCTCACAAACTTCTGTTAAACTCTCTAAGCCTTTTACACATGCCAACATTTCCATTCTATTATTAGTGGTTCTTTCGTAACCTTCTGACAATTCACGACGATGTTCGTTAAACACTAAAATTGCGCCATAACCACCTGGCCCTGGATTACCAAGACATGAACCATCTGTATAAAGTTGAATTTTTTTCATTAATATCATCACATAAATTTTGTTAGACTAGTCAGCAGAAAATTCTGCAGCTTAAGCAGCTAAAATACGCAACAACTATAAATAGAGATATCAATGAACACAAGTAAACTCACCCGACAAGTTGTATTAGATACTGAAACAACAGGTATGAATAAAGATGGGCTCATTTATGTAGGACATCGCATTATTGAAATAGGTTGTGTTGAAGTCATTAATCGCCGTTTAACTGGTCGTCATTACCATGTGTATATTCAACCGGATATGTTGATTGATCCAGAGGCAATGGCGGTTCATGGTATTACAGATGAGTTTTTATACGACAAACCTCGCTTTGCAGAAATAGCAGATGAGTTCATTGATTTTATTAAAGGTGCAGATTTAGTCATTCATAACGCGCCCTTTGATGTTGGTTTCATGGATCAAGAGTTCCGTTTTTTAAATAAAAAGACCCAACCCACTGAAGAAATTGCGACAGTGACCGATACATTAGCAATGGCTAAAAGAATGTTCCCCGGTAAACGGAACAATCTTGATATTTTATGTGACCGTTACGGTATTGATACTAAACACCGAGTATTACACGGCGCTTTATTAGATGCGGAAATTTTGGCAGATGTTTATTTACTGATGTCAGGCGGCCAAAAGGACTTAAACTTAGCGAATAATGAATCAGGTAAAAATAATACTGGTCGACGCTTACGTCAAAATTTATCACCTTTATCAATCATTCATGCTAGCCAAGAAGAGTTAACCGAGCATGAATCACGTTTAGATTTAGTACAAAAATCAGGAAATTGTTTATGGCGATAATCAGTAAAAAGTGGATAGTATTTACATTACTCATTCTCACAACGATGAGTACAATGGCACATACCATTTATGCACCAAATGATATCCCTTTACTTGATAATCGCTTTAGAATTGATCCTAATACTCAACAAGTCACGATTATATTAAATCATCCATCTCATGCACAAAAAATCGTGCTTGTTAAACCCGATGGTAGTAAGTGGTATGCACAACGCCATCCACCAGAAACAGTGGCATGGTTTAACAATAGAAACCAAGACATTATTACAATACAGAACCCTATGCCGGGGCCATGGCAAGCAATCGCCACACTAAATGGTGAGAACCGAATTCAGTTATTAAACCCAACCACTTTAAAAGTAGAAAAACTACCACTCAAAGTTTATAACAAGGAATACCTTACTTCTTATATTTCTTTAATAAATGATGGTCAGGTAATGACTGATAAAGATTTATTAAATAACGCGCGATTAACCGTTTCACTAATTAACAGTGATAAGTTATCGAATGACACTCAAAAATCCATCGCACTTTATAAAGATGATGGTCAATCTTATGATTCATTGCCTTTCGATGGCAAGCTCAGTACTCGCTTGTTTATGGATTTAACCCCAGGGCGTTATTTAGTTAATATTAAAACCAAGAATAATATTTTTATACGTACTTTTAATGCTGATATGGTTGTTTTCCCTCAACCGCTTAGTTATAAAATAGAACAACTTAGTGATAATCAAAGCAGTGTAGAGTTTACTTTTGTTGTTGACCCATTAGAAATAGATCCAAATTCAGTGGTGATAGATAGTTTAATTACTGGAAATAATGAAAGTGATACGAAACAATTAATTGTACACCTTGCCGATCAAATATTAGAAAATGATACAACAACCATTAAAGTAAAACTGCCCTATAAAAATTACACCTATTCAGGCGAAGTATTTGCAACAGCAATAGATGGACGAGAGCTAAGCTTTCAACTACCAGAATATAAATTTGAAGTAGCGAGAGCACCGGTTAAGGTGATTGAAAGCACAATAGCAACTTCAGCAGCAGAACCAACTATAACGGACTTAGAATCAAAAACTATTGAATCAGAAGAAATCGAAATAGCACAAACATTTCAGTACTTATGGATTTTCGTTTTAATTTTAATCGTCATCATTATTATCAGTATCTTTGTCGTTTTATTTATTCTCAAAAGAAAACGAAAGAAATTACTAGAAAATGGCGAACTATCATTAGACGATTTATCTACTGAACATCTAAAACCATTAGAAATAGATGAAAATAATGCTAAAAAATAAACGCTATGAGCATAAAATGAGCAGTCAGACGCGTTAGCCTATAAATATTGTGCTTTTTTTGTTTTTCGTTATTGACTCAGTACCTGCAACTCCGTATTATCTGCGCCTCAACGGAGTTGCATATTATGTAACGTTGATTTTGCTGGAGTGGTAGTTCAGTTGGTTAGAATACCGGCCTGTCACGCCGGGGGTCGCGGGTTCGAGTCCCGTCCACTCCGCCAACACTTTTTTTATAAATTCAGTTTTATAAATTTAGAATTGGCAATACTATCTAGCAAAATCTAAAGTTGAACTGATGATTATCACGTGGAGTGGTAGTTCAGTTGGTTAGAATACCGGCCTGTCACGCCGGGGGTCGCGGGTTCGAGTCCCGTCCACTCCGCCAACTCATTTGCTTGCAAATGTAATAGATAATTATCAAAGCTTGAACTGTAATACTCCAGTGGAGTGGTAGTTCAGTTGGTTAGAATACCGGCCTGTCACGCCGGGGGTCGCGGGTTCGAGTCCCGTCCACTCCGCCAACAGTATTATATAAAAGCTAAATGGTTTATTTCACCAGTAATAATTTACAAAGAAATAACTGTAACACACTCGTGGAGTGGTAGTTCAGTTGGTTAGAATACCGGCCTGTCACGCCGGGGGTCGCGGGTTCGAGTCCCGTCCACTCCGCCAACAGTGTGTTAAATCGTTACCACAACGATCTAAAATAAAGTGGTTAAGCGGTCTGTCACACCGACGGTTATAAACCGAAAAGCGATAAAACTGTTATACACTCGGAGGAGTGGTAGTTCAGTTGGTTAGAATACCGGCCTGTCACGCCGGGGGTCGCGGGTTCGAGTCCCGTCCACTCCGCCAACAGTGTATAAAAGTTATTTTTATCTTATCTAAACTTTTTAATTCTCTGCAAAATAAAGATTAAAATATCATCTAATTCTTCTTTCTCTATATTCTCTATATTCTCTATATTCTCTATATTCTCTATATTCTCTATATTCTCTATATTCTCTATATTTTAAAATAACGAACAGCCCCCAACAGTAATTAGTTACTTAATTAAATAAATCTAAAATCGGCTATAAATTGCTAGTAATACCATTCCGCCTAATTAGTTGATCAGATTCATCCAATCCCTAGTGCACATTTTTATTACTCTTTGACTATCACTTACAAAGTCATTCCATGCATAACAAACCGCATCCACAATTGATTCATAACCATTAAAACAACGATTAGCTAAATGATGTTGACGCAACCAGCTCCACACTTGTTCTATCGGATTTAGTTCTGGAGAGTACGGAGGAAGCTTAATTACGCTAACATTATTAAAGTCTGTCGCAAGATCTTCTGTATGCCAACCAGCTCCATCCATAATAATGACTGCATGCCGATCTTCGGCGGTACTCATGGATATTTGTTTCAGGTGAGCATACATAATGTCTTTATTTACATAAGGCATTACCATCGCTTGTGATTGCCCATTAGTGACACAAACGGAGCCAAATAAATATGCATATTCAAACTGTTGCTGTTTCACAGCTAATGGTCTGCTACCTGTTTTAGCCCATAGCTTTGTTGTTGTATTTTGTTGTCCAAAACGTGCTTCATCTTGTAACCAGATATCGACTCTATCTAATGAGATATGGCCAGGGATCTTAAGGATCATTTTTATTTGGAATTTTTTTAAAATCTTCTTGAACTTCAAGGGACTGTTTTGGGTGCTTAGAGCGAGAGGTTATCCATGAAAAACCTAAACGGTGAAGTAATTTGTAGACACTTGAAAGGTGGTATTGATGGCCAAAATTATCAGCAATAAACAACTGGATATCAGTGCCTACTAATCGGCCACCCTTATCATTTTTTGTATATTCATTAATATATTGAATTAGTTGAAGTGATTGGATTTCAGATAATCGTAAGGAACGTCCAGTTGTCTTTTTATCAATTAATCCATCCAATCCATTTTGATGATATTGAGATATCCATTTATTAACACTAGTACGGCTCACTTTAAGAAATTTAGCGATATCGGTACGAGAGCTGCCTTCTTGAAAGTGCGCTAGAGCAGAATAACGCAGTCTCATACGAACACTTTTATGTGTTTTGGCCAATTCAGAAAAATCATGTTTTTTCATACGTCACCAAGAGAATATAATCAGTTAATAATTAAATACATTAGATCACATAATTAGGCGGAATGGTATAAGTATTTTATGCGCTTATTATTAAATTTTTTATAATAAAAAAGCGCCGAAGCGCTTATTTTTAGATAGATAATTAATGATAGATTATGAAAAAGTGAGATCATTTATATCAGGCATACTAGGACGTTCTTCTTCAAGGCTTAAACTACTCGCTTGTTTTTTATTATCCTCTTCGTCATCTTCGCCATTGCCTTTATCCAACTTAAATTTAAGTGCTAAGTTGGTCGGAGAGTCAGAGTTTTTAATCGCTTCTTCTTTAGTAATCAAACCTTCATTCACTAATTCAAATAATGCACCATCAAAAGTTTGCATACCTAACTCTTTAGATTTTTCCATTATTTCTTTTAGCTTTTCAAATTGACCTCTTTTGATCATATCTCGAATAGTTAATGTGCCCATCATAACTTCAATAGCAGCACATCTTTTACCGTCAATAGTTCGAACCAAACGTTGTGAAACAAAAGATCGAAGATTATTGCCTAAATCAATTAATAATTGTAAACGTCGTTCTTCAGGAAAAAAGTTAATGATGCGATCTATTGCTTGGTTTGCATTATTCGCATGCAATGTAGAAAGCACTAGATGCCCTGTTTCAGAAAAAGCTAAAGCATGCTCCATTGTTTCTTTATCACGTATTTCACCAATCAAAATAACGTCAGGTGCTTGGCGCAAAGTATTCTTTAATGCGGCATGAAAGCTGCGCGTATCGACTCCTACTTCTCTTTGATTAATAATACTTTTTTTATGTCTATGTACAAACTCAACAGGATCTTCGATAGTAATAATATGGCCAGAAGAGTTAGTATTACGATGGTCTATTAATGCAGCTAATGATGTTGATTTACCAGACCCCGTCGCACCAACAAACAAAACCAAACCGTTTTTAGACATGATCACTTCTTTTAATACTTCAGGTAATCTCAAATCTTCAAACTTCGGAATTTCAATTTTGATATTACGAGCAACAATCGAAATATCATTTCGCTGTTTGAATATGTTGACACGAAAGCGCCCTATGCCCGCGAGTGAAATGGCAAGATTCATTTCTAATGTATGGGCAAACTCTACTTTTTGTTCTTCATCCATTATTGCATTAGCGATTTCACCAACTTCACCCGGTTTAAAACAAACATCGCTTAAAGGCATAAGTGATCCCTGAAATTTAGCAGAAGGCGGTGCACCAGTAGCTAAGTAAAGATCAGATCCATCTTTACTTGCTAACTCGTTTAACATTGTCTCAAATTCCATATCTTATTTATCCATCTAAAATCTATATATGCTGTATTGCTATATGACTTTTTATTTTATTAATAATTTAATTGCTATTGATTTAATCCTAGCACGTAACCTGATTTTATATTTTTTCTGCATAACAGCCTAGTCAATCTACTACTAATTACATACATATGAATTTAAAATCAAAAATAGTGCATAAAAAATCATATTTAATAACTTTTAATAGCCCCATAAAAAAGGTGAGTTATTTATTCATCCACGTAATAAAAAATTATAGAGAAACAACCTGTGTTCACAAAAACAATATTATAGATAACTAATGTGATGAGATGCTCACTTTTTATTCAGTAAAACATGATCTAGCTCTTTGTCCCTCCATAGCAAAGTAAATAAATTAACATAGTATTAACAACACATTTACTTAGAAGATAAATAACTTTCTCAGTAAAACTAATAAGTGATTAAAAGTGAATGCTTATTTTTTGTTTAATTGATGGTTAATTAAAATACAAAATAATGTAATTAGCTTTAGTTTCTTTCTCATTAGTAAGATTAAGGAGAGTGGCAGTGAGCTTTGAAGATTCAGATAAAGCAAAGGGATATTGGAACGAAAACCTCAAACTGGTAATCAAATTATTGGTTATTTGGGCTTTTGTTTCATTTGGGTGCGGCATATTACTCGTTGATATATTAAATGAATTCAGTTTTATGGGATTTAAATTAGGATTTTGGTTCGCTCAACAAGGTTCCATTTACGTCTTTTTAATATTGATTTTTGTCTATGTAAAAAAATCAAATACCCTCGACAAAAAATATGGTGTTGACGAATAATAAGGAGTAAAAAAATGGATGTTCAAACATTAACCTATTTGGTAGTTGGGGTTACATTTGCTGTTTATATCGGCATTGCAATTAAGACACGAGCGGGTTCAACAAAAGAGTTTTATGTAGCAGGCGGAGGTGTTCCGCCAATTTTAAATGGTATGGCAACCGCGGCGGATTGGATGTCAGCCGCTTCATTTATATCACTTGCGGGGATTGTTTCTTTCGTTGGTTATGATGGTAGTGTATACATTATGGGGTGGACTGGCGGCTATGTACTGCTTGCACTCTTGATGGTTCCTTATCTTCGTAAATTTGGCAAATTTACCGTGCCAGATTTTATTGGTGATCGTTACTATTCTCAATCAGCACGTACTGTTGCTGTTATCTGTGCAATCTTCATCAGTTTTACCTATATTGCGGGTCAAATGCGCGGTGTAGGTGTTGTATTTTCTCGCTTCCTAGAAGTAGAAGTTGATACCGGCGTTTATATCGGTATGTGTGTGGTATTTTTCTATGCTGTTTTAGGTGGCATGAAAGGGATTACTTATACTCAGGTAGCGCAATACTGTGTCATGATTTTTGCTTTCATGGTACCTGCTGTTTTTCTTTCAATCATGATGACAGGCCATATCTTCCCTCAATTAGGGTTCGGTGCAGAATTACTGGATGCAACGGGTAATAGTTCAAGTATTTACTTACTAGATAAATTGGATGGTCTTTCTACAGAATTAGGGTTTGCTCAGTATACTGAAGGCTCTAAAGACATGATTGATGTACTGTTTATTACAGGTGCATTAATGTTTGGTACGGCCGGTTTACCCCATGTAATCGTTCGTTTCTTCACAGTACCAAGAGTAAGGGATGCACGTAGTTCTGCTGGTTGGACATTATTATTTATCGCGATTATGTACACCACTATTCCTGCATTAGCTTCTTTTTCACGTGTAAACATGATTCAGTCAATCAACGGTCCAGAAAGCCAAGGTGTACCACATGCCGAAGCACCACTATGGATTGAAAACTGGGAAAAAACAGGTTTAATCAAATGGGACGATAAGAATAGCGATGGTAAAATGTTCTACTCAAATGATGAAAGAAATGAGATGAATGTTGACCGTGACATCATAGTATTGGCAACACCAGAGATGGCAAACTTACCAGCATGGGTGATTGCGTTAATGGCTGCAGGTGGTCTGGCAGCGGCGTTATCAACATCCGCAGGTCTACTATTAGTTATTTCAACGTCTGTTTCTCATGATTTATTGAAAAAGAACTTAATGCCCAATATCTCTGATAATAAGGAGTTAATGTATGCACGTATGGCATCAGGTGCCGGTATTATTATGGCAGGTTACTTTGGTATTAATCCACCAGGATTTGTAGCCGCCGTCGTGGCCATCGCCTTTGGCCTTGCCGCCTCCTCTTTATTCCCAGCTATTACGATGGGTATCTTCTCAACGAAAATGAATAAAGAAGGCGCTATCGCTGGCATGCTAGCAGGTTTATCATTTACGACTATTTACATTGTTTACTTTAAATTTGTAAACCCTGCTGCAAATGTATCTGAGAATTGGTTATTTGGCGTATCGCCAGAAGGCATAGGTATGTTAGGTATGGTGATTAACTTTGTAGTCGCGATTCTAGTCTGCAGAATGACAGCACCAACACCGCAAGCCGTGGTTGATATGGTCGAATCAATTCGTTTCCCTAAAGGAGCAGGTGAAGCACAAGATCATTAAAATCGATTGAATGTTAAAAGCGCTTCGGCGCTTTTTTTTTCATTAATTTTTATAATAGTATTTTTATAGGAGCTCCTTTATAAAAGAAGATAAACGGAGCAACTATTAGCTAAATGACCATTTATAAAGTGACTTTTACCATGCACTTTTAAAGAGATACCGCTTCATCAAACATCTTTTTATTAAGTACTGTTATGAGTTAACTATCAGCCCACATAATAGGTAATTAGGTACATATGGATAATAGTGAATTACAGCCAATCTTTGATTTCATGCGTAAGTTAGCACCTTTCGATTCATTGCAAGAACAAACGCTTAAACAATGTTGCAAGGTATTAAGCATTGCCTATTACGGTCAACAACAAAAGTTGGTACATGTTGATAGTAACGAACCACAACTTTATATTGTACGCAGCGGTGCTTTTGAAGTGACCACCCAACAAGGAGAGTTAATTGATCGTATTGGTGAAGGCCAATACTTCGGATTTAGTGGGATGCTTTCTGGAGAGAAAGTCGTTAATCAAGTACATATTTTAGAGGATGGTTTGGTTTATCATCTGCCCGCAGTTATGTTCGATCAATTACGAGCTAATTGTCACTCATTTGATCGGTTCTTTAATCAAGCTTTTGCCAAGCGTCTGCGTAACCAAGGATCACTCAACCATAACCATATTAGTACCGCTCGTATAACGAGCATCATGTCACGAGAGCTAACAACTATTACACGTGAGGCAACTATCCACCAAGCTGCATTATTAATGTCAGAAAAGCGTCTTTCATCTCTGATTGTGGTTAATGAAGACAAACTCTGTGGTATTTTAACCGATAGAGATCTACGTAACCGTGTACTAGCGAAAGGTCTAACAGGTGACTTATTAGTCAAAGAAGCAATGACAAAAAACCCAACCACGATTGAACCTGAAGCATTGATTTTTGAAGCAATGCTAAAAATGAGTGAAAAAAATATTCATCATTTACCCGTCGTAAACGGTGATAAACCGATTGCTATCATTACGAGCACTGATTTAATCAGGAGCCAAAGCTCCCAACCTTTATTGTTAATTGGCCAAATAGATCGTCAAAATAGTTTAGAGTCACTGATTCAAGTCAGCCAAAAAATACCAGACTTATTATTTAACTTGATTAGTAGTGACGCTAAAGCAATGGAAATAGGCCGAGTCCTTACTTCTGTGACAGACTCCTTAACACGTCGCTTAATTGTATTAAAACAAGAGCAATTAGGACCTGCACCCATGGCATTCTGTTGGCTTGCTTTTGGTTCGCAAGGCCGTCAAGATCAAATGGCAGGATCAGATCAAGACAATGCATTAATATTAGAAAGAGAAGCAACTAAAGTAGAAAAAGACTATTTCAAACAATTATCTGAATATGTCTGTAGTGCACTCAATGAATGTGGGTTTCCATTTTGTCCAGGTAATATCATGGCACAAAACCCAAAGTGGCAATTAACATTACAACAATGGTTACAAGCATTTTCTAAATGGATTAAAACACCCGATCCCAGTGCCTTATTAAATGCAACGATCTTCTTTGATATGAGACCTGTATTTGGTGATCTAAGTTTATTTAAGCAATTACAAACAACGGTATTAAAGAATACAAAGAATAACGATATATTCATTGCGGCGCTTAGCCAAAATGCATTGCAATCAACTCCTCCGTTAGGCTTTTTCCGAAGTTTTGTACTCGAACGAGATGGTAGTGAAGTAAAAGGAATCGATCTAAAACATAAAGGTAATGCATTAATTAATGATATTGTCAGAATATATGCTTTATCCGTAGGGTTAGAGGAAGTAAATACAATCAAGCGTATTGAAGCGTTAATTACGTTGTCAGCCATAGATAAGGATATTGCAATGAACTTATTAGATGCTTGGGAGTTTATTGCCCATAAACGCCTTACGAACCAAGGACAGCAATTTAATAACACGCAACCCGTCTCTAATTATATTTTGCCTGATAGCCTTTCATCATTAGTCAGGCACCAATTAAAAGATGCCTTTAAAGTCATTCATGAAGCCCAAGGTACCGTGAAACATAAATTTTTAAGACAATTTTAATGTTGCAGCAATGGTGGTTAAATAACAAATTAAAACGACTTATTAAAAATAATAAGTTAGGGAAACCTGATCACTTACAAACCCATTATCAATATCTATTAACAAACCTTAACCAACCTATTTCCAAAACTGATTTACTCGCATTAGATATTGAAATGACAGGATTAAACCCGAAGAAAGATCAAATGGTCAGCATAGGTGTTATTCCTATTATTAATGGTCAAATACAACCTAAATTTGCACAACATAAATTCATAAAGATTCAAGGTAGTGTTGGTCAAAGTGCTGTTATTCATGGTGTTTTAGATAAAGACTTAAACAATGCTTTAACACAACAAGAGGCGCTAGAGTGGCTCTTTGAACAATGCCAACATAAAGTGTTAGTCGCACATCATGCACCTTTAGATTTGCAATTCTTACAACAATCATTACGGACAATAGGTAAGCAATCGTTTCCTTTGTTTGCAATCGATACATTGATGATTGATAAAAAAAGACAACTTCGTAAACACCAATTTTTAAATACAGGCAGCTTACGTTTAAACGCCTGTAGAGAACGCTACAATTTACCTATATATAATGCACATAATGCATTAACAGACGCATTAGCTTGCGCTGAATTACTATTGGCTCAATTAAATAAGATGGGAGGATTAAACAATATAACGTTAGCTCAATTACTTGGAAGTCATTGATCGCTTCACTTTCAAAAAAGACTTATTTAATTTAGTAACGAGTCAAAATCATCGAAAAAACGAGTCAATATTCAGTAGTATAAGACAAACCACCAGCACCAATTTATAGGCATAAAAAAAGGCTTACTTTTCAGTAAACCTTTTTTCAGAATTGAGGTTAGTTTAAATTAACCAGTCCAAGAGTCACGTAATGCAACTGTGCGGTTAAATACCAGTTTAGCAGCACTTGAATCTTTATTATCTGCACAGAAGTAACCTTCTCGCTCAAATTGATACGCCACTTCAGCTTTAGCATCGATTAAACTATTTTCTACAAAACCTTGTTTAATCACTAATGAGTCAGGGTAAATAACAGTATGAATATCTTCAACTGCCGCAGGGTTCTCTACCGTAAATAAACGATCATAAATACGGAATTCAGCAGGATGGTTTGATGCCGCACTCACCCAGTGGATAACCCCTTTTGGCTTACGGCCATCTTCAGGATTTTTACCCAATGTTGTCGGATCATATGAACAAAGGATTTCAGTAATGTTACCTGCATCATCCTTAATAACCTCTTCCGCTTTGATCATGTAAGCATTACGTAAACGTACTTCTTTACCAAGTACTAAACGCTTATACTTTTTATTTGCTTCTTCACGGAAATCAGCAGCATCAATATATAACTCACGAGAAAATGGAACAACACGTGTGCCCATGCTTTCATCTTTAGGATGAGCAGGTGCATTTAATTGCTCTAACTTGCCTTCTTCATAGTTAGTAATAGTCACTTTGATTGGATCAAGTACTGCCATCGCACGTGCGCCGTTAGCTTCTAAGTCTTCACGAACACAAGCTTCTAATGAAGCAAATTCAACCGTATTTTCCTGCTTTGTTACACCAATACGTTTTGAAAATTCACGTAGTGAAGCAGCAGGATAACCACGACGACGCATACCTGAAATAGTCGGCATACGAGGATCATCCCAACCTGTTACAATATTTTCTTCAATTAATGCATTTAGCTTACGCTTAGACGTTAATGTGTACTGTAAATTTAAACGAGAGAACTCAATTTGACGTGGTTTACACTCAATACTGATATTCGCTAAAACCCAATCATATAATGGACGATGGTCTTCAAACTCTAACGTACATAAACTGTGTGTAATGCCTTCGATTGCATCCGAAATACAATGTGTAAAATCGTACATTGGGTAAATGCACCATTTATCACCCGTTTGATGATGATGTGCAAAGCGAATACGGTAAATAACCGGATCACGCATTTTCATGTTAGGCGAAGCCATATCGATTTTAGCACGTAGCATCATCGAGCCTTCTTCAAACTCACCTGCACGCATACGATTAAATAGATCTAAATTTTCTGCAATTGAACGGTCGCGGAATGGACTATCTTTACCTGCAGACGTTAATGTGCCTCGATATTCACGTGTTTGTTCAGCATTTAACTCACAAACATACGCTTTATTATTTTCAATTAACTCAATAGCATAATCAAAAAGCTGTTCAAAGTAGTTAGACGAATAACGTACATCACCTTGCCACTCAAAACCTAACCAAGTTACGTCTTTTTCAATAGCAGCAACATAGTCAGCATCTTCTTTAACCGGGTTTGTATCATCAAAACGTAGGTTACAGGCTGCATTGGGGTAATCACGTGCTAAACCAAAGTTTAAGCAGATAGATTTAGCATGGCCAATATGTAAATAACCATTCGGTTCAGGAGGAAAGCGTGTATGGATTGTCTGGTGTTTACCACTCTCAAGATCGTTTTCAATAATAGTGCGAATAAAATTACTTGGGCGTGTTTCCAGTTCAGACATTGTGACCTCTAAAATACATGATTCATAAAGGGGCAATCATCGTATATTCTAGCGCTAAGCTCAAGTGAAATAATAACAAATGGGAGGTATCGTAGGGATATAGGGTAATAATACCAACCAGAATAAATGGCGAGTCTATTTTGAAGGTTAAAATAGCTTACTTTTGTATTGTAAGTTTAATGAAAAGAGTACGTATTCACTATATTTACGTCTCAAATTAAGGCACTTTTCTTTCGTAAAACAGCCCACTTCCTCGTTGTAAATTTCGTAAAGGGAGCAGCCATTAAAGAATTAACCTCTTTTGGTTAATTCTCCGATAGAAGATTAACGAAGTTAATTTTCAATAGGCTCAATTTATGCCTTGAATTGAACTGCTTTTCCAGCGCAAAATTTAGATAACACATTTAATGTAATCGTCATAACAGGCTTAATACAATGAGTATTACTGGCTTAGAAGCAAAAAAGACACTCAATGAGTGCCTATTGAATAAACTAGTTAACTACTACTTTGAAAGCTTCATACGATTTGCAATACTTTCCGCTTGTGGTCCGATGATAACTTGAAGATTATTTTCTCCTAGTTTCACGACACCCATTGCCCCTAAGCTTTTTAGATCGGATTCTTTAATAGTACTGCGATCTTTTAGCGTGAGACGTAAACGAGTAATACAAGCATCAATAACTTCAATATTCTGCATTCCACCTAATGCCACCACATATGCATTGGCTAAACTATCACTATCGTCACGACTCTCAGCAACGACATTGATAGCTTCATCGTCAGCATCTTCACGTCCAGGAGTTTTAAGGTTAAGCCCTTTAATTAATGCTAAGAAAACAAAATAATAAATAGCAAAGAAAGCAACACCTTGTGCAAGCAACATATACCATTGTTTGGCTAATGGATTTTGCGAAGATAGTACCATATCAACTAAACCAGCAGAGAAACCAAAACCAGCTATCCATTCCATATTAGCGGCAATAAAGACTGATACGCCTGTTAAAATTGCGTGCACAACATAGAGCAATGGCGCAACAAACATAAATGAAAACTCTAACGGTTCCGTTACGCCTGTAAAAAACGAAGCTAAAGAAGCTGCTAACATGATAGAAGCGACTTTCTGCTTATGTTCTGCTCTTGCCGTTGTGTAAATAGCTAACGCCGCGCCAGGCAAGCCAAACATCATAATAGGAAAGAAACCTGCTTGATACATCCCAACAGTACCCATCGCCGTTTTACCTTCAGCAGCAAACTTAGTAATAGTGTCCTGACCCGCTAAAAAGTTCGGGATATCATTAATACCTGCCACATCAAACCAAAATACGGAGTTTAACGCATGGTGCAGACCAACTGGAATCAATAAACGGTTAAAGAAAGCGTAAATGCCTGCACCAATATCCCCCATACCAGCAATCGTTTCACCAAAGTGTTGTAGGCCAGAGAAAATAAGTGGCCAAATAGCCATTAAGACAAATGACACTGCAATCATCACTATAGAAACGACGATAGGCACTAAACGACGACCAGAAAAGAAAGCTAATGTGTTATGCAGCTCAACATCTGAAAATCGATTATATAATTCAGCAGAAATAATACCGACTAAAATCCCAACAAATTGGTTTTCAATTTTACCGAAAGAAGCATCCGCAGCAACACCGGTAATTTGTTCAACAGCGCCAGGAGATAATAAAGTAGTCACCACTAACCAACCCACTAATCCTGAAAGAGCCGCTGCACCGTCTTTATCTTTAGACAGTCCATAGGCAACACCAACAGCAAATAACAACGCCATATTATCGATGACCGCCGCGCCTGCTTTAATTAAAAAAGCAGCAAGCTGAGAGTCACCTCCCCAACCATTAGGGTCAATCCAATAACCAATCCCCATTAAAATGGCGGCAGCAGGTAAGACGGCTACTGGTACCATCAAGGCTCTACCTACTTTCTGCATATAACCTAAAATATTCATTGTCACTCTCCCTTGAGATGTAAACTTAATTCACATTGATTATTATCCATTTTAACTGGTTAAAGAAAGCCTCTAAATACAAAGACTTTAATAATCTAGCTAAATTATGACTCTAAAGTTTTTATCAAAGCCCGCAAACTCGATGAGCTTATTATGTGACACAGATCACTCAAGGTTCAACTTGAAAAAAACCAATACAAGCATTACCATTAAACTTAACTCACAAGAAGAATTAAGCTTAAATTTTAACTATTTGGAGAAAAAATGCGTTTAATTCCACTTAAAAATTTATCCGATGTTGGTCGTTGGTCCGCTCAATATATTGTGAACAAAATTAACAAATTCTCTCCAACAAAAGATCGTCCATTTATATTAGGCTTACCGACTGGTAGTTCTCCATTAGCAACTTATGAGCATTTGATTGCATTATATAAAGCAGAAAAAGTTAGCTTTAAGCATGTAGTGACTTTTAATATGGACGAATACGTCGGTATCGAACCTTCACATTCAGAAAGCTATTACAGCTTTATGCACAATAATTTTTTCAACCATGTAAATATACAACCACACAATATTAACTTATTAAATGGCTTAGCCGACGATTTAGAAGCAGAATGCCAACGCTACGAAGATAAAATAAAAAGCTACGGTAAAATTAATCTCTTTATGGGAGGTGTAGGGAGCGATGGTCATATTGCATTTAATGAACCCGGCTCATCATTAGCTTCTCGCACACGAATTAAAACACTAACGCAAGAAACTAGGATTGCTAACTCCCGATTTTTTGATAGCGATATCGATAAAGTGCCCAAGTTAGCGTTAACCATTGGCGTTGCTACGTTATTAGATGCAACGGAAGTATTAACACTTGTCACTGGTCGCCATAAAGCACTAGCGCTACAAGCCGCAGTTGAAGGCTGTGTTAATCATTTGTGGACGGTTAGCGCCTTACAATTACATCAAAAAGCAATTATTGTCTGCGATGCGGAATCAACCATGGAGCTTAAAGTTAAAACCCTTAAGTATTTTCAGGAATTAGAAGCTGAACATATTCATGGCTTATAGCTCAACCCCATTAAATGACTTAGAACATGCCTATTTCAGTGCTTACTAAATCATTGAACATATCAATTTGCTTTATTAAACGGAGCTATTTTCCATGTATGCACTCACTAATTGCGTGATCTACACAACTGAATCCATTCTTGTTGATCATGCAGTCATTGTTGAAGATGAAGTGATCAAAGCCATCATTCCTATCAATGAACTTCCTTCCGATACTCGTTGCATAGATTTAAATGGCGACAACTTAACACCAGGCTTTATCGACTTACAGCTCAATGGTTGCGGTGGCGTTATGTTTAATGGTGCGGAAACACAACAAACATTGTTAACAATGCAGGCTGCCAATTTAAAATCTGGTACAACTAGCTACCTTCCTACTTTTATCACAGACAGCGATGAAAGAATGAAAAAGGCTTTAGATGTAGTACGCGATTATATGCAAACAACAGATAATGAAGTCTTAGGTTTACATCTTGAAGGTCCTTATATTAACTTGGTAAAAAAAGGTATTCACCGAGCAGAGTTTATTCGAAAGCCCAACACTGAAATGATTGATCTTATCTGTGATAATGCAGACATCATTAGTCAAATAACTCTTGCTCCCGAAATGACGCCTGATAATGTGATTACTCAGTTAAGCAATGCAGGTATTGTGGTTTCTTTAGGTCATAGCAACGGTACTTACCAGCAAGCAACAAACGCAATCAAACATGGTGCTTCTTGTGCTACACATTTATTCAATGCTATGTCGTCAATCACAGGTCGAGAGCCTGGCATAGTAGGTGCCGTTTATGATAACAACATCTACGCAGGTATTATCGTTGATGGATTTCATGTTGATTATGTAAATGTGCGGCTGTCTAAAAAAATCATGGGAGATAAATTAATATTAGTAACCGATGCAACTGCACCTGCAGGGGCTGATATCGATTTATTCGGCAACCAATTCGATTTTGTTGGCACCACTGTTTATTATAAAGACGGTAAATGTTTTGGTGAAGATGGCACCTTGGGTGGATCCGCGGTCACGATGATTGAATCAATACAACAATGCGTTAAGTTTGTTGGTATACCATTAGATGAGGCTATTCGAATGGCTACGCTATACCCTGCTAAAGCGATTTCAGTCGAACATAAATTAGGTAGTATCCATTCAGGTAAAATAGCTAACCTAGCTATTTTCAATAATGATTACCAAGTCACTGCTACCGTGGTAAATGGCCTATATACCCGTCACCATTCAAGATGAAAAATCAGCAAGTCGTGTGATAAACAAATTATCGACATAAAGGTAAGGTTCTAACAGGTTAAATCGAGACGTTATAACGGCGAAAGTGGTTGGCTCACGGCTTGCCCTGCAGGTCGCCAACTCGAAAAATCAATACTGCGTTGTAACACTCTATAACAACTAGCCATTGGTTTCATTACGACAAGATTTACTTTAAAAAATAAATTAAGCTAGTTTTAAAAATGGTTTGGGCTTTACTTTGCGATCTGAGATCTTTAGTCATAATTTTTAACTTAATTTTAATTTTAATTCTCATTTTCATTAACCTCAACTCTGGCTAATGAAAGCGGAACTATATTTAAAATCAGAAGGTACTATTTTTTACTATGCAGTGCCGTTAGTTTTGCGTAGTTCAAGGCGAATTATTGAAGCAATAACGGGTTATTGAGAAATAATGTAACGCAGAGATCTGCAGAAATAGTGGTGTTGTATCGCTTTGCTTATCCAGAGCTGAAGTTAGTTAACTAAAAAATTCAATACTGGATATTAGAAAGACAAAAAGGAGCTGCCTAAGCAGCTCCGATTGATAACGTCAGTCATGGTTACTTTATGACTGTACAAACACTATTTTTCCATCTTCTACATCAGCTAGAATATTATTACCTACACTTAACTCTCCTGATAATATTTTCTGCGCTAATGCATTTTCTAGTAGTTGTTGTACCGCTCTTTTTAATGGACGAGCGCCATACATAGGGTCATAACCAGCTTCGACCAACAATTCTATTGAAGCATCGTTAAATGTAAGTAAATAACCTCTTTCTTTAAGACGTGCTTGCAATGCATGAAGTTGAATCGTCGCAATAGATTTAATGTGTTTTTCACTTAAAGGATGAAAAACTACCGTTTCATCAATACGATTCAAAAACTCAGGTTTAAATTGTTTTGCTAATATCCCTAATAATGTATTTTTAACGTCATCATAAGAAGCTCGAGGGAATGCTTCTTGAATAATTTCTGATCCAATGTTCGACGTCATAATAATAACGGTATTACGAAAATCAACAGTACGACCTTTACCATCAGTTAAACGACCATCATCTAATACCTGTAATAAAATATTAAAGACATCTGGATGTGCTTTCTCTATTTCATCTAATAAAATAACCGAATAAGGTTTGCGACGAACCGCCTCAGTTAAGTAACCACCCTCTTCATAGCCTACATAACCAGGAGGGGCACCGACTAAACGAGAAACCGCATGTTTTTCCATAAATTCAGACATATCGATACGTACCATATTATCGACACTATCAAATAGGAAATTGGCCAAGGCTTTACAAGACTCTGTTTTACCAACACCGGTAGGCCCTAAGAATAAGAACGAACCAATAGGACGATCAGGGTCGCTTAAGCCAGCACGACTACGACGAATCGCATTTGAGACGGCTTCAATCGCTTCATTTTGTCCAACCACTTGAGAATGTAAATATTTTTCCATTTTCAATAGTTTATCTCGCTCTCCCTCGAGCATTTTAGACACAGGGATACCTGTCCAATGAGCAAGAATATCGGCGATTTCATTTTCTGTTACTGAATGTTTTAACAGTGTCATTTCTTGCATTTCAACTTGAGATGCAAGGTCTAATTGTTTTTCTAAGTCTGGAATTCGACCATATTGCAATTCAGACATACGCGTTAAATCAGATGCGCGACTAGCGACTTCCAAATCTAAACGGGCTTGCTCTAAAGCTTGCTTAATATTTTGGGTACCAGATAACGCCGCTTTTTCGGTTTTCCAAATTTCATCTAACTCTTTGTACTCTGTACCTTTTGATTTTAGAGTTTGCTCTAAGTCATTTAAACGCTTGATGCTCGCTTCATCAGATGAGTTTTGTAGTGATTTTTGCTCCACGGTTAATTGGATAATTTTACGTCCAAGTTTGTCTAAGCTTTCAGGTTTAGAGTCTATTTGTAAACGAATACTAGATGCAGCCTCATCAATTAAGTCAATTGCTTTATCGGGTAACTGACGGTCTGAAATATAACGATGTGATAACGTGGCCGCGGCAACAATGGCAGGGTCTGTTATTTGCACTTTATGATGTAACTCATAACGCTCTTTCAGACCACGTAATATTGCAATAGTGTCTTCTACACTCGGTTCATCAACTATTACTTTTTGAAAACGACGCTCTAATGCCGCATCTTTTTCAATATATTGGCGGTACTCATCCAATGTAGTGGCACCAACACAATGTAATTCACCACGAGCAAGTGCAGGTTTAAGCATATTGCTCGCATCCATTGCACCATCGCCTTTACCGGCGCCAACCATCGTGTGTAATTCATCAATAAAGAGAATCACTTGTCCTTCTTCTTTATTGAGCTCTGCTAAAACAGCTTTTAAACGTTCTTCGAATTCACCTCTGTACTTAGCGCCCGCAATGAGAGAGCCCATATCTAAAGATAAAACACGTTTACCTTTTAAACCTTCTGGGACTTCACCATTAATAATACGTTGTGCCAATCCTTCTACAATGGCCGTTTTACCAACGCCTGGTTCACCAATAATAACGGGGTTATTTTTAGTACGACGTTGTAATACTTGTACAATACGGCGTACTTCATCATCTCGACCAATAACAGGATCGAGCTTACCTGCAGCAGCACGTTCCGTTAAATCTATAGTGTATTTTTCTAGTGCTTGTTCAGGACCGTCACCATTTACATCAGTAACTGTTTGTCCTTGACGAATTTTCTTTAAAGAGCTTTCAACTTTACTTTTAGTTAACCCAAGTTTATTTAATACTTGGCCTAATTCGCCTTTATCTTCACATACCGCGACTAAAAATATTTCCGATGAAATAAATTTATCTTTCGCTTTTTGTGCATATTTATCACAAAGATTAAAGGTATTACCAAGCTGACTAGAAACTTGAATCTCGCCACCTATACCAGATACTTTAGGCAGCCTATCTAAAATAGTTGATAGCTGTGAACGCAGTAGATTTATATTAATTTCAAGATCAGACAAGATACTACGCATTGCGCCACCATCTTGATTAAGCATGGCCAGCAATACATGTGTCGCCTCTATATATTGGTGATCTCGACCTAATGCAATAGATTGAGCATCGGACAAAGCTAATTGAAATTTACTAGTTAATTTATCTAAACGCATACTAATTTCTCCCGAAATGATTACACCTATATAGATGGGGGTTTAGCAATAAATATCAAGGTCACAAGAAGAATATATTGAATAAATTATGAACAATTAAAAGTATTAGTTCTTCCAAGCACGAAGCACTAACAAAGGATCTAATAAGAAGTATTATAGGAAATAATTAAAGAATCTAATAGAGCATCTAAAAAAGGGTAATGATATAAAGGAAATCATCAAAAGAAAGGTTCAATCATAAAATACTAATCACAACATATTTAATACCAGCTACTTAGTTCAACATTTTTGCTTCAACAAGATGTTAATCTAACCAAATAAAAGTAGCTAAGCGGCCTGTTTTTCCATCTCTTCGATAAGAATAAAATAACCCTGGTTCATTAAAAGTACATGATTCATTTTCGGTGATAGTGACACCTTTAAAATCAGCAAGTCTTAGTTTGGCTAATAAATGTAAATTTGCTAACCATTTCTCATTAGAAGCAACAAAAGCACTGCTCGCGTTAATATCATGAGCAATAAACTCTTCGCGTACTTCATTACCCACTTCAAAAGCTGTAGGACCGATACAAGGGCCTAACCAAACTAATAATTGTTCACTTTTAATCGCTAATTCATCACTGACTTTCTGAATGCTTTTTTCAATAATACCGTCACACAAACCACGCCAACCAGCATGAATAGCAATAACAAAACTACCTTTTTTATCAGTAACTAATACAGGTAAACAATCTGCTGTCATCACCACGCAGGTTCGTTGATTAGTATCAATCCAACTAGCATCAGCATCTAGCTTTTGAATAGAGGAAGCTGATAACTTAATCAAATCATGGCTATGAATTTGATTTAACCAGCAAAAATCAGGTGCATTAGTAAACTGGTTAGATAATAACAAACGATTTTGAAACACATGTTGAGGATTATCATTAACATGTGTTCCTAAATTTAACCCTTCAAACTCACCTTCACTAACACCTTCTAAGCGTGTCGTTGAATAAGCATGAACATGGGCAGGTGCTGCCCAATTAGGTTTAATTAATTGCATATAAACAGATTATAAGTCGAGTTCATTTTCATGCGAAATAGTATCAGCACGTAATGCGGCAGCTAGCACTTTAAAGTCTTCTGGTGGTTCCGCATGCCATTCCATCTCATCACCTGTGATTGGGTGATCCAAACGCAACATAGTTGCATGTAGTGCTTGGCGTCTAAAACCACGTAATACTTCACTTAATTCTGCTGAAGCACCTTTTGGTGGACGAGGACGACCACCGTATACAGGGTCACCTGCTAATACATGTCCAACAGACATCATATGTACACGAATTTGGTGAGTACGCCCTGTTTCTAAACGTAAACGTAAACGTGTGTGAGCTCGGTATTTTTCAGCAATTCGGTAATGTGTTATTGCATCTTTACCAGACGTTGGATTAACAGCCATTTTAGTACGGTGTACTTTATCACGACCAATAGGTGCATCAACTTTACCGCCGGCAGTAAAACAACCTGAAGCAATAGCATCATATTCACGTGTCATTTGACGTGCTTGTAAACTTGTCACTAAATGCGTTTGTGCTGGTACTGTTTTAGCCACCACCATCAAACCAGATGTTTCTTTATCTAATCGATGAACGATACCTGCACGCGGTACTTCTGCAATGCTTGGGTAATGGTATAACAAGGCATTTAATAATGTGCCACTTGCGTTACCAGCACCTGGGTGAACAACTAACCCAGCAGGTTTATTGATAACTAAAATATCATCGTCTTCATAAACGATGTTAATTTCAATTTTTTGTGCAACAAAAGTTACTTCATCTTCCAATACCGCATTTACTTCTAACATTTGGCCAGTAAATACTTTTTCACGCGGCGTTAAAGAAACTGTGCCATCAATTTGTACCAGGCCCGCTAAAATCCATTCTTTTATACGTGAACGAGAATAATCAGGGAACAATGCGGCAACCGCTTGGTCTAATCGAAATCCTAACTGTTCATCTGTAACTTCTGCAGTTAGGTTTATTGCTTGGCTCATAGTGCTCTCTTCTTTGTATTTTGTGCTATTGTAATTGATTTTTAAAAAGTATTTAGTCTGACAGTATTATCTTGTCACATTTTATCTTTTTTTACTTTTATTTCTTTCGACGATAGTCGATACTGTACTTTTTAATATTGGCCGACATTATAACACTTATGAATAAGATCCTTAGACTAATAACGACCAGTTTTTTCATCGCCATTGTCATTAGTGGCTGCTCATCTAAAAAAAATAGTAAACCAAAGGTTGCAGATAAGCCTCCCGTTGCATTATATCAAGACGCATCCTTAGCATTAGAGTCAGCTAATTTTGAAAAAGCATCTGAAATCCTTGAAGCACTAGATAGCCGCTATCCATTTGGTCCACACTCAGACCAAGTGCAATTAGACTTAATTTACACTTACTATAAACGTAATGAAATGGCCTTAGCATTAGCTAATATCGATAAGTTTATTCGTTTAAACCCAACACATAAAGATTTGGATTATGTCTATTATATACGTGGTTTAACTAACTTAACCGTTGATGATCAATTCTTCCAAAATTTATTTGGTATAGATCGTTTCAACCGCGATCAAAGCTATTCTCAAAGAGCCTTTAAAGACTTCAACCACGTTTTAAAATACTACCCACAAAGTGAATATGCAAAAGATGCGCATCAACGTATGATCTACCTTAAAGATCGTGTTGCGCGTTATGAAGTAGCTATTGCAGAGTGGTATATTAAACGCGAAGCTTATATTGCGGCGATTAACCGAAGTAAAATAGTCTTAAACAACTACTCTGATACTAAATCAGTACAAGACGCATTAGAAATAATGATTCAAGCATACGATGAACTAGGTTTAGAAACACCTAAAAAGAATGCATTATCAGTGCTGAAACTAAATTACCCAGACAGTAAAGTGGTTAGAAGAAGCGAATCATTTAGCATTTTTGACTGGTAATTATACAAAATAAAAATCAACAGCAATTTTTGCTATCAATGGGCAATAAAAAAGGAGAACTCAGTTCTCCTTTTTTATTGCCCATTTAAGCGAAAAATCAATTCATAAAAGATTAAACCGCTTCACCATCTTCTTCGCCTGTACGAATACGAATAACACGTTCAACAGAAGTAACGAAGATTTTACCATCGCCAATCTTACCTGTTTGTGCTGTCTTCATAATTGCTTCAATACAGCGATCTACATATTCTTTTTTTACTACTAGCTCAATTTTCACTTTTGGTAAGAAGTCGACCATATACTCTGCACCACGATATAACTCAGTATGCCCTTTCTGACGACCAAAGCCTTTTACTTCTGAGACTGTCATACCTGTGATATCAATATCCGCAAGTGCTTCACGTACATCGTCCATTTTAAATGGTTTAATGATTGCTTCTATTTTTTTCATAATAAACTCTTAATGTTGATTTCAAAGTAAAATGATCTCAATCTCGAAAAGATCTCAATAAATCACTCTGTGCCATGATCTTCAGGCTGAATATGATCTCTAATGTTACACTATTAACAAATCAATAAAAAACAAACTTTCATCGTTAATTTAACCTACTTCATTGTATCAATCATTATTATTAAAAGTTTGTCGTATGTATCACTGACAGATAACAATATAAATAAAATACTTGTTAGAAGCTCGATTCTCTCCCTTATTTACATATTACGTAAATAACCTCTGTTCTGGATAAGCAAAGCAATACAACACCGCTATTTCCGCAGATTTTTGAGTTAAATTATCTGTCAATAACCAATTATCTGTCAATAATTCGTCTTGAACTACGCAAAACTAACAGCACTGTATAGTCAAAAATAGTACTTTTGATTTTAAATATAATTCCACTTCATTAACCAGAATTAAGGTTAAATAACAATTAAAGGCGATATCCTTAAAGAATAAAAAGAAATAAAAGTGAGTACTTACTCAAGATTAATTTTATAGAGTACAAACAAAACTTCCCAGATATAAGTACTATAGCGCCTATTAATACTCATATAGGCCCAAAATTTTGGTTACATGTTATGTTTTTTATATTTGTAATAATTGGGCTTTATGTGGTGAGAATAAAAAAGGGTGTAAGATATTACCGATTACATTAAATATGTTATCTAAATTTTGCACTGGAAAAAAAGTTCAATTCAAGGCGTAAGTTGAGCCTTTCAAAGATTAACTAAAAGATATTAATTCTTTAATGCCTGTTCTCTTTACGAAATTTACAACGAGGAAGTGGGCTGTTTTAACAAATAAAATAGATAAGCTATTTATTGTGATTGCTATAATATCCTCAGAATAAATAAAGAAATATATACACGTTACCTTTCAATGTGCTTTGTTCAGTCGTTAGCTCGGACTCCAAATCAAGGCGCAACATAATGACAATGGCTAGGCCTATCGAAGGTTGCAACGTAGAGTTGGTTTTCAAGCTAACGACCCAGAGGGCAAGCGGTGAATTTTGCACTTTGAATGGTAACCGGTATAAATACCACAATTAAACACGCAATAAACAAAAAGACAGTCTTGATTAATTTTTACATTAAACAGGAGTGTCTTTTTTAAAGTTTATATTAGTTAATAACTAATATAAATTTCTCCAGCTTTGTGGCCCCGTTATATTGAGATCATCATCGTAACAAGTTTGTTTATTTGTACTAAGCGTAATACAAGTTAAACCGATTGCACTTTCAAATATAGTAATATCTTCTGTTGTACCATCTGCATTAGTGATCGTTTCCGTACTTGTTGTTACAGAAGCAACTGATGATATCCCTGTCGCGACACCATCAATAAACTGATTGGAACTATCGGTAGGTATTTCTTCAGACTCATCTTCTGCAGTTGATGGGTCATCCTCAACTTCTGTTCCGGTATTCCAAGTTTGACCGGTATACAAATTCAACTCCATATACCATCCTGTACCGCCAGCAACACATGGATCTGTACCTGGTATTAAAGTCACAAAGCTAACCTTAGTCCCTAAAATAGTGCTAGCGACGACTTGTTTCTCACCATAGTTTTCAGTATTACCATCTTCAGTATTGACTAAGTCAATATAGAAGCCACTAATCTCATTCCAATTAAGAGGGTGACTTGAAAGTAAACGATTGGTACTACTTTCCTTGATAATAGATTGCTTTTGTAAATTACTAAAACCAGATGAATTACGTGTAGCATTAATACTAGAAGTGCCCAGTTTGTCTTCAATTACATAAAAACTCTGAGTGGCTTGATCCGTCGTAGAAATATCATGTGACTCTACATACTTACCAGTTCCGAATGCAACTAACACACCGACACCATCAGGATGACGTACTACAGTTGGTCTTGTAGTAATCGATTGGGATCTATATTCAACGCCATTCAATGTTGGACTGATTGCAGTAAATAATGGAGCCCCGCCTATTTTTTTAATTCCCCAGTCATTAGGATCATCACTAGAGATATCAAATACCCACATATTTCCAAAAAGATCACCTGCGTAGATATAATCAGCAATACCATCACTATTATTATCGATCAATAACGGTTGAGCGAGCGCATTAGGTCTATCCAAACCTGTCGGGTCAGTTTGTGCGCCGACACTAAGCTTTTTAATTAAACTACCATCACTAAGATCCGCAATATAAATCGCACCATCATCATCAATTGAGTTATAACCATTTGCAAAAACAACACTAGCTCTATCGTTAGCAAGCGTTACAATTGTTGGCGCTGAAACACTATAACCTATACCTTCAAACCCAGTGGTGTCCGAAGTAATTTCCCATCTCATCATATCGGTAGTAGGAGTAGTCAAATCTGACACATCGATAGCATAAAGCCCTTTAGCACCCAAGCCTAAACGACCGACTAGTGTTGTTCTTGCTACTTCAATAGAGGTTCCATCAAGATTAATATCAACTAAGTCATTTTCATCAGAGTAAGCATTTAGCCCACCATCAACTGAATACTCATGAATATAAGCATTATCTACTATATTGCCTAAAGCTTCATAAACAGTACTTGGAATGTAGGCGACAACTTCTGTACCGTCATCGGCATCAACAATATGAACCATGCCATCGTTAGCTGCAAATGCAACCACCTCTTTGCCTACTGTATGCCCTTTAGATATCGATACATAATAAGGCGTTGAATTAATAATATCGCCTAAAAGACTCGTTCGTTCTCTAAAGCCATCACCAATAATCGAGGTTTCATTATCACGATCACCACGAATATAACTAACTGCATTTTGTATATAAGTCGCTTTCTCTGTGTCAGATCCAGATGTGCTACCTAATAAACCTACTAATTGACTCTCTGACAGAAGAGGTGAAGAGCTAAAATTACTTAATACAAACTCAAACACGCTACCGTCAGTACTACGAGTAAAAATAAAACGGTCGTCTGGATCCATCGCATCTAATTGTGTAGCTGCACTCCATGATTCTGTCGACGAATACTCACCATCAGAATTAACCGTATAAGCAGTAACATTCCCATTCCAACTTTCTTCTTCAAATGAAGATTTATAAGCAAGTGTACCGCTAGTTAATAAGTTAGAAGAATAAACGGGAGATGATCCGGTCAACAAGCCGTCATAAGCTAAGTCAAATGCGGCTGCTATTTGATCTTTTAATTCACCTGCATTAGTTACAGGGAAGTAGTTATCTGGATCGCCGTCCGCCCCACCATCATCAGCACCACTAGTATCCCATTCACTTTCTAAGTTAGGAGTTCCACTGTCATCTGAATCGACAAATCCTCCCCACTTAGCAGCATACCAAAGTGGTGATGGTAAAAAGTCTGCAGCTTTAGTGGCACTTGGGAAGAAATTACGAGTAGATGTTAACCCTAGCTTTACATTACTATTGCTTTCTTTTCTGTTTCTATAGTCGTAACTAACAGGGGTATCTAAGTGGTATTTTACATTAGCACCACCAACATCTTTAACTTCTAAATATGTATTATCATTTGTTGTTCCAGAAATAATATAACCAGCATGTTGATTAATACTACCTGCTGCAAAAGTAGAATCGACAGTAACTTCTACACCTTTAGCTGTAGAAGTACAATTGCCATCAACATCGTATACACAAAGATTATCTTTCACTTCATAAGTATATTTAGCAATCATATCCATATCATGATCGGCACCTTGTTCAACATCTTCAAAATTAATTCTAAAAATACCTCTGGTTGAAGAAATTGATTCAACATACCAATCGACAATAGTATTTGTTGGTTGAAAATCATCTTCGCCAGAGCTAATTCCATACCCAGAAACAGACTTGGCAAAGGGAACAATTTTGATTATATCGCCATCAACATCAACTTCAATTTCAGGCAAAGTGGAAGCCAACGCAACAACCATCGTTGTCACATTTTGGTCTTCATCTTTACTAAGATGAATATCATTTTTATGTCCATAATAAGCAACCGCAGCAGAACTATAACTGCCTTTTTTAGTTGGCTCAGCTGGCGCTAGGCCACGAACATAAGCAAGGCCTGTAATCTCTTTTGCCGATGGAATTCCATCGCTCTCTGTCCCAGATTGGCCAATAAAGAATTCGCCCGAGGTTTTACCTTCTGTAGTAGAAATAATCGATAGCAAATCACTTACACTAAAGCTTGGTAAGGTTGTGCCTGAATAACTTTCATCTTGATTTGTGCTTTGAGTAAATTGACTATATGCCCCTGGTAATTGATCAGAATCATAAGAAGGACTGATATCACTGATTAAAAGTACATTCGGATTAGCACAAGTACCACGAGTATCGTATGGGTCATCCCAAGCAGGAGCGGTTAACCCGATTTCTTCATCATAATCGCCAGTAGTGGCATAACTTGGACTTGCAGATCCAGCGCCTGAAAAGTAACGCATCGCTTCATATAACATTTCGCCAGCAGGATTACCCCAAGATGCACACTCTCCATCGCTAATTGCTCGATCAACTACCCAACCACAATTAGTTTCATAAGCTTTATCTGCATAGCCAAATCCATGAATTCTTAATTTATTAATTGTTGCAACAATCCCTTCACTTGTAGAGGTGAATTGTCCAGTATTACTATTGATTTCAGTTGAAAATTCGCTAATAGCTCTTCTTAACACACCACCAGATAGATTTTTATTGTAGCTACCCGTTAGCAAACCAAACAACATTTGGTCACTTTCTCCATAATCATGTAATAACCCCGTTGGCTTATAACTTCCATTAGGGTAAGACTCACAATTAGTCCCATCGATAAAACCATCGACACAAGCTTTAACTCTAACGACAAAATCGCTACCGCCATTATTAAGTACAGGGCGCCCTGTAGATGCCCAGCTCCAGACTCCCCAATCATCTTCTGAATAGCTGACATTTTGCCTTACACGTAAAATAGGATCTTCACCGAATCCAGTGTAAGTTACCGTACCAAAAAAATGCTGTTTGCCTGAATTAGGTATAGAGTAAGGAGTGTAATCTGCAATATCATATCCATCAACGGCTTCAGATTCATAAGCTTTGGCCCAACTATGCGCATCTTGAGGGATAAAAACACGCTCTAATACAGTTTCACTATCAGTGTCAATACTACGTGTTCCGCCATAAAGTACTTTGCGTAAAACATCCATACGCGTCATGGTGAGATAATTAAGAAAGTTACCACTCCACTCATTACTCGTTGTACACGTAGATGCCGTACGCTTGGGAACAAAAACACTATTTTCTTGCTCATAACAAAGTGCTGAGTCAAAATAACCTTCGTAGGCATAATTGGGGTTAAATTTAGTATCGATAACACCATCACCATCTAGATCTGAAGCATCATTATAAGCTTCATAAAAAAGAGTATGATCTCGTCCCATAGTCAACATCATCATTGGTGCTTCTGTGGTGCCGGTATAAAGCGGTTTAGTGGCTAAATCCAAATTACCTGCATAAACAGAGACAATTGAAAACAAGTAACTTGATGACAATATAAAACTATTTAATAATATTTTTTTCACAAGAATATCCTTATTCACTACCAACAATCAGAGGTATCTGCACCAGTGCTACCAGTATGTGTTATTGTTAATGTCCCACATTCATCATCACTCTGCACGCCAGTCGTTATCGGTGTTGCTGATAATGTATAAGATGATGAGCCTGCTACCGCAACACCAGTTAACGTATATAATTCGCTAAAGTCATCATTCTCTGTAAATGAAGTAATGACTCCACCCGATATTGCACCACTATAATTTAAGTTCATTGCATAGTAACTTTCCATTAATTGTGATGCTTCTAATAACGTTCTTATTGCTTCTTGCCTTCTTGTTTTTTCTAACACACCTTTATAACTAGGATAGGCAATGGAAGCTAAAATACCAACAATCGCAATAGCAATTAACAATTCAATTAACGTAAATCCCATACTTTTTATTTTATTAAATCGAAGCATATTTACATTACTCCAAGGTCACATAATAACTTTGTAAAAAAGCAACGGAATCGCCTTTACCTTTTGCTTTCACGGTAACACGATAATAACGCTTTGAAAGCGCTCCTGTACCTACCGCAAGTCCGCCAGTACCATCGTTCTCAATTAAATAAGAAGGTGTCACACTACCTTCCGATATAGTGCTACTTAACGTCGTTGCACTACTCCAATTGGCATCACTTCGCCACCAAGTTACGTCGGTATTAATATCATTAGCCAATGATAAAAGCGTTGATGGTTCTAAAAAATTTTCCGCAATAACACTATGTGCGGCAGCCAATGTTGACTCTGCGCTATTAAAACTTAAGGTTTGATCGTAATTAGCTGTGCTAACTTTTCTTAAGGCAATAACTTGTTGGCTAACTGCCACACCTAAAATAGAAATCACTAACACCATTAGTAAGGAAGTAATTAATGCAGCTCCATGTTCTGATTTTTTATTTATTTTTATCACATCACCCTCCTTGGTTGCCAATAAGCACGGTTTCCATGACAACAGATCTATAATTAGTATCGTTAGCAGCATCAATCGTTTTATTAAAAATAGTATAACTATTACTGTTCGTTAAACCATGAGCACTTACTTCCGTTGATAACAACAAACCTATCTTAACTCTATTTACATCTGCCCAATCAGTGACTTCAGAAGCAGTAAAGTAACGATAATCATCTTCAGTACCATACAGAACCTCTAAAAACTCAACACCTTCGTCTAAAACTTCAGCGTCGTCATCATTATCTTTACACATCAATTGGTCACTAGTGTTTACATACAATGTCACTTCATTATTTGTGCTTTCATCTAAATCCTCACCAATACAGGATACAATCCCTATCTCAGCTGCACCTAAAAATCTAACAACTAAAATATCTGAGTCTATTTTTTCATCATCAATATCAACGGAATTGGTCATTCCTTGCACTACTTGACCATAATCCCAAGTGCCTCCTACATTAGAGGTTCCCGCACTAAAGGTTGTTTCATTTTTTAAAGCAGTAATATCTCTAAAACCTGCTTGTTGTATATAAAGTCTCAATGTTTGTACAGCCATGCGGCCTTTTGTGACTAGCTCTTGAGAACTTCGAGCTGACTCATAAGAGCGCATATCACCCATCACAGAATAAAATAAACCAGCCAAAATAAACAAAGACACAATCATTGCGATCATTAATTCAACTAAGCTAAAGCCTTTATTTAATTTATTTACAGAACCCATACAGACATGCTCCCACATTGATATGAGTTTAATGCTGTTGTATCACAAGTCGCACTACCCACACCGGTTTTTGCTGCATCCCAAATTAACATTAAGTTGTAAAGGTTAACGTCCGAGGAATCAACTGCAATAGAAAAGCGAGGTGAAGGTAAGTTATTTTGTAGATGATCAAACCATTCAGCTAATTCTGCTGTGGCAAACTCACTTTCAGTACAAGTGCTCGTGGAACAGTTTTTATTAGAGGTAATATCATCCCCACTAGATAAATTACTATAAATAAAGCTATCAGCTAGGTCTGAATTAGAACGTATCCGTTGTGCTAGATCTAATAAAGCGGTATTAGCAGTTTGGGCAAAAAAGTTTTGCTGTACTAAGCTCATTGACTTCGCCTGCATTTTTGCATGGCCCAGTACTCCGATCGCGACAACAATTAACGCAACTAACACTTCAATAAGACTAAAGCCTTTATCTTTATTCATTATTAACAATCCCCTGCAGCGTTTTCATGACTAACACGCCCCATTCGGTTCAATTTTATTTCATAAACAACACTGTTGTCAGTATTACTGCATATTTGAAATGTATTAGCTGATGAGTGACCTGTAGGTGTAAATTTCACCTGATTTTCTGTACTTTTAATTAAACTAGTTTTAGAACTACTATTAATAATAATAGTGTCACCGTTATTCAAACCACCATTGCTGTCACTATCTTCATAAACCAACCAATCGGTTCCCCAACTTGTCGTCGTTAAACAACTAGTACCATTTGACGAGGAGCATAGATAAACATTAACGCGTTCACTTTGAGATTGTTGTTTAGCAGCATAAATTGAACTGATCAAGCTGTCACGCGTAGTACGTGCTTTGCTGGATTCTATAAGGCTAGTAAAAGAAGGGACAACGATGCTTAATAAGATAGCAGCAATGGCAATCGTAATGAGTATTTCAATTAATGTGAAGCCATGCTTGAATTTTGTGGGTTGAAAACAATTCATAACATCCTTTGTTATAGAGAGAGTATTCTGGATAATGCTGCTTAGATTACTCCTTATACAATGATTTTTATATAAAAAAAATATCGTATTATCTATTTAAAAACATCATCGTAATTAATGAGATCATGATCAAATTATATAAACGAAGAATAATAAATATCTTTACTTTTTCTTTATAAAACAAAAGCTTTTAATAGGCATAAAAGATTAACTTTACACCTATTAAGTAGTAATGGCGGGGGATAGAGCGGTTTTTTATTTGGTTAATCTATTTGTTTAATACGCAATTCAGCAGGCACTTCAAACACAGTATTTTCTTCTACACCTGGGTTTTCAACAACAACATCACCGCCCATTTTTTGTAATTTTTTAATCACAGCTTGCACTAAAATATCAGGAGCAGAAGCTCCAGCAGTCACTCCAACACTTGCTACATTTTCAAACCATTCACTTTGAATATCAAACTCATTATCGATCAAATAAGCATTCACGCCGGCGCTATTTGCTTTCTCTCGTAAACGATTTGAGTTTGATGAATTGGTAGAACCCACGACTAAAACTAAGTCCGTTTTATCAGCAAGATCTTTAACAGCATCTTGGCGATTTTGTGTCGCATAACAAATATCGTTCTTACGTGGTCCTTCAATCATAGGAAATTTCACACGTAAAGCATCGATAACATGTGCAGTGTCATCTACCGATAAAGTCGTTTGAGAGCTATAACATAAACTTTCAGCGTTTTTAACGTCAAGCAATGCAACATCTTCCGCTGACTCAACTAAGTAAATGCCACCTTTTTTACTATCGTATTGCCCCATTGTACCCACCACTTCAGGGTGACCATGATGACCAATCAAAATACATTCTTGATCACGGCGACTAGCACGCGTCACTTCCATATGGACTTTTGTGACTAACGGACAAGTTGCATCGAATACTTTCAATTCACGACGTTTAGCTTCTTCACGTACACTCTGTGCTACGCCATGTGCACTGAAAATAACAATATTATCGTCAGGCACTTCATCAAGTTCTTCTACAAAAATAGCACCACGCGCTTTTAAATCATCAACGACATATTGGTTATGTACAACTTCATGTCGCACATAAATTGGCGTAGGAAATAGCTCTAATGCACGCTCAACAATATTGATCGCACGATGTACACCGGCACAAAAGCCACGTGGGTTAGCTAAAATAATTTTCATAACACTCTCAATATAACATTTTGATTAATAAGGTAATGGACAGATTTTATTAATAATATACCGAAGAATATGACTAGCACATCACTAGAAAATACTTAAGCACATAACGAATAACAACTACTTTTGTAAAACTTCTAACACATCAACTTCAAAAGTAACTGTTTGGCCTGCTAAAGGATGATTGAAATCAACTGTCACGCTATCAGCCACTATTTCACGAATAATACCAGGCAGTTCAGTACCGTCTGGTTGATTAAAGGTAATGATGGTGCCAATTTCTGCCGGTACGTCCGTTGAGAATTTACTGAGATCTACATAATGAAAATTATCAGGGTTAGACAAACCAAAAGCAGACTCTGGCGCTAAAGTGAAGCTTTCAGATGTACCTTCAACTAAACCTAATAAACACTCTTCAAAACCAGGCGTTAGGCTGCCGTCACCCATTACAAATTTAGCAGGCTTATTATCAACTTTAGTACTATCAACTGCAGAACCATCAGATAATTTAATTGAAAAGTGCATTAACACTTCACTATCTGCACCGATAGTTTTGCTTTCACTGTTATTAACTACTTCATTTGCCATTTTAACTGTCATTACTGCTGTCCTTAATTTTTTGTTTTTCGCGCTTTTCAGCCCAAAATAATGAGTCGATAATAATCATTGCCGCACCGATAAAAATAGCAATATCTGCAACATTAAAGGTTGGCCAACGGTAAAAACCTAAATCAAAATCTAAGAAGTCGACAACATAACCAAAGATTAAACGATCTAATACATTGCCTATAGCACCCGATAACACTAATGCATAAGCACTATTCATCCAACGTTGTTTAGCACTAGTTGTTTTCATGGAATATAATAAATAAGCTGAAACAACAAATGCAATGCCACTAAACAAGTATTTTTGCCAACCGCCTGCATCACCTAAAAAACTAAAAGCAGCACCATAATTACGCGCATAAGTGAAATTGAAAAAGGATAGCACTTCGTATGACTGGTATAAATCGAGCATTTCTACCGTCAAATATTTAGTTAATTGATCGAGCAATAAAACCACTATTGTTAGCCATAACCAAGGTAAACCTGAACGCGGTTTTAAGATAGCGGGTGATGATGTTTGAGTCATAGTATTTCCAATAAAAAGTTTAAAAAAAACGCCTTAAATCATTTTCATAACTAAGGCGTTTAATAAAAACTAATTCACAAAGTCATTACTTAATTAAGCAAACTGACGCGTTTCACCTTCGCCGTCAACGTTAGTAATACAACGTCCACATAACTCAGGGTGCTTCTCATCTTGGCCAACTTCTTCACGATGATGCCAACAACGGTCACATTTAGCGGCTTCAGTTTTCAATACGAGTACAGATAAACCTTTAAGTTCAGTTGCAATTGCTTCAGCAGGTGCATCTGCTAATGGTTTAACAGCGGCTTGTGAGGTGATTAAGACAAAACGTAACTCATCATCTAACGTACTTAATAATGTATTGATTTCTTCAGAAGCATATAAAGTAACTTCAGCTTCTAGTCCGCCACCAATCACTGTTTCTTTACGAGCAAGTTCTAGTGTTTTATTGACTTCAGCACGTACCGCAATGATTTGAGTCCATTTATCGTTATCTAAGACTTCATTCTCAGTTAAACCAAACAAACCTTCATACCATGTTTCAGTGAAAACAAACTCGTTACGCTCACCCGGTAAACGTCCCCAGATTTCATCAGCAGTAAAGCTTAAGATAGGCGCGATTAAACGCACTAATGATTCAACGATATGATAAAGCGCAGTCTGACAACTTAAGTGAGCATTGCTGCCTGTTTTCGCTGTGTATTGACGGTCTTTAATAATATCTAAGTAGAAACTACCTAAGTCAATTGAACAGAAGTGCATTAGTTTTTGGTAAACAACATGCAGATTGTAGTTATCGTAGGCTTCAATCACTTCATTTTGCATCGTTAATGCTTTCGCCACGATCCAACGATCTAGCGCAACCATTTCTTCTGGTGCCACTAAATCAGTTTGCGGATCAAAACCATTTAAGTTTGATAATAAGAAACGTGACGTATTACGAATACGACGGTAGCTATCTGCACTACGGTTTAGGATTTCATCAGAAACGGTGATTTCACCCGTATAATCCGTTGAAGCAACCCATAAACGTAAAATATCCGCACCTAGGTCATTCATCACTGTTTGTGGCGACATTACGTTACCCAGTGATTTAGACATTTTCTTGCCATCACCATCCACTACAAAACCGTGCGTTAACACTTCTTTGTAAGGAGCAACGCCATTGATTGCAGTGCTAGTTAATAGTGAAGATTGGAACCAACCGCGATGTTGATCTGAACCTTCTAAATACAAATCAGCTGTTGCTTGTGTGCCATCTTCTTTAGTGTATTCATCACGAACCGCAACAACAGAGGCGTGAGTTGTACCAGAGTCAAACCAAACATCTAATGTATCAGTTACTTTGCGGTATTGTTCTGCTTCAAAACCTAAAATAGATTCAGGCTCTAAATCGAACCAAGCTTGAATGCCTTCTTTTTCGATTTTCTGTGCAATCAGTTCCATCATTTCAATAGAGTTTTCGTGCAATTCGTCAGTTTCTTTATTCACAAATAACGTGATTGGCACACCCCATGTACGTTGGCGTGAAACACACCAGTCAGGGCGACCTTCAATCATTTTTTCAATGCGGTTTTGGCCCCAGCTTGGGATCCATTTAACATCTTTGATCTCTGCTAATGCACTGTCACGTAACCCTTTTTGATCCATAGAGATGAACCATTGTGGCGTTGCACGGAAGATGATTGGTGTTTTATGTCTCCAACAATGTGGGTAACTGTGCTTAATATTAACGTGATGGATTAATGCATTACGTTCAGTCAATACTTCTAATACTTTATCGTTTGCTTTAAATACATGTAGACCTGCAAAGAATTCAGTATCGTCACGGAACACACCATTATCGCCAACAGGGTTCGCCACTTCTAAGTCATATTTCAAACCAGCAGAATAATCGTCTTGACCATGCCCAGGAGCAGTATGTACACAACCCGTACCGGCATCGATAGTCACGTGGTCAGCAACAATCGCTGGTACTTGTAAATCTAAGAATGGATGTTGGAATAATTGTTTCTCTAACGCAGCACCTGTTGCGATAGCTAACGTCGTAAAATCTTCAATGCCGTAACGTGTCATACAATCAGCAACAAGATCAGTCGCTAAGATAAAACGACGTCCACCACCGGCTACCAGTGAGTATTCAACTTTTGCAGCTAATGCAATGGCACGGTTAGCAGGCAATGTCCAAGGCGTTGTTGTCCAAATAACAGCAGAGATAACACCTTGACCAAAGTCATCAGCTTGCTTATCGAAACAAGCAAGTAATGCATCACTATCAACTGCATTAAAGGCCACATCGATTGCTGGAGATAATTTATCTTCGTACTCAACTTCAGCTTCTGCTAATGCAGAACCACAATCGGTACACCAATGAACTGGTTTAGACCCTTTGTGTAGATGATCATTTTTAATGATATTAGCTAATGCACGAACAATATTTGCTTCCGTTTTAAAGTTCATGGTTAGGTATGGGTTATCCCACTCACCTAACACACCTAAACGTTTAAAGTCTTTGCGTTGGCCATCAACTTGACGCGCAGCGTATTCACGACACTTAACACGGAACTCAGCAGCGGTTAGCTTTTTACCCGGTTTACCGTGCTTTTGCTCAACTTTAAGTTCGATAGGTAGACCATGACAATCCCAACCTGGAATGTAAGGTGCGTCAAAATCAGATAATGTTTTAGATTTAACAATAATATCTTTTAGAATTTTATTAACCGAGTGACCGATATGAATATCGCCATTTGCATAAGGAGGACCATCATGCAGAATAAATGTTTTTTTACCTTTTTTGGCAGCACGAATCTTTCCGTAAAGATCCTGTTTGTACCAATTTTTAAGCATGTTAGGCTCACGATTAGCCAAGTTTGCACGCATCGGGAAACCAGTTTTTGGTAAATTTAATGTACTTTTGTAATCACTCATCGGTTTTATTCCATCTAACGTTCTATTAATTAAGCTGATGCCATTGTCTAGCTTGCTGAATATCTTTATCAATCTGTACTTTTAGTTCCGCGAATGAATCAAAACGAACTTCATCACGTAATTTTTTCTCAAGTAACACTTCAAGCTGACGGCCATATAAATCACCTTCGAACTCAAATATATGTACTTCTAACTGTTGTCTTTCACCATTAACGGTTGGGCGACAACCAATATTTGCAACGCCACGATAAACTTGTTTATCAATACCAGCTTCATCAACACCAAGCACTGATACCACAAACACACCCGATACAGGTGAAACGCGACGTTTTAAAAATAAATTTGCAGTCGGAACGCCTATTGTACGACCCAACTTCTTACCATGTCCAACACGACCAGCAATACTATATTTTCTACCTAGCATTTGCTCTGCTTGTTGTAATTGACCTTTTGCTAATGCACTGCGTATCCGAGTGCTACTAACACGACAAGCATCTTGCGACAGGCTTTTAGTATCAACGACTTCAAAGCCATATTTTTCACCTGCTTCTTTTAACAGAGCAAAATCACCTAAACGTTGGTAACCAAAGTGAAAATCATCTCCAATCACTAGGAACTTAACATTTAATTTTTTAATTAATAGCTGCTCAATAAAATCATTCGCACTAAGGTTGGCAAATTTATGCGTGAAAGACACACACAGTAAGCTATCCAAGCCTAGTTTTTCAAGCTGTACGAACTTATCACGCAAACGGCTTAGTCGACCAGGCGCATTTTTACCTGCAAACAATTCAGCAGGTTGAGGCTCAAAGGTCATTACCGTCGCAGGCACTTGTAAGCGTTTAGCTTCCTTTAACAGGCGAGACAAAACAGCATGATGGCCAAGATGAATGCCATCGAAATTGCCAATACTTAACACACAACCTTGAGGTTGATGTTGTAGATTATGAATTCCGCGTATTAATTCCATGATAATGTCATAAATAATTGCCAAAAATAGCGTTGAAAATATAAAAGAGCTGATTATATATTAAGGCCGCAAAGTAATCAGCTTTCATTTTAACGGTTTAACATTAATTCTAACGACTTACTTTAAATTAACGACCGACTTTAAAGTGACGTAGACGCAATCCAAAAATAAAATTACTCACCAAGTAAATAGCGGCACCACCTAAAATCAAAGCAATTAATTGCATTATTGACTCAAGTAAACCAAAACCAACCCACATAACAAGACTCGGCGTCATATATAACAACGCAGCGACCATCACTAAACCTGACGCAATAATACGTATTAATACAGCCAAGCTACCCTTTTGTACTTGATAAACACCGCTCTTATAAAGACCAAACCATAATAAGCCAGCGTTTAAAGTCGCAGATAATGAGGTTGCAATAGCTAACCCAACATAACCAAAAGGCACAGCAAAAATAACATTTAACACCATATTACTTACCATCGCGATCACACCAAATTTAACCGGTGTTTTCGTATCTTGGCGTGAGTAATAACCTGGCGCGAGTACTTTAACTAACATAAAACTTAATAAACCGCTGGCATAAGCCCATAAACTCATCGCCGACATACTGACATCTTGCATATCAAACTCGCCACGCATAAATAAAACACGCAACATTGGCTCCGCTAACACCATTAAACCGAGCATGGCAGGGAAACCTAAAAAGCATACGCTACGAATGCCCCAATCTAAGGTTTTAGAAAAACCTTCAGAAGACTTATTAACATGAGAAGAAGACAAACTTGGCAGAATAACCGTCGCAATCGCAATGCCAAACAGCCCTAACGGGAACTCTAGTAAACGGTCAGCGTAATATAACCAACTGATTGAGCCCGTTTGCAAAAAGCTGGCAATAAAAGTATCTAACAACAAGTTTATTTGACTGACTGACACACCAAACAAGGCAGGAATCATTAAGGTACGAATTTTTACGACACCAGGGTGATGCCATTGCCAGCTTGGTTTCACTAACAATTTTTCTTTTTTCAAAAAGGGAATTTGAAATAGGAACTGTATTAAACCACCAATAAAAACACCGATCGCCAAACCAATTTCAGGTTGGGCGAGTTGCGGAGAAAGAAACACAGCACAGGAAATAATGGCAATATTTAAAAATACCGGTGTAAAAGCCGCGACGGCGAATTTCCCTAATGTATTAAGAATCGCGCCAGATAAGGCAGTAAAAGTGATAAACCATAAATACGGGAAAGTGATTTTTAACATGTCTGACGCTAATACAAATTTATAGGCTTCAGGGCCGCCATTCCACCACTCTAAAAACCAACCAAAGCCAAATAATGCAGTGATCACTGAAGAACCAATAACTCCTAAAATGGTAATAATAGTGATGATGGTGCCTAAAGTACCTGAAACAGCAGAAATGAGTTCTTTTACCTTATCTCGAGACTGTGTTTTTTCATATTCGGTTAATACAGGAACAAAAGCTTGTGCAAATGCACCTTCTGCAAACAAACGACGTAAAAAGTTAGGAATTTTATTAGCAAAGAAAAATAAATCTGCAGCAGCCCCTGCTCCCATCAAATTTGCAATAACGATATCGCGAACTAATCCTAAAATACGAGATACTAAGGTCATAGAACTTACGATCATGCCTGATTTTATTAGCTTTTTACTCACACTTGATTTCCTAAAGACTAAAATGGAATAACACTCAACGCACTAAAAGATGAGATTCAGAATGACAAAATACACGCTTTAGTTAAATTTAATAGATTTAACAGGCAATATATCGTCAAAACATTCGACTCTGCATTTGCATCTGTAATGGGTTGAGTATAAAATGCGCGCAGTTTAACCATCCACCTGGTTCGTTACCAGTTATTTTATTGGTTAATAAGAAACCATTTGACAATATACGTGTTACAAGGCATATTCCACGACCTTTGATTATCCCTTGTTATACAGAATTTAGGAGTTAAGGTCTTGGCTAATATCAAGTCTGCTAAAAAACGTGCTTTATTATCTGAAAAAAGCCGTAAACATAATGCAAGTCGTCGTACAATGATGCGTACTTTCATCAAGAAAGTTGTTGTTGCAATCGAAGCTGCAAACAAAGAACTAGCTACGGCTGAGTTCGTTAAATTACAATCAGTTTTAGATGCTTACGCAACTAAAGGTCTGATCAGCAAAAATATGGCTGCTCGTAAGAAAAGCCGTCTTTCTGCTAAAATTAAAGCGCTTTAATTCTTATTTAAGAATTTGCCTTTTATTTAAAATATTAAAAAACCGACCTAGTGTCGGTTTTTTTATGTCTATATTTTCAGAATTACTTGTTTTGTATATTTAAATATTCACTTTAAATATAAAACCTTAAAGAGCTATCTTTCAAGAAAGACTTCTCAAAAGATAGATTTCAATTAAATGCCCATTCCAGATAATGCATTAATTAAATCTTTAACAACTTTACCAACAACTGGGTTTGTTTCTTCAAACATTAACAATTGTTGTGATATTTTCTTATCTCGAATCAATTGAGCGGGATCGCCAGACATGATGGCTTGTTGTAATTGGTCATGTACTTTTTGTAATTCACCTGCAGTACATTCATCTGCAACTAAACCTTCAGATAACACATCAGATAATTTCTTAAATTCAGATTGTACTTTTTTGATTGGCATACACACCTCAGTTTTAAATAATAGATAGTGATACGAAACATGGTTAAGTGATTAGCATTTTTACACTGAACACTTAAACTGCTTATTTTCATTGTAGCATCAGTCCTTTACAGGCACCTTTAAAAATCGGTCGATAAAACGAGTGAACACTAAAAAGATGATCACAAACAAAATACTGATCACTATCAATCCAACTTTAAACCAGCTTTGATCTTGATAAGCTTGCAAAAACAGGCTTGATAAATAAATCGCCATCAACCAATAAGCAATACGTAAAACATAGCTCCAAATAGGATAGCTTTTATCCGTTAGCCATAACCTTGCCATTTTAATCCCTTATCTTATCGACGGTTTTAATGTAATACGTTTACGCATTATCAACACTAAAGCTTAATACATCATTAATATGCTTTTGTTCAGTAGAGAGCATTAACAATCTATCTAAGCCTAAAGCAACACCTGCACAATCAGGTAAATGATCTAAACAAGCGACAAATTTATGATCTATCGGCATTTCCGGCAGACCCATTGTTACTCGTAATTGATTATCCGCTTGAAAACGCTTTAATTGCTCTTCACTGTTATTGAGTTCATGAAAGCCATTCGCTAACTCAACACTTTTATAATACACCTCAAAACGATCAGCAACACGATCATCTTGTGTATTAATTCTAGCGAGAGCCGCTTGTGAGGCAGGAAAATCATAAACAAAACAAGGTTCGTCTTGGCCTATTTTAGATTCTATCGCGATACAAAATAACAGTTGTAAAATCGTGTCTTTGTCCGTTTCATTATCAAGTACTTCACCTAGCTGTAAATGTGCACCTGCCAATTTTAACTCTTCGATACTTGCCGTTAATGGATCAACTTGCAAAATAGATAAAAAGGCCTCTTGGTAACTACACCGCGTTGGCGTATTACACTTCAGAATCAACATTAATAACGTCGCCATTTCGTCCATTAATTGGTGATGGTCAAAACCAACTTTATACCACTCTAATAAAGAAAACTCAGGGTTGTGAAAACGTCCCGACTCTTCATTTCGATATACTTTTGATATTTGATAAATTGAGCCGCTGCCAGCTGCTAATAGACGCTTCATCTGAAACTCTGGTGAAGTTTGTAAATATAATGGCACACCACCGTCTACTAACGGCTTATCACTAATATTACGACCAACAAACTGTGTTTTAAAACATTGAAGATGCACATCGGTCACTGCGGCTTGACTGAGAGAAGGCGTTTCAACTTCTAAAACTTGTAAGTCGCTAAAAAAATCTCGAATCGTTTTTAACATCGTCGCACGCGCACTTAATTGTGCCAGCGAAGCACTTGGTAACCAGTTCATTGGAACTCCTTTTTTAAAAGCCTAGTTTACCTAACCTTTGGCATTTCTGGAATCTATACCCGCTATCATTCAAAGTGTAAAATTTAACAATTTTATTAACGAGTTAAGCACTAAATTTATATTGTTCATAAGAGTTTTAACTTAACCTTGTTTCGATCAAAGTTTTCCCCAAGCTAACTGATAGACTAAATATTAAGCAGTTTGTCATTTTGTTGGAGAAAATTATGCAAATAATCAAAACAGACGTCGCTATTATCGGTGCAGGAGGTTCAGGGTTAAGAGCCGCTATCGAAATCGCTGAAAACTACCCACAGCTTAATATCGCGCTTATATCCAAAGTTTATCCCATGCGCAGCCACACTGTTGCAGCTGAAGGCGGAGCAGCCGGTGTAGTGCAAGATAGTGACTCATTAGATCAACATTTCGATGACACCGTATCTGGTGGCGACTGGTTGTGTGAGCAAGATGTGGTGCAATACTTTGTAGAAAATGCAGCGAAACAATTAACACAATTAGAACACTGGGGTTGCCCTTGGAGCCGTAAAGCCGACGGTAATATTAATGTACGCGCTTTTGGTGGAATGAAAAAAGAACGGACTTGGTTTGCCGCTGATAAAAGTGGCTTTCATATTCTACACACGCTTTTTCAAACATCGCTTAAACACCCTAAAATAACTCGGTTTGATGAACACTTTTGTCTTGATTTAATTGTTGAAGATAACAAAATTCAAGGCGTGGTCATTCTTGATATTGCAGAGGGTGAAGCAAAATTAATTCAAGCAAAATCAGTGATCATGGCGACCGGCGGTGCAGGGCGAGTATATACCTATAACACTAACGGCGGCATCGTCACCGGAGATGGAATGTCTCTCGCCTACCGACACGGTGTCGCATTGCGAGATATGGAATTCATACAATACCACCCTACTGGTTTACCAGGTTCAGGCATTTTAATGACGGAAGGTTGCCGTGGTGAAGGTGGTGTATTAATCAATAAAAATGGATACCGTTACTTACAAGATTACGGCTTAGGGCCTGAAACACCGCTTGGTCATCCTAAAAATAAACACATGGAATTAGGTCCAAGAGACAAAATAAGCCAATGTTTCTGGCAGGAACAACAAAAAGGTAATGTGATCAGTGGCGATCGTGGTGATGTGGTTTATCTTGATTTACGTCATTTAGGCGAAACCAAAATTGACGAGCGATTACCCTTTATTCGAGAACTCGCTAAAGCTTATGTAGGCGTTGACCCTGTGCATGAGCCAATCCCTGTTCGACCAACGGTGCATTATACGATGGGTGGTATTGCCACTAACGCTAAAACGGCCACCAGCTTAGCGGGATTATATGCCATTGGAGAATGTGCTTCAGTCGGCTTACATGGTGCAAATCGCTTAGGCTCTAACTCACTATCAGAACTAGCCGTCTTTGGCCACTTAGCAGGCCAACAAGCAGCAGAATACGCTCAACAAACAGAACATCAAGCTATCCAACCACTACAAGAAAAAGCTGAAAAGATAATCGCAACAACAGAGGCGTTATTAAACAGTAATGGAACGGAAAAAATGGCTGATATACGTCAAGAAATGGGCGATTGTATGGAAGAAGGTGTTGGTATCTATCGAACACAAGCATCAATGCAACAAACCATTGATAAATTAGCCGAATTAAAAGTGCGTTATCAACATATTAAAATCAATGATAAATCCAGCGTCTTCAATACAGAATTTTTATATGCCATTGAGTTAGGTTATTTATTAGATACCGCAGAAGCGATTGCCCATAGTGCGATTGCTCGCCAAGAATCACGTGGTTCACATCAACGTATTGATGAGTTTAATACACGCAATGATGTGCATTTTTTAAAACACTCATTAGCCTATTATCAAGCCAAACAAGCACCCATTATAAAATACTCCGATGTCACTATCACCAAAAGCAAACCTGCTGAACGAGTATACGGTGCCGCTTCTGAAACGAAGGAGAAATGATTATGTCAGCTCAAGCCAGCCCAGCGAAACAAAAAGTAGTCGATAAAGTCATCGAAATAGAGATCCTTCGTTATCGTCCAGAGCAAGATGAAAAGCCCTTTCCTCAATTGTTCGAAGTGCCTTATCACCCAGATATGTCGATCTTAGAGGCACTGCAATATATTAAAGATCATTTAGATAGCAGCATCAGCTTCAGATGGTCTTGCAGAATGGCTATCTGCGGCAGTTGCGGGTTGATGGTTAATAACATACCAAAACTAGGTTGTAAGGCGTTCCTACGAGACTATTATCCACAAAAAGTGACACTTGAAGCTTTAGCTAACTTCCCGATCGAACGTGATCTTGTTGTGGTAATGGATGATTTCATTAAAAAACTAGAAGAAATTAAACCTTACATTATTCCTGCAAGCGATGATAAATGCCTATCGGAAGGCACTTACCAACAAACCCCTGAACAAATGGAAAAATATGCAAAATTTTCCATGTGTATTAACTGTGGCCTCTGCTACTCGGCTTGCCCACAGTATGGGCTAGATAAAAAATTCATAGGCCCTGCTGCATTAGCTTTATTAGCACGATATAACCGAGATAGCAGAGATGCAGGAAGTGTTGAGCGAATGAAAATAGTAAACCAAGAGCAAGGCGTATGGTCATGTACTTTTGTTGGTTATTGCTCAGTAGTTTGCCCTAAAGGAGTTGACCCTGCTGCTGCGATCCAATTATTAAAAGTCGAAAGCAGCAAAGACTACTTAATTGGTATGTTCAAGCCTGATTAATATGACAAGCACATTGCTAATATTAGAGACAATAAAAAAGCGAATGCTTTTAACGTGAAGTTATTTTGGAGTAAATAAAATGAGTAAACGTAAACCTTATCAACGTGAAATGAACAATGACTGGTGGTTAAAAAACATATTTTACAGCAAATATATGATTCGAGAAGGCAGTAGTATTTTCATCACACTCTATAGCCTTATTTTAGCTTGGGGAGTTTTCCGTTTAAGCCAAGGAGAAATGGCTTTCAATGCATGGTTAAGTGCCTTGCAACACCCAGTTTCAATCGTTTTCCATTTGCTAGTGCTATTGATTGCTTTGTATCACACCATCACTTGGTTTTCATTAGCACCTAAAGCAGTAGATCTCTATATCAAAGGAAAATCACTGGATGGAAAACTAATTGTTACAGGTCATTACATAACATTCGCTATTGTCACTGTCTTTTGCTTAGTAATCATCATGCTCTAAAGGAGGTTTCATGAACATTCAACAAACAACAGAACCATTAAAAGAGAAAAAGTATATTCGCTCAAATGAACCTGTCTTTTGGGGATTGTTTGGTGCTGGCGGCATGCTAACAGCATTTCTAACACCAGTGATGGTATTAGTGACAGGGTTATTGATTCCATTAGGCATAATTGATGCTGAACACCTAAGTTATGATAAGTTGCATCAATTTGCTAGTAGTTGGTATGGCGCAGCTATCATCTTGGTATTAGTCGCATTACCTTTATGGCATACGCTACACCGTATCTTTCATTCATTGCATGATTTAGGCATTAAACGAGGTCGAGATTGGCAACAGGTGATTTGCTATGGATTTGCATTCGCCGTCAGTGTGTTTGTATTTACTTTGTTATTGCAGATGCTAACTCAGTAGCTTTGCATTAAAAAAGCGATCATTAAAAAACACCACACATAAAAAAACCAGCTGAATGCTGGTTTTCCTTTTTCGATGAAACATTAACAATTGTTAATGCATTCAATCGATTATTTTTTTACACGACCAACATATTCGCCGCTGCGTGTGTCAACTTTAATCGTTTCACCAATTTGAATGAATAAAGGAACACGAACAACTGCGCCTGTTGATAACGTAGCAGGTTTACCGCCAGTACCAGCAGTATCGCCTTTAAGACCTGGGTCTGTTTCAGTCACTTCTAACTCAACAAAGTTAGGTGGCATAACAGCAATCGGTGCATCGTTCCAAGTAGTGATAGTACAAATATTTTGTTCTACTAACCATTTGTCCATATCGCCTACCGCATTTGCATCAGCAGCAATCTGTTCAAATGTATCGTTATCCATAAAATGGAAGAACTCACCATCGTTATAAAGATAAGCTAAGTCAAAATCCATGACATCAGCAGATTCAACTGATTCATTTGATTTGAATGTTTTATCTACCACTTTGCCAGATATTAGCTTACGATATTTAACACGACTAAATGCTTGGCCTTTACCAGGTTTAACATACTCGTTTTCCATGATCACACATGGCTCATTATCGAGCATGAATTTTAGCCCGCCTTTAAAATCACTGGTACTATATGTTGCCATTATAACCTCTATTACTAAACTGATAAAAAATGCCTGAAATAATTAACGTGAATAATACCGCTGACTTGCCAACATGGCAAAAGGAACTCGCGAATGCGGTTAAAAATCCACTACAACTATTGGAAATATTGGAGATTGAGCAGGAAAATGACCTAATTAGTCAACTTGCGAGAAAACAATTCCCAATGTTAGTGCCTTTACCGTTCATAAAGAAAATGCAAAAAGGCAATATTAACGATCCTTTATTAAAACAAGTCCTACCGATTAACGACGAAGAATTGCTCGTATCGGGTTATACAATGGATCCGCTCGTTGAACAAAATAACAATCAACAGGGCTTATTACACAAATATAAAAGCCGTGTTTTACTTATTTTAAAAACAGGATGTGCGGTTAATTGTCGCTATTGTTTTAGACGTCACTTTCCTTACGCTGACAATAATATTAACAAATCTCAGATAATCGAGATTATAAATTACATACAAGCACATCCTGACGTCAATGAAGTGATCCTCAGTGGTGGCGATCCACTAATGAGTAAAGATAAACAGTTATTTGAATTATTAACACAACTGGAAGCATTGCCGCAATTAACACGTTTACGTATTCATACTCGACTACCTGTCGTAATTCCATCTCGCATCACTCAAGCGTTAGCCGATCGTTTACAACAAAGCCGCTTTAAGATTGTGATAGTACTGCATATTAACCATCAGCAAGAAATTGACGCTGATTTTGCACAAGCGATGCAACGTTGTCACCAAGCAGGTATCCAGTTATTAAACCAAAGTGTACTGTTAAAAGATGTTAATGATGATGTTGGCTCACTCGTCGCACTCAGTGAAGCTTTATTTTCAGTCAATATCTTGCCTTACTACCTGTTTTTACTTGATAAAGTTCAAGGTGCTGCACATTTTGATATCGCTGAAAAACAAGCACAGCAATTACACAAAGCCATGCAAAGTGAATTACCCGGTTATTTAGTACCGCGCTTAAGTAGAGAAATCGCAGGACAACAAAGCAAAACCTTAATACATTCGTTATAATGACCAGTATTATTAAATGACCAAGTTAAATGACTGAATTAAGTGGCTAAGTTAAAGGACTAAGTTAAATGACTAAGTTCAATAACTCAGTTCAATGACTAAATTGCACAGGAGACAATGATGAGCAAAGAAAGCGTGCAAGCACAGCTTCAAGAAAACATTAAAATAATTTACCACCGAGCGGTAGATGCCGACCAAGCATTAGGTGAGTTACGCAAACAAAAAACGGCAGGTTTTGCACATATTTTTGCAGACGATACACCGTTTACGAAACATGCAGATACATTTTTGCCTTATGTAGAAGAATTAGCAGCAGACTTACAAGCTATTCAAACGGACACAGAAGAGCACTATATGAAGCAACTACCCGCTATTGTCGTTAAAATTGAATTACTATTTAAAATGCTCAATGCATTTAAAGAAAACTTAAAAGAAAAATAGCGATTTGAAGTAGCCATTTAAAATGACGATTTTAAGTGGCTCATTAGATAAGGTTTATATAACCGTTACCAATCAAGATGCATTATTCAGTCGCTAAGGCCTAACATGATGGCAATGTGATGACAATGTGATGATAATGGCGAGTCCTTATCGAATGTTACAACGCAGTATTGGTTTTCGAGTTGGCGACTTGCTGATTTTTGCACCTTGAATGATGACGGTTATAGTAGAAGCATAACGATGTAAACGTCTATGCTCTTTGTGGAGTAATCAACTGCTCACTTTGATAAACATTAACCCTATTTCGTCCTGTTCTTTTCGCCTCATACAAGGCTTTATCAGCCAAAGCCAGTTGCTTCAACACATCATGCATGTCATTAATTTCTTTGACTTCAACTAACCCAATACTCACCGAATAATTAATACGAAAATTATTAACAACACACGGTATAGATTGAATATGGTTTCTAATTCGCTCCATCAGTATGACAGCATTGATCTCAGAGGTAAGTGGCATTAATAAACCAAATTCTTCCCCACCTAAACGCGCAAAAAGATCTGTTTCTCTCAATTGTTTAGTGACTCGAGCCGTAAAATCAATTAAGACTTTATCGCCTATATCATGCCCATAAGTATCATTAACTTTTTTAAAGAAATCCAAATCCAGCATGGCTAAACAATAAGGCTCTTTATATCGTAAATAACGTATATGTTCCTGTTCAAGTTTGGCATCGAAATAACGACGATTATAAATCCCCGTTAACCCATCATGCATCGCTAAGTGCTCTAATTTTTTATTTGTTTCAGAAACTTGTTGTTCTTTTTTTAATATTTCTTCGATATAGCTTTTAACTGACTTAGCCATTTCACTGATTTCATCCCTTCCCTTAATAGGAATTTGAAATTGACTTTTGGCATCACCTGCATCAATGATTTTACGAATAAGATGCACTCGACGTAAAAAGCCTATTTGTAAAAATACTAACACCAATGCAATAGCAAAAGAGATGAACATAAGCACATACAAATCAGACTTGCGTGACAATATTTTTTCTTCTACTTTATTCAAATTATTTAAAAAGTTTTTCTCTGCCATTAAAATCGCTTCACCAGTAACAGAAGCAATCGATTTACTCAGTTGTGCATGTTCTGATTTAAGTACGTTGAGCACTTCAAGTTGTTCTAAATAGCGTTGATAAGTAGAAGTTAGAGAAGGTTGCTCAAGAAATAATGCCGTTATATGTTTATATTCTTGCTCTGGAATGATGTCTTTAAGTGGTGAAATAAATTGTTTAACTTCCTCTGTATTAGGTTTTTCCTGGCTTAATAGGCTTTTTTGATCCATTGAATTAAAAAGCGACATGATATTATCAACCGCCAATGCAATATCTGAATTACCTTCTTTTATTTGTGATCGCTTATACTTTTCCACTTTTTTATATTCAATTAATAACGCATCTGATAACGCCATTTTATTAAGGATCTCATCAGAAATAACTTGTACTTGTGTATATAAACGAGACTTAAAAATAAATAATTCTTGAACATTATCGACACGATCAGCAAGCTCTTCTGATAGTTTATCTATCCAAGCCATCCTTCCATCGATATAAAAATTGAGTATTTGTAGGTCAGTTTCATGTTCAGCTAAAAACATATCTGCAGTGGCCGTTAGCACTTCATTACTTTGAACTTTTAACTTGGTCATATTAAGCAGCATTTCAAAGTTATGATCTTTTACTTTTCCATAGTCTTCCTGAAATTCTTCTAATGTAAAAATGCCAGCCCCCCCTACGATCGCAGTCATAATCGCTAATGTAATAGTAAGAGTCACTACTCTAAGGCTTAATCTATGTCGTAAGCGGGGCATATCATCCTTGAACTTGATTCTGTATCCGCTTCATTAGAGGCTAAACTTATAAAATACAAGCAAAGGGTCAATGAAGTTAAATTGAAATGGATTCATAATTAAAAGACATTATACATTAAACATCAACACAATTGATTAAATAATAAACACGAAGTGAATTTTTTCATCAGATATTTGTGATTAAAAGCCCTCTATTAATACAAAAAAGCTAAAAATATTAAGCGTTATCTATTTCAATACCAATACGAATATAAAGTTCATCACAGGCATCAACACCAATCGATATAACCTTCACAACACTTTTACCACGCAAACACTTTTCTTATCTTTGCAGTTTTTACAAAATAAGAGCAAATAATAAGCACTTAATTAAGTAAGGCTTCTCTTAAACATAAAAATAAGCAAATCAACATCATATTTGCTAATATCACGCGCTTGTTCATTATCCAATTGCGTTTTAATAATTTAAAGGGACTCGCGCAATATAATAAAAAGGTATCCTTATGTTAACGCTTCTCAATACTTTGAATGGTTTATTATGGGGGCAAATCCTCGTTTATTTATTAATCGGAACAGGGATTTATTTCACAATAAGATTAGGTTTTATTCAATTCCGTCATTTTTTTCATACTTTTACTGTCATGAAAGGAAGTCGCAAATCCGACAAAGAAGGCATTTCTTCTTTCCAAGCATTATCCACCAGCTTAGCAGCACGAGTCGGTACAGGTAACTTAGCAGGTGTAGCGATCGCGATTACCGTTGGTGGTCCCGGTGCTATTTTCTGGATGTGGTTAATTGCTTTATTAGGGATGGCAACCAGCTTCGCTGAAAGTACACTGGCTCAAGCCTATAAAGTACATGACGAAGAAGGTAACTTCCGAGGCGGTCCTGCTTATTATATGGAACGCGGTTTAAATGCACGTTGGATGGGTAGCTTATTTGCTATTTTCTTAATCATTGCATTCGGCTTAGTATTTAATGCAGTGCAAGCAAACTCAATTACAGCCGCATTACATGAGTCATTCCAATTTGATAAGTTAACTGTCGGTATTATCTTAGCACTTATTTCGGCAGCGGTTATTTTTACCGGTATTCGTGGTATTGCAAAAGTAGCTGAAAAAATTGTGCCAGCAATGGCATTAGTTTACTTACTTATCGCTGCTTATGTTGTATTAATCAACATCACTGAATTACCTGGTATTTTTGGTCTTATTTTTGACTCAGCCTTTGGTTGGCAAGAAGCGGCTGGTGGTGCATTTGGCGCAATGATCATGACCGGTGTTCAACGTGGCTTATTCTCAAATGAAGCGGGTATGGGTAGCGCAGCAAATGCAGCTGCAACCGCTTCTCCTTATCCACCTCACCCAGCATCACAAGGTTATGTACAAATGTTAGGTGTATTTATTGATACGCTTATTATCTGTACTGCAACGGCGTCGATTATCTTGTTATCAGGTGGTTTAGAGTCATTCTCTGGAATGGGCGGTGTTGAAATAACACAACGTGCACTGGATATTCAAGTTGGTGATTGGGGCGGTTCTTTTGTTGCGATTGCATTACTCTTTTTTGCCTTCACATCAATCATTGCAAATTACTCTTACGCAGAAACAAACCTCGTATTTTTACAACATAAAAATACACGCGGTCTGATCATTTTACGTATTGCAGTACTAGGTATGATTTTGTTTGGCGCAACACAAAGTAATAACGTTATCTGGTCTTTAGCTGACGTATCAATGGGTTTGATGGCGATTGTTAACTTGGTTGCTATTTTATTACTGTCTAATGAAGTGATTAAATTAGCGAAGGATTACAATCAACAACTTGCCGCAGGCAAAGTACCTACTTTCGACCGAACTAAAATACCAGAACTAGATAAAAAGATAGAGCCAGGAATATGGGAAGCTAAAAAGTAGCAACTACTCCTCCACTTTATTTTGAATACAACTAAAATCAGAGCAATGGATTCTCTGGTTTTAGTTGATAACAGACAACCTTCAACAAAAAAATCACAACAAAGCAGCCTAATTCCCAATTAAAAAATCACAATAAAACTGTATAACCTCCAATTAAAATATAGCAACAAAACTGCCTAATCCTAAATTAAAAAATCACAACAAAACTGTCTAATCTCCAATTAAAAAATCGCAATAAAACTACCTAATATCCAATTAAAAAATCACAACAAAGCAGCCTAATTTCCAATCCTAAAATCGCAACAAAACTGCCTAACCTTCAATTAAAAATACTCAACTACATTGACGTACTCTCCACAAAATAACACGATGGCTAAGCCCCCACTTTTTCCTACCAGTCCTCTACTTTCAATAGCGTTCGATTCTCTCTACCTTTCTCTGTATTGACCAAGGTTAGATATTGATTAATAACAGGGATATATTAGAAATATCACTATAAATTCTGGATTTTAGAGAATAAGAATTGATATTTTTTCGTGATAGTTCACACTAAAGACAAATAAACTACTATCGAAAATATACTTAAGGAGAAGTTATGTATCCAAATCTTAGAGACATCGGGATCCGCAATCCAGAAAATATCAAACGCTATTCGTTACGCAAAGAAGGCGATAAAGATATTTTAAAAGTATATTTCCGTAAAAGCACTGGCATGTTGATAGGCCGTAGCAGCAAATATAAATTTCAGCGTCAAATAAAAACAGTAAGTGGTGGCCAGCACAACCAACATATCCAAGGCACAGCTGAATTATCTGAAATCAACCCAACGCTGCATAAGATAATTAAAGAGTTAGACAGCTTAAGCTTACAAGTAAGTACTGAAAAAGAGCTAAAACAACAGGTTCTATCGGACTTGAAACACTTACAATCAGTGGTAGATAACAAGATCCAAGATATAGAAAACAAATTAGATAAATTATCATAAAAGAATCTTAACATTACGACTCTTTTAATATGAAAAGCGAACTTAATTGTTCGCTTGTTTGTTTTTAGTGGAATTGAGATAACGGCTAAAATACCTATCTCATTAAGATAAAACCATCAAAATACCACCATCAATATACAAATGCTCCTTTACCTACTCATCATCTTACAAACGACTGCGAATGACTTTCAAACCTCTTTCTAAGCAACTTCTAAACAACCTCTAAACAACCTCTAAACAACCTCTAAACAACTTCCAAATAGTTTCCGAACCGTTTTCAAACAAAGATCAAACAAGCTCAAATATTGAGTCTTAATGAACTGCTTTTTATATCTCTATTCCCTCCTTGTGATCGACCCCTAAAATTGCAATTGAACAACACTCACATTATTGTAATTAAGTAATACAAATGATATAAATTAGCTATCGCTAAGACCGTGATTGCTACAGGTCTTATCATTACAGCTAAAGCTTGTTGCTCTACAATAGAGCGCGTTTTAACACATAAAACCTGCTTTCCAACGCTCGTTTAGACTGTATATTTAATTTAAATACCTTTAAATACGACGTTCAAAAAACGTTATTTAAAGGCACGTAAAAGTTTATTAATTTCATAAGTAGAGGTTTTAAATGTCTAACAAGTCTTTTGACGCCATTAAAGCGATCAAACTAGAAAACGACAAGTCTGCAGGTAATCTGATTGATGTGATGCCAGTTAAAGTCGAAAAAGCTACAATTGATCTTTCTTTCCTTGATAACTTAAGCGTTGATCACCCTCGCCTATTAGTTCAAAGCAAAGATCTTCCAGCATTCAAAGCGAACCTTAAAAACGATGCAGGCTACTGCAAATTTGATGCGTTCATGAACAACTCTACGAATAAATTCTTAGACGTCGCGCCTTATCCAGAACCACAAGCTTACCCAGAAGAAACCGTTGGTAAGGCTTCATTATGGCGTCCTTACTGGCGTCAAATGTACGTTAGCTGTCAAGAAGCGTTCAATGCTACCCGTAACCTGTCAATCGCAGGTATCGTGTTAGAAGATGAAGCAATCATCGCAAAAGCAAAAGCATGGACATTAACCTTAGCGTCTTACGATCCAGAAGGCGTAACATCTCGTGGTTACAACGATGAAGCGGCTTTCCGTGTTATCGCTTCAATGGCTTGGGGTTTTGACTGGTTACACGCTTATTTTACAGATGAAGAACGTGAAACAGTAAAACAAGCACTGATCGTGCGTTTAGAAGAAATCATGCATCACCTTAAAGTGACTGTAGATTTATTAGCTAACCCACTAAACAGCCACGGCGTTCGTAGTATCAGTTCAGCGGTTATTCCAACTTGTATCGCGTTATACAACGAATACCCTAAAGCACGTGAATACATCGAATACGGTATTGAATACTATGCAACGCATTACCCACCATGGGGCGGTAAAGACGGCGCATGGGCTGAAGGTCCAGATTACTGGAACACACAAATGGCCTTCTTAGGTGAGTCTTTTGATTTATTAAAAAGCTACACCTCTATCAACATGTTTAACAAAGAGTTCTACAAAAATACAGGTGATTTCATCATGTACTGTATGCCTGTTCACTCTAAACGTGCCAGCTTCTGTGACCAATCAAGTATTGGTGATTTCCCAGGTCTAAAACTCGCTTACAACATCAAACATTTTGCGGGCATAAACAACAAACCTGAATACATTTGGTACTACAACCAATTAAAAGCACGTGATACTGAAGCACATACAAAATTCTACAACTTCGGTTGGTGGGACTTTGGTTACGATGACTTACGTTTTGATTACCTATGGAACGACATGCCTGAAGTTGCGCCTTCTAATAAGCCGTTACTAAAAGTATTCCCAATCACTGGTTGGGCAGCATTCCACAGCAACATGACAAACCGTGAAGAGCATATCCACATGGTTTACAAATGTAGCCCATTTGGTTCAATCAGCCATTCACACGGTGACCAAAACGCATACACGTTGCATGCATTTGGCGACACGTTAGCGTCTATCACAGGTTACTACGGTGGTTTCGGTGTAGACATGCACATCAAATGGCGTCGTCGTACCTTCTCTAAAAACCTACCATTATTTGATGGAAAAGGTCAGTACGCAGAGAACACAACAACGAAATTTGAAGGCGAACACCAAGATCGTTACTGTATTGAAGCTGGCGGTAAAATCACTGATTACGATACAGAATCTGACGTGTTATTTGTTGAAGGTGATGCATCTACTTCATACCAATTCCACAACCCAGATCTTGAATCTTACAAACGTAAAATCTGGTTTGCTAAAGGTAAAGTCTTTGTAATGCGTGATACTGCAACGATTAAATCAGAACAAGATCTGACTTGGTTATTGCACACCACATTCAAAACTGAAACAGCAGTGGATGCTTTCAAAATCATTGGTGAAAACGCAACATTAGACGTGTCATTCATCAACGATTGTAAAGACGACCTACTTTCAATTGAAAACGTAGAAGGTTTTGGTGAAGTTGACCCAGCTGAATACGCTGACCTTGAAGTGCACCGCCATGTTGAAGCTAAGTTTAAAGCGAAAAAAGAACACAACATTTTAACGCTGTTAGTACCAAGTAAATTGAACGGCCCTAAAACTGAAGTGTCACATAAATTAGTGGGTAATTCTTTAGAGTTAACGATTGATGGTGAAGTGGTAGTGATTGAGCTTTAAGCTAATCACTATAGAGATATAACACCATAACGTTATATTTCTGGCTTAGTTTTAATACAACTTAGTTTCAATACGACTGAGTTGTAATATGACTTAGCTTCTCTGTATTAAGAAGGCTGCTTATAGTGATATAAGCAGCCTTTTTTATTATGAAAAAACGGTGCTTTTCTGCCGTTATTAACGGTTTAATAAAGCTTATCATTAGCTTTTTAATAAACCTTAATCATCAGGTTCATCTATGCCATTGGAGCGGTATACATTTAATTAAAAAACTAAACTCAACAATCACAGCCATTTTCTCATTACGATTGTTATCAGCATGAATTATCCCACTGAATGGAACTAACTAGTCCTAAAACTCAAGATAGAACTACTCATAACCTAAGGATATAAATGACATGATAGTCAAAAAGAGAATGCAAACCGTGATACCAATGTTACTTGTTTTACTGTGTAGCTTTTTCATTAGTAAAGTCACCGCTCAAACATTACCCCTTCCCTACGTCATCAATAATATTTCAGAGTTTAGCGATGAAAAAGTCTATGTCGCCCTTGTGGGTAAAGTAGATGATACCGACGTTTGGATAGATATGGCCACTGGTGAAGTGAATGAAATGTCAGTGGAGAACAACACATTAAAAGGGCCTGTTTATAATGGTAATTATGGTCCAGGTGCAAACGCGATGTATGCAGATGTTTTCACTTTACTCAGCGAGATCCCAGATAAAACCATTAACATGCCACTTATTTCTTCAGTGCGCATTTTCATCTCATTTGAATCACCGCTTTACCTCTACTTTTTCGGTGATGGCGGCGGTTATTCAGCCCCTTCATTATCAAATGATTCAGATCCGAACCTAAACCTCAGATATGAATTAGTTGAATTAACCTATGGTGATAATGGCCTTTGGACAAATACAACGCGTGTAGATGCATATCAATACCCAATGGGCCTTGAAGTTTGGGGTACAGACGGTTTCTATAAACGTGTTGGTGAAGTATTAGCCCATGAAGATATTCTTGAAGAATGGACTTCACGTGTAGGAGAGGCTTTTCAAGGTTCGCTTGACGAAGACCTAGGCATTATTTTAAACCCATCAAAAAGCACCTCTTTCCAAGATGGAGAAAGCTACAGCGACTATTTCTCAGATTATGTTGATGCTGTATGGGCTCGTTATACCGATGAACCTATGTACTTAAGCATTGGTGATGCTGGCGTTTGGTCTGGCATTGTTGTTGATGATCAATTCATCTTTACCAATGAAAGTGATGGCACCATCGGCATGATCTCCGCAAAACCAGATACGCTTGAGATTTTAGAAGCCAGTGGCGTATTAGCTGAAGATGTAGAAAGTACTGGAGATGTTAATGCTGATTTAAATATTCAAAAACACTTTAGTGCGGCATTCAACCGTGGTGCTATCGATCTTGATGCTGAAAGTGGGGAACTATTAGAATGGTCAGATCTTAGTACTTACTTTGGCGACACCACCACGCACAACGAATATGTTGCCTTCTTCCACTCTGAAGACATTAGCTTTGAAGGTGAGACCTATGCTTTTGCTTATGATGATGTATTTGATTACTCATCAACAATACAAAGCACAACGCCTGAATCAGTAAAAATCACTATTGGTGGATTTGTTGATGACCCTTATGTCGCACCTGAATCAATTACCTTATCTGAAAGTAGCTTAAGCCTTAGCAGTGACGAAACATCACAACTAGAATCAACTTTATTACCTACTGATGTAGATAATGATGCCATCGTTTGGGAATCAAGTGATACCGCAGTGGCGACAGTAGTAGATGGTCTTGTGACAGCACTAACAACAGGCACATCGACCATCACCGTCAGTAGCTATGATGGAACTGTGTCAGCGAGTATTACCGTTGAAGTTAATGATGGTGATTACAGTAATGACACAACCGTGCGTATTCAAGCAGAAGATTACAGCGCGATGTCTGGCATTCAAACACAAACCACCACTGACAGCAGTGGTGACTTAAATGTAGGCTGGATTGACGCTGGCGATTACATGGAATACAGCCTGACGATAGACACAGCAGGTGATTACACCATTGCCTACCGTATCTCGAGTATTGATGCTGAAGGCGCTGTAGAAGTTCAAGTAGATGGCGAAACAGTGCTCACCACCACCTTTGAATCAACAGGGAGTTGGGACATTTGGACAACACAATTAGACACGCTTACCTTACCTGCAGGTAATATCACCCTTCGTTTACTTGCAACAGATGATAACTGGAACATTAACTGGATAGATCTTACCTTAGATGAAACCACTAGCAGTTCTGAAAGTAGTTTTGATGAACAAGGCTATGCACGTATTCAAGCTGAAGATTACAGCGCAATGTCTGGAATTCAAACAGAGACAACCATTGATAGTGACGGAGACCTAAATGTAGGTTGGATTGATAGCGGTGATTATATGGAATATCAAATAACCGTAGCAACAGCAGGCACCTACACTATTGAATATCGTATCGCGAGCATTGATGACAGCGCAGTCAATATTCAAGTAGATGGCGTGACAGAAATCTCAACTACCCTTCAATCAACAGGTGGTTGGGCTAATTGGGAAACCCAGTCAGACAGCATCACCTTACCAGCAGGCGAGGTAACATTACGTTTAATAGCAACAGATGATGATTGGAATCTGAACTGGATAAATTTAACGTTAAGTTAGCCCAACATAAGCTTAAACTTGAAATTGAAAATAAGATTAACGTATTGAGTTAGTTTTAGCTTTAGCTTTAGCTTTATTTTTTAACGCAAGGCCTTCTATAGCGATATAGCAGGCTTTTTTTATTGTCAGCCCAAACTTACACCTTTTTATTTTGTTCGAGTTCATTTAAAAGTGGGTTCATCTGCCTCATCTCTGTGCCATTAAGTCAGAATAATGCCATTCTTCCAACTATCTTCTATTTCAACTATCTTCCTTATTCAGTAAGCGTTAAAATCTGCCCGCTAATTTAACTTAGCAATTCTCAGGGCGGGGCGAAATTCCCCACCGGCGGTAAACCTTTTAGGTGAGCCCGCGAGCGCTTTATTGACTGTTTAACGTAATAATAAACGTAGTAATAGTAGCAATGAAGGTCAGCAGATCTGGTTTAATTCCAGAGCCGACGGTTAAAGTCCGGATGAAAGAGAAACCAAAGCACTACAGTTGTAGTGCTAATTGACATCATCTAATTGTTGGATGATGCCATTCTCAATGCCCTGATTCTGGTAACTATTCAAAGGAAATACCATGAGTCAGTCTCTATTAAGTTTATTCGGTGATGCACATTCTCGTGTATTAAATGCAATTCAATCAATCAAAAACGGCTCAGGCGTGTTAGTGGTAGATGATGAAGACAGAGAAAATGAAGGTGACTTTATTTTTGCTGCTGAAACATTAACAACCCCACAAATGGCGATGATGATCCGTGAAGGCAGTGGCATAGTGTGTTTATGCTTACCAACAAAAACCACTCAAAAGCTACAACTTCCACAAATGGTCAGCAACAACACCAGCCAAAATACCACCGCTTATACTGTCAGTATCGAAGCGAAGCACGGCGTGACAACAGGTGTTTCTGCAGCAGATCGTGTCACTACCATTAAAACCGCAGTCGCACCCAACGCAACAGCAGATGACCTATCTCGACCAGGCCATGTTTTCCCACTACAAGCAGTTGAAGGTGGCGTATTAGTACGAAGAGGACATACGGAAGCAGCCGTTGATTTAGCGACATTAGCAGGGTTTGCTCCCGCCGGTGTTATTTGTGAATTAAGTAATGAAGATGGCTCGATGGCACGTTTACCGGAAGTGGTGAAGTTTGCACAGCAGCACGATATGCCAGTGGTGAGTATTGATGATTTGGTGAATTATATTAAAGCAGAGCAGGTAGCTTAATTCATATATAGCTAGGTGTAGTTTTGGATTGCCAAAACTTTTAAAACTGAAGTGAGTTATAGCTTTGTGGGCTGTCTGTAGAAATATAGACGGTCTTTTTTTTGTCGCAACAATTGTGCTTTTGGTTTAGTTTGTATTTGAATAAAGTAAGATTCGTCTGCGCTCATGGAGGCTGTCTGATATTTATTAGCTTTGATTTCGCCCTGTCGGCGACTTTACTTTTTCTGAACAGCAGAAAAAGTAAGCAAAAAGACTGTCACCGAACCGCTTTCTTATCCAAACAATAAACGCATTTTAAACGTACCGTTTCGTACGTGCATCCATGCACTAGCCTCAACTAATCCAAACATCCTGTTTGGCTTTACTAAAATACATTGATTGCTTGGGAAAGCTCAACGGCGGGAATTTGTAGCCATGATGAGTATTGGTTCGTCTGTGCTCATTGGAGCAGCATGATTATTCTTTACTTGGTGTTTCGCCCTGTCGGCGTTTAGCGTTAGAAAAACCGAAGCACAGTTTCGCAGTATGAATAAGCAAGATTCTTTATACGAACAAAGAAAAGCTATATCTATGAAAATCGAAAAGAAATTCGCCCATATCGTTTTTTAATCTCCTCTTTTGAAAATATAGCAATAACTGCCTTCTTAACGCACCGTTCATACGCCACATCCCTGTGGCGCTCTGAACTAGCAACGGCATCCCTGCCTAACCTTGCTAAAGGCAGATATTGATTCAGAAAAACGAAAATGGAAAATTGATGCAGCCGTGTTGAGCGTCCTAGTAAGTCGATGCACCTTAAAGCCTCAACTAATCCAAACATCTAATTTGGCTTTACTAAAATGAGTTAATTGCTTGGGAAAGTTCAACGGCGAGGAGTTGTACCCATAGTGACTGTCGCATTACGAATAATCAGGGCTTAAAACTAGGCTGGCTGTAAATAAACTAACACTATTCTTCCTTTCCGTTGTTAATAAAGAATTATCCCACCTTTCCACATCATTAAATTTTGACGTTTTATTCTAAACATTTGATTTACTGTTAATTGAGCCTATTATTAATTGATTTTTAACAAATTAAACTATTCCGTATTTCCACCAGAAATATGGAATTTTTCGGTTTAATAAACTGTTATATTTTTATGGGGTCCGTATGGTGGATTTGAAAGATCTTGGTTTTATTTCTAGTGAAAATAGCGCGCAAAAACCAATAAATAATATGTTTGATGATGTTTTTGAATCTCAACAACAGAAAATGGACGATTTGGTGAGAAATACACCACCACATCCCCCAAACCCAGGTAACGAAACTAACGAAAAATTGGAAGATTTACAATTAACTATTAAAGATGGAGTATCTGAAAGTTCGAAGTCATCAAACTACTGGAATAGAGTTATGCTTTTCGTAAGTTTGATTGCACTTGCAACTTCTGCTTTATTTTCTATTTTGTCTTTTAATTCATCTAATGAAGCATCCGTCCGATTACAGAAACTGATATCAGAGCAAAATCAACTATTAAGAGCGAATATCGAAAGGAATAAAGAAATACAAAGCAATCCAGTTAAAAAAGCACTTGAAATGAATAATCTTTTAAATAAAAAAACACAAAACAGGTAGATGTAATAAATAAAATATAACAAGCTAATAAACTCGGACGCATAACTCCAATTTATAAATTTACGGTAAATTGTGATTTATAAGTCATTATTTTAAAATGTAATAAAAATACGAGAATATGTATTTTTTCTTAAAAAAAGAAAAATTCTACAGCCTCGTTATGTTTATAAGGAGGATTGTTCACTTGAGCAACGCTGAAAATAAAAATAAAGAGAAAATCTCTCCAGAAGTTCTTTTTAGGTGTACAGAGGATCTCCGAGATTCCCTTGAAAAACAATCTGACGCAACACGGAAAGTAAGTACTGCATTAGAAAACTTAAACACTAAAATAGATGGTCTAGAAAAAGCGTTTAAAGATTCATCAACAAGCTCTGGTCGTGTAACTAAAGCATTAAATTGGTTAACTTTTGCTTTGGTTTTAATTGGTGTTGCACAACTAATTATTGCATAAACAGAAATAAATATAACAAGCTAATCAACTGAAAATAGAACGGTTGTCAGCGCAGGCGAATCAACACTACAATCAATAATTATAAGGTCAGTTCTTATTTTTTATTTTTAAAATATGCCTATCAAAAAGCTACAGATAATCGATGTTCAATGTGGCTACAACTCCCCTACCGTTGAGCTTTCCCAAGCGATAAATGACTTTCAGCAACAGCAAACAGGACGTTTGCTGTAAGTTCATTCAGCACATGGACGTGCTGTATGAACTGGTGCGTTAAGAAAGGCAATTAGCGTTTGGATAAGAAAGTGATCCGGTGGCCAGTTTCTTTGCATCCTTTCTTTTCTGGTAAAAGAAAGGGTGTCGCCGACAGGGCGAAAACACTGCCAATAAAAATTAAACGGCCATGATGAGCGCAGACGAACCAAAACTCAAAACGGCTAAAAAGAGTGGGCTTAGATTTTTTGCCTTTTAAAAATTTATCCACAAAACCCCAACAAAAACAAAGCTCAATGTGGCTACAACTCCCCTACCGTTGAGCTTTCCCAAGCGATAAATGACTTTCAGCAACAGCAAACAGGACGTTTGCTGTAAGTTCATTCAGCACATGGACGTGCTGTATGAACTGGTGCGTTAAGAAAGGCTGTTAGCGTTTGGATAAGAAAGTGATCCGGTGGCCAGTTTCTTTGCATCCTTTCTTTTCTGGTAAAAGAAAGGATGTCGCCGACAGGGCGAAAACACTGCTAATAAAAGTCAAACGGCCACGATGAGCGCAGACGAACCAAAAAACAAAGACAAAGTACGGGACACCCAAACATTATTAACGCAAGGGTTAAGCCCTTAACTCAATAAATCCCTCATGTTTAGCCCTCTAATCCCATTTATGACTCAATTTAATCAATTAGTTAATAAAAGAAAAATAATCTATTTGATCTAAAGTAAATGTAAGCTACTGTCATTTTTATTTAAAATAAACAGGCTGAAAATGAGAAATTCTACAGCCTCGTTATGTTTATAAAAGAGGGGTAGCAGCAATATGAAGAAAAAGCAGGATTTACGAGATCCCACGGGTACTTTAATCCCTGAACTTAGCTCTGAGTGGACTTTAAATGTAGAGGCAAATAAATATATAAAAGAGTTTTATTTAAATGGGGAAAAATGCCCTTCATATGAAGTTTCATGGAAAAAATCTGAAATTTTAGCGCGCTACTCTTTAATTCAAAAAGATCTTAAACAATTAATTGAAATGCTTTCCATTGCAATAAATTTGGCTTCTGATATTCCAGATATCCAAGGTGAGAAAAATGGTTATATCTTTGATTCCTGTAATGAAACTGCCTTGATTAGAAAGTCCCTTTATATTTCGTTAGTTATTACATATGGTAAATGTTTCGCGTCAGCGAATGGACGTCGCCTCAAGTTGGATAAGTCTGCTGTGTTTAATAAAGAAACTGATGATCTGAAAGTACTACATGAACAGTTAATTGAGGCGCGAAATGAGTATATTGCTCATGGTGGGAATACAGACTTAGAATCATCGTCTGTTAGCTTAGTATTCCATCCAGATTTAAGAAATAAAGTTCCACCAATTATGAGTATTGATAGTTATTATGTGAACTCCTTGTCAAAGTCTTCGTTTGAAAAGTATCAAAAATTAATTGTATATTTAAATGATTTTGTCATTAACAAAATAAATGTACTTTACGAAAAAGTATACGAAGAACATATAATAAGTAACGTTGCTGATTTATATAATCAAATATAAACATACAAGTTGTTTAACAAGGACGTTATGTTCAGGTTTGATCTTTCCCGTATATTTAAAAGGAATTGAAAGAGAAATGGTTGACACGATCAAAAAATATTTAGAATTTATGATAAAGCAGAATTTCATTGTTAGATATATATTTCTATCTTTATTAGGGACACTTGGTGGGGCAACATATGTAGGAAAGTTAAGTGAATATGCTACTTATTATTATGCTTGGTCTAATGGGTTCAGAGTTCCTGCGGAGGGAGTTCCATATTTAAACTTAACTGTATTTGGTGCAAGTTTCAGTATTATTATTTTAGCAATTATTGCTTTCACTGCGATATATTTTTTTGGAAAGCTCATCTATAACTATATTCAGAATGACATCATACTTAAGGGAGCAACTTCTATTTTACAGGTCCTAGTAAAAGATAAAAAAAATCAACTGTTATTCTATTCTGTATTGTTATCGCTCTATTTTTATCAGTAATTGTATTTACTCTTCCATATTTATCTTTTGTAGTCACCATAAGTAGATGGATAATCGTCCCCTTGGTCTTTTTTGTAACATTTATTACTTTGATGGTTCTCTGGAATAGAAAAACACTTTTCATTTTGGCTGTAGTTATATCATTTTCTTTTGCAGTTATTACGCCATCTATTTTATTTAATGCTTCTCTGTACAGTAATTTATTAGGTGCTTTAGGGTACGGTGGGGGAATAAATATAACAATTGAATCAGGCAAAAAAAACTACATCAATAACAAACTCTTACTAAGAACATCAAAATATTTTATTCTTATAAAGAACAACAAAATTATTGAAATTCCAAGTAACAAAATAGACCGCATAATATACGATTGATGAGAAAATGGAGTCAACTCTTGTTTTTACCTTTTAAAAATACTTTCCCACAAACCCCCAAGCAAAACGATGCTCAATGTGGCTACAACCACCTCACCGTTGAGCTTTCCCAAGCGATAAATGACTTTCAGCAACAGCAAACAGGACGTTTGCTGTAAGTTCATTCAGCACATGGATGTGCTGTATGAACTGGTGCGTTAAGAAAGGCAGTTAGCGTTTAGATAAGAAAGTGATTCGGTGGCCAGTTTCTTTGCATCCTTTCTTTTCTGGTAAAAGAAAGGATGTCGCCGACAGGGCGAAAATACTGCCAATAAAAATCAAACTGCCACGATGAGCGCAGACGAACCAAAACTAAAATCGGTTAAAAAACGGGATTAGGTATTTTTTTGCCTTTTAAAAATACTTTTCTACAAAACCCTAAGAAAAACGATACTCAATGTGGCTACAACTCCCCTACCGTTGAGCTTTCCAAACGATAAATGACTTTCAGCAACAGCAAACAGGACGTTTGCTGTAAGTTAATTCAGCACATGGATGTGCTGTATGAACTGGTGCGTTAAGAAAGGCAATTAGCGGTTGGATAAGAAAGCGATCCGGTGGCCAGTTTCTTTGCACCCTTTCTTTTCTGGTAAAAGAAAGGGTGTTGCCGACAGGGCGAAAATACTGCTAATAAAAGTCAAACAGCCACGACGAGCGCAGACGAATCAAAAGAAAATCTAGCTTTCTCAATCAACCTTAAATATCAAAAAAAGCATAGGTTCTTGTTTCAATGCTTTGTCTTGGTTTACCACTATCGCCCTGCCCTAATAACGGGAAAGCGGTGTGCATGGCAAAGCGTGAATAAGAGGAGTCACTATCAAAGCCTTTGATTAAAACGGCTTCTGTTCCATTCATTCTTGGATAGTAATACCATTTTTGATTGTTATTCTTTTTAAGGGCAAAAATCTCGCCTTGATGCTTGTCCGTTGAATGCATATCGTTAAATGATATTTTAGCTTTGACTAAATCTTTTGAATCTAACGTTGAAAAATCTAAAAATGCTAAGGGATCTTTCTCTACTACACCGGCGATAGAACGCCATACGTTTATCTGGATCATTCTTTTCCCAGCAAAGCGTTTTAAGATGGCTTCGTCTAATACTGATTGTGCCCTTATTGGCCCTGTTTCATGTGTGTAGTCGTTATGAACATGGTAAGCAGGATGACGATTAGAGTTTTTAATGCCACGGCGTACGGTATGGTCAAAGGCGAAGACATCGGTTGCCCCGGTTTGCTTTTTAATAAGCGATTCAACCTGTGGATAATAATCTGATTTAACGATTTCTGGCGTTAAGAAGTCAACTTCGTTTGGTGTAAAGCTGGCGAGTTCAAAACCTTCTTTATTTAAACTAAAGGTTTGTGCAGGGTTGGCTAACCGAGCATCAATCACTTCTGTTTCCTGAAAGATATAATCATCACTGTATTCTTGCTGTTCATCGAAACCAGAGTAATTAATAACGGGCACCGCTGTTGATTCAGCTTTAATAAAATGAAGCTTTGTTTTTTCAGTGATGTAATTGCTCATACCTTTCTCCAGAATAATGTAAAAAACACAACCTATCATTAGATAGGTAGGTTGCGATATTAGCCGTTCACTGTCAACTTAATTTTTATAGAAAGTCTTTTCGGTTTATTCTTTAACATAAAGAATAAAAAGGTAAGCAAATGAAAGTTAAGTAAAAAAAGAAGGATGTATGATGATATTGAAAAAAGAAATATTAAATTTTTAGAATCTATTCTTAAGATGATAAGTAGATAGCTAAGTCGATAAACTTAAATAAAGGAAATGTTTAATAGTTGTTTCGATATAAGAACCTTATATAAAAGGTCTTATATAAAGAGCTTATATAAAAAGCTGGAGAAGACGTTATACAAAGAAGGAAGTTGCACTTAACGTATTAAATCGACGAATCATTAAGTGCAAATAAAAGGAGATTTATAGGTTATTGGGTCGCCAGTTTAAAGTAGCTATGGTCGTTCAGCGCTTTGCTGATCATCATTGCGCCTTCTAACAAGCTAACCGTTAAGATAGCTGCATGTGAGGGTTCACTTTCACCGTTGGCAATATGTGCTTTCTCTAACCATGCTAAGTTTAAGTCAAAGAAGCGTTTTACTTCTAAGCGCACTTTATCCGGTAAACTTTCATTTTGTGCGCCTAATAAACCACATAAACACATTTTGTTATCGGTTAATAAAGCGTTTCTAAATAATTGGGTGTAAACATCAATAGGATTTTGATTGTTAGCTTTTATTTCATCCACCTCACCTAACGCACCTAAAAAGGCATTAGTGTATTGATGAGCCAGTTCAGCACCTAAATCTGCTTTAGTAGGAAAATGGTAATGAACACTCGCACTTTTAATGCCAACTTCATTGGCAATTTCTCGAAAGCTAAAATTATTATAGCCACCAAGACGAACTTTATCTTCAGCAGCTTTTAGTAATGCTTCTTTTTTGGACATGTTTATATTTCCTATCAATGAACCTGAAATTATCAAGCAGTGCATTGTTATTTACAAGTATTATTACACATCACTGAATACCTGAAGCAATAATAATTAATGCTCAAAGTTGACTTATTATACGCTAGATAATATAACTATCTACTGATAGATACATTTTAGTTGTATACTTGAAAAATATTAAGTAAGACTTTGGGAGAACAAGATGAAAATAGCGGCGGATTTTAGTCAACGTGCAGTTGTGCACAGTCAATCACAAGAGTGGATAGCCTCACCAATGGTAGGCGTTAACCGAAAACCTCTTGATAGAGTGGGTGCAGAAGTAGCAAGGGCTACGACGATTGTAAGTTACGATCCTGGCAGTGAATTTACTGAGCATGTGCATACAGGCGGAGAAGAATTTATTGTATTAGAAGGAATATTTCAAGATGAGCATGGCAGCTTCCCAGTAGGCTCTTACATAAGAAATCCACCACAATCAAAACATCAGCCTGGTTCAGAACAAGGTTGCGTCATGTTAGTAAAACTTTGGCAGTTTCAACCAAAAGATAGAACCCACGTACGATTACAAATGAATAAGATGGGCCAAGTACCCTTACCTAATAATAAGGGAGTGTCGATAACACCTTTGTATAAAGACGATATTGAAGAAGTGAGTTTATTACATTTTGACGTAACATCAGAATACACGTTAGATGCTTTAGGTGGCGCAGAGTTATTTATACTTGAAGGTTCAATCCAAGAAGGTGATGATATTTTATTTAAACATAGTTGGTTACGTACGCCAGTAGAAACTCAGCTCACTATTAAAGCAGGTAAAAATGGCGCTAAAGTCTGGGTTAAATCAGGCCATCTAACGGATGTTGAAAATCAAATTACACGTGTACAAAATGCTTAAAACGACTGCATGCAAGTCAGTTAAACATTAATATGAATCTACATAAATAGTTGTTCTTTTTAACGACTCAACATAGCTTACTTATTGTTTGTAACTGGTAAGTTAATGACAGTTTGAGTCAATGACATTAAAGAACAACTACTTTCCTAGCTACGCTATAAAACCCAACTATCATAACAATCCAACTTCATCTACGCCGTTGACCAACAGTTATCACAACATCTCCTATAAAGACTAAAACATTCATAATGTTGGCATACATATCGGCTAGCTTTGAAATAGATTTACGTAGAGTTGAATTGATAAGGTGGAGTATTGCTTAGATTAGTAATGACTAGATTAGTAATGCTTAGGGAGTTTAATTATTTAACCTCAACTCTAGTTAATGAAAGCGGAATTATATTTAAAATCAGAAGGTACTATTTTTTACTGTTTATTTTTTACTATAAAGTGCCGTTAATTTTACGTAATTCAAGGCGAATTATCGAAGCAATAACGGGTTATTGAGAAATAATTTAACGCAGAAATCCGCAGAAATAGCGGTGTTGTATCGCTTTGCTTATCCAGAGCTGAGGTTATTTAGGGTTGAGGTATTGTTTCTAATCAGAAAGGTAAGCCGATATTGCTTTAAAATATAGTGTTAGATATTGAATAATGTAGGTTTAGAGATCGGGTAAAGGTGGATTTAAAAACACAGAAAAAGGACAAGGACGATGACGATGACGATGACGCTATAGGTTACATAAACTAATGATATAAACTAGTGACGTAAACTGTATAACTTATCGTCCTTGTACAAGGTGATTTAAAGTGACTCAAATTACTTTATATCAGCTACTTTGGCGCTGATGTTATGTCATGTGGAAGAAACAAAGTTTGTTTCCATCTAGATCATAAACATATGAACCATAGAAGAAGTCAAAACGTTGACCAGGTTCACCGGCACAAGTAGCACCTAATTCAATCGCTTTATTGTACAACGCTTGTGCACCTTCAATTGAACCACCAGGGATAGCAACTTGTTGTCCGTTACCGGCACTTTGCAGGTTATTATCATGAGGAGTACATACCGCTAGCATTGCGCCACCAGCGTCTGTTCCATAAAATTTAATTCTATCCATTTCTAATAAAATTTTACCGCCGACTAATTCAAGCAATTCATTGTAAAAAGAAACCGCTTTGTCTAAGTCTTTTGAACCAATCGTTGTATATCCAATCATTGTCTTAATCCCTGTTTTAAAAATTATAAAGTTGGTGTTTAGCCTGTAACAAATATCAGCAAAAAATAGCAGTCTATTAGAAGGTGCTTCACTTGCTAAGTGCCTATAAATTTATATACCTACCGATAGATAGTCAACAGTTATTTTAAAATAATATGACAGTCAATGACAAAAAGTCACAATAGCTCTTGAGGGAAACGATTGGAAATAGTGATATAGGAACAGATCTTAACAGGTCAACAATAATTTAATTTATTATTAATTAACAAATAGTTACACTAATTTATATGGCAATATAAAAAGACAAACTCGACATTTAAAGACATTTTTTATTGGCGATGAAGCGGGCGAACTTATTTTAAAAAATTATTTAAAAGAATAATTAAAGTGAATAATTAAAGTGGAAAATTTGAGTGAAAAATGAAGCCGATTAAATATTAAGAGAATAAAAAAGTGGGTAATAACATTATTTATAACGCTATTTTATACGTCATTTTGCACATAGATTTATGAGGGAAATAAGGTTCATTAAACAAACTAATAAACCCTATTACGCTAAAAATAAGTACTTTTTAATGTTAATTTTTTAGGCTTGTTGCACCAAGTTATAACCATAGGCTAGGATAATTAATACTAAGGCACCTAATCCTTTTAGTAAGGTTTTCTGGTTTGCTTTAACGTCTATTTTACACAATTTACTAAACCAAAAATGCCCTACTACGCCCGCTAAAAGTGCATAGATTAACGTGACTTGTTCTGTTTCTTTTACAACATCAAACGCACTATACAAATAACCGATTAACTGACTCGTCAACGAAGAGATATAACCTAATGGGGTATGGGTTAATGCCATGTAGGCAATAAAGAAAACAAAAATAGATAGCGGTAATCGGTATGGTAATAATTTAGATTGAGTCATGGTGGTCTTCTTTAATGTGTAAAGTTATATTTTGAACCTAAACTTCCTAAACAATTGTTTTTATTGTTTAAAAAATTAAGTGTTATAAGCGCTGATTAAAATAAACTGATTTTAATGATCAAATAAGTTATTGGACGATATTACAACACAAGACCTCTTTTGTATTGATTTTACCTAATTTCTGATAACCAAACTCACAATAACTTTAATGGGCAAATGAACCTTTAATTTCACAATAGCCAAATACTATCAACTTAAGAAAATAAAACGATTTAACCTATTTATTGAATTTGAGTATATTGTGCGAAACAAATAGGGAAATCTCATGAAACCAGTACAAGAAAGTAAATTACTTAATACACCAAACTGTATCGCAACATCACCGATTAAAGGCACAGCCTTAGTTGTTGAAGGTGGTGGACAACGTGGCATCTTTACAGCCGGTGTATTAGATAGCTGGTTAGCACAAGACTTTAATCCTTTTTCATTATTAATTGGGACGTCAGCTGGCGCTCAAAACCTCTCAACTTATATGACACGACAAGCGGGATACGCTAAACGTTCTATCATGCAATTATCGAGACATCCTGATTTCTTTAGTATGAAACGCTCTTTTTCAAAGCGTAATGCAATGGATTTAGATTGGTATTTTGATCGCGTAGGTGAACCTGAATACCAATTGAATATGAATTGCGCACAAAATCAATTACAGGGTCGCCAACTGCTTTTTTCTGCCACCAATATGGAAGGGTTTCGCCCTGCTTTTCTTGAACCAACGACAGACAGTTGGTTGACTATGCTTAAAGCATCCAGCGCTTTGCCTTACTTATACAAAAAAGGCGTCACTATTGGCGATGCAAATTATGTGGACGGTGGCGTGGCTATCCCTATTCCTATTCAAGAGGCTTATGATCGAGGAGCAAAGAATATCATTGTATTACGCACTGCCCCTGCTAATCGTAGTATTCGTTCTCCTTGGGCGCACAAGTTGAAATCTTGGGTATGTAAAAGCAATAATTGCCCTAAAGTGTTGGATATTATTACTGGCCATGAAAATGCTTACAATGATGCCATTAGGTTTATTCACACTCCGCCAGAAGATGCACAAATTTTCGAAATTGCACCACCACAGAAGTTAGCAAGCCGTATATTAGGCAGCAGCGATCAAGCTTTAATCGCTGACTATAAAATGGGTTATGAAATGGGCACTGCATTTTTAGAGAGCCAGTCTGCTCAACAATTTAAAATACATTAAAGTTTATTCTACTGAGTAGACAAACTTAATCATTGTTCATGGGGACAGATAGCCACTTATTAATGATTAATGAATCTGCAATGTATTTACTATCTGTGTTTGTATTGAGTAGAACAATACGCTCTGTCTATATCAGGCGATCTTAATTTTAAGTGTTTGGTTTTTCTGCCTGTCACTCTACTTCGCCATAACTTGAAGCTTCCCGACTTCAACTTATTACGCATAAAGCTAATCAAGGCTTTTTCATCTAGACCAAATTGATCGTCAATCGCTTCAAAAGGAGTCCTATCTTCCCATGCCATTTCAATCACTCTAGACTCTTCACTGTCACTCAACACCATTATCAACATCCCATTCAGTTTTCATTTAAAAAAACTAATACGTTAATAACAAGATTAGGGTTTACTACTTATTTAATTTATATGGATTGTTTATTCATAGCATTTATTTATATTAATTATGCAGATGAAAAGATAAATAAAACCACTAACAAAATCTAATAAGATCCAATTAATCAAGCGTAATAAACCTGTCATATTTCTGCTTTAGTCTAAAGCTCGTTTTTACTTATACCCATTATATTAATAAGAGTTCTATATTTTACGTAGAAAAAATAACTTAGTTTAAAGCGTAAGTTTCGTCATGGATTATGTCCTTTACGAAAATGACTGCGAAAAAATAAATTATTTTAACCTGTAAAGTAGATCGGTTAATTGGTGTGATTGGTATTGTTCCCCCCAATAAATAAGGCAATACGATGACGGATTTATTAGATAAAGAAACTGATTTTAGTAACATGATTGATGCACGCTTATCACGCCGTAGCTTCCTAATGGGCACTGCTGCTATGGGTGCAGGAGCATTTTTAGCATTGAACCCAGTCGCTAAAGCAATCGCAGCGAATATGGACAGTAAGCTATTAAACTTCATGCAAGTGCCAGCTTCTACTAGTGATACCGTCATCGTGCCTAAGGGTTACAGCACCAGTAACTTAATGTCATGGGGTGACCCAATCTTTGCTAATGCGCCTGCATTCAATGCGAATGGCAAACAAGATTCAACAGCACAGACGATGCAATTTGGTGACAATACCGATGGGATGAGTGTATTTCCTCTCTCAAAAGACCATGCCATTCTTGCTGTGAATAACGAATACACTAACTACCAATACCTATTTGATCATCAAGGTAAAGCAATGACCGCTGATGACGTTAAAAAAGCACAGGCTGCATTGGGTGTAACGGTTGTTGAGCTAGTGAGAAAAGACGGTAAATGGATAATGGATCCTAAGGGTAAAGTTAACCGTCGTATTACAGCCAATACAGAAATGCACGTAACAGGCCCAGCTGCAGGACATGACTTATTAAAAACCAAAGCGGATCCAACGGGTAAAAAAGTACTAGGCACTATTAATAACTGTTCAAACGGGCACACTCCATGGGGCACTTACTTAACTTGTGAAGAGAACTTTAATGGTTTCTTTGGTGCAGAAGAGAACGTTGCTCTGGATGACAACTACAAGCGTTACGGTATCGAAGCGACTCAAAGCAAGTACCAATGGCATAACTTTGATGAGCGTTTTGACCTTGCTAAAAACCCAAATGAACCAAACCGTTTTGGTTGGATCGTAGAGATTGATCCTAAAGATCCAACATCAACTCCATTAAAACGTACGGCACTAGGTCGCTTCAAACACGAAAATGCTGCTTTTGTTATCAATGATGATGGTCATGCTATCGTTTATTTAGGTGATGATGAACGTGGCGAGCATATCTACAAATTTGTTTCTAAAAATAAATACCAAGCAGGTAACGACAGTGCTAACCGTCAATTGCTTGATGAAGGTACTTTGTATGTGGCTAAGTTCAACATGCATGCCGACAAACTAGAGGGTGACGGTGAATGGATTGAGTTAACTTACGGTAAAAACGGCTTAACCAAAGAAAATGGCTTTAATAGCCAAGCTGAAGTAATGATTTTTGCACGTAAAGCTGCAACACAAGTGTCAGCAACCACCATGGATAGACCTGAATGGATTGCCGTTCACCCAGACAATAAACATGTTTTCTGTACACTGACTAACAATAAAAACCGTGGTGTTAAAGAAGGCCAAGATGTAGATGGACCAAACCCTCGTGCTGAAAACCACTATGGACAAATAGTACGTTGGATGCCGACTAATGGTAACCATGCAGACAATACGTTCAAGTGGGATTTATACTTGATTGCAGGTAACCCAACTGTTCATAAAGGTGATTTATACGCAGGCAGTGCCAACATCAATGAAGATAATATGTTTAACAGTCCTGACGGTATTGGCTTTGATAAAGCAGGTCGTTTATGGATTCAAACAGACGGTAACTTTTCAAATGAAGGTGATTTTGCAGGTCAAGGTAACAACCAAATGTTATGTGGCGACCCAATGACAGGTGAAGTGCGTCGTTTCTTAACTGGCCCAATAGGTTCAGAAGTAACAGGCTTAACTTTCTCTGAAGATGAAAAAACTATGTTTGTGGGTATTCAACACCCTACAGGTCACTTCCCAGCTGGTGGAGATAATAAGCCTCGCTCAACGATTATGGCAATCACAAAAGATGATGGTGGTGTGATTGGTAGTTAAGGTTAGTAAGGTCTAGTTAAAGTTGTCTCGGTTTAGTTAAAGTTAGCGAGGCTTTTTATAAATAGCAGTCAATAAAAAAAGGCATCAACAGCGTTCTGTTGATGCCTTTTATATTTTGCTACTACTTCAGAGCCTTTACGCCAATAAGTTTATGGCGATGTCTTTGTAACAAGACATTTGAACAATATTTTTATATCACTCAATTAACGCAACAATCAATAAATCAACGGGTGACGTATTAACAAGCCCACCGACTGTCGGACTTAAACGACTCCAAAAGTGATGATGATGTCCACATACGATTAAATCGATACCCGCTTCTTGCACAGGCCCTTCTAAACTATGCTTTATATCGCCATTAACCACGTATTTATGTTTCACTTTATAATCAATGCTGTCCGCTAACTTGTTTAGCCTTGCGCTTAAATCATCAACACTATAGTGTGAAGATAAATTAGCCACATCCAAATCCATCAACCCAGTGAATCCAATTTCATTAATGACTTCATTAACATGCACTAGCGACAGATCAGCATTTAAAGGTTTTGCTAATTTAACAGCCCTATCGATAACCTGTTGGTTATCTTCTTCAAAATCAACGGCAACTAAAATATGACCATAACTCATCAGTATTCTCCTTAGTTAACTCTACCTTAATCATTTTAGTCCTAAAACTGACCTCAACATCATACTAAGAGCACATTTATTGATAAATTTAGACATTTTTAAGGGTTGGATGATCTAAATCAAGAGTCCATTAAATCGCTAAGCACGTGTTAAGAATTAGGCCTAGCATTAAAGGTTAAAGTTAAATATTAGACTTAAAGCTAAGGGTTAAGCCTATTATTTATGACTAAGGTATTTATGACTCAGGTATTTATGACTAAGGTCTAACGCTAAGGTTTAGATTTAGATTTAGATTTAGATTTATTATTAACGATATTATCCAACTCTTTAGCAATGCCCTCTGCCGCTAACATACCGCGATTAAGAGACCAAAGTGCAGATGAAACTTCTACCATTTGATGGGTTTTGCTAATTTTTAATAGTTTAAATAATGGATTATGTTCCCAACTTTCGAGCACGGTGACGGGTTTACTTCTTACGTAAAACAACCAGTCTGGGTTAACGCGTAATAACACTTCTAAATTCGCTTGAACTAAGTGGCTATCTTTTAAATCAGGTAATGCCGATTTAAGTCCAAGATAATTAAATAAACTACCAGTAAAAGATAATGGTCCATGCATCCACATCCCACGTTCATTAACCGTCGTAAATTGCATCGTCTCAGCATTATTAAATCGTAGGCGATAATCATCCATTAACTGTTTATGTTGCGCTATACGCTCAAGCATTTCCTGCTCTTTGCCGACGGCTTTACCAATAATTTCAGCTGATTTAAGTGCATCCAAATAACTTTCACCTCGGCTTTTTAATAAAATAGTCGGCGCAATTTTAGAAAGATCCTCATAGCTGACTCGGTGACGATAAACATCACCAATGATCAAATCTGGTTTTAACCTAGCAATCACTTCTAAGCTAGGTTGTGAGCGCATACCAACCGACGTCCAAGGCTCTAGTAAATCTCGCACCTCTGGAATAATACGCTCAGGATCTAAATCATCAGCAACGCCGATCGGTGACATGCCAATAGCCGCTAACGCATCAATAAAAGAATATTCTAATACGACAATACGTCTAGGCGCGTCAGGTAATACCAAGGTACCTAACTCATGCTTCACTTCAATACTGGCTTGCACCGAAAATACGCTACAAGTCAGTATCAACGTTAAAATAATTCGCTGAATAGCGGCTACCAACATAACTAGAATTTACCCGATAAACTAAAGGTAATATTACGAGGATCACCTCCGTAAATACGACTATCTGAAGAACCTGCAATGTAATAGGTTTCATCAAATACATTTTCAACATTAAGCGATGCACGATATTGCTTAATTTCATAATGCAGACCAAGGTCAAAAGTAGTATAACCAGGTAGCTTAACGCGATCGGTAGAGTCCTCATCGGTATAACGAGAACTTTCATAGTTAGCACCTAATGTAGTGCCGACAGTGCCGTTAGCAATTTGGTATGGGAAGTTATATTTAGTCCAAACATACGCATCATGCAATGCACTTGCTGGAGTGCGATTACCCTCGATATTGTCATCTGGATTATCAGAGATTCGTGCATCGACGTAAGCATAACCTAGTTTAATCTGCCAATTTTCCACCGGCATCATTAACAGTTCGACTTCAACACCTGTACTTTTAATCCCACCTAATAGCTCATCTTCACCAGTCACTAAATTTTCTTCAACAACGTTGGTCTTTTTAATATCGAAATAAGCAATGGTTAGGTTCGTTTTATCATTAAATAGGTTAGTTTTAGCCCCAACTTCATATTGACGTCCTTCTTCAGGATCAAAGTTATCGCCATTTACATCTTTGTCTTCAATGCTATTTGGGTTAAAGCTTTCTCCGTAACTCGCGTACAATGAAGTCGCTTCAGTTAGGTGATAGACAATACCGCCTTGCGACACAAATGCATCACTTGAGCTAGAATCTGTAAATCCTGTATCTACTCTTTCAAAATCAACATCTTGGCGTGAATAACGTAAACCGGCCATCAACGTCCAAGATTCATTTAAATAGATAGTGTCTTGCAAGTAAGCACCGTAGTTAACAAATTCAGTCACGCGGTGGTTTAAAGTGGTGTAATTACCTGTTCGGCTGGTTAAATCATCTGGGTCAAAGAAATCAACGTCGCTTGTCGGATTCGTTTGACGTTTAAAATCTCGCTCTTCGTACCCAATATTAACACCAGCTAATAATTGATGCTCTACATCACCCCACCATAAACTACCTGTGGTTCTTGCATCAACAAAATGATATTGGCGTTCGTTTTCATTATCACGGTCACGAAGTGTGACGGTATTTGTATCGTTATCTACGCCTCTTGTTTCATACACTGAACGTGTGTCTTCATGCCACACGCTTCGCCAATCCACGGTCACATCAAAATTATCCGTGACCATCGTATTGAAAGTCGCAAAAGCCACCAACCCTTTATCTTCAGCAGTATCATCAGCGGATTGGTAATGTGTATCAAAAGATGAAATTTGGTTGATATCATTATTTAACACAGCTAAGCCATCATCAGGTACACGCGTTTCCGACTGTAGCTCTAAGCCAAAAGTTACTTCAGTGTCGGTATTCGGACGATAGGTTAATGTTGGGAATAAGTAGTAATTTTGAGTATCAACATCTTGACGGTATGAGTTAGTATCTTCAGCGCTCACAATAAAACGGTATAACCAGGTTTTTTGATCGTTAAGTGGCCCTGTTGCATCGACGGTCCCAGTAAAGCTGTTATCCTCACCGAATTCACTTACCCCAGTGCTATAACTGTTACTAGAGACATCAAAACGAAGAGAAGCAACATCTTGTGGTTTTTTAGTGATGATATTAACCAAACCACCCGGTTGAATTTGTCCGTATAAAATCGAAGCAGGACCTTTTAGTATTTCAACTTGTTCCACATTAGCAGTGGTAGGTGAACCAAAACGAGAAGCTAAACCAGGTAACCCATTCACTTGGATAGAGTTAAGATCAGAGCCAATACCACGTAGAGTAAAACTATTCGCGTTAGTCCCCGAACGACTTAAGCCAGTAGTGTAACCATAAGCATCTTCCAATGACTCAGCTCTAATATCTTCTAAAAATTGCTGATTAATAACGTTAACTGTTAGTGGTGTATCTAATGGATCAACATTGCTTTTAGTCGCCGTGCTAACTTCTGGATTTAGATAAGAATTTTGTTGACCAACAACCACTATGGGATCGAGTTCTGTTACTTCGTCAGCATAGCTGTACGACGATAATCCTAAAATCAGGACAAGACTTTGGGTGACAGGGTTAATAGCAAATTTCATTGAGGCTGCTCATTGTTATAGTGTAAGTTGAGAGAAAATCCGTTTACGGCCTTCTACATAAGATATTCGGGTTCATTTAATTTATTTCAATATGACGACCCAGTTGCGAATGATATTGATAAGCTATATCATCTGCAAGACCCAAAAGCCTTTTTGCTTGAGATAATACTTTTATTTGATATTGATTGTTATTTTCATTTAAAATAGAATGCTTAACCTATGGGTGATGCTGATTTTTATCGTTGCGCCTTAACAAATAATGACGATTAAATCTTATGTAAGGTAAACCACAGAACATGCTCCTCTCTACTCGTCATTACAGTGCATTGCTGTTTGTGCCTATCCTTTTAGTATTAACATTCAGTTATTCACTAATAGCATGGTCAAGCTTTCCGCTAAATTTCTCACATGTATACGCTTACTTATTTCACTTTGATGACACCAGCATCGAACAGCAAATACTGGCGACAACCCGTGTTCCTAGATTATTAACAGGCATGTTAATTGGCACAAATCTCGCTGTCGCGGGTGTGTTAATGCAAGGGCTAACACGCAATCCTCTCGCCTCACCTTCTGTTTTAGGCATTAATTCAGGCGCAGCTTGTTTCATTGCTTTATCGAGCATTGGTATACATATTTTAGGGGACGTTTCGAGTTTACTTGCTGCGGCAGTTGGAGGAGTGGTGAGTGGAGGTTTAGTTATTTTATTAGGTGGTTTTTTCTCTGATCGTGCGAACCCTTTAAAATTGGTATTAGCAGGTATTGCCATTAACGCATTATTAATTGGTGTCACCCGTGCCGCGGTTATTTTAGCCGATGACAGAGCTTATAGTGTGATCACTTGGTTATCAGGTTCGCTGGCTAATATAGATTGGCAAGATTGGCAGTCATTATGGCCCACCAGCTTGTTGGGTTTGTTGATTGCATTTTATGTTGCTAAAAACTTAAATCTCTTAGCGTTAGGTAATGATATTGCCGTTAGTTTAGGTATCAATATTAGGCTCACCCGCTTTTTATCCTGTATCGCTATTGTTTTACTCACTGCGTCGAGCGTTGCTGTTGTCGGGCCGATTGGATTTATTGGTCTAATAGTGCCGCATATTGCGAGACGGTTGGTTAATAATAACTTTCTATTACTCATACCTGTTAGTGCATTAATTGGAAGCTGTCTGATTGCTTGGGCTGACTCATTGGCACGTGGCATTGCTTTTCCTGCAGAAACACCCGTTGGCGTGATCACTGCTTTAATTGGCACTCCTTTCTTTGTGTACCTTACCATTCGGAATAAGATGTCATGAAAACGATAAAGTTACCGCTATTGTATTTTGTCATTTTATCTTCATTGGTTCTGTTATTTTCTATGACCAGTTTATTTGTTGGTGCATCAGATATTTCAATGGCAGATATAATTCACACCTTATTCGAGCGAGGTGAATATGACTTCATTATTAACCAATACCGTTTACCAAGAATTTTTCTCGCACTGGGTGTCGGTGCAGGATTAGGGTTATCAGGCGCATTAATTCAAGGTGTGATTAGAAACCCGCTCGCCTCTCCCGACTTAATGGGTATTAGCGCAGGTGCTGGATTAGCTGCAACGACTTTATTAGTTTTTTATGCTGCGGCGCCTGTTTATTTATTATTATTAACGGCACTGTCTGGTGGATTAATCGCCGCCGCAATCATTTTATTCATAGCCTACAAAACCCGCCCTACGCCGATGAGACTGGCACTGATTGGTATCGCGATCAGTACTTTTTTATCAAGCGGAATCGATTTTTTAATGATTGTAAATCCTATTGAAATTAATACGGCAATGGTGTGGTTAACAGGTAGTTTATGGGGACGAAACTGGACACAAGTCCCTCTTATTTGGGGAACATTAGCGGTCATTATCCCCTTTGCTTTTTGGCTCGCGTGGCGCCTTGATGTGATGGGGCTCGGTGAAGATTGTGCTACGTCTTTAGGTATTCGCCCATCAAAACTACAATTAATGGCATTGTTAACCGCGGTGATACTAGCCAGCATCAGTGTTGCTGTCGCAGGGACCATCGCCTTTATTGGTTTATTAGCACCACATCTTGCACGCATGTTATTTGGGCATCACCATAAATATCTTATCCCAAGTTCAGCGCTACTTGGTGGCTTAATGTTGATTATTGCTGATACGTTAGCGCGGGGTTTACAACCTCCTTTAGAATTACCTGCGGGTGTATTAACGTCCTTAATCGGTGCGCCCTACTTTATTTTTTTACTGCAACGCTATAAGGCCTGGTAATGATTTCAACTGAAAACCTCACGATTGCATACGCTGATAAAGTCATCATCAACGATCTTAACCTGACACTACAAAAGGGCAAGATTACGGCATTAATTGGCCCTAACGGCTGCGGTAAATCTACTTTATTAAAAGCACTAGCTCGCATTAATAAAGCCAATGCAGGGCAAGTTTTGCTCAACAACCAACCATTAAGTAGTTATGCCGATAAACAGTTGGCACAAAAGATGTCTTTATTACCGCAAATATTAATTACCCCAGAAGGCATTACGGTACAGCGTTTAGTTGAATACGGACGCTCACCTTATATCTCTCATTGGGGGAAATTAGGTGACCAAGATAAGAGTATCGTCAACGCGGCAATGCAAGAAACGCAAGTCAGTGAATTTGCCACACAAGCCGTAGAGTCACTGTCAGGTGGTCAAAGACAACGCGCATGGATAGCGATGATCCTCGCACAAGACACTGACATCATCATGCTTGATGAGCCAACCACTTATTTAGATTTATCCCATCAAATTGAATTAATGAAGTTAATGCAAGCAATGAAAAATAAAGGAAAAACCGTGATAGTGGTATTACACGACCTTAACCAAGCTTGCCGATATAGTGATCATTTAGTGGTGATGAAAGAAGGTGCCGTGATAGCAGAAGGTGAACCTGAAGAAGTATTTACAGAGCAGCTTTTACGCGATGTATTTTCACTTGAAGCAAAAGTCATTAAAGATCCCATCGCTAACACACCAATGTGTGTCGCTTATTAAGCGTTAATAGCCACTTTTAAATATCCTTAATTATTTTTAACTTCTCTTAGCTATTTTTAGGCATTCTTAATTTATTTCCACTGCTCTTAGTGCTTCTGAATAGCTGTTAAGCATGGTTTTAAAAGAGTTTAAAAATAACATTTAATTTCAACTTGATAGGCTAATGATATAGCGTAAAGTATTTATTTTAAAATCTATTCAATACCATTGGCGCTTCTCTTCAAATAAATAGAAAAGGAACATTCTGTGAATAAATTACTACTTGCCGCCTTAATATCTTCCACTTTTTCCATAGTAGGTTGTGATACCACTAATGATAGTTACTCAGCTACATTACGTATCCTTGAAACATCTGATATTCATGCCAATGTCATGGATTATGATTATTACCAAACAAAGCAAGATATCACTATCGGCCTTGCCCGAACGGCTAGCCTTATTAACATCGCTCGTACTGAAACAGACAATACATTACTAGTTGATAACGGTGATTTATTACAAGGTAGTCCAATGGGAGACTATGTTGCCAGTGAATTTAAGGAAGGCCGTGAGTTTTCGATTCACCCTAGTTATAAAGCAATGAATTTACTTAATTATGAAGTCGGTAATATAGGAAACCATGAGTTTAATTACGGGTTAGATTTTCTTAAAAAAGCGATTAGTAGCGCTAACTTCCCATACATCAATGCCAATGTTTATTGCCAATCAGACTGTTGGGAAAATAAAAAACAAGGTGATAATTTATTCACACCTTATCTGATTAAACAGACAAATATTATCGACAACCAAGGCGTAGACCGTACCATTAACATTGGTTATATCGGTTTTGTTCCTCCACAAATTTTACAATGGGATAAACAAAATCTAACAGGAAAAGTGACTGTTAAAGGAATTGTCGAAACCGCTAAGAAATTTATACCTGACATGCAAAAAGCAGGTGCTGATATTATTATCGCAATCCCTCATTCTGGCATAGGCTCAAGTGAAAACCCAAATGATATACACGCAGAAAATGCGACTTATGCGTTAACCACTGTCGATGGTATTGATGCCATTATGTTTGGTCATAGTCATTCAGTATTTCCAAGCGCACAATTTGCAAGCATCCCTAATGTTGATATCGAAAAAGGGCTAATCAATGGAGTTCCTGCCGTTATGCCTGGGCGATGGGGTGATAACCTTGGTGTGATAGATTTTGAGTTAGAACATAATGGCCAAAAGTGGACTGTCAAAAGTGCGAGGTCTGAATCTCGTCAAATATTCAAACGCGATGAAAAAGGTAGTAAAGTTGCTTTAGTCGATGCAGATGAACGTATTCATAAAGCAGTTACAGAAGATCATCAAGGTACTTTGGATTTTGTGAATGCACCGATCGGAAAAGCAAATCATGATATGTATAGCTTTTTGACCTTAGTACAAGATGATCCTACCGTACAAATTGTATCTAATGCTCAATTACAATATATCAAAGATCAAGTCGCTGCTTCTGATAATCCAGTTTTAAAAGGGTTACCAATATTGTCTGCAGCAGCCCCCTTTAAAGCAGGTGGTCGCCACAGCACCTCTTCAGATGTTGATGCTTATGTTCAAGTTGCTAAAGGTGACCTTACCTATAAAAATGCCGCTGATTTATATCTTTACCCAAACACAGTTGTTGCATTAAAAATAACCGGAGCACAGTTAAAAGATTGGTTAGAGTGCAGCGCAAATCAGTTTAACCAAATTGATAAAAACTCCTCTGAACCACAATATTTAATTAATTGGCAAGATCATCGCACTTATAATTTTGATGTCATCGATGGTGTTAGTTATAAGGTGGATGTAACACAACCGAGCAGGTTTAATAGCGACTGTGTGGCGGTTAACCCAGATGCACAACGCATTGTTGAGTTAACTTATACTGATGGTAAAAATATTACCCTTACTGGTGATGTGTTAATGAAACAAGACTTTATTATTGCCACTAATAACTACAGAGCATTCGGAGGCAAGTTCGCTGGTACAGGTTCTGAATATGTTGTGATGGAACAACCAGATACTAACCGTGACGTGTTAGCGGCTTACATTACCAATGAAACCAACGAAAAAGGTGCAGTTGATCCATCAGCCGATAATAACTGGGGTTTCTTAGGCATTAAGACTCCAACAACCTTGGATATACGTTTTGAAACGCAAGACAGTGAAATAGCAAACCGCTTTATTGCAGAAAATGCACAACGTAAGTTAACCAAACGTAATGAAAAAGATGCGCTAGGCTTTGCGGTTTATAACATTGATTTAAAAGATAAAGAGATTTAGATTTAGATTTAGATTTAGAAATAATATAAAGCCTCAATTGAGGCTTTATATTATTTAATGTTATTTTTATTTCGTATCAGAATAGGATTTAAGAATAATAGATTCTAACCGTTTAGATAATGATAGTAGATTGTTGTCATCACCATTACTAGCCGTCAACATTACGCCAATATGATCACCTTGATATTGATATGGTAAAGAGATACTACAACCGTCCAACACATTTGCTAACGTGGTGTTACGCAAACATAAAAGGTTAATGCGGTCATAATCTTCATCAGCGCTTAACTCTGCTAATTTAGGCGGTAATATCGCAACAGTAGGTAGTAATAATACAGCCCCTTTTTCTTCTGTTTTGTACCTTTCTATTAATAACTTTCTTTGTTGACAGGTAGCTAAAAATTGTTTTTCATCAATCGAATTTGCTCGCTTTAAACGACTAGCGACTCTCGGATCAAGCTCATCAAGATCGATACTATAATTTTCAGTATAATAATTCATTGCTTCGAAAGCAGAGAATTGCCACACAGGAAGTAATTTGTAACTGTCTAAAAAAGGTAAAGATCTCTCTTCAACTCGCACTCCAGGAGTCTGCTTTAAAATGTTAACGACTTCTAAAAATGCTTTTTTTACCTTCTCGTCAAGTAAATCCATACCAAAATTACTAGGTATAACAAAATAAGCCTGTTCTGCTACAGGATTATTAACGACAGCATTAGACATAACTCCCCATGCTATTTCACACTCAGATACTGTATTAGCAATCGGTCCGATACTATCTAAACTTGAAGAGAGCGGTAAACTGCCTTTTCTAGAAACACTATTTTGAGAAGGTTTAAACCCCGTTACACCACAAAAAGCTGAAGGGATTCGTAAAGAACCTCCCGTATCACTGCCTAAAGCAATATCTACAATTTTTAAAGCAACTGAAACGGCTCCTCCGCTAGTTGAGCCCCCTGCAATACGGTCCTCATCTTTATAAAGCGGTGTTATTGGCGTGCCGTAATGTGGATTTACCCCTAACCCAGAATAAGCGAGTTCGGTCATATTAGTATGGCCAAGAAAAACAGCACCCGCTTTACGTAAACTTTTTACTGCGTCCGCATCTTCACTTGCAATATCGACATCATTTAAAAAAGTAGAACCCGCTTTTGTTTTATAACCTTTCACATCAAACAAATCTTTAACCGACACTATTGCATTGTTTAAATACTGCTCATTGATTAAATGATGAGATGACTTGCGACCATTAGCATACTCAGTCACGTCAAACAGTTCGGTAAAAACATTACTAGCCTGATGCTCAATAAGCTTTTTCGATTTGGTTAATTGTTGTGCTAAATCACGTTCTTCCCAAGGGAATTTAGATAAATTTTTCATTATAAAACTCTCTGAAATAGATAATGTTAGGACAATTTATTTTACCGAAGGTAATTCAACCGTATCGTATTGCGCTTCGATCGTACGTCCCAAAATAGGATCAACAAGGGACATTTTGAACTTAGGTGTTTTGCGAACACCACCAATTGCAGCAAAAGTCCCACATAACATTGCACTATTTTCTTTCAAAGCTGCTTTTTCAATAAGCTCAATTAAAGGTCGAATAGACGCCAATGTACCAGTCTGATACAAGGCCCACCCTTTTCCTTCATCTAACCATGATTGCATCTCAAGCTTATCAATATGATCTTTGACTTCTTCAAAATCCCACAGTTGGTTAGAGACGGGTTTAGGACAAATTTGCTTAGAAAAGGCAACTGACTGTACCTCTAATTCTCTATCAGTATGATCAGAGCCGATACCTAAAAATAATTTACCACCTGATTTAATGATCAATGGTTCAACTTCTCCTGATGACCCTTCTCCAACTACTTCAACCAAATCATCCTGAGTGACTAATAAATTAGAAGCACGATAATAAAGCGGCACATTTGAAGGTGGAGCAACACCTATTTCAGCTAATTCATCAATGTGCTCCTGCACAGCTTTTTGATCTCTTGCTGTCCAACCTGCAATAACAAGATGATTAATTTTAAAGTCACTTTCAATTCCATTAATAGTAAATAACATATAAATCCTTAATAGTTGTTTGGTAAATATAAAGCAAGACTAGGGAACATGATGAGTAAGAAAACCATAAACAACATGATTAGGACGTAAGGAATACTACCTATAATCACATCCATCATTTTTCCTTTTTTACGAGCTGAATTGACGACATATAAGTTCAATCCGACAGGAGGGGTTATTAAAGCCATTTCAACTAAAATAATCATTAATATGCCAAACCAAATTGGGTCATAGCCTATTTGAATAATGATTGGAACAACGATAGGAATTGTCGCTACCATTAGTGACAGCGTTTCAATAAAAAATCCCAATATAATATAAGTTAATATAATAACTAATAAAGTACCGATAGGGCTTAACCCCAATCCTTGTAACAGCTCTTGTAGAGCTCTCCCAAATCCTGAAGCTGTTAATGCAAAGTTAAGTACATAAGCACCAATAACGACTAACATAATCATTGATGTTATTTTAACCGTTCCAACTAAGCTTTTGATTAACATTTCAGTTGATATAACAGAGTAAGCAAACGAAATCACTAATGAAATAACGACGCCAATAGCAGCAGCTTCAGTTGGCGTAGCCCACCCCATATAAATAGAGCCGACAACACTTAAAAATAGAAAAAGAATGGGTGAAAGAGATTTGAGAGCAACAATTTTTTCAGACCAAGAGCTATGTTGTTTTGGACCGCCTAATTTAGGATAAAGACTACATAACACAATAGTAATGGCCATAAAAAGTAGCGCCATCATCATACCAGGGATAATACCAGCCAAAAATAATTTAGGAACAGAGCTTTCAGTTAAGAAACCATAAACAATTAAGTTAATTGAAGGAGGAATTAAAATACCTAAAGTACCGCCAGCGGCTATAGAGCCAGTAAAAAGTCTAGGGTCGTAACCTAACTTTTCACCTTGTGGTGTAGCCACCGTTGCGACTGTAGCAGCTGTAGCGACAGAAGAACCAGAGGTCGCAGAGAACATTGTTGCGGTAGCAATATTGGCATGTATCAATCCACCCGGTAACCAAGATACCCATGTATTCAAGGCAGCATAAGTTCTTTGAGCCACCCCACTACGAAGTAAAATTTCACCAATTAAGACAAAAAAAGGAATCGCTATCAATGTTGAATTATTTGATGATGACCAGACTATTTGTCCTAACCCCCTCATTAAAGGAAAGGGACTAAAAAAAGTATCTACGCCAAAAGCCAATAAAAACAATACAATACCAACTGGGATAGAAAGAGCTAATAATCCCAACAGTCCCATTGAAGTAAATAAAATCATAAATCACCTCCAGTGCCGATATTCTTATCCACAATCTCATATTTCCCTTGGATAACTAATATTATTGATATGATTAACAGTACAGAAGAAGAAATAGCAAACCAGATCCATCCAGCTAACCAAATGCTTTGAGGTAAATAAAGAGGGATCTCCATTGCCGTGTTTGATAACGCACCGGATTTAAGAGTTTTACTTAATACTGGTATCGCATAATATGCTAAATAAACTGCCACGTAAGATAGTGCAGCTAAAGCGATTAAATCGAATAAAGAGCTAATTAATAAATTGCCTTTTTCACGTAAAAAATCAATTCGAACATGCGCTTTAACGGTCAATCCATAACATATACCCCAGCTAGTAACCGCAGCCATTACATAACCAGAAATTTCTTCTGAACCACTAAAAGAAATTCCGATCTCTCTTAATACAATATCAAGGATAATAAGAGTAATGCAGGCTAACAAAGCTAGACCTGCAATAACTGCTATCCCATTATTAATTTTCTTTAAAAAAGAAATAATGCGAATCATACTATTGAGCCTTATTCACTGAAATTTCTATACCCGCTGCATGCCCAACAGTTTTATTCCATCGTTGAATCCACTCACTTCCCGCGCGTTCAGCCCACTCTGGTAGCACTTTACTTTCTAAAATACCTTTAGCTTTTAGCATGTCTGACTCAGATATTTCGACTAACGTTAAGTTTCTAACATCTCCTTTAGAACAATTATCGTTGCCTGTTAAACAAGCAATATCATCATTTAACGCACTTTGAGCAGAGTCCCATACTGGTTTTTCAAATTTACTTTTAACTGACTCTTGAATAAAGTTTTGATTTTTTTCGCTTAATGAATCCCATTTATCCAGATTCATAGCAGTTACAACAGGATCCCATCCACCAAGTGGTAAATTCATCAAGTGTGTAGTAACTTCCCACCAGCCAGCGCTATAACCAGATCCAGCACCTGTTACGGCACAATCAATAACACCACGTTGTAATGCGCCAGGCACTTCCCCAAACCCAATATTGACACTTTGAGCATTAAGCGCTTCTAAAAATTTTGCAGTCATACGCCCGGACGCTCTAATTTTCAAACCCGCTAAATCACTTAATGATTTAACTTCTGCATTACAGAAAACAACTTGAGGAGGATAAGGAACAATAGCTAAGACTTTAGCATTGAAAGTATCTTTAAAAATGTCATCTATCATTGGTCTAGCTGCGTCGACGAGCTCTTTCGCTTTAGAGGCTGTATTTGCAATTAACGGAACATCTAATCCTTCCAGAGCAGGTGTATCCGAAACAGCATAATCGGCAGAAGTCATACCTATATCAAAAACACCATCTGCAAGCATTCGAAATACATCAGAACCGCCAATACCCATTTGATCAAGAGTTGTCATCGTAACTTTAAATTCACCTTTACTATCAGCCGGGATGGTTTCATTCCAAAAAGGATTCTCGTAAAGTTTATTAAGCGGTAAACTACTCCAGCTTCCTACTATAGAAAGTGTCTCATTTGCACTTACGTTCATGGATAATATCGCACTAAAAACTGAACCAGCTATAATTTTTTTTGAATTCCATTTGGTCATAATATTCTCTTCCTTTATCAATAGTTTTTTAAAATATTAACTTTACTCTGAGTGTTTTCTAACCTCTTTAAGACTCGAATTCAGTTTCGAGTTTAAACGTGATAATGTCAAACTATATTATTTTATCATTATTGATAACTTAATACTTTCACATAAATATTTAATAAAATTAGATAATGAGAAAAAATATGACATTCGATCAATTAAAAACATTTTTATGGGTCGCAAAGCTTGGTGTAATTAGACGAGCAGCACATGAAATGAATTTATCTCAACCAGCTATTTCAGCTCGTATATATGCACTAGAAAATGAGTTAGGAGTACAACTTTTTGAACGTCATAAAACAGGTGTTGTTTTGACTACAGAAGGCATTTTATTAAGGTCTCATGCAGAAAAAATAGAATCTTATATGGAGTTAATAAAATCAGAGTTAACACCAACTGAAGAAGTGAAAGGCCTTATTCGTATTGGGGTTGCAGAAACGGTTGCACAATCATGGCTATCCGATTTTCTAGCTGCATTAAGAAAACTGTACCCTAAACTAGTTATCGAGCTTTCAGTCGATGTAACAATTAATTTAAGAGAACAATTATTATCTAGGAATATAGATTTAGCTTTTTTGATGGGGCCACTACCCGAAGGTAATATTGAAAATATTACACTTCCTAGATTTAAATTAAACTGGTTTTGTAGTATTAATGAGGAATCTCCAGACCTTTCTAAATCGCCTATATTTTCATTTTCTCGACTCTCCCGACCTTATCAAGATATTGTATCGGAACTAATGCATCGTAATGGTTCCTTAGGGCAAATATTTCCTTCGAATTCTCTTTCAACGAGCTTCGAAATGATTGCCTCTGGAATTGGTATTGGTGCATTACCTACTCAACTTGCACAACGTTTTATAAATGATCAACGAATTAAAGTATTTGATCCTGGATGGGTACCCAACGATATACTTTTTACCGCATCGTATTTAAATGATCCACGATCCGAAATTACACACAAAACAGCTATTTTGGCTGAAGAAATTGCGAGTAAGTATTCGAATTGTACGACAAAATAGTTGATTTTAACGGATACAATCTGAATTAAATTAATCAAAATGCGCTTTTAATATCGTTAATACACCAATGCACGTAACTTATTAACAGTCGCTTTCAAAAATTTAATATAATCAAAACCAAAGATATCTAGGCTCACTATCTGACTACTAAATAGGCATAATTATTTTTCTTATCAGATCAAAAAAGCGAACTTCATTAGTTCGCTTTAGTGGCTAATAATTGAATTATTAATTATTACTTCTTTTTAGATTGCTCTAAAAGGTAACTAATAAAGTTTTTAATACTCGTTAAATTAAGTTCGGCACTCATCATATGATGATCTAAATCACTAATTTCATGTTCTTGCTTTAAATGTTCTCGACGTACAACCTCAGCTTTAAGCTCGGTTAAGGTACTTTGTGTTTCATCAATTAGTTTATTTAATCTTTCAGTGGTTAGTACTTGTAAATTACTCATTATATCTTCCTTAATACTTAACTTTATTTCATTTTAATCAATGTATTATTATCGATGTATTACTAATGAAAATGGCCTTTAAAAAGTTAAAGCATGCTACTCACGCTTAAACATACTGCAGGCACAATAAAGAACACGCCTAGAATATATGCTAATGCAGCAAACTTGTTTTCCGCTGCAGTCGCTCCTAATGCTTCTGCCGCTTTTACTGGCAAATTACGTAATGCAGGGATACCATAAATCACCAACACACCTAATATATTGTAAACAAGATGGATAAATGCAATTTGTAATGCAGCTTCAGCATTGCCTGTCACAGCAGTTGCAGCTAATACCGCCGTCACACAAGTACCAATATTGGCACCTAAGGTAAATGGATAAATTTCTTTTAATTTAAATGCTCCAGATCCTGCTAATGGAATCATTAATGAGGTTGTTGTAGAAGAAGATTGTACTAAAACAGTAACTAACGTACCCGAAGCAATACCAGATATTGGGCCACGTCCAATTGCTGTATGCATAATATCTTTGGCTTTACCTACCATTAATTTTTTCAATAATTTGCCAACCAAAGTAATCGAAACAAAAATCAGGATAATCCCCGCAATGATTAATACCCCCCCTCCAACTTGATCACCTAAAGAACTACCAACGTTTTTAAATGTATCAACGACAGGTGCTGTAGCTGCTTTTACAAAGTTAAAACCTTTAATTGACGTGTCACCTGCACCGTAAAATAAGTGTGCTAACGAGCCACCTATTTTTTCTAAGAAACCAAAAGCAATTTCTAATGGTAAAAAGATAACGACTGATAATAGGTTGAAAAAATCATGTACAGTGGCAGCTGAAAAGGCTCTTTTAAACTCTTCTTTGGCACGAACATGACCTAACGATACAATAGTATTCGTGATAGATGTGCCAACGTTTGCCCCCATCACCATAGGTACCGCAAGTTCTACAGGCAAACCACCAGCCACTAAACCAACAATAATAGAGGTAACGGTAGAAGATGATTGAATTAAGGCAGTGGCAACAATACCAACCACTAACCCTGCAAATGGGTTACTTGCAAAGGCAAATAGTTCTTTTGCATGTCCACCAACAGACATTTTAAAACCACTACCAATAATACCAACAGCACAAATTAATAGATAAATAAGTAATGCTACGGTTATCCACTTTATATAGTTATTAGATTTTTCCGATTCACTTCTGTTTGGAAGCACTGTTTGAACATTTTCCATAATATACTTTCCCTAAATGTCATTTTGTTATAGGGATGCTAATGATAATTCCTTACAGAAATATGACTAAATTATGACGTTTTAAATTCAGTTTTGAGTTATAGAAAAAGTTAAATAGTAACTTATTTCAATTTAAATTAAGTAGGCTTGGAAGGACGGATGATAACGTTAGATTAAATAAGTATTCTAAATTTTGCGTAGAAAAAATGGCTTAGTTTAAAGCATAAGTTTAGCCTTTCGAAGATTAACTTCGTTAGTCGTCTGTCGGAGAATTAACAAAAAGAGGTTAATTCTTTAATGGTCACTCCCTTTACAAAACTTATTAACGAAGAAATAAGTTATTTATGATCTAAATCCAAGAAGTAAAATGGATCCGTTAATTAGTGTGATTGGTATAAACCTAGTAGTAAATTATGCATTAGTTACTGGTAAGCATAAGGAACAATACAAAGCAATCACATTGGCTTTATATACCCGTTACCAATTGAGACACATTATTCAGTGGTTAACTTGGATACCTAGACAAGGCGTAACATAATGACAATGACTAGTGCTTATCAATGTTATCAATGTTATCAATGTTACAAGGCAGTATTGTCTTTCGAGTTGACGATTCGAAAGGCAATCCTTTCGTTGTTATAAAGCCTCGATTTAACCCGTTAGATCTTTACCTTTATCCCTATAACCTATTTACCTCACGACTTGCTGATTGTTGCACCTTGAACGGTGACGCGTATACAAGCGATGTTCAATAAAAGTATCGGCGTTTTACACTAACTATAGCCAATAAGAATAAAATCATAAAACCTAAACTACCACCGCTAGAGCTGCTCGATGACGTTGTAGTAACATCCGTTGATTCCGTTACATCACTGTCTATTGAGTCATCATCAGAACTGTCACTTGAACTATCATCTGAAACAATAACCTCATCATCACTTGAGTCATCTTGCACTATTACTTCACTATCGTCGTTCACTAGTAAGGTGGCTGTAAACAAAGCATCTTCGTCAATCACATCCGTTAAATCGAATGTCATTTGACAACTTGCTTCGTTTTCTACAGTTGAATATAGGTAAGTATTACTACAATGATCACTAACGCTTAAGTTATCTGTATAAGTCTCATCATCAAACGTTAAATCACTAATATCTAAGTAACTTTCTAGATCTGAACCGTATTGATAAACGCTGATCAAACCTTCAGAAAAAGTACCTTGATCAGTATCGTAGCTAGCAACACCTTCTTCAACAACTTGCAATCCGTCAATATTCTCTAAAATCCAGCTGCGTAAGTTACTAATATTGGTATAAACCCCAGGATTGTCTGAACAAGTTGAAGCCCCCCAACTAACCAAACCCACTAAGCTTAATTGCCCATCAAGCGTTTTAAATACAGGACCGCCACTGTCACCTGAACAGCTATCAATATCCGTATCGTCTGAATAACCTGCACAAAACATGTTGTCTGTCGTCCTATTATATGAACTCCAATAACATTGGTTTTCAGGTACATAAGGTAAATCAGCTTCTTGTAAGGTTGTTGGAGTTTTTTCTGCTGGTGTTGCATTATCATCTACCGACAAAACACCATAACCAAGCGTAGTCAGTAAATCGCCTTCCTCAATCGCATTAAATTGAGTCGCTATCGTAAGGGCAGGTCCAGGCTGGTAATAAGAAGCATCTAATTCAAGTAATGCAACATCATAATCAACCGTATCGTCATCATAATTAGGTTGAATGACAACACGACTCAAATTATGAACTGTAACACCCGCAGACTCCGCTGAACTTGTTGATGAGTAATGCGTAGACTCGCCAATAACAAGGCTATAATAGGACGCGTCGTAAGCCGTTGCATTACCATCTTCGTCATCACTTTCATAAACACAATGGGCAGCTGTTGCTACCCAATTAGAGCTAATTAATACGCCACCACAAATAAAATTACCCGATTTGTAAAGCGCCACCATCCAAGGATATTCTCGAACAGCATCGTCTCCACCAATGATGTAAGTGGAAATACTCGTAGAATAACTACTACTATCAGTATCTGTTGTGTTATCAACTTCAGTAGAAAACCTTAATGAATAACTTTGATAATTATCTTCAGCAAAAGATGGAGATGAAAATATTAATACAAAACTGAATAAACAGGTAAAAAACGAATATATTTTAGTGGATAACGCCATAGTAGTATTACTCATTGTATGTAATGTTTCATATAAGGACGGTAAAAGAGTCTAGTTCATCATGACAAAATGACACATTTAATTACCTTTAATCAGTAAGTCGTTATTAATAAAGCGTATGTTAGCAAAAAAATGAACTCATTACGTTTAATAGCTCTCAGTTAATAGCTCATTGGTATTGCTTACTTTTTCTGTAGTTCCCTTGAGTTTGACTGAATCTTTCTTAAGTAAAAGGTTTATCACCCTCAGCTAATACGGACATCTTTATCATATCGAATAAACCAAGAATCTACTGATAAAGCGAAAAACTTATGTTTATATACGGCCATCGCTATCGTAATAAGTGAATAAGTAAATAAATTTTAGTAATGAAACCATTGTCATTTTGCTTATTGTAAAGGTAGTTTGATATGAAGCATTCTATGGTAATACTAGCGATTAAAACTTATTAGTTCGAATTATACAGACGTAGATCATAGCACTAAGAAAACCCAAAATTGTGCAAAAAAAAAGGAAATTTTAAAGAATTAAGTGGCCCTGTAAATAATTCTGTGTAACTACGCTATTCTTTTAACACTTGCCATGCTTCACAGGCTTTCAGGAACTTTTCTTTGTTTCCTCTGACTCTATCAGGATGTAACTCAAGCGCTAATCGTCGCCATTGTTGGCGTATCTGTTGTGGTGAGGCATCATGATTCAATCCAAATACCTTGAATGCATTCGCTTTATCAATTGAGTTGATAGCAGGAGTCATAGTTTGATGATAACGATTCCAAAAACCAGTCAACATCGCTTCTATCTCATCAGCGTTTGTTTCAAAATTATGCCAATCTAAATAATAACTACGTAATGCACTTTCTTTATCTAATGCAATAGCGATATTAGAGGGGGGATGTTCAAGTAGCAGGATATTCATTACTTCAACTTGCAACCATTTTGCAGGTAATAGTATTTCTTGTAATTGATACAAGGCATTCATTAACAAGAAGTTTCTTTTGAACAAGGCTTTATTCGGATCATTATCTAAATCGTTTAATAACCCTTCTTTTTGTAACTCGTTCGCTAAATGATGAATTTGACAACTTTCTTGTGCCTCTTTAATTAAAGTTAATAACGGCCAAATTAACGGGTTTTCAATATGATGATTCATCGTCATTTTCAACAACCTAAAAGTAAACAATAAAAAAGCGAGCATTGATAATGAACAATACTCGCTTAACTTGTCAACTTTTAAGTAGACGCTGAATTAATATAGATATTACTTTGATATATACCCGATATCGTTCAAGGTGCTTTGTTCAGTCGTTAGCGTTGACTCTTTCTGCCTAGAATCGGTTCACTTCACCGTTTACTAAATGCTGCACCTTGAATGGTAACGAGTATAGTTTAGCTAACACGCTCAAACAGTAAATCCCATACGCCATGACCTAAACGGTGGCCACGAGACTCGAACTTAGTCAGCGGGCGCCAATCTGGGCGAGGTGCATAATCACCTTCTGTGCTGGTATTTTTAAAGTTTGTTGCTGCTTTTAATACTTCTAACATGTGCTCTGCGTAGTTTTCCCAATCTGTTGCCATATGGATAACACCACCAATCGCTAATTTAGGACGCATATTTTCAATGAACTCTGGTTGCACAATACGGCGTTTATGGTGACGCGCTTTATGCCACGGATCAGGGAAGTATAATTGGAATGTAGATAAGCTTTTATCCGGGATCATGAACTCTAATACTTCAACCGCATCATGATTCATTACACGTAAATTAGTTACGCCAGCTTCACCAGCATCGGCTAAACAAGCACCAACACCAGGACCATGTACTTCAATACCTAAAAAGTTTTTCTCTGGTGCTGTTTGTGCCATTTCAATTAATGACTTGCCCATACCAAAACCAATTTCTAATACAACAGGGTTATCATTACCAAATAACTCACTAAAATTGATTTGTTTTTCTTGGTAATCAATGCCCATTGTAGGCCATAGATCATCAATTGCAGTTTGCTGACGTTTAGTCATGCGCCCTTCACGTTTAACAAAAGAACGAATTTTACGAATATATTTCTCTTTCGTGTTTTCAGTGTGGTTTTCTTCTGTTCCATTATCTGTCGCAGACTGGTCATGCTCTGTCATTTTTTTACCTTTAAATTGATCGGCTATAACTGTAATTGGGCTAATTAGCAGTGCATTATGCAATGTTATATTAATTGTGCAACTCTGCTAGACTATAGCCCCCCCATTATTATCGAAGAGTTTCTAGTGAGTGAGTTGCATTTTAGCCAAAGAATCAATGATTGGCACCAACAACATGGCCGTAAAACCTTACCATGGCAGTTAGATAAAAGTTTGTATAAAACATGGGTTAGTGAAGTCATGTTACAACAAACGCAAGTAGCGACCGTGATCCCTTATTTTAATAAGTTTATGCGATCTTTTCCTTCAATTTCATATTTAGCTAATGCCCCTATTGATGAAGTATTACATCATTGGACTGGTTTAGGTTATTACGCACGCGCTCGCAACTTGCATAAAGCGGCACAAATCGTTCGTGACCAATTTGACGGTAAATTCCCAGAAGAATTTGATGATGTGATTGCATTACCCGGTATCGGGCGATCTACTGCAGGTGCAGTCTTGTCATTAACCTTAAATAAACACTTCTCTATTTTAGACGGTAACGTAAAACGCGTGTTAACTCGCCATCAAAAAATTGAAGGTTGGACAGGTGAAAAGAAAGTTGAAAACCAACTTTGGACATTAGCCGATAAACTTACGCCTAAAACAGATACGAAAGTATTTAACCAAGCGATGATGGATATGGGTGCAATGATTTGTACACGCAGCAAACCTAAATGCGATCAATGCCCTGTCTCTACTGATTGTTTAGCTTTGGCTGATGATTGTATGACGGCATATCCAACACCTAAATCAAAGAAAAAAATACCCACTAAAACAGCGGTAATGTTGGTATTAAAGAATAAACAGCAATCAATACAGCTTATTCAACGTCCTCCGACAGGTATTTGGGGTGGTCTTTGGTGTTTCCCTGAATTTATCGATAGTGAATCGGCCCTAAATAGCTTAGAAACAATCGGTATTACAGACTACCAAGCAACAGAATTAGCGACTTTCCGTCATACATTTAGTCATTATCATTTTGATATTTCTCCGATATTAGTTGAATTTAACGAACAACAAATTGAACAAGTCATGGAACAAAATGGTCAGCTTTGGTATAACTTACAACAACCACAAAAAGTTGGGTTAGCGGCGGCGACGAAGAAAATATTAAACACCGTTAATAAAATCACGAACAAGGAATAAATAATGTCTCGTACTGTATTTTGTACTTATTTAAAAAAAGAAGCGCCAGGTTTAGCATTTCAATTAATTCCAGGTGAAACTGGTAAACGTATTTTTGATAACATTAGCCAAGAAGCATGGGCAAAATGGCAACACAAGCAAACAATGCTGATTAACGAAAAGAAATTAAACCTAATGAAAGCAGAAGATCGTGCACTTATTCAAGAAGCAATGGTCGGTTACTTGTTTGAAGATAAAGATGTAGAGATCGAGGGTTTCACACCTAAAGATTAACTAAACTTAACGAGGTGTTCAGATTTAAAGCATTTAACGTTCAAAGCACAAGCAAACACGTTAAAAAATAAATAAATCTGTAAAAATAGGTTGACGATAGACTCTAAAATCTATTTAATACGCCTCGTTCCTGCTTCATTGGTTCGGTCTGAAAAAATAGACAGAGTTAATTAAGAATGAAACAATACTTTATTAGCTCAGTCGAAAAGATTTAGACAGAGTTGAAAAGTAAAAAAGATGCTTCGTTAGCTCAGTCGGTAGAGCAGAGGATTGAAAATCCTCGTGTCCTTGGTTCAATTCCGAGACGAAGCACCATTATTTAAAATATTATTGAAAAGATTTATTTCAATCAATAATAAGGGCGAAAGCTCAGAACGGTTTATGTGCCGACTTAGCTCAGTAGGTAGAGCAACTGACTTGTAATCAGTAGGTCACCAGTTCGACTCCGGTAGTCGGCACCATTTACAACTCATCGTAAGATGATAAAAGTTATGCTTCGTTAGCTCAGTCGGTAGAGCAGAGGATTGAAAATCCTCGTGTCCTTGGTTCAATTCCGAGACGAAGCACCATCATTCAAGCCACAATTATTAATTTAATTGTGGCTTTTTTGTATCTACAACGGACCAGTCCTTGGTTTAGCTCTTTGTTGAAAGTCAGCGAGGCGAAGCACCATCATTAAAGCCCTAAGTATGAAAATACTTAGGGCTTTTTTGTATTCGCACGGAAAGTCCTTGGTTTAACTTTTTATTTAAACCCTCGAGACGAAGCACCATAATTTAAGCCACAATTATTAATTTAATTGTGGCTTTTTTGTATCTACAACGGACGAGTCCTTGGTTTAGCTCTTTGTTGAAAGTCAGCGAGACGAAGCACCATCATTAAAGGATCGGCTTCAACATTATTTGCGCTTTTGTTTTCAAAATAGCCAGTCATTTAAGGCTTTTTGAGAACACTTTAGCGCAAGTTATTTTGTAACGATTCCTAAGCCACAATTATTAATTTAATTGTGGCTTTTTTGTATCTACAACGGACGAGTCCTTGGTTTAACTCTTTGTTGAAAGTCAGCGAGACGAACCACCATCATTAAAGGATCGGCTTCAACATTATTTGCGCTTTTGTTTTCAAAATAGCCAGTCATTTAAGGCTTTTTGAGAACAATTTAGCGCAAGTTATTTTGTAACGATTCCTAAGCCACAATTATTAATCTAATTGTGGCTTTTTTTTATCTGTACGGAATGTCCTTGGTTTAACTTTTTATTTAAACCCTCGAGACGAAGCTCCATCATTAAAGGATCGGCTTCAACATTATTTGCGCTTTTGTTTTCAAAATAGCCAGTCATTTAAGGCTTTTTGAGAACACTTTAGCGCAAGTTATTTTGTAACGATTCCTAAGCCACAATTATTAATTTAATTGTGGCTTTTTTGTATCTACAACGGACGAGTCCTTGGTTTAGCTCTTTGTTGAAAGTCAGCGAGACGAACCACCATCATTAAAGGATCGGCTTCAACATTATTTGCGCTTTTGTTTTCAAAATAGCCAGTCATTTAAGGCTTTTTGAGAACAATTTAGCGCAAGTTATTTTGTAACGATTCCTAAGCCACAATTATTAATCTAATTGTGGCTTTTTTTTATCTGTACGGAATGTCCTTGGTTTAACTTTTTATTTAAACCCTCGAGACGAAGCTCCATCATTAAAGGATCGGCTTCAACATTATTTGCGCTTTTGTTTTCAAAATAGCCAGTCATTTAAGGCTTTTTGAGAACACTTTAGCGCAAGTTATTTTGTAACGATTCCTAAGCCACAATTATTAATTTAATTGTGGCTTTTTTGTATCTACAACGGACGAGTCCTTGGTTTAGCTCTTTGTTGAAAGTCAGCGAGACGAAGCACCATCATTAAAGCCCTAAGTATGAAAATACTTAGGGCTTTTTTGTATCTGCACGAAAAATCCTTGGTTTAGCTTTTAGTTTAAACTCAGAGATAGAAGAATCTCACAATAAAACCACCCTGCTACATCAAAAAAGCAATGAAACTATTAAAAGCTAAAGTTATAAAAACAGAGAATATAAGGTCAACTAATAAAATTCGATAGCCAGCCTTTAGTTTTGTTATTATTTGAATTCTCAATCAAAACGGTTAGTGCGCTTATTATACCAATGGAAGTAAATAAGTGATCGGGGATTGCGTAGGAAAAATTAACACTAATAAGGCGTGAGTTTAGGAGATAGTCGTTCTCACTTCAAAACTCACAACGTAGTTAGAGGTGATTTTAACCAGCAAGAATGATCACCTTATTAATTCTTTTGGTATTAGTAGGCAACATTAGTAGTTAACATTAGCAACTAACAAGATTTATATCAGTCCTATGAAATATATGATGGTTATTATCAAGCAGGGAAAGCAATTGAATCAGTTAATACAGCGATGCAATATTAATACTTTAAAAATAGTCACTTTAGTACTTAGTCTATTATTTCTTTCTGCATGCACACCTGTGCCAGAAAGGTTTTCTAACGATAGCGAAGATTACTGTAAAGATATTAGTTTTCAGAAGAGCACTACGCTCACTAAGCAACTTGCGCCCTACACTCACTATATCGAAGATGGAAAAACCGGTGTTTATGTCTTAGAGCAAGGCACAGAAGCGATGTTCACAAGAGCTTGGTTAAGTGAACATGCAGAAAAAACAATTGATGTGCAATATTTTATATTTTCTACGGATAACATTGGTTTATTAGCTATCGATTATTTGGTTAGAGCGGCGGAACGTGGCGTTAAAGTACGGATATTAGTTGATGACATCATGTTAGATGCTAAAGGTGATGAGCTATTAATACTCAATGCACATCCTAATATTACTATTAAAATTTATAACCCGCTTGTGAACACTGGTAAAAATATCGTGCAAAAACTCACTAACCTAGTAACTGACTTTCATGCCTTTAATCAGCGTATGCATAATAAAACCTTTACCGTTGACAGCGCTGTTTCAATTACTGGTGGACGGAACGTAGCAGATGAATATTTTGGTTATGATCATGAATATAATTTCAGAGATAGGGATACATTATTAGTAGGCCCAACAGCCAATAATATTGAAGAATCATTTAATGAATTTTGGCAGCATAGTTTAAGTGTGCCTGTTACCGATTTATTAACAGATAAAGAAACTGAAAAAACACTTCAAAAAGAAGCGCCCAACTTTCAAAAACTCCATCAATACGCTTGTAATCCAACAAACTTTCTACCTGAAGTCAGAGCACAAATTGAAGCAATGCCAGCCGCCTTTAAAAAAGCAGTGGATGATGGTGACGTTCATTGGTTAGATAACATTGAATACGTTTCAGATGCACCAGGTAAGAATGACGGAGAGGTCTTTTTAGGCGGAGGTGGTATCGCAACCAGCAAGTTAATTGCATTAATTACGCAAGCGAAGAAATCAGTCACTATTCAAACGCCTTATTTGATCACCACCGATTTAAGCAAAGGCATTTTAAAAACCTTAGTTGATAATGGAGTAGAGGTGAAAATATTAACCAATAGCCTCGCTTCAAACGATAACTTAGAGGCTTTTAGCGGCTATCAAAGAGATCGCGATGCTTTACTGAAGACTGGCGTTAACATCTATGAATTTAAACCTGATGCCCAAATAAGACAGAAAGTGATGTCGCAAGAGATGTCCAAGCAGTTAGCGCAGGCGCCTATATTTGGTTTACATGCTAAATCAATGGTGATCGATGGCAATTTAACTGTGATTGGTACTTTCAATCTAGACCCTCGCAGTGCCAACTTAAATACAGAAAGCATTGTCATAATCCCATCTACAACGGTTGCTAAGAAAGTTGAAGGGGCCATGCTCGTTGAAATGCAGCCTGAAAATGCTTGGCAAGTAACACTAGATTGGAATCCTGATCATCAAGTTGATTTAACTAAACGTTTAAAAGTTAAATCTCGAATAGTGGTGCCTAAAAGCATTTTATAAAGAGTTGAAGCGCTAAAATAATAAGTAAGCTTTAACTATTTTAACAAAACCTTAAGAATACGTTAGACTGCGCGTCTCATCATTTTATTATGTAGATAAACAATGGCTTACCAATTTCAGTTTAACCTTATGGTTAACGCAGCAGATAAGGTTAATTAGATGTTTTACGAAGGTACTGAAAAACGTTTATTAATCTGTACTAAAAGCCTTAATTTATTTGATTTTGACGATCAATTTTGGCAACAGTTAGTGGCTAACTGCGGTGCTGAAATATTATCAAAAATTCAAAATAGCCAACTTAAAGCTTATCTACTATCTGAATCAAGCTTGTTTGTTTGGCAAGATAAATTGTTATTAATTACTTGTGGTAATACACAATTGGTCAAAGCCGCTTTATTTATTCAACAAAAATTTACTAAGCAGCAAATAAGCACCTTGATTTTCCAACGCCACCAAGCGCTAAAACCACAGCTACAGAGCTCTAACTTCCAGCAAGACACCTTATTACTAGAAAAACAGTTTACTGGCCAACAGCAACACTGGAAAGACGGTTATCAAGGTGATTTATTTGTATTTGGTGAAATATCAGAAAAAAGAGTTACAACCCAAAGCATTTATATGTTGCATGGGTTAAATGGCAAGCTCGCGACGCAGTTACAAACTGAAACTTTAGATAAACAACAAATCCTAGAAAAATTAAAGCTTGAAATATTCTTTGATGATTTAGTGTTCGACCATTTTAGTTTTGAACCAAAAGGCTATTCTTTGAATGCTATTTGTGGTGAAGACTACCTAGCTATTCATTTAACACCTGAACAGCTAAGTACCTATTTAAGCGTTGAAACCAGCTTATCTGCACAGCAGTGCGCTGATTTCATTGCCTATTTAAAGCAGCTTTTTTTGCCTAATAATATTAAGCAACTGCATTTCAAGTCTGATAGTAAACAGTTAAATATCAGTGCTTTTTAATAGCTTAATAAAAAGACGGCATCCACTTGTTCAGTAATGATTATTTCATTATTTTGATAGCTTGGCACCATTTGGTCACTCTCAACCATACGCATTAAAACGGGTTGTGCATTATTCGTTTGATAATGAATAGAGTACACCTCACCTAAAGAGGTTTGATAACTTTTAGCTAATCCTTTCGCTTTATTAATTGAGTCTTTTACTGCTAAGTCGCGTGCCTTTAATTGCCATTGAACAGGCTCCTTTAACGCATAATTAATTTGACCAATATTAGAGATATCACTCTTAACCAAGATTTGTAAAAATTCATTTACCTTGGTGACATCACCTAATTGATAACTTAGATTACGTGTTGCTTTAACACCAACTGGAGTCCGTTTTTTTTCAATGTATTCATACTCAGGACGCATTTGAAGATCAGATCGCTTTAATAGCGCTTGGTCAAAACCACCCTTTTGTAACTTAGAAAGAATTTGTTGTACTTGTTTATCCACTTCTCGCTTTGCATCATCGCTATCGTTTTCAACAGCAATTGATTGGAATTCTATTTTTACTGTGTCTGGTTTTACTTGAATTTTAGCGATGCCTGAAACAGATACATGTGCTTTTTCTGGTAAATTACTGGCACTTACCCATGGTGTAACAACAACTAAACAACTTACTAATAAAACGTTAAATATTTTCATTTTCTCTCTCGGATTAACAACAACCATTTATCACTAACTAATTGACTTATTTTTCACTAAAAAGTTTCATTAAGTTATTAATAACAAAATAAACTTTAAATAATAGCTCTATAAGTCAGTAATATTAACGATCTAACTTTAAAATAGAACAATCTACACACTAAGATAAGTATAAATTAATTATCTACCGTACGCTTTATTAATATTGATTTAACTAATATTAATAAATATATATTGAGTTTAATAACACACTAATTAAAATCTTAATGATAATCATTTGCAAATAAGAAAAATGATATATATATTGAAGTGACGATAATTAACCTTCTGAGATTTAGCCATGCAAACATTTGAAAAACAACTTAATAGATTTAAAACAGAATTAGGATTTATTGCCGCATTGGATCAAAGCGGCGGTAGCACACCTACTGCACTTAAAACTTACGGTGTGAACGAAGATGCCTATAGCACTGATCAAGAGATGTTTGATTTAGTCCATGAAATGCGCTCTCGCATTATTACTAGCCCTTCATTTAATGGAGATAAAGTGATTGGCTCTATTTTATTTGAAAACACCTTAGACAGAGAAATTGAAGGTAAACCCTCTTCTCTCTATTTATGGCAAGAGAAGAATATAGTGCCCTTCCTTAAAGTCGACAAAGGTTTAGAAGCACAAGCTGATGGTGTGCAATTAATGAAGGCTATTCCTGGGTTAGATACTTTATTAAAAAAAGCAAAAACGAAAGATGTATTTGGTACCAAAATGCGCTCAGTGATAAAACTGGCAAATTCAATCGGCATACAGAAATTAGTTGAGCAACAATTTAAAGTCGCTAAACAAATTTGTGGAGCAGGTTTGGTTCCAATTATTGAACCGGAAATTGATATTCACAGTCCAGAAAAAGCAGCTGCTGAGGCACTATTAAAAACAGAACTTCTAAAGCAATTGGATCTTCTAAATGGCGATGAATTGGTGATGCTTAAAATATCTCTGCCTGAGTCAGCAAACTTCTATCAAGAGTGTATTGATCATCCTAATGTAGTTAAAGTCGTTGCTTTGTCTGGTGGTTATCCAATTGAAGAAGCAAATCGTCGATTAACTGATAATAATGGCGTGATTGCTAGTTTCTCAAGAGTATTGACTAACAATTTATTTTCAGGGCAAGCAGACGACGATTTTAACGCAGCATTATCTGCAACAATTGAACCCATTTATATTGCTTCAAAAACCTAAGCTTCTTATGAGAATCTAGGATAGGAAAATGAAGCCCAAAAAATGGCAAAAAAAAAGCCAGCAATTAAGCTGGCTCTATTTACTTATAAAATTAACTCATAAAACGGTTAAATTATAGTACGTCTACTGCGTTAAGGTCAGAGAATGCTTTCTCTAAACGTGTAACCATTGATGCTTGGCCTGCACGTAACCATACACGTGGATCGTAGTATTTTTTGTTAGGAGCATCAGGACCCGTTGGGTTACCGATTTGACCTTGTAGGAAGTCACGGTTAGCAGCTTCGTAAACACGAACGCCATCCCAACATGCCCACTGTGTATCTGTATCGATGTTCATTTTGATAACACCGTAACCGATAGACTCTTGGATTTCTGCTTCAGAAGAACCAGAACCACCGTGGAATACGAAGTTTAATGAGTTCTCAACAAGACCGTGTTTTTCAGAAACGAATTTTTGAGAATCACGTAAAATAGTAGGTGTTAGTTTAACGTTACCTGGCTTGTATACACCGTGTACGTTACCAAAAGAAGCAGCGATAGTGAAACGAGGGCTGATTTTTGATAATTCAACGTATGCGTAATCAACTTCAGATGGTTGAGTGTAAAGTAAAGACTCATCCATATCAGAGTTATCAACGCCGTCTTCTTCACCACCAGTACAACCTAGTTCGATTTCTAACGTCATGCCCATTTTAGCCATACGCGCTAGGTAACGACCACAGATTTCGATGTTTTCTTCTAGAGGCTCTTCAGAAAGATCGATCATGTGAGAAGAGAATAATGGCTTACCAGTTTCTGCAAAGTGTGCTTCAGAAGCATCTAGTAATCCGTCAATCCATGGTAGTAATTTTTTAGCAGCGTGGTCAGTATGTAGAATAACTGGAACACCGTAAGCAGCAGCCATTGCATGTACATGCTTAGCACCAGAAACAGCACCAAGAACAGCAGCTTCTTGACCGTCAAGTTTAAGGCCTTTACCAGCGTTAAATACAGCGCCACCGTTAGAGAACTGGATTACAACCGGTGCTTTAACTTTAGCAGCAGCTTCAAGTACAGCATTGATTGAATCAGAACCAACAACGTTTACCGCTGGAAGTGCAAATTTATGTTCTTTTGCAACTGCAAATACTTTTTGAAGATCATCACCAGTGATAACACCAGGTTGTACAACGTCTAAAATCTTAGTCATGAGATATATCCTATCTATTGTTAAAAATTAAATTGAGTCTAATTTTTTCTAATTCTTAGTTAATTATGTCACAAAGAATTAGTATAAAAAAGCGAGATAAAAATCTCGCTATAAACATTTGATTAATCGTTGGCACGTAATTCTAACATTGCCACAGCAGGTAACTCTTTACCTTCAACAAACTCAAGGAAAGCACCGCCACCCGTTGAGATGTAAGAAACGTCAGCTGTGATATTAAATTTATCAATTGCAGCCAATGTATCACCACCACCAGCAACTGAGAATGCATCTGATTCTGCAATTGCTTTAGCGATTCCAGCAGTACCTGCTTGGAAGTTTTTAAACTCAAAAACACCCACTGGGCCATTCCAAAGAATTGTTTTTGCATCTTTTAAAATAGCCGCTAGTACAGCTGTTGAGTCAGGACCTAAGTCAAAAATCATGTCGTCATCTTGTACATCAGCAACATTTTTGATTTCAGCTTCAGCGTTTTCATCGAATGCTTTTGCACAGGCAACGTCAGTGGCAACAGGAATTGCACACTCAACCATTAATCTTTTAGCCGTTTCTACTAAATCAGCTTCGTATAATGATTTACCAACGTTATGGCCTTGTGCAGCAATAAATGTATTTGCGATACCACCACCAACAACCAATTGGTCAGCAATTTTAGATAAAGACTCTAAAACCGTTAATTTAGTTGATACTTTAGAACCACCAACAATTGCAACTAATGGACGAGCAGGGTTATCCATTGCTTTACCTAGCGCTTCAAGTTCTGCAGCCAATAAAGGACCTGCACAAGCAACAGGAGCAAATAGACCAGCACCGTTAGTAGAAGATTGAGCACGGTGAGCCGTACCAAATGCATCCATTACGTAAACGTCACATAACGCAGCAAGTTGCTTAGATAATGTTTCATCGTTTTTCTTTTCGCCTTTATTAAAGCGAACATTTTCAAGCACAACAACTTCACCAGCATTTACTTCTACGCCGTTTAGGTAATCAGTAGCTAGACGTACAGGCACATCTAATGCTTCATTTAAGTAATCAACAACAGGTTGTAGAGAGAATGCTGCATTTTCTTCAGCTGAAGCACCTTCAGTAGGGCGACCTAGGTGAGAAGTAATCATTAGTTTCGCACCTTTTTCTAGTGCTAACTTGATTGTTGGGATAGAAGCACGAATACGCGCATCAGATGTAACTTTGCCGTCCTTAATTGGAACATTAAGATCTTGACGGATAAATACACGTTTACCGGCTAAATCTAGATCAACCATTTTTTTTACTGACATGATGTGTCCTCTCATTTTATTTGAAAACTATAGAATTCTTATTTCTTACCTGCCAATTAGCAGGCTCAGCTATCACACAGTCTGAAGTGCAACATTGTCGAGCTGTTCTTTAATACCGAGCGCATTATAAACCAAAGTGTTTGTTACATCGATCACAAATAACAGTGGGGTGTAATTTACCTTTTTAATGCGCAGCAATGGTTTGATTTGAATCATTTAATAAGTCGCTTTTTATGAAAGATAACAAAACGAATTAGAAGTACTAAATATAAAACAACCTTTTATGTAAGAAATTGTTCTTTATTATTAAAAGGTTAACGTCACAGTTATTTATTTTAGTTAATAAAATTAATTAGCTAATGAATGGAATGGATATTACAACGTTGGTTAGTTTTAATCTCGAACTGGAATAATGACTAAATAATAATAATTTATTTACCCATTATTTCGGAGTGTTTGCCTTAATAACTATTGTTTATAATGCGTTTAGCTCAGCTTTAACAAAATTTTGAACAGGATTATTAGAATTTCCAACACATTACTCAGTTTGAATTTATAACGACAGACAAACTTAAAACAGCCTAAATCGCAAAATATTCTTTAATACCACCCAGAACATTAGCAACTGCAACAGAAGCTAACACCATGCCCATCACACGACTAATCAAACTCGCTCCCGCATTACCAATAACGCGATGAATATGACTAGCCAGTAACATTAATATAAGCGTAATAATTAAGACTAGGATCATCACTAAAGCAGTTTGTGTTTGTTCCCAAAGGGAGTAACTCGCATTTTCAGTTAACAAAACAACCGCTAGCATTGCACCGGGACTTGCGATTGAAGGTGTCGCTAGTGGGAAGATCGCCGTTTCACTTTCTTTAGGTGCAATCTTAAGTTCAGTATCAGGTTTACTTTCCCCAAAGATCATGGACAGTGCAAATAGGAATAAAATAATCCCACCAGCAATTTGAAATGCCGATAAAGGTATCTCAATTGACGTTAAAATATATTCTCCTGCGACCAAGAAAAAAAGCAAAATAATAGCTGCATATAAAGATGCTTTTATTGCAACTTTTCTTTTCTCTTTTTTATTAAAACGGCTTGTTACTGCAATAAAAACAGGGATAGTCCCGATGGGGTCTATGACGGCAAACAAAAAAATAAAAGTAGCAACGTAATCAATCATATCGGTTCCATCTCAGTAAAGGGTTAGTTGTCATCATTACATCTATTTTCAATAATTCGCGATTCATAATAATCTAACACACAAGCTTATTATTTGAAGCCAAGCTGCATTATGAGAAGGCTTTATTACAAGTATAAATCAATTATTTTCACCCGCTAAATAAAACCATTATTTATTCGGATTACACATGTTCAACACTCATAGCCTAAAGAGAGGGAAGTCAAGGTAACGAGCTCAATGAATGCACACACAATAATTTTAAAATAGATGGATTAACCTACTGCCATTGGCTTTATTAATAAGATCATAAAAATATTAACAATAAAGACCTAGAGAAGATGACATAGAAATTCCAATAGAAATATAGCGAATCGATTAAAGGTTGGAGTATTGAAGTTTAAAAATGGGAAATTTAGAAGTGAACAGTTTAGAAATAGATAAGCTAGAAACGAAAAAACCCTAACGATTTCTCGTTAGGGTTTCATCTAAATGTGGCAGGGGTGGAGAGATTCGAACTCCCAACATACGGATTTGGAATCCGTCGTTCTGCCGTTGGAACTACACCCCTGCAGACGGGATGGATAATACCTAAGCCAATTTTAAAGTAAAGCGCTTTTTTTACAAACTCAAATGACTGCTTGTAAAACAAACAATAATTCAAATGTTCGTCATAATTAACCACCTGTTGTTCAGTATTCACTCTCAAATTAACTTAAAAAAGCGTTCACCTCATCTTGGTTTGGAACTGAGCCAGAATGCACTAATTGATCATCAACTGCTACGGCAGGCGTACTCATTACCCCTGCTTCCATGATCGCTTGTAAATCAGTAACTTTGTCAAGGGAGATGTCCAAGGACATCTGTTTTGCCGTTTGTTTAATTAACTCAGCGGTGTTGATACAGTTTTTACAACCTGATCCGTATATTTTAATTGCTTTCATTTTATATCTCCATGTTGACGAACAGATTAAGGTTAAAGATTAATTGCGTTAAATAACCAGCCTAACAGGCTCAGTGCAATCAATAGATAAGCAGCAATGAGCCCTAATAAACGTTTACTCATCACTTGTTTTAACATCATAAATTCAGGCAAGCTAACCGCGACCGCACTCATACAAAAGGCGAGTGTTGTGCCAAGTGGTACGCCTTTTAGTAATAAGCTTTCTAATATAGGTACGATTGCAGTCGCGTTAATATACATAGGGATAGCCAGTACGGTTGCAAGCGGGACAGACCACCATTGTTTAGCGCCTAAATGTTCACTAAACCATTCCGCAGGAATTGCACCGTGAATTAAGGCACCAATACCCACACCAATAATGACCCACTTCCAAATACGTTTAAAAATATTGAGTGTCTCTTCTTTAGCAAAGTCATGGCGTTCTTTTAGGGTCATTTTTTTATGTGCATATTCAAGTGCGGTAATCGCCTGATCATTTGCATATTGTTTGGCTAAAAATGGCACGAGAAATCGCTCGCCTTTTATTAAGTCAACTAGGTAACCAGCAAACATGCCAAGCAATAAACCAATGCTGATATAAATAATGGTAAATTTAAGCCCTAATAAAGAACCGAGCATAACCACGACAACTTCATTGATTAAAGGCGAGGTCAATAAAAAGGCGATAGTCACGCCAAGGGGAATACGCGCAGACACAAAGCCCATAAAAAGTGGGATTGAGCTACAAGAACAAAACGGGGTGACAGAGCCAAAAAAAGAACCCAGTAGATAACCGATAAAACGGTTCTTCCCTTGCAAGTAATAACGTACTTTTTCTGGGTTAAGTGTTGCTCGAACAATGGCAATCAAATAGATAAGGACTAATAACAATACCAGTATTTTACTAGTGTCTTCAATAAAGAAATGGATACCTTCAGCATACTGGCTGTCGGTAGAAAAACCGAAAAGGACATAAGTTATCCAATCGGCAAGATAAGTGAACCAAACTAACATCTTTTTTCTCCTCTTGTTGTGCTTATAGGATTAACACGTTCGAGGGGCTAAAAAGATGCAGCTTTTTTTAATTATGTTCGAGGAGTAAAACTACAGACCTTATTTTCTTCGAATTGGACTTTACACGCGGTGACCATTTGCTCACGTAGTTTTTTACGTGCTCTTTGTAACCTTGATTTAGTGGCGCTTAAAGAAAGTTGGTTTAAGCGAGCATAATCAGCTTGATGCAGCCCTTGCATATCACACTGCACAATAATATCTTTATCTACTACATCTAGTTCATGCATCACGCGAAGCAGGCAATGTTGTAAATCAGTTAGAGGGCTAGCATTCTCTTCTATCGGTTTTTCTTCAATGTCATCAAATAATATGTCCACTGAATGCTTTAATTTTCTGTAGTCATCAATCAATGCATTTTTAGCGACTTTAAATAACCAACTTTTAGCATCGTCAGTATTACAAAAAATATCTTTGTGCTGCATTGCTTTAATAAACAGATCTTGAAGCAGATCTTCTGCTTTATCTTGATGGCCCGTTTGTTTAATCAGCCAACTTTTTATCAGCGGCTCATTTTCATGCCACGCATCCATTAAACATTGCACACATCCCCCTTCTTCAAAATGAAGTTCAAAAAGAATAAATTAAAATAAAACTGTACAGCCTAGCTAAATAACATTACTTTTTGTTTTCTAGATAAGCTTAATAATACGCTTAGCTTTTAGTGCAATATAGCACCATGCCACGAAATTGTTTTTTAAAAGGACCTGAACGAATGAGCCGCCCACAACCTACGATTAAACCAACGACCCCTAACTTCTCATCTGGCCCCTGTGCTAAACGTCCTGGCTACGATATTAACAAATTAGATTTAAGTACGTTAGGCCGCTCACATCGTTCTAATATTGGTAAAAATGCACTACAACAGGTGATCACAGATACTGCTGAGTTATTAGGCTTACCAGAGGGTTACCGTGTGGGCATTGTTCCAGCTTCTGATACTGGCGCGATGGAAATGATTATGTGGTCAATGTTAGGTCCTCGTGCAGTTGATATTTGTTACTGGGAGTCTTTTGGTCAAGGTTGGTATGCAGATATCACTAAACAATTAAAACTGCCTAACGTAAATGAAATTAAAGCCGATTACGGTCAGCTACCAGACTTAACACAAGTGAAACCAGAGAATGATTGTATCTTCACTTGGAACGGTACAACCTCTGGCGTGAAAGTAGAAAATGCAGACTTTATTAGTGATAACCGTGAAGGTTTAACAATTTGTGATGCGACATCAGCTGTGTTTGCGATGGAAATGCCATGGGAAAAGTTAGATGTCACTACGTTTAGCTGGCAAAAAGTGTTGGGCGGCGAAGGTGGACATGGTGTGATTATATTAAGTCCTCGTGCCGTTGAACGTTTAGAGAGTTACACACCGAGCTGGCCATTGCCTAAAATATTTAGATTAACCGCTGGCGGTAAACTCATTGACGGTATCTTTACTGGCGCGACGATCAACACCCCTTCAATGCTCTGTGTTGCAGATTATCAAGATGCATTAAATTGGGTCAAATCTATTGGCGGCGTCGCGGCAAGTATTAAAAAATCGCAAGATAACTTAGCAGTGCTATCATCATTTGTAGACAATAATGAATGGATTAACTTCTTAGCAGAAAAAGAAAGTAGTCGTTCTAATACGAGTGTTTGTCTATCAGTTAACTTATCAAACGATCAATTAAAGCAATTCATCAAATTACTAACAGATAAAGAAGTGGCCTTTGATATTGCTGCTTACAAAGACGCACCAAGTGGCTTGCGTATTTGGTGTGGTAGTACGGTAGAAAAAAGCGATTTAGAGGCCCTAATGCCATGGTTAACATGGGCTTATCAAACGGTTACTAACGCTTAGCTTTTAAATCAAAACCGTTTAACCACGAAGGTACTAAAGATAAAGAAGTTAAGGCCAAAAGCTAAAGTCATAAAATAGCTTTTTCATTATCAGCTTTTCTTCGTATCCTTCGTGAAGCATAGCGCTTCGTGGTGATTTAGGTTTTAAGTCAAACGCAATTTAACCACGAAGAAACGAAGGATAAAGAAGTTAAGGTCAAAAGCTAAAAACCATAAAATAGCTTTTTCATTATTAGCTTTTCTTCGCGTCCTTCGTGAAGCGTAGCGCTTCGTGGTAATTTAGGTTTTAAGTCAAACGCAATTTAACCACGAAGCCACAAAGGATAAAGAAGTTAAGGTCAAAAGCTAAAACCATAAAATAGCTTTTTCATTATTAGCTTTTCTTCGTGTCCTTCGTGAAGCGTAGCGCTTCGTGGTCGTTTGGTTTTAAGTCAAAAGCAATTTAACCACGAAGAAACGAAGGATAAGGAAGTTAAAGGAAATGGCTAAAAGTATAAAAAAATTATTCTTAACCATTAGATTTTCTTCGTGTCCTTCGTGAAGCGTAGCACTTCGTGGTCGTTTGATTTTTAAGTCAAAACCGTTTGACCACGAAGGCACGAAGGATAGAGAAGTTAAGGTCAAAAGCTAAAAACCATAAAATAGCTTTTCTTTGTGCCATTCGTGAAGCATAGCGCTTCGTGGTGATTTAGGTTTTAAGTCAAAAGCAATTTAACCACGAAGAAACGAAGGATAAAGAAGTTAAGGTCAAAAGCTAAAAACCATAAAATAGCTTTTTCATTATTAGCTTTTCTTCGCGTCTTTCGTGAAGCGTAGCACTTCGTGGTGATTTAGGTTTTAAGTCAAACGCAATTTAACCACGAAGAGACGAAGGGTAAAGACAATGGCTAAAAATATAAAAACTTATTCTTAACCATTAGATTTTCTTCGTGTCCTTCGTGAAGCGAAGCGCTTCGTGGTGATTTAGGTTTTAAGTCAAACGCAATTTAACCACGAAGCCACGAAGGATAAAGAAGTTAAGGTCAAAAGCTAAAACCATAAAATAGCTTTTAAATCAAACGCAATTTAACCACGAATACTGAAAATACACATTTAACATACAATAAATTTGTCTCCATAAAACACAAAATTAATTACAAACTCTATAGTTTTTTACTGCAATGCTGTAACTTACTCTTCATAAAAATAATTAAACCAGTCTTACTACCTAACATACAACACTAGAAAAAATGAGGTGCACCATGAGCAACAAACAATTCGATTTTGATTACATTTGTATCGGTGGCGGAAGTGGCGGCATTGCTTCAGCCAATCGAGCATCAATGTACGGTGCAAAAGCAGCGATAATTGAAGCTAAAGATCTAGGTGGCACCTGTGTAAATGTTGGTTGTGTTCCTAAAAAAGTAATGTGGCATGGTGCACAAGTTGCTGAAGCAATTAACCTTTATGCTGAAGATTATGGTTTTGATTTAGATGTTAAAGGATTTAACTGGGCAAAAATGGTTGAAAATCGCCAAGCTTATATCGGACGTATCCATGAATCTTACGATCGTGTTCTAGGTAGTAATAACGTTGAAGTGATTAAAGGTTTTGCCACTTTTGTTGATAAAAATACAATAGAAGTGAATGGTAAGCAGATCACAGCTCAGCATATTACTATCGCAACAGGTGGCCGCCCTACTATTCCTAACGTACCAGGTGCTGAGCTAGGCATTGATTCTAATGGTTTCTTCGATATTGTTGAGCAACCTAAGCGTGTCGCTATTGTTGGTGCGGGTTATATCGCAGTGGAAATTGCAGGCGTATTAAGTGCATTGGGAACAGAAACGCATCTATTTGTACGTAAAGAATCGCCACTACGTAGTTTTGATCCGCTAATAGTAGAGACTTTAGTTGAAGTAATGGCTGCAGAAGGCCCTACTCTTCATACTCATTCAACACCTAAAAAGGTAACTAAAGAAGCAGATGGCAGTATTACCCTGCATCTTGAAAATGGACAAAGCCAAAATGTTGATACCTTAATTTGGGCAATTGGTCGTCATCCAGCAACAGACTCTATTAATCTAGCTGCGACAGGTGTTGAAACGAATTCAGCAGGTTATATCAAAGTAGATGAATACCAAGAAACAAACATCCCGGGTATTTATTGTGTTGGTGACATTATGGAAGGCGGTGTTGAATTGACACCTGTTGCCGTTAAAGCAGGACGTCAACTTTCTGAACGTTTATTCAATAACAAGCCAGATGCAAAAATGGATTATGATTTAATTCCAACGGTTGTATTTAGCCACCCACCTATCGGCACTATCGGCTTAACAGAACAAGAAGCCATTGAGCAGTACGGTGAGAAGAGCGTAAAAGTATATCAATCAGGTTTTACTGCAATGTACTCCGCTATCACTAAACACCGCCAGCCTTGTAAAATGAAACTAGTTTGTGCTGGTGAGAATGAGGTTGTTGTTGGTTTACACGGTATTGGCTTTGCTGTTGATGAAATGATCCAAGGCTTTAGTATTGCAATGAAGATGGGGGCAACTAAAGCAGACTTTGATAGTGTTGTAGCAATACATCCGACGGGTTCTGAAGAGTTCGTTACTATGCGCTAAAGCAGCGATAAGTAAAATCTTATTGTAAATATCGACTTTAATTTAAATATTTAAAAGTAACGCAAACGAAGCTTACCTTGCTCTTATGCGTTACTTTTTAACTGCCTTTACAGAATAACTTTCATTAGCCTTATCTCTTCCCTACCTTCAAAAACAAACGAGCTAACACTTTGAATAAACTTCTAGCTCAATAATGGATGAAATTTATAGCGAATAAAAATTTATTTTCTTATTTATTATCTTGCCTTTAATTATTCATTAGCTGGATAAGGCACCATTGATTTCACCACCTTAATAATAAAATTCAACTTAACTTTACTCAATCATTCGATTAGCAGTTTCTTCTTAACTCTATTAAATTAATAAACTGAAACTTATTGTTAAGTATAAAGGTTGCCAAAAGAATATATTATAAGTTACTGATCTGTATTAAAACTTTATCAATTTAAATAGATAGCTGAGAAGCCTATTACTCATACAAAACTATAAATAGTAACACTTCATTAAAATACTTTAATTTAAATTTAACAACAAAATGAAACCTATATAAAAATAAACTAAGACACTGATTTAAAACAATTTAAATAAAAAAGTTAAATAAAAGTTAATTTTCAAAAAAGAATAAAAAATATAACCTAATAATATAAAATCGATTTTATATGTCAAAAACTTCCAAATAAACATACAAATAAATTTCAAAAGACTCTAAAAAGTGATGTCTAGATCTACTTTATGATACATATAAAAAGACTAATGAGAGCAAGATCATTTTATCGTATCCTCGAGTTTGACCCTTTTTAGCTATTCCTTAACAATAAAATTAATAAATAAAGAAATAATTCATTTAAGGAGCGATACATGAGTAAAATTAAGAAGGGACAAAAAATGAAATTAACTAAAATAGCAGCTGCAGTACTAAGCACGAGTTTAGTATTTGGTTGTGGTAGTGATTTAGAATTCCAGGAACCAAACGTAGATTCAGGTGGCACTGGCGGCGAAACTGATAATGGTGATAACACTGGCGGTGAAACAGGTGGCGAAACAACGGCAAACCTTTTTGCATCTATTACAGACACCTCCGATTCTACAGCTGGCAACTTAAGATACACCCTAGCTGATGACGGGCAAGAAGACTTAGTGGCTGGAGCATTAAGCGTTGATGTACTTTACCCTGCAGGACAAGATCAAGATTTCTCTATCGGTCTTTATGATGAGTCTGGTAACACAAGTGCTATGGTTGCAGATATTATTTTAAAATCAGACGGTAGAGTACAAACAAGGGTTGCAGGTTCAGGTACTACACTGAGCGGCGTCACTCATACACCAGGTACAGAAACAAACTTCACTGTAACTTGGGATGCTGCAAATACAACCTACACTGCAATGATGGATGGAGTAGAAATATTTACTGGTGAATTCAATAACACAGCAGCTGTAGCAGTTGCTTCTTTTGGTGTTAAATTAGGTTCAAATTCTAAGATTGCTGCTGAAGCGTCAACGATAGATAATATTAAAATTTATTCTGATACAGAGATGTCAACACTGATATTTGAAGATGATTTTGAAAGTTTTACTATTAATGATGATTTAGCGGGCGGTGCAGCAGTATTCTACAGTGGTGTAGAGGCTGTTATTGGTGGAGTTGAAAGTTCAGAAGAAACAGATACTGAAACAGATACTGGAGATAATGCATCTCAATTTGCGATAATCGCCGATACACTTGATTCAGATACTGGTGAGTTAAGATATCAACTGTCTGATGCACTTGCTGTTGGCCAAGCTAATGTATCTTTTTTATACCCTGCAGGTGAAACAGAAACAGCTGCATTTACTGTATTTTCTACTGGTGGTACCTCTACTTCAAGCTCAGAACATATTGCTGATTTACAATTAGACTCTGGCACTATTTCACTAAGAAATCAGGGTGACATTTCAACATTTACACCAGGTGAATGGGTAGATTTGCAAATTAATTGGTCTACAAATGGCACAGAATCTGCTGAAGTAACAATAACGGTTGATGGTACAGTAATCGGTACATACACTAATGCATACAGTGCTGATGGTAATGAAGATACTGGCGCACAAGATATTCAAATTAGATACGCTGGCGGAAGTGCAACAACTGAATTTGTATTAAATGTTGATGATTTGGCAATTTACTCAGATGAAGGCACAACTGAAGTATTCTCTGATGACTTTGAAAGCTATGAAATTGGCGCTGTTCTTGATGAAATAGATGGCACGGTTTACCATTCAAATAGTTCAGAAGCAACTGTTGGCGGTACTGAAGCAACTGAAACTGAAGTAGAAGAAGAAACAGGCACAGACTCAACTCAAGTTGCAGCTATTGCTGATACTCTTGACTCAGATACTGGTGAGCTAAGATATCAACTGTCTGATGCCCTTGCCGTTGGTCAAGTTAATATGTCTTTCTTATACAACGAAAGTGAAACAGAAACGGCAGCTTTAACAGTATTCTCTAATGGTGGGACTTCAACTTCAAGAGGAGAGCACATTGCTGACTTACAATTGGACTCAGGTACTATTTCACTTAGAAATGTAGGTGAAATCTCAACATTTACACCAGGTGAGTGGGTAGACCTACAAATTAATTGGTCTACCGATGGTAGTGAAACAGCTGATGTTACCGTCACAATTGATGGTGTAGAAGTTCACTCTTATAACACGCCTTACAGCGCTGGCGACAATGTAGATACAGGTGCAAAAAATATCCAAGTTCGATACGCAGGTGGAAGTGCGACAACTGAATTTACTTTATACGCAGATGACTTAACAATTTACTCTGATGCAGGAACAACTGAAGTATTTTCAGATGACTTTGAGAGTTACGAAATTGGCGCTGTTCTTGATGAAATAGACGGTGCGGTTTATCATGCAAACAGTTCAGAAGCGACTGTTGCTGCTCAACCAACAATTGCGCAATAAAATTTAGAAAGTAATTAAACTCTAATTTTTATCAAATACCGTTCATGCAAATGAACGGTATTTTTTTATCTAAATGTTAAGCCAGTGATCTAAATTTTACGCAGAGAAAAATTTAATTTAAGACAAAATACCAACCACATTAACAAAAATATACCTCTATAATTAATCATATTTACATCAATATTAACTATCAACTTATCACTTTTAATACATTATAATTTGCCCTATTTTTATTTGTATTATAATTGAATCTGAATACGGTTAACCACTCAAAATAGAGAGATAACGCTAGCCTGAAACAGCGCTCATTACCCCCTTATTAAATGGAATTTTTACTGTGAAATATAAATTAACAAGCACTCTTTTATTAACATTATTACTCAGCGCTTGTGGCGGAGGAGGTGGTAGCTCTTCTGACTCAAGTGCAACAGATACAAACTCAACTAACACTGGTTCTACTGATTCAGAATCTAACGTTGAATATACTGGCGTACCTTATGATTACTCTCAGTATGTAGATGCACTTGATAATGCAAATTTACAACAAACAGACCTATCTGATTGTACTGATGATGACATTAATAATACTTGCTCAAAATCTGATGTTGTTGATGCAGGAGAATATGCAAATTACGACAGTGAATATTTTTATATTGATGCAGATTCTGGTTGGTTAACTTTTGAAATGGAAGGTGATAGTAATCGTACTGAACTTCGCTTCACAGAAAACTTTTTAACTAACTCGGCAGATACAAAATATACGTTAACTGCTGATATATTGCCTATTTCACCATCTACATCAGTTGCCAATAGTACCGATGGTGAAGAGATCACTTTATTACAAGTACACAATAAAGGTGAGAATGGTGTCACTGATGATACGGTTTTATCACATCCTTTATTACGCGTTGTCTGGGATGGAGAAAGCCGAACAGACGATGCTACTGATAATTCATATAGCAATGCTTATTGGGCCATCATTAAAACAAATGCTTACGAGTGTAAGAATGAAAGTAACCCTAACTACAATAATAATTGCCCAGACTCGTATGACTTCTATTACTTGAGTGATTACGATGCAAATAGCCCCACTAATTTTGAAATTATAGTAGGTAATGAAACATTAATTATTAATGTAAATGATGGCAATAAAGTTAATATTAGCATCGATTACTGGGCAAATTTATACAGCTATTTTAAAGCCGGTGTTTATAACCAATATACAAATGGTAATAGTGTCGTACAGTTTAAGACAATCACTTATAGTGAAAGCGATTATAATGATGAAACAACATCACTAGACATGAATGCACTAGACCCAGACCTTCCACCGTCAGATAACTTCGACCTTTCGACATGGAACCTAAGTGTGCCGATTGATAATGGTGAAGGTGACGGTTATGCAAAAGCAACGACAATCACAGTAGAAGAATTAAATGATGGTTATGAGTTAGAAAACTATTTTTGGACTGATACAACCGATGGCGGTATGGTTTTTAGAGATTATATAGGAGGAGCCCGCACATCTTCAGGCACTTCATACTCTCGAACAGAATTCCGTGAGATGTTGCGAGGTGAAAATACTCGCATTAATACTCAAGGCGTTAATGAAAACAACTGGGTATTCAGTAATGCCCCGGAAGATCAACAAGATGATGCAGGTGGTGTAGATGGTAATATGGTCGCAACATTAGCCGTTAATCATGTAACAAGTACAGGTAATAGTTCTCATCAGGGTCGTGTCATTATTGGTCAAATTCATGCAGCAAGCGATGAGCCAGTTCGTGTATATTACCGTTTATTAGATGGTCACACTAAAGGGTCCATTTACATTGCTCATGAACCAAGTAATGGTAACAGTGAACAATGGTACAACATGATTGGTTCAAGAAGTAATAGTGCAAGTGAGCCTGAAGATGGTATTGAACTGGACGAAAAATTCAGTTTTGAAATTGATGTTGTTGGCAATACTCTGAACGTTAGCATTATGCGAGATGGCAAAGATACCATTACTCAAACTGTCAATATGGAAAACAGTGGTTATGATGGATACTATGTAAAAGATGGAGAAACACTCGAAGATTACATGTACTTCAAAGCAGGAGCTTATAACCAAAATAACTCAGGCGATACTTCTGATTATGTACAGGTAACCTTCTATGCTTTAAGTAAAACACATTAACAAAAGATCTAAGCATTAACTTTTTAAACATCTTGTTAAATTTACTTATTTAGCCAATTATTAAGCAATTAATAATTGGCTTTTTTATACAGTAAGTTCCCCATAAAAAAACACTCTAAGTCATAACCACTGACCTAACCGTTGAGACTTCATCACACTAAAACCTCCTTATTGTTACTACCCTTTTCTGTATTCAAACAGCCTATACCCGTTACCAATCCAGATGTATTATTCAATCGTTAACTCGGACACCAATACAAGACGTAACATGACGACAATGACGAGTCCTTATCGAATGTTACACACTGTAGTAGCTTGCTGAGTTGGCAATCCACAGGATAAGCCATAAGGCACTAACTTCGTTGTTATAAAGTGTCGATTTAACCCAGTAGATCTTTACCTTTATGCCTAGAATCTGTTTACGTCACAATTTGCTGATTTTTGCACTTTGAATGGAGACGGGTATATATGATGAAAAAATACAATAAATAACCTCAGTCCTGGATAAGCAAAGCGATACAACATCGCTATTTCCGTGGATTTCTGCGTTAAATTATTTCTCAATAACCCGTTATTACTTAAACAATTCGCCTGAACTACGTAAAACGAATGACACTCACTAGTAAAAAATAGTACCTTATTATTTTAAATACAATTCCGCTTTCATTAACCATAATTGATGTTAACTGCTTAAAATATTTCAAATACTCCCTCAAATTCTATTCGACTTGAAAAACCATAGATAATACATAAGGCTAATTATGGAGTAATGTATTCTACTCAAACTTATAGGTTTAATGATAAATCATAAGGTAAATAAAGCTTACAACTATAGTTAGAGTTATTGGGATGAGTGGTACTGCAAGTTTATATTCTTTCAAAGGGAAGCGTTTTATTAGAAAACTAATAATGGCGGTAGTTTAAGCGAGTGAGGATAAAATAACATAGCCTCAATGAAAGGGCCTAGATAGCCGGTCACACAATAATCCTATCTAGTACCAATAAGGTATAAACCAATGACAGAGAACCGTTATGTAGTTATAAACAAGGTGTAATGTATCTGGTTAACTATAATACAGAAAAGCTTCCAACGATTGTATTAGCAGCACTTACCTTTCTATTGCTCACCTTAAATTTACTAATGCCTCATTCATTAATGACCATCAAATAAAGCCTGTGGTCGATACATCAAGATAGAGGACGCCTATTTATAGGGATAGTTATAGGCTTGATGATAAATAAAAAGCAAAAAAAAACGGTTAGATAAACTAACCGTTTTTATTAACTGATGTTAATCAGAGTAAAGAGAGATTAATTTGTTTCAGGTAATCTATCTTTATCTTCATCATCGTCGTCATCACTTACATTGCTATCAACCGCATTAACTAACAGTAAACCGATAGCTAGTACAATGCCGCCACATAATACAAAGATTAAACTTTGCATGAATGGGTTTGGTAGGAAGAACATTGTCATAATACCAACACCAGCGAAGCTAATTAATAGACCAAGCATTTTACGTTGTTTGTTATCAAGACGTTGTTGAGCGTTAGACTCGTTGTGTAGAGGAGTCGCTAAGTTGTTGAAGAAAGTATCAACATCTTTTTCACGTTCAGGTGATAGTTTTTTGTAGAACAACATAGTACTACAGAAGAAACCACCAGTAATAACGATGTGACCTAGTAAACCAAGACCAACTTTAAGGTCTTTCCACTCACGGCCAGTTAATGCTGTATCTAAGTTGAACCAGTTTTGGATATCAGCTGCAGAGATAACTAAACCTACGTAGTAAGATACAACAGCACCAACAATCAATGTTGCCCAAGCTGCCCAATCCGGTGTTTTACGAATAAAGAATCCACAGAACGCTGGTACAGTCATAGGGAAGCTGATTAACGCACCTACATACATCATTGTATCGAATAGGCTCAGACCTTTTAGTGAGTTAATAAATAACGCGACTAAAATGATGATGATACCAAATACTGTTGACGTAATTTTAGAACAAGTTACTAACTCTTTTTCAGTTGCCTTTGGACGTAAAACAACTTGATAGAAGTTTTTAACAAAGATACCTGAGTTACGGTTTAGACCTGAGTCCATTGAAGACATAGTCGCCGCAAACATTGCAGAAATAAGTAAACCAACCATACCTACAGGCATGTATTCATCTACGAAGTAAAGGTAAGCGTAATCGGCTGCTTTTTTACCAGCTTCAGGGTACATAGCTGTTAAATCAACACCAGTAGATGCTAAGAACCAACTTGGTAAGAACCAAATGATTGGACCAATCGTCATTAAGATACAAGCTAGTAATGCCGCTTTACGTGCATTTTTTGAATCTTTAGCCGCAAGGTAACGGTAAGAGTTAAGCATGTTATTAGTAATACTGAATTGCTTAACAAAGATAAAGAAAGACCATAAAGCAAAGATACTGAAGTAATTGATTTCCGTACCAACAAGGAAAGTAACTTCTCTTGTTTGCTCAAAACCTTCAATGATGTTTGAAATACCACCACCTTGGTTCAGCGCCACAATTGCACAAGTAATCGTTACAGACATGATGATAACCATCTGCATAAAGTCAGATGCGATTACCGCCCATGACCCGCCAGTTACCGACATAACTAATACAACAATACCTGTTGCCCAAATAGTTGTTTCAATATCTACACCGAAGATACCAGAAGCAATGATAGCAAGACCATTCAGCCAGATACCCGCGTTAATAACACTGTTTGGCATACCCGTCCAAGTAAATACTTGTTCGTTTTTGCTACCAAAACGTTGGCGTACCGCTTGAATTACCGTTACAACACGTAGTTGACGGAATTTAGGAGCGAAGTACAAGAAGTTCATCAAGTAACCGAATGCGTTAGCAATAAAGATAATCGCAACAGTGAAACCATCGTTGTATGCTTTACCAGCAGCACCAGTAAATGTCCAAGCACTAAATTGGGTCATGAAGGCAGTAGAACCTACCATCCACCAGAGCATGTTACCGCCCCCACGAAAGTAATCACTTGTATTTGTGGTGAATGTTCTGAACATCCATCCGATGGCAATAAGGAATAGAAAATAAACCCCTACCACTAATATATTAAAATCCATATCAAGACCCTTTGTGTTATTAAGATTGGCACGACCATATCTCAGAGAGAGGATTAATTGTATTACAATAATAAAAGTATGTGATTGAAATCATATTTAATGAACAGTGATGATAAAGAACTTAATCTAGATCAGATTTAACTGATCAATACAGTGTCATCAAGAATAAGTGGCAAGTAGCACAAAATCGATAAAATAGAAGAAGGAATCAGATAAAATTAAAACTAAATAAACCCTATTATAACCAATAAAAACAATAGATAAGATACTTTTACTGATTGGATTAATATCAAATCATCAAGATCTTCGCTAATAACATATCTAATTAAAAGCCTCTATAAAGTAATGCCTTATTAAATTTATAAAATATGTATTTTAATGTCTTGCCACAGAGTAAATGGAAAAACAACAAAGTACTGAAAAATAAAGTCACAAAAAGAACAAATATGTTACCTAGCTCTCTATACGAACTAATAAGTTAGTTTAAAAAAACAACAAAACCATAATAAGTACATGATAATAAACAACAAATAATTTTTAAGTTTGACTTGTTAAATTTTGGCACAAAAAAGTTAGAGCGAACTCACAGAACAAAACCGCAATAATTATGTATTCTATTTGTATTATGAAATGCCAATATAAATCAGGTGTGGCATAAAAAGTCTTTCGGTTTTAATGCTTGTCATAGGGAAGATTGATTGTTTAAAAGTGAACACAACACCCTAATATATACAGCAATAAAATCAAAACGTAAAATTAAAGTCAAATTGGATGATAAAAATGAAATTACAAAACAAATTAATTTTTGCCGTTGCAACAACCGTATTAGCAAGTGCTGCTTCTGCTGCACAAATTGACTTCCGTCATGAGTGGAGAGCGAATGATCATAGAGAAAAAAGTCGAGTTAAATTAGGTACAGGTTTCAAGATAGAAAGCGTTGATAATTTGAAAGCCAACATTGGCATGGAAATGAAATTTGAGAGCACTGATAGAACAAAAACACTTAGTGAAATAACACTTACAGAGACAGAGTTAGATTTAGGTTTAACGTATAAAATAGGTAAATGGCAAATCAAACCAGGCATGCCGATAGCCCTTACAGACCGTAAAATCACCTACAAACCTCAACTTCGTGTTGTTTATAAATCAGACTTTGGTTTAATAACTGCATTACGTTACCGTCATGAGTTTGCAAACTACTCAGATCCAACTGATGGCGATACCAATGTTGAAACAGGCAAGACAATAAATCGACCAACTAAATCTAAAGTAACATTAACAGGTGCTTATAAAATTGATTCCCTTCCTAACCTTAAACTAAGTTATGAAGCAAACTACATAAAATCATGGGATAAAGTAAGACAATTTAATAACAAAGATTGGGAATATGATGCAGGTATCGTTGTCGGCTACCAATTTGGTGACTGGCGTCCATTTGCGGAGATCTGGACTGTTGATGAAAGCTCAAAAACAAGCTCAAGACAAGCACGTTACCGTGCTGGTATTAAATACAAATTCTAAACCTTAAAATGATTAATTGAGTCTAATCATAAAAGCCGCTTAGGAAACTAAGTGGTTTTTTTTCACCTATAATTCACTCTAAAATGTGTTTAATACCAAAATAATTAATAAGGTGATCATTCTTGCTGGTTAAAATCCCCACTAACTGCGTTGTGAGTTTTGAAGTGAGAACAACTATCTCCTACAACTCACGCCTTATTAGTGTTAATTTTTCCTGCGTAATCTCTGATCACTTATTTAATTCCATTGGTATAACAAAAATACGTACATAAGAAAACTTGGTTTGTTGTTAATACCAATAATAATATATCGATCTCCCTCTAGCCTATGACTCAACCTTACCTTTGATATCAATTAAATCTAATTTACTAAATAAATTTAACAACCTATCAACTATACCTATCAATTATAAATAATTAAAAAAATATACTTTATCAATATTAAAAATATGATTGAATTTTATACTAAAAAATTCATTTGTATTACTTTATAAGAGGATTTGTTGTAATTGCTAAATGTAGGTAAAGAATTGTTTACAAAGACGTCAAAAGCCTCTCAATAGTTTCATTATTGAGAGGCTTTTTAAAGAGAAATAACGGAAACAGTGATAAGTGCTTATAGCGCTCTTGTATAATCAAACTTCATGTAGCGTACGCTCGAATCTGTTCCTTCAAAGTGTATTTTAAGTAATGCTAAATAAAGTTCACCTGTCGCTAAAGAATCAACCAAAGCACCATGAGCGGAGTATTCAGGGAGGTTATGACGCGCTCTAATAGAGCCTAAACGAAAGTCATCTGTTGCAGAATCATCTTTATACATATGTAATGACTTTTCCATCTGCAAGGTATCAACCCACAATAAAGGCAGAGGAGGTAATTTATATTGCTTAGCAATGTAATGATTCAAAAAACGTTTCTCAACTACACTGCCATGCACAATAAGTACTTTACCTACCGCTTCAGCTAATAAGGTATCCATGACTTCAGCCCATGGCTTACCCTGTTCAAGCATTTCAGGAACGATATGGTTTATAACAGCCGTTTCAGCTTTTATATTTTCAGCTGATTGAATCAATGTTTCTACTGCTTCACTGAGTAACAACTGTTGATTTATTAAAGGTAAATAACCAACACTCAATAACGAGTCATTTTTAGGGTCAAAACCAGAGGTTTCAAAATCTACTGACAAATAATCCAAGGAAAATATATCATCGTCTAAACTTGGTAAAGGAGTCGATAATAACGTTTTTATCTTATCAGGTACGTCATGGTTAGCTAAATACCGTTCACGTTCGCGCTTTAATTTATTTAATGGATGGAAATGGTTGAAAATTGCACGCATACATTCTCTCTTTTACTCAAATAATTGATTACTGACGATCAAACTTCAACTTTGTATATTCCTGTAGATCAGCAATAATTCTAAATGCATCTTTTAAATGCTTTCTTTCAAAGCTGCCGAAGGTATCTGGAATGATATTATTATCTGGCACTTTTCCTTCTTTTAATGCACTTAGTTGATGAGATAAACGCACTTGCGTTAGGAATTGAAACGATCCTTGTACGTTTTTCAGCATCTCTTCACTTAATAAATTATTTTCATAAGCATGATTGAAACGCGCCATGGTTTCTGCTTTCTCTGATCCCGATGACAAACCATAAATACGTGCTAAATCAACCAATAAATTAATAGCAAACTTCTTAATATTCAGTGTTTTAGAGTTCTCACCACTTTTTTCCAATACAAGAGAGTTAAAAATGCCCAATGGAGGGTTAACCGAGACAGAATCTCGTACCATAGAAGATAAAAATACATGTGAATCTTTTATACTGGAAAATAAATGAGCTTGAAGTTCTTTATTAAAGCTTTCATTGCCGTATAACCAACGCGTCTCTAAAAATACCGTAACATTTAATAAACTTTCATATTCAGGATTTGCTACCCATTTACTATAAGAGGCTTTCCATACTTTTAGAGGCATACACCATTTTGGATTAACGGCCATAAACTTACCGCTACATAATGGATAAGCACAGGCATCTAGGGAATTACATACCCACATAGCGAGACCTTGGAAGTAAATGCGATCTGCTGCAGTTGCAGTATCAGCTAAGATAATCGCGTTATCTTGGTCCGATAACATATGCACTTCATTTCGAGCATGAGATCCAGCAACAATCCAAGCAAACTCACAAGGTGGCTTGCCAAAATGTCCTTCAGCCATTTGCAATAGTTTACGATTATAGGCATCCATTATCATGGTCATTACATGGCCAATGATGTCACCACTTACTTTGCCTTCTACTAATGCCTCAAATATCGCTTGGCGCTCTGGCGTTAACTTAGTGAGGTCGGCAACTGTGTTTGCATATTTAATTTTTTCAATTAAAAAAACAGCTTGAATTCTATTGTTACGTACTAAGTGAGTTGTTGTTAATACCCCTAGAACATTATTACCTTCAACAACCGGTAAACTACGCACGTTATTTTGCATCATAATAGATGACGCTTTTAACACTAAATCATTAGGTCCTACCGTCAATGGATTAGGTGTCATGATCTCTTTTACTGGTCGGTTATAATCTAACCCAGCCACGATCACACGCTTGGTCATATCGCGGTCAGTTACCAAACCAACAATTTTTCCATTTTCAGTAATAACGGCAGTCGGAGAACAAACCGCCATGATCTCTTCAGCTACTTTTCTAATGGGAGTACTTGAGTCAACTACTACAATTTTATCACTCGATACTTCGGATACTTTTTTAACAAACACCCCTTTTTCACTGTCTGACCACACAACATCTAATGCCGAATGCAAACGTACTTGTACATTACTGGCAAAATGCTCTGCAAAGTCTGGATATTCATCTAAGAGATTCAACAAATCTGAATGAGGAACTAAGTATAATAAAGTGTTTTCTATTGCGATTGCGCTGTAGTCTTCTTGCGATTCTTTGTGTTCATCAAGGAAAGTAAAACCAAATAAATCTTCAGCGCCTAGCTTCGCTCGCAGCATGCCATTATGTTTTCGTTGTTCCATCGAGCCAGTTCGAATCACATATAGATAACGTAATTCGTGCTCTCCACCAAAATGAACTTGCTCACCTTTAGCTAAGTAAGAAATTTTAATACAGCAGGCTATTTTGCGTTGTAGATCTTGTGGTAACTTATCAAAAGGATCGATTTTCGATATGAAATCATGAATATTGGGAATTAATGTTTGAGGCATAAATAATCCTTTAAAATAGAGCCATTTAATGTAAAAAAGCCATTCTCCATTACTAGAGGATGGCTACTATATTAACCTTAGTCTAGACATCAACAAACCGAATATAAGTGATTCAATAATGAAGACTTCAATATTGAATGTACCTTTCAGAGCGAGTACGACTTTAACGATTATCTGGTTTTACAATAGAGCAGAATACAGGGCTTACTTATACAAATATCAAATTAATATTCATTAACGTAAGTACAGCAATATAATATGCTCAATTATTTGTAATACAATAAAATGCAATAGCATTTACTATAAATACAGCCGTAAAAAGACCAAAAATGTATTACAACGTCATTATTAATTTGAATTAAATGTAAGGTTTAAGGCTATTTCCTTAAACACCTTTCAACATCATTAATACAGCTCAGTTTTATTTGCCTGACAACATCGAAAAGTTAAGCGTGACTATTAATCACTGCTTGGTAAACGACGCTTACTCTTATTCAACAAATCAACATTTGCTTGTCGCGCTTTAACTGAGTCGCCAGCCATAATGGCTGAGTAAATAGCCCTATGTTCATTGATACAAGTACTGCCTCTAACCGATGAATGTGTAATAAAGCTTTTAAACATAGTGCACAAGACATTAGCAAAAGGTAAATAGAAGCTGTTACCTGTAGATAAGAAAATTAAACGATGAAACTCCATATCGGCTTCAGTCCAGCTTTCAAGATCAAAGTTCTTAGAGATATCGTCCATTTTCTGAAAAGTCGCGGATAATAAAATACGTTGTTGTGCAGTAGCATTTTCAGCAGCTAATGCTGCAGCTTCAGGCTCTAATGCATTACGTAGAGAGAGGAAATCTCGGTAAACAGCATTATTATCACCAATATCAATTAACCAATCTAATAACTGAGAATCTAAAAAATTCCAATTTTCGCGATCAGTAACGCGTGTTCCAACTTTTGGCTTTGATTCTAATAAGCCTTTTGATGTCAGTAGCTTAATTGCTTCTCTTAATGAAGTTCTGCTAACCTTAAACTGCTCACATAGCGTCATTTCACCAGGAATTATTTCATTCTGAGCGACTTCCCCTGAAAGTATTTTACGAGCAATCTCACGTGCAACTTGCACATGTAAACTACGTTTTACTCCAGCGATTTCTACAAATGCGTTCTGCATAAGGACCCTTACTTTTATTATAATAATTTAATAGTAATACAAATAAAGTGGGTTTGATATACGATCAATGAGGTCACTTTATCTTCTGTGATTTATATAGATAAATAATAGTGTTCTTTTGTATTATATGTGAACCAATACCCAATCACATTAAGAGCCAAAAAGTCATAAGAACAATGATCATTTTTGTTGGGCTACAGGTTGTAGTACAATATTTGTTCACATATTGAATAAAATAATAAGATAGGTACCACTAAAATTACCTGTTATACCAATGGAATTAAATAAATGATCAGAGATTGCGCAGAAAAAATTAACACTAATAAGGCGTGAGTTGTAGGAGATAGTTGTTCTCACTTCAAAACTCACAACGCAGTTAGGGATGATTTTAACCAGCAAGAATGATCACCTTATTAATTCTTTTGGTATTATTACCAAATAAGGGATTATAATGAAAACGATGTCATGTAAACAACTTGGTGGTGCATGCGAGCAATCTTTTCAAGCAAACACGTTTGAAGAATTAGTAGAACAAAGTAAATTGCATGCAATGGAAATGTTTATGCAACAAGATGAAGGGCACCTAGAGGCAATGCAAAAAGTTCAAGCATTAATGAAAGACCCAGAAGCAACTAAAGCTTGGTATGACGCTAAAGAACAAGTATTTAATAGCTTAGCAGAAGATTAATTAAAATCTATATAGGTAGCTTACTGGATACAATAAGCTATTTTTTCATTAAAAATCAAACAACTATATTTATCTTTAAAAAGACTTGATTTTTTAGACGATTAATTATTACGAGTTAACTTCTTAAGGCACCTTAAACTGCTACATAAAATAACTTTTAAACATAAAAATCAGTCAGTTATAAAAAGAACGAGATTGTCTACAACTTGACGTTTACTGGTAAATATCACTCCTTTTAGCTTATAAAAAAGTCCCACTGATAAAGTATATCAGTGGGACTTTTTTGCTCATTAAGCACAATAAAAGTATGAAATTTAGACCGAAAATGGGTACTTAATTGGATCATGGCATTGGTAACCAACGACTTCAAAATCATCCATTGTTACCCATGTTTCTAAATCTTCTAGTGAAGTAATTTTAGGATTAATTTTTAATTGTGGTGAGGCGAAAGGTTCACGTTTCAGCTGTACATTTTGCATCAACTCTAATTGATCTTCATAGATATGGGCATTAACAATTTTATGGTATGCCTTACCTGCTTTTTTACCTGTTATCTGTGCCATTAATGCCAAGAAAGCAAATACTTGAACTTGGTTAAAATTCAGTCCTAACGGGACATCGCACGACCTTTGATAACTAGTCAGGTGCAATGTATCACCCAATAGAGAAAACGTATGAGTATGCATACAAGGACGCAAACAACCTAACTCAAACTCACCTGGATTGTAAAATGTCAGTATTTCTGCGCGATCATCGATGCCATTTTTTAAGTTATCAACAATCTTTTTTAATTGATCCAAGGTGGTGCCATCAGGCTTCATCCAAGAACGACCTTGAACGCCGTAAACACGCCCCATATCATCTTCGCTCTTACGATGTGCACTGTTCAACCAAACTTCATTTAAGTTAGCATTGGCATCCCATGTTTTTGTCCCTAACGCACGGAAGTCTGCAGCATTATCGTAACCACGGATATAACCTAAAAATTCAGCAATCGCCGATTTATAAAAGCTTTTACGTGTTGTGATCATCGGAAATTGATTATTGCCTACATCGTATTCTAAATCGGCATTGATAACCGTTAAGCAACGTTTACCAGTACGTTCATTTTCAATCCAAGTACCTTCATCAATAATGCGTTGGCATAACTGTAAATACTGTTTCATTATTTCTTACCTTTATTATTTTTTGCTTTGCTTGGTACTGCTTGAACAGGGTTATTCTTATAAGCATAAAACATTAAAGCAGATCCAATGATGATCATTGGCAACGATAGAATTTGTCCCATACTCATATTAAATGTCAGTAAGCCTAACTGTGCATCTGGTTCACGAGCAAATTCAATAATAAATCGGAATGTACCGTAACCGAGTAAGAATAAACCAGCCACTGAACCAGCCGGTTTAGGTTTACGGATAAACAAGATTAAGATAATAAATAACACCACACCTTCTAATGCAAACTCATATAACTGTGAAGGATGGCGAGGAAGCGGACCTGCATTGTGAAAAATAACGCCGAATGGAGAATCAGTTACTCTTCCCCATAATTCAGAGTTAATAAAGTTACCAATACGTCCAGCTCCTAAACCAACTGGTAATAATGGCACAATAAAATCACCTACCGATAAGATAGAGCGTTGGTGACGTTTTGCATAAATAATGATAGCAGTCAGCACCCCTAACACGCCGCCATGGAATGACATGCCACCTTCCCATATTCTAAATAAGTACATTGGGTTATCGATGAAAGTTGGGAATTGATAAAAGAATACGTAGCCAATACGTCCACCTAAAATCACCCCCATAAACCCTGCAAACAAAAGGTCACTTGCTTGTTCGCGAGTCCATACTCCATTAGATTTATCACAAGCACGGTTTGCCATCCAAAATGCACAAGCAAAACCAACAAGGTACATTAATCCATACCAGCGAATATCTATAGGGCCGAGGCTAATCGCAATCGGGTCAATCTGGGGTAATACATAAGGAGATGAGGACATATTTTACTCTAATTGATGATGTTAATGGCGGTATCATAACGTAATTTACACATATATTTAAATACGGCTTAAGGATTAAAATTTTTATATTTTAAATTCCAAATAAACAATCAAATTAAATGCTCTTTTCTAACACTTTTTTGTTTAATATTAAAAAATAACAATTACTGAATTAATTTATGATTAATTATGCTATTTTCTGCGCCAAATTATGATCTGTATTAATTCTTATATGAGATTAGTTATTACAATCACCTTGTAGTCACCATACCAAAATAGCGTTTGCTTCTACTAAGCGTTAAATCATTAATCACAGTGTCAGTAAGACCATTTATCAGCACTGTTAATAATAAAAAAGATAGGACATATTTATGAGTTCAAACCCCACCCTTATTCAACGAATGATGAACGGTAGCTTAGTTTTACAAATTGTTATTGGTATTATTGCAGGCGTTTGTCTTGCAACTATCTCTCCAAGCACAGCTACATCAGTTTCATTTCTTGGTGGATTTTTTGTTAGCGCTTTAAAAGCAGTTGCACCCATTCTTGTTTTTATATTAGTAGCATCATCAATAGCAAACCAAAGTAAAGGTGCGCATACCAATCTTAAACCTGTTATTCATTTATATTTAATCGGTACTTTATTAGCTTCTATTACTGCCGTTCTATTTAGTTACGTTTTCCCAACAGAACTTGTATTAATAACGACTGATATCGTTGCATCCCCACCTGAAGGTATTTTAGAAGTATTAAATACACTGTTATTTAAAATTGTAGATAACCCAGTCAATGCATTAGTGACAGGTAACTTCATTGGTATTTTAGCGTGGGCTGTCGGTTTAGGCTTAGCCCTTCGACATGCAAATGAATCGACTAAGAATATGTTACATGACCTATCACATGGCGTTTCTAAAATAGTACAACTAGTGATTCGATTAGCACCGATCGGTATTTTCGGTTTAGTCGCAACGACGTTTGCAGAAACGGGCTTTGATTCATTAATTGGCTACTCTCACTTATTAGCAGTGTTAGTTGGTTCAATGTTATTTATTGCATTGGTTGTTAATCCAATCATTGTTTATATTAAGCTAGGTTCGAACCCTTACCCGTTAATATTCCAATGTCTACGTGAGTCAGGTGTTACCGCTTTCTTCACTCGTAGCTCTGCAGCTAACATCCCAGTGAACATGGCATTATGTGAAAAATTAGATTTACATGAAGATACTTACTCAGTTTCTATCCCACTGGGTGCAACCATCAATATGGCGGGTGCGGCAATTACGATTACAGTATTAACATTAGCAGCTGTTCATACCTTAGGAATTGAGTTTGATATTTTAACGGCTATTTTATTAAGTGTTGTTGCAGCGGTATCAGCTTGTGGAGCATCTGGTGTAGCAGGTGGTTCACTACTATTGATTCCACTAGCATGTAGCTTATTTGGTGTGCCGAATGAAATAGCAATGCAAGTTGTTGCGATTGGCTTCATTATCGGTGTTGTACAAGATTCAGCTGAAACAGCATTAAATAGCTCAACTGATGTTATCTTTACCACTGCGGCTTGTCGTGCTGAAGAAGCAAAAGAGTTAGCAGCTAAAAGCTAAACGAATTAATCGTTAACTTTAAAATATAAAAACCGATCAAATGATCGGTTTTTTTATAGATGAAAGACTTGGCAATAAAGTTAATCCCAATTCATAATAATACTGATTACATTAAATAAGTGATCTAAATTTTGCGCCGGAAAAACAGTTCAACTCAAGGCGTAAATTAAGCCTTTCGAAGATTAATTCCGTTAATCGTCTGTCGGAGAATGAACCCAAAAATGTTAATGCTTTAATGGTTATTCCCTTTACGAAATTTACAACGAAAAAATCAGAGATGTTAATCAGTTAATTAGTGTGATTGGTATAACTAAACTTATTTCTTACCTGCTCGTACAAACCCACCTAAGCCTTTTTCATCTAAGTAATTAATAAAGGTTTGCTTTATAAATGCCCCATCATGCCCTTTTAACGCAATTTGAGTACAAGCCTCTAACTCAGGGATGGTAACTTTATTAAGTAAATATTTAACTTTATTAATATTAAATGCATTCATGCTTAGCTTACGGTAACCAAGCCCTAACAGCATGAGTAAACCGATAGGATCACCTGCTAACTCGCCACAAATACTCACTTCAATATTATTCTTTTTACTCTGTTCCAATATTAAACGCATCGCTTGTAATACAGCAGGATGATAACTATCAAATAGGTCAGCTACACGACTGTTGTTACGATCTACCGCTAATAAATATTGTGTTAAGTCATTGGTACCAATTGACAGAAAGTCCACCAGCGGTGCTAACTGATCAATAATAAAAATAGCAGAAGGCACCTCAATCATGACACCAATATCGGGCAATGGAAATTGCTCTTCTGTGATATGTTGCTCCCAACAAATCTCTTGCCATGCTTGAACAATTAATCGTTTAGACTCTTCAACCTCACCAACAGATCCCACCATAGGCAGCATAATACGTAGATTCTGCGTGTTAATATTGGCACGTAACATAGCTCGTATTTGAACTAGAAAAATCTCTGGGTGATCTAAGGTTAAACGAATGCCTCGCCACCCTAAAAATGGATTTTCTTCAGTAATAGGAAAATAACTTAACTGTTTATCACCACCAATATCCAATGTTCGCATGGTAACGGGCAAGTCTTTATATTCTTCCAATAAATGCTGATAAGCACTCACCTGTTCTTGCTCGGTCGGAAAAGCACTGTTGAGCATAAAAGGTAATTCACTACGGTATAAACCAATACCAGAGAAGTTCTGTTCTTTAAAAACATCAGGCGTCGTATTTAAGCCGGTATTGAGTAACACTTCAATTTCACAACCATCTTTAGTGATGGCTGCTTGATTTGCTTCTAATTCAACTAACGCCTTCATCTCATTTTCTTCATCAAGCAGAATTTGATATTCCGCAATCAGAGAAGCTTCAGGCTCAATAATGATCGTACCCGCATAGCCATTGATGATGATATTTTTATGCGCTATATTTTTTAATCTTAAAGGAACGCCTAATACAGCAGGGATCCCAAGAGCACGAGACAAGATCGCCACGTGAGAGCTTAAACCGCCACGTACCGACACTATCCCTTTTAATTTATCTGGCGGAATCATCGCCAGCATCGAAATAGTCACTTCTTCTGCTACTAAGATAATCTCATCAGGAAAGTCATGTTTTTCATCATCACGATTTGAGAGATGGTATAAAAGACGTTGGCCTACATCGCGAATTTCAACAGCACGTTCTCTTAAATATGGGTCACTCATGCTTTCGAACTGTTCGATATACCTTTCAGCAACACGTTTTACCGCACTCTTGGCAGTTAATTTATCTTCTCTAATTTGCAGTTCAATAGCAGACAGTAGCGCTTTATCTTTTAACAAGTGCCCATACACATCGAATAACATAAAGGCATCTTTAGATACTTGTTCTTTCAGCGTTATTGAAACTTTAGAAAACTCATCGGCACATGCTTGAACAGCATTAGTAAACGACTCCATTTCACTATTAGGTTTATCACTTAATTCAATGCCAACATCGCTCAATAAAAGGTGAGCTTGTAAAACATGCGCCTTGTTAATAGAAATTCCCGAACTCGCTGGACTACCTTGTAAATGAAGTGAATGTTTTTTGGGCGCTTTTTCATCAGGAAGATCTAATAAGGTTCCACCTAATACACTGCCTAAATGCACCGCTAGCGTAACCAGAAATGATTCTTCAAGCTCATTGAATAAACGAGGTAATCTTTGTTGTGCGACGAGTACACCGAGTACCTCACGCTTGTGAATAATCGGTACACCTAAAAATGATTTAAATTGTTCTTCATTGCTAGAAGGAAGGTATTTGAACCGAGGGTGTTCAGACACGTTTGCTAAATTAATTGGTTCACCTTTTTGATAAACCAACCCAACAATACCTTCGTCAAGATTGAAGTGTGTTGCACCGACCACTTGGTTATCTAAACCCTCACTGGCCATCAGTGATAATTTTTTAGTTTCTTTATTGGTCACAAAAATAGAACAACAATCTAAGATCATTGTGCTTTTAGTTTGTTCTACCAATAAATTCATAGCATCAGAAAGTGTACTGGCCTCACCGAATTGTTCTACAATCTGACGAAGTTGGCTGAACATAAAACACTCCTATTAATGAGGGAAGACAGTACTTATTATTTGAAAGAACCTCGACGAGGCCGTTTATTTCTTTTTTTATCTGATTTATGCATTAATGAAAAAGCAGCATGACAAAATTCAGCCAATGCTCTTCTATATACATCACGTTTAAATGACACCACTTGCCGTACTGGATACCAATAAGTTACCCAGCGCCAATCATCAAACTCAGGATGTCCACAAGTCTCAAACCCAATTTGCTCTTCTTCTGCGATCAATTGTAATAAAAACCAGCGTTGTTTTTGGCCAATACAAATAGGTGCGGGAGACTCCCAACGCACTAGACGTTTAGGTAATTTATATCGTAACCATTGACGGCTACTCGCAACTACTTTTACATGTTCAGGTTTTAGACCTACTTCTTCATACAATTCACGGTACATCGCTTTTTCAGGCGTTTCACCTTCTTTAATTCCACCCTGTGGAAATTGCCATGAATGTTGACCGAAGCGTTTAGCCCATAAAACTTGACCATTTTTATTACAAATAATGATACCTACATTGGAACGATAGCCGTCAGCATCAATCATTAAAAACCTTAGTCAGGTTAAGATCTATTCCTATTTATACACAAGTAAATAGACGAAAAAATAGAATAGATGGAATTATAATTATTAATGCATTCTTTCACAGAACCCCTTTACCATCAAACCGATAAACTATAAAAAGGTTAAACGATAGTACTTACATCACGTTTACAGAAAATTGCTGATAAAATATATCCACTAAATCTGTGCATAACTATGTGCACAATTAAGCATAAATAAGAAAATAAAGAAACAACACAAACTACAAGATCTTTATTCGGTTATTTATACTATGATTATCACATTAAAAAACAGTAAGTTGAACTTAAAATATAATAAAATTTCTTTTGACCCTGTGATTAGATCCAGTGTTTTTAATTCACAATCGAATGTGAATATCTTCTGCGTTTAAAAAATAGTCATTGTCAATTTCAACGACACTTTTTGTTTAAAAAATAAACATAAAAACCAATTTTCAAGATATTTACATGCCTTTTTAAAAATGAACATTAAGATCTTACGATCTATTCACTTATCCACTAAAATTGTGCATAACTCTGTGTAAGTTCATTTTACAACTATGAATAACCTCAAATAAGAAAAGTGCGTACAATAAAAGCATCTATTTATTATTATCGATTAAAGGAAGTAACCATGCAGGCTACACCACAATCTGAAGCTCAGTTATTAGAATATTGTGAAGCCATTGCAGGTTATTCTTTATCGGAACTTGCTGATATCGCAAATATCGAAACGCCGGAAAACTTGCGAAAGAATAAAGGATGGGTTGGACAACTTATTGAGTGGCACTTAGGGGCGACAGCAGGTAGCAAACCTGAACAAGACTTTAAACATTTAGGGATTGAATTAAAAACGATTCCCATTGATAGCAAAGGTAAGGTATTAGAAACCACTTTTGTGTGTAGTACGCCTATATTACATACAACGCACTTAACCTGGCAGAACAGCAATATACGTAATAAATTAAGTAAAGTGTTGTGGTTACCTGTACAAGGCGAGCGAACAATCCCCCTTTCTGACCGACTTGTTGGTAATGGCTTCTTATGGACGGCTTCTTCTCAGCAAGAGCAATTAATGCAACAAGATTGGGATGAATTAATGGAAAAAATCGCACTAGGAAAAATAGAACAGATTAGTGCACGTGATGGACAAGTACTTCAACTCCGTCCTAAGGCAGCAAACGGTCAAGTGGTTACCGATGCCTACGGTGAAAATGGTGAACTCATTAAAGTACGCCCTCGTGGTTTTTACCTGAAAAAAGTATTCACTCAGGAAATTATTAACCAACAATTTAATTTAAATTAAGTTTCAATGATTATCTGACTAGAATTTGTACAGCGTTTGCAGTAGATTGAATACGAAATAATATTTTTTGAGGATCTAACATGAGCATTAAAAAGCAATTTTTAAAAAATAAACCAATGGTTAAAGTAACCTTTGAAGTTAGTAAAGAAATAGCAAATGATGCAACAAGCATTAATTTATTATCTGAGCATAACCAATGGCAGCCTATTGAATTTAAAAAATTTAAAAATGGTAAATTTAAAGTAGCAGAAAATATCTCATCTGAAGATCGCCAAGGCTTTCAATTTATTTATCAAGTGACCTCTGAAACAGGTATTCAATCAACACTATTGCCTGATGATGTAGATAGCTATGTTGATAATGGAATGAATGATGGTGGCAAAAATGCAGTCCTGTTACTGTCAGAATAATAAAGTCGAGCTTTAACACTGTATTTTAAAGATCAGTTTATACATTAAAACATCTTTAAAATGATGATTAAAAATATATGGTTCACCATAGGTATTTTTTCACTCTATTATTAACCGCCGAACCTTACGATACTCCTATTTTTAAAAGTATTTTCGTAAAAATGGATACTGTCTTTGAGTTTTATTCTTTACCACTTATTGAGAGCTCAAATCATCATTGAAATATTTGCCTGATATAAAAGACACTGATATCGACTTTGCCAATATGATCGATATTAAATAAATGAACGTATTATTGATAAAGTGTCGCTCAAAACTTATAACTAACACTAATATAGCCTCTTCGTTAGCTACTCCAAAGTATGTAAAATAAAATACCTCGCTAAGACAGATTTTTAGCGGAAAAATTATTTATGTAGAAATAGAGTTCATAGGATTTAACAGGCACTACCACTGTAATAATTTACAGTGTACTATGTTTTACAACTGCATGATTATTATAAAGAATGCTTTCAGACCACTAGAATACTTATATTCGAATGTATTAATGAGTGAGAAATAATGAACAATATTGAAATACGCGGTGCAAAAACACATAACTTAAAAAATATTAGCTTAACGATCCCACGTGATAAATTAGTCGTGATCACAGGCCTTTCTGGTTCAGGAAAGTCTTCATTAGCATTTGATACTTTATACGCTGAAGGTCAACGCCGTTATGTTGAATCATTATCAGCTTATGCTCGTCAATTTTTATCATTAATGGAGAAACCTGATGTTGAACATATAGAGGGGCTTTCTCCCGCTATTTCTATCGAACAAAAATCAACATCTCATAATCCACGCTCAACCGTTGGCACGATTACCGAAATATCTGATTATTTACGATTATTATTTGCCCGTATCGGAGATCCTCGCTGCCCAACGCACGGTGTCACATTACATGCTCAAACCGTCAGCCAAATGGTCGACTCTATCTTAGATAGTCCGGAAGGTAGTAAAATGATGTTACTTGCTCCGATTGTGAAAGGCCGTAAAGGTGAGCATGTTAAAACATTCGAAAGCTTAGCCGCACAAGGTTTTTTACGAGCACGAATTGACGGGGATATTTGTGACTTAAGCGATCCACCAAAGCTAGAGCTTCATAAAAAACACAATATCGAAGTCGTGGTTGACCGATTTAAAGTGCGTGATGACTTAAAACAACGCCTTGCGGAGTCGGTAGAAACGACGTTAGATCTGAGTAACGGTTCTGCTATTTTAGCTTATATGGATGATAGTCAACCAGAGCAATTATTTTCAGCGAATTTCTCTTGCCCACACTGTGGCTATAGTATTTCAGAATTAGAACCGCGTATATTTTCTTTCAACAGCCCTGCTGGTGCTTGTGAAACCTGTGATGGCTTAGGCGTAGAACAATATTTCGATGAAGCACGTGTTGTAACCGATAACTCGCTAAGTTTAGCCGACGGGGCGATCGAAGGTTGGAGTAGTAAATCAAATTATTACTATCAAATATTAAGAGCCGTAGCCGCACATTACGATTTTTCACTGACTAAACCATTTAAATCCTTAGCTAAAAAATACCAACAGTACGTTTTAAATGGGACAGGCTCAGAAAAAATATCTTTTACTTACAGTAATGATAAAGGTGACCAAGTTTCTCGTTTACATGCATTTGAAGGTGTTATCCCTAATCGCGCACGCCGCTATAAAGAAACAGAATCACCTGCGATGCGTGAATACCTAAGTAAATACATGAATCGTCAATCTTGTTCTAGCTGTGGTGGTTCACGTTTAAAAGAATCGTCTCGCAATGTGTTCATTAATGACGTTAATCTTGCTTATGTTTCTGAATTATCTATTTCAGATGCAGAACAATTTTTCAAAGAGATTAAATTAGTTGGACAAAAAGCCAAAATAGCCGAAAAAATACTAAAAGAAATTTTAGAGCGACTTAGTTTTTTAGTTAATGTGGGTTTGAATTATCTAAGCTTAGAACGTAGTGCAGAAACATTATCTGGCGGTGAAGCACAACGTATTCGTTTAGCGAGTCAGATCGGTGCGGGTTTAATGGGCGTTATGTATGTTTTAGATGAACCTTCAATCGGTTTGCATCAACGTGATAACGAACGCTTATTGAAAACGTTAACGCATTTACGTGACCTAGGTAATACCGTTATTGTTGTAGAGCACGACGAAGACGCCATTCGTCAAGCAGATCATATTATTGATATTGGCCCCGGCGCAGGTATTCACGGGGGCGAGATCATTGCCGAAGGTAACTACCAAAAAATACTAAAATCTAAAAACTCGCTAACAGCAGACTACTTGAGTGGCCGTAAAGAAATAAGTATTCCAGCTCAACGTACGCCATTAACAGGTAACTGGGTCAAATTAAAAGCAGCCAGTGCAAATAACTTAAAATCAGTCAATTTAGACTTGCCATTGGGTGTATTAACCTGTGTTACTGGTGTGTCAGGCTCAGGTAAATCAACGTTAATTAACGATACCTTATTTCCATTGGCGCAAACTAAACTCAACAAAGCCAGTACAGCAGAAGCATTAGCGCATAAGAGTATCTCTGGTTTATCACAGTTAGACAAAGTCGTTGATATTAACCAAAGTCCAATTGGTAGAACACCGCGTTCAAACCCAGCAACCTATACTGGGATTTTCACGCCAATACGTGAGCTATTTGCAGCGACACCTGAGTCACGGTCTCGTGGTTATAAACCAGGTCGTTTCAGCTTTAATGTTAAAGGTGGACGTTGTGAAGCTTGCCAAGGTGATGGCATGATCAAAGTTGAAATGCATTTTTTACCTGATGTTTATGTCCCATGTGACGTGTGTAAAGGTCAACGCTATAACCGTGAAACCTTATCGGTCAAATACAAAGGTAAAAATATTCACGAAACATTAGATATGACCGTAGAAGACGCCTTTAAATTCTTCGAACCCGTACCTGTTATAGCCAGAAAATTACAAACCTTAATGGATGTTGGTCTTTCTTATATTCGTTTAGGTCAAGCGGCAACAACACTGTCAGGTGGTGAAGCACAACGTGTAAAACTAGCAAAAGAGTTATCTAAAAGAGATACGGGTAAAACATTGTATATCTTAGATGAACCGACGACAGGGCTTCATTTCCATGATATTGCTCAGTTATTAAAAGTCATCCATACGTTACGTGATAAAGGCAATACGTTAGTCATTATTGAGCATAACTTAGATGTGATTAAAACAGCTGACTGGATCATTGATCTAGGTCCCGAAGGTGGTAATGGTGGTGGAGAGATCATCGCGACTGGCACTCCAGAAGAGGTAATAAAAGTAAAAGGTAGTTATACTGGACAATTCTTAAAGCCGATTTTAGAAAAAAACAGTAAAAAGAACAGTAAATTGTAACAACTGTTTAATCATAAAAAAGATAATCAATAAAATTTAAAAGTATGAGAGATAAATGGACTTACAACAAAAGCTAACACGTGCCTTCTTTATTAGTTTTGCACTGTTAATGGGGTTAGGCGCGCACTACTTCCAACATAATCAAGGTGGTAGTGGCTTACAAATAGCGGTTAATAATGTTGTTTGGGTATTTTTCTCTCTATTGATTGGTTTAGGTTTATGGAGAATAACAGCACAGCAAAAAATTATTTATTCAAAATATACGGCGATCATATTCATCGCATTAGGATTATTTTTTGTCCCTCTTTTTTACCCTAATAATGAGTTTGCAGATCAAAGCTACACGCGTTTATTAGGTCTTTTTGCCGGTATTCTGCTCTTTTTGAGCTTGCAACAATTTAGCTTTACTCGTCAGCAGATTGAAAAGCTTCTGTTATTGATTGTATTGGCGGGATTTATTCAAGCCTGTTACAGCTTAATGCAAGACTACTTGTTACCAGCAAGCAACTATTTTGGCTATAACGTCGGTTATGGTCGTCCTTACGGTATATTCCAACAGCCCAATGTATTAGCTAGCTTTATGGCAACCACCTTGATATTAAGTGGTTACTTATTACAGCAAGTAAACAATAAAAAGCTACAAGGCTGGTTATTGCTCACCGCTATGCTCAATATCTGGGTGATTAGTGTTGCCATGTCTCGCACTGGCTACCTCGGTGCCTTAATTGGCTTATTATTACTAACGCCTTGGGCTTGGCAAAGTAATAAAAAGCGCTTTATGTTATTCGGGTTAGCCGTTTTATTAGGTATCGGTTTTGCTTCAATGAAAGGCGATGCGTTAGGTGCCCGTAACGTCGAAGCAATGAAGGAAGGCGGTGCCCGCATCGAAATGTACCAACATGGTTGGCACATGATAAAAGCAAAACCATTGTTCGGTTATGGTTACGGCGGTTTTGAAAAAGCGTATTTAACAACGCATGCAGAACGCGTTGAAAAAGGCGAGTTGAAAAAGTTTTCACAAGTATTAACACACCCTCATAACGACCTTATCTTTTGGGCAATTGAAGGTGGAATAGCACCGATATTAGGTATGTTGCTATTAGTGCTCACCTTTTTCCATCGATTAAGTTCCTTCAAATGGCCAAAAGCATTGGCGTTATTAGCCTTGGTCATTCCTATAGGGCTACATACTCAAACAGAATACCCTTTGTATCACTCAGCACTGCATTGGTTAGTGTTAATGGTACTGGTATTTTATGTTGATTCAGAATCACAAAAAGTCAGTGAGAAGCGCTTTACGCCAACGTTCTTTTTACGTATTGCAGGTACTTTAATTCCGTTATTCACTGCCATTTTTATGATCACTAATTTATTTACTATCCACACAATGACCCATTTCGAACGAAGTAGAACACCAGATATTCGAGAACTTCTTAGTATTGTTAATCCGTTGGTATTCGACAATAACATTTCGTTTCATTTATATAATTTCAGACTAACAAGTGCGATGAATACGGGGAATACAGAAGAACTTAAGCAAGTAACATTAGCATTAGAACAAACTGTTTATAACACACCGAAACCTTTCTTTTATCATCTATTGTACCTAGCTTATAAACATAATAATCAACCAGAGCAAGCGGTTAAAGTACTCAATTATGCACGTTACTTATTCCCTGGTGACAAAGGCTTAAGAAATGCGGATAAGCCGAAAGAAATAACTTCTGAAGCTACCTCAACAGCGGAAAAAACAATAAATAACAGCGCTGCAGATAGCAATAACAAGGATCAATGATGGGGTTCTATAATATATTTCCATCTATGCTACGCTCGATTTTTTCTTTTACATTGTTATGTTTAAGTGGCATTCCTTTAATAGCTACCGCCGATATTTATATGTATATCGATAAGAAAGGAAATAAACATTTTTCTGAACGAAAGGAAGATAAAAATTACACGTTATTATTACGCAGTGATACTAACAAAAAACCGCATAGTTTTAGAAATTGGAAAGCGAAAAGCTATACTAATATTTCAATTCCTCGAAATAAAACACTACAAAGAAAATACCATCCTATTATTATAAAAGCGGCAGAAAAGAACCAACTGGATCCGGCTTTTTTACATGCCATCATTACCGCAGAATCTGCTTATCAAAGCAAAGCAGTATCTTCCGCTGGAGCACAAGGATTAATGCAACTGATGCCTGAAACCGCTAAACGTTTTTCAGTTACCGATTCATTTGATCCGATACAAAACATCTATGCAGGTGCTTTATATTTAAAAATATTATTAAAAGAATTTAAGACCAGAGAACTAGCGGCAGCGGCTTATAATGCAGGGGAAGGTGCAGTAAGAAAATACAAAAGGCAAATTCCTCCGTATCCTGAAACACAAAAATATGTGTCTAAAGTACTGACTTTTTACCAATATTACCAACATAATTTATGATTTTAAAATTCAAAAAATCTTAGTATTGGCAAATAACACAAGCTTAACTAATTAATGTTATTCTAGAATAATATTAATTAGTTTCTTTACATCATTGCATGAGTAGCACCAAAAAATGTATAAAATCAAACAATTACTCTCTAACAAATACATTTCTTATGGTATTGGCGTTGCATTGATTTATGCTTTTATCGATATCCTAATGCCACTTTCATTCACGACTGTTTACAATAGCTTACTGATCACTATTGCAGTGTATTCAAGCACGGTTATTGTCTTACCAAGAATTACTAAATACCTGTTAGTTGATAAAAGTTTATATATTTTACCCGTCCTATTATCAACCTATAGCATTGCTATTATTGCCATTGTTTTATTGCGCATTGAGTATTCACGCCCTACTTTACTTTATGGTTTTAGTATTGTTTTGTGTTGGTTATTCTTTAGCACATTATTAAACCGTAAATCCGCTATTTTAAAATTACAGGCCATTGATAATTTCTCACTTTCTTCTCTGAGCACGAATCAACATATTGAAATAAAAACGATTACAGCGCCTTATCACCTCAATCAAATTGAGCAAGGCTTGGTCGTCAATTTACATAATCAATTAACACCTGAACAAGAGAAGTTTATTGCCGACTGTAGTATCAATAATATCGTTGTTTACCACTCTGAAACCATTAGAGAAATGATTGAAGGTAAAGTCCCCAATACACACCTATCTGAAAGTGCATTAAATGCTTTAAATACCAATCCCAGTTACCGCTTAATAAAACGGATAATAGAATCCACCCTTATAATAGCGAGCTTACCTCTACTATTACCACTATTGATGATAGTCAGCATTGCAATTAAATTAGAAAACAAAGGCCCTATTTTTTATACACAAAATAGAGTGGGCCAAGCCGGAAAAGTATTTAAAATATATAAACTAAGAAGTATGGAAGTAACTTGCTCAAAAGCCGACTCTAAATTTGCTACCGAAGAAAGAGCAAGAGTCACGAGGATTGGCAGATTTATTCGTCAAACGCGCATCGATGAAATACCACAATTTTTTAACGTACTAAAAGGTGAAATGGCATTAATTGGGCCAAGACCAGAGCAAGAGGTATTTGTAAAAGCCTTTGAAGCCGAGATTCCGTTTTATGGCTACCGCCACATGGTGAAACCTGGCATTACAGGTTGGGCACAAACAGTCCAAGGTTATACAGCAGACACAGATTCAACCCGTGAGAAGCTCGCACACGACCTCTACTACATCAAACACCTTTCATTCTGGCTTGATGCAAACATCTTCTTTAAAACGCTTAAAACGATGATTACGGGGTTTGGGGCGAAGTGATTATTTAAAGCTTTTTAAATAACCTTTGATTGCATATATGATAAAAACCTTAAATGCTTTAAATACATTTAATCCCACAACCTCACGATAAAATTGCCATTGGTACTTTAAAACAAGCAACTTATCTTGCGTCATACCACTATCGACTCGATACTTAGCTAAGACTTCATTTAAGCAATAAGCTTTTGGGACCATTTTTAGAATAGTTAACCACAACCCCATATCCTGACGCTTTCTAATAAGAGGCATATATTGCTTCCCAATATATTTTGTATCGTAAATAGCAGTCAAACATCCAATAACATTACTATACAAAAGCTGATTATAAGACACTTCTAAAGGAGGGTTAATGATGCCTAAATCACCATCACGATCAAACTTTTGATAAGCGCTATAAGTAAGGGTATACCTATTATCAAGCATAAATTTAATTTGTTTTTCTAACTTAGTAGGAAGCCATATATCATCAGCATCAAGGAAAGCAATAAAACGCCCTTTAGCATGTTTTATTGAGTTATTACGTGCATTTCCTGCCCCTAAGTTTTCACCTAAGGTAAAGAGTTTAATACGGCGATCACTACCTTGGTATTGCCTGATTATAGCAATGGTATTATCTGTTGAATTATCGTCTGTAATAATCAATTCAAAATCACTGTAAGTTTGAATCAACACAGAGTTAATACTTTCAGCGATTACAGCTTCTGAATTAAAAGAAGGCATAATTATTGAAATGATATCTGAACTAGCCATTTTTATTATTATCATTAAAGGCTAAAAAACTTTCTTCACTCAAATTAAAATATTTCATGCACTTTTGAAATTGTCTGTCATTAAGTGAATCTCCAACATTTTGTAATTCTAGTCCCTTCATTGAAGTTGATAATACAGGAGGAAAATGCTCAAAATTTGATTTCAAATATTGGATCGAGAATCCATTATGTAATGTCAAACACTTAAACCATAAATCATCCGCATAAGGAGAAAGTTCTAGAAATTTATTTTTCTGCTGTTCTAGTGAAAATAATGCTTCTTTTGGGTACATAATACCACTCACACCGATCGCAATAGATTTGAATGACGCTTTTTGATTAACATTGATACAAGGCCAAGATAAATATGTCATAACACTGTTATTTGAAAAAATGATATCCCTAGCTCTTAAACAAGTGACAACACCTTCACTCATTGATTCAGCTAATTTTTTTGTTAGCCAAGATGGGTAATAAACATCATCATCTACAGTAACAATGTATTGAATACTAGGATCATCTTTAACTTCCTCATATTCATAAAATAATTTTTTATAAGACTTAATATCTTCATCGACAAAGCTAATTGTCAATCCTCTTTTAACTAACCTTTTAATACTCAAAGGTAATTCACCTTCATCGCAATCTTGTTTTGATAACCAAAGAGTGATTCTTTTAGGTTTGTACTGTAGAGAAGAAAGTGATTCAATTGTCAAATAAACCGTTCTTATTCGTTTGGAGTAAGTGGTTAATGAGAGAGTAAAATTAGCGTTAACATTTAATCCAAGAGCACTCTTGTTAACTCGATTGGCAATATAGTAACGACATTGAAAAATAATAGACAGTAAATAAAGGCGACATTTATTAAAGATAACCAATCTATACCACCCTCCTCAAAATATCTCTAAAAATAAGCCAAAAATCGATATAAAAAAACACTCTCAATTTATATATACCTAACATTTTAATATACAACTTAATAAACTGTCGATATTGACCAGTCGTCAGTAGACGTCGAACAACAACCAAATGTGATATTGGGTATTTAAGGTATTTTTTTGTGTATTTATCATACTCAGCTATTTCATTTTCACCCTCAACTCGAGCCAAATACATTTTATAAGCAATAAAGGGACTCATATTGGCCACATTATTTACATCTAATTGCCAGGTTCGACTTACTGAATGCGGATTATCGCGATAAAAATAACAAGCTTGGAGAATATTAACTAACGTAAAAGATTCAGATGCGCGTAAGATCCAATCATAATCTTCAGCACCAATTCTATTAAAGCAGTCACGATATAATCCTATTTTTTTATAAACTGCTTGACTAAACATAACAGAATTAGGAAAAAAACTTCTGCTTCCAATTGAGGAAAAACTTCTAACGATTGCACGATGATCTGTTGGATAATTTGTTATCTTTTCTACATTACTTCCAAAATTACAAATTCGAGAGCTACCAACTAAATCTGCATTATCTTTTTTAATTACAGCTAACAGCAACTCGATTCGTTTACAATGTGATGCATCATCTGCATCTTGGAAAGTAATATATTCACCATTGGCTTTAGAGGCTAAAAAATTACATGTTTTTAAATATCCAATATTTTTTTTGTTAATATGTAGTTTTATTCTCGAATCATTATATTGATTTATTTTATCCAACGTATCATCCGTAGATGCATCATCACAAATTAATAGTTCAAAATTCTTATGCGTTTGTTGCAAAATACTATCAATCGCTTCATCAATAAATTGAGATACGTTATACGCAGGCATAATTATTGAAATTAAAATTTCATTCATTCCGAACCCATATTTTTTAATATATTTACTTATGCGAATAGATTTACTTCGTTAATCCTAACACTCGTATTATTCTAGAGTGAAGGTTCTTGATCCCTTTCCAATCTAAACTCAATAAAAAAACAACAAAACACTTAACATATAAAAGAAAATTGAATTTATATGAAATCAATTGGTTATCTAACCTATTTTTCTCGACCCAATTACATCCATGTTTGATTTTAAACTTTTTGGAAGCATTAAAAATTTTTTTAATGTTTGATGTAGATATTCTCTCATGAGGATGACTACAATCAAAAACGTAGGTTACATCCTCAATACACTCTGCATCACCATATTTCAGTAAACGGTACCAACACTCTAAATCTTGCCAAGCTGGCATAGATTCATCGAAACCACCTATTGCCAGAAGATTTTCTTTCTTTGTAAACAATTGGTTTCCTATGTGATTTGCGCGAAATAGATCAGATTGTTTAACCACTTTACTTCTCAAAGTCTCCGAAGGATTATCAACGGACAAAATGCGGTAGTTAGAAAATAGATGCTTTACCCTCTTTTCTTTATTAGGCCAAACTGCAACAAATTTTTCAATCCGTTCAGGCAAAAAGTAGTCATCATCATCCAGTCCTGTTATAAACTCCCCATAAGCCTTTTTTATCGCTTTATTTCTAGAATAACAAGCACCTTTATTCTTATCATTAATATAAAATCTAAAATTTATCTGACAATTATATTCTTCAAATTTAGACTCTAAAAATTCTTTAGTCCCATCAGAGGAGCAATCATCAACCACAATTAACTCAATGTTCTTATATGTTTGTTTAATAACTGACAATATTGCTCTTTCAAGCAATATTTTACGGTTAAATGTAACCAAGTAAACTGTAACTTTCATAAGTTACTTTCCACTAATTAAAAGTAAAGCTTTAGTTTTCATAAAAAATTTTGCTCTGGTTTGGTGACACAAAAAATCAAAGATATAAGCAACACTTATTTGACTTAATAGAATAGCAACAGCCGCTCCTTGGATCCCATAGCAAGGGATTAACAATATATTCATAACTATATTAATAACCATCCCGAAAAATGTTCGCCAAAAAGATAACATAGATAGGTTTTCAGCTATGAACCACTTTCTACTAGCAATACCTAGGAATGCAAAAACCCCAGCCCAAATATGGATACTTAACACACTACTAGCTTGTGAAAATTCTGATCCATAAAGTAAATTGATTATCCAGTCACTAAGGAAGGTGATTGTAATAGCAATTACTAATGCTATTTTAACGACTAAATTGTATAGCTTTTGAAGCCTTTCATAATAAGCTTTCTCACTATTCTTTTTTGTATTTATAATACTTGGAAATACAGAGGATGCGATAATTGTTGGAATAAAATACCAAGGCTCACTTAATTTAACTGCTGCCGCATATTCACCCACAGCCTTGTTGCCTAACATATCACCTATCATTATCTGATCTATTTTCATATACACTGAAATCACTACGCCAGTTAGTATCAAAGGCCAACTATCTTTTAATAAAGCTTTAGCTAGTACCCCATCAAACGACCACTTAATAATCTTTAGGTTATTTTGCAAATAAAAATAAATATAACCACCAGCAAGAATAAATGCGTCAAATAACGACACTAAGGCAAATGTAATTAAAGAAGATTCGTTGAGTAATAAAGTCACTTTAATAAGTGAAGATACAGCTAAAGAAATAACATTGGCGAACGCTACAAACTTGCTCATAACTTTACTTTGAAAATAAAAATCAACAACATTAAAACTTTGAAAAACGGTTGAAGAGGCAATAATTAAAATAAGGAAACTCGCTGCTGATGTATTAACTCCGGATAGAGCTGTGCAGGCGATAGCAATTAATACGGCGAAAGCACCGAACAATTTTAAAATAAAAGCAGTACCCAATAACTTATCTCGGGCACTTTCATCTTTGATTAATTCTCGTATAACAATTTGGTCTAGCCCCAAAGTAGCAAACACAGTAAAGAGAGCTGCAAAACTTTGTGCATAACTTAATAAACCAAATTGTTCAGGTCCCAAATACCGAGCAATCCAAATACCTATAAAAATGCCAACAAACACCCTCAGTATTTTCTCAGCGAATAACCATGAAGTATTCTTAAAATACTTCATAAAACCTTTATTTTGTTTAAGCCGTTTTAATTTCGCAAGAAGTATCATGAAAGATGTTCGACCTATCAATAGTTAATATTTAATATTTTTCATTAATACTTTCGAAAATATTAAACGTCATTCAACCTTAAAAACTAATCGGCTTGCGTGTTTTTTTTGCTTTAGGTGCAGCCGTTGTATTACTTACATTAGGCTGAACCGATGCTTCATATTCTGTCGTCAGTTGTGTTTCCTCCACAACCTCATAACCTTCCGTTTCACCTGCAATGGCAATATGTAGATATTGCTCGTTAAAGTAGATTAAATCACCTGCATAAATCTTTTTACGCTTTTGCGTTTCTACTTCGCCGTTTAATGAAACATATCCTTCTGAAATAGCTTGCTTGGCTTCTCCACCACCTGAGACTAGATTAGCGATTTTTAATATTTTATAAAGTGCAGTTGGTTCTTCACGTATTTCAACTAATGTTGCAAAGACCTCTTCTTGATCGGACATGTTTTATTCTCATTTATAATTTATTGGTAGTTACTTACCCGTTAAGCTGTGATCCCAGTCTTTCCAAACCACTTCATAACCTTGGGCTTTAACTAGTTCAGCCATTACTGCCGGAGAGCGCTCGTCACTTATTTCAAATTGCTCAAGGGCTTTGTCTGCTTGTTCTGCATATCCGCCTGGTTGTGTACTTGACCCAGCACTGAGTGATGTAATGCCTAAAGGTAACACATGATCCCTAAAATGTTCAGATTCACGTGTCGATAGTGATAATTCAACTTCAGGGTTAAATAAACGATATGCGCAAATCAATTGTACTAGTTCTTTATCATCCATCACTGATTTTATTTCCATACCCCCTTCACAGGGACGCAAACGCGGAAAAGAGATAGTATAACGGCTTTGCCAGTATTTTTTCTCAAGATACGTTAAATGCGCAGCCACATAAAAGCAATCTGTGCGCCATTCTTCCAAACCGATTAAACTACCTAAGCCCATTTTATGAATACCCGCTTCACCTAGTCGGTCATGCGTATCTAATCTGTAGATAAAATCAGATTTTTTACCTTTTAAATGATGCTCTGCGTAGGTCACTGGGTTATAGGTTTCTTGATAGACTAAGACTGCATTGACTCCATATTCAATTAATTCACTGTATTCGTCTTGATCAAGTGGTTGTACTTCGATGGTAATATTCGCAAAGTGCTTTTTGATAACAGGTAAAGCTTGTTTGAAATAATCCATGCCCACTTTACGTTCAGACTCTCCCGTTACAATTAATATATGGTCAAAGCCCATTTTTTTAATCGCTAAACACTCATTTTCAATTTCTTGCATGTCTAAGGTTTTGCGACGTAATGCGTTGTGCATTGAAAAACCACAATAAGTGCAAATATTACTGCACATATTCGAGAGATAGAGTGGAATATAAAACTGTTGCGTTTTACCAAATCGTTGCAAAGTTAACTGTTGTGATTTTTGCGCCATTTGCTCTAAATAAGGTTCAGCAGCTGGACTTATTAACGCTTTAAAATCTTCCAAGTCTAAACGCGACTTTGATAACGCACGTTGCACATCCGATGCGGTTTTAGCATAGATAGACATGCGGATATCATCCCATTGATACTCTTTTATTTTTTCACTAAAAGTCACAGGCTTGCCTCGAGAAATGCAGTTAATGGACTTGAGGCAACTGCTTGTGTGCTTTGCCCACCTAAACCCGCTAAATAAGCTTGGCGACCTGCTTGTACCGCTTTTGCGAAGGCTTCACTCATGGCAACAGGATTACCTGAGACAGCAATGGCAGTATTGACTAACACTGCATCGGCGCCCATCTCCATTGCAAGTGCTGCGTGAGATGGGCTACCTAATCCTGCATCCACAATCACTGGAATATTAGCTTGTTCGATAATTATTTCTAAAAAGTCAGCCGTTTTAATGCCTTTATTTGAACCAATCGGAGCGCCTAGCGGCATCACAGCTGCGCAACCTGCCGCTTCTAAATGTTTACACAAGACAGGGTCTGCATGAATATAAGGCAAAACAATGAACCCTTTATTAGCTAACATTTCAGCCGCTTTTAAGGTTTCAATTGGGTCAGGTAGCAAATACTTCGGGTCGGGATGAATTTCTAATTTAACCCAGTTAGTTTGTAAGGCTTCTCGTGCGAGTTCTGCTGCAAATACCGCTTCTTTCGCATTACGAGCACCCGATGTATTAGGTAATAACTTCATGCCATTTTTAATTAATGGTGCAAGGATATCATCATCACGGTGTTGCATATCTACACGCTTTAAGGCCATTGTGACTAACTCTGACTGTGATGCTTTTAAGGCAGCGACCATGGTTTGTTGATCGTTAAATTTTCCTGTGCCAGTAAACAAACGAGAAGAGAAGGATTTATCTCCAATAACTAACTGATCGTTTTTATTCATTTCATCAAATAACATGATTTATCCACCCGCAATAGCTTGAAATAGAGAGATCTTGTCACCCTCATTAATAATAGTGTTCGCCCAATGAGAACGACTGATAATATCTTGATTGACCGCAACAGCACTGCCGATAAGGGGTTTATCTAAATGTGTTAATAGTTGCTCTATATTTGTATTTTCAGCGAGCTCTATCGTTTGTTCATTAACGTGTATTTTCATCTAACTTTCACCCTCAATTCGGCCTAATTAATGCTGTCCACATACTGCGCATTTTGGATCTTTGTTAATCGCAAAGGTTTGCCAATCAAGGGACTTACCATCGAACAACTTTAATTTGTTTTTAATGCCTGATGGTAAACCCACAAAGTACTTAATTGCTTCCAACGCTTGCAGTGTACCGATAGTGCCAACCACAGGACCGATAATGCCAGCGTTACTGCAATTAAGAGTTTGTTCTTCTGAACTTGGAAATAAGCAGTGGTAACAAGGCGAGTCTGTTTCACTATGATCAAAGAACATAAGCTGACCTTCAAAGCGGATCGCAGCCCCTACAATTAACGGTACTTTTGCATCAACACAGGCTTTATTAATCAACTGTCGACTCGCCATATTGTCAGTGCAATCCAACACTAAATCAGCCATGGTCAACTCCATGGTCAATTGCATCTCTGGCATCGCTTTATTGATACTGCGAACTTTAATTTCTGGATTAATTTGCTGTAACTTATGTTTAGTGACTTCCACTTTTGACTCACCAATATCTGAACTTTGATAAGCTATCTGACGTTGTAAATTACTCACTTCAATATGGTCAAAATCATTTAATACGATATGCCCAACACCAGCAGCTGCAAGATATAATGAAGCCGGAGCACCTAAGCCCCCCATACCAATAATAAGTACCTTTGCACTTTTTAGTGCTTGCTGGCCTGTTTCTCCAACATCTTCTAATAAGAGATGGCGGCTATAACGTAATAGCTCATCGTCATTCAACATACTTTTATCCTCTGTTATCGACTAACACATGATTTCATTAAATTGATTAATTACCTGTTTAGGATCATCCGCTAATGTAATCGCAGTCACTACCGCAATGCTACCAATTCCCGTTTGCCATACCGCGGGAGCACGCTCTAAATTAATGCCTCCAATGGCAACGGTTGCCATATCTGACATTAAGTTCGCATACTTAGATAAACGCGTTAACCCTTGTGGGTCGGAAGGCATATCTTTGGTTTGCGTTGGGAAAATATGCCCTAACGCGATATAACTTGGCTTAAGCTGCCTTGCACGTAACATTTCATAATAACCGTGGGTGCTTAACCCTAAACGCAAACCTGCATCGGCAATTAACGGTAAATCAGCTACATCCATATCTTCTTGCCCCAGATGCACTCCGTAAGCATTATGTTTGATGGCTAACTGCCAATAATCATTAATAAATAAACGTGCGTCATACTGTTTACCTAACGCTATCGCATCAATAATTTGTTGTTCTACTTGTTCTGGTTGTTTGTCTTTAATACGCAACTGCAGTGTTTTTACACCCAGTTTCAATACGCGCTCTACCCATTCAACAGAATCGACAACGGGATATAAACCTAATTTAATGGTGTCACAAGGTTCAAAGCCAGGACCTGCTTCTAAACTACCCGGTAGGTCTAACTCATAACCAATACTTGATTCAGGTAAAACGACTTCAGGAAAATCAGCACGCTCCGTTGGCCAACCACAATGCGCGACAGAACCTTCACCAGCACCGAGTGCTTTAGAGGCTTTTAAACCTTGGTTTAAATAAGCTTTTGCAATCACTAACGCATCTTCTATAAAATAATCTAAGGCCATCGTTGCTGCAATGGCACTGGCTAAGGTACAACCTGTTCCGTGCGTATGAACATTGTCTAAACGAGGGCTTGTTAGTGCTATTTCTCTCTTACCATCACTCCAATAATCAAGTGCAATGTCATCCACCAGCTCAAAGTGACCCCCTTTAATTAAGACACTACCGCAACCCATGCTGATCAATTTATCCACGGCAGGTTTAAATGATTCGCCAGAAATTAAGGCATGGCCAGATAAGGTTAATACTTCATTAGCATTAGGTGTTAATAGATCGATTTGAGGCAGTAATTGCGTTTTAATAACCTCATTAATACCCTCTTCAGCCATATCATCGCCTGTCGATGCAACAGAAACAGGGTCATAAATAACAAATGGCTTACGTGACCAAGTTTGTTTGTAGAGTGCCAATTGCTGTGCAAGAATTTTAACGTGCTCAACACTCGCAATCAGACCTATTTTAATTACTTTAGCAGGCATATCTTCAGCTAAACTGGCTAATTGTTGTGTAAACATTTTTTCAGAAACACTCTCAACTAACTGAACAGCTTGTGAGTTTTGTGCCGTTACCGCGGTGATCACTGAGCAACCGTCTGCCCCTAAATCATGAAATGTATAAAGGTCCGCTTGAATACCCGCGCCTGCACTAGAGTCTGATCCTGCAATTGTCCACACTATATTGTTCATATTTAACCTTAATTTTGTCTTAGTTATTCGTGATTAATCACCAGTGATTACTGACAACTAACCATTTATATTTATTGAATATTGTACGGAAATTAGCACTAAGGGGTTTACTTTAATTCACTTAGAAAGTGTTCAATCAATAAAAATGAACGAGCACTTTCTATGGTGAGTTAGATAAAACCTAACAACGATTAAGCTTTATCAAGTACTGGTGGTTGATATATTTCAGCACCACTATCAGTAAACTCTTTGGCTTTAAGCGCCATCCCTTCTTCCGCAGTCATACCTGTGGTCATAATAATGGTTTCATCAAGGATCTTAATGTTGATTTCACCTGAATCTAACTTCGCCGTAAAATCACGTACGTCCTGTGTAATTTTCATGGAGCAGAATTTTGGGCCACACATTGAACAAAAATGCGCAACTTTACCTGACTCCTGCGGTAACGTTTCATCATGGTATTCACGCGATGTGACGGGGTCTAACCCTAGATTGAATTGGTCTTCCCAACGGAATTCAAAACGAGACTTAGATAAAGCATTGTCTCGAATTTGCGCACCAGGATGTCCTTTCGCTAAATCAGCCGCATGCGCTGCAATTTTGTAAGTAATTAAACCCACTTTGACATCATCTTTATTCGGTAACCCTAAATGCTCTTTTGGTGTGACATAACACAACATTGCACAACCGTACCAACCGATTTGGGCGGCGCCGATACCAGACGTAATATGATCGTAACCCGGAGCAATATCAGTAGTTAGTGGACCTAATGTGTAGAAAGGCGCTTCAAAACATTCGGTTAATTGCTTATCCATATTTTCTTTGATCATTTGCATTGGGATATGACCTGGACCTTCGATGATTACTTGTACATCGTATTCCCACGCCACTTTAGTTAACTCGCCTAATACTTCTAATTCAGAGAATTGTGCTTGATCATTGGCATCAGCAACAGACCCCGGACGTAAACCATCACCCAGTGATAACGACACATCGTACTGCTGACAAATTTCACAGATTTCACGGAAGTATTCATAAGCAAAGTTTTCTTTATGGTAAGTCAAACACCATTTCGCCATGATTGAACCACCACGTGAAACGATACCCGTGACACGCTTTGCCGTCATCGGTACAAAACGTAACAATACGCCAGCATGAATGGTAAAATAATCCACGCCTTGCTCTGCTTGTTCAATTAACGTATCGCGAAACACTTCCCATGTTAAATCTTCCACCACGCCATTTACTTTTTCTAATGCTTGATAAATCGGTACGGTACCGATTGGCACTGGCGAGTTACGTAGGATCCATTCACGCGTTTCATGAATATTACGCCCTGTTGATAAATCCATTACCGTGTCACCACCCCAAAGCGTTGACCAAACCAACTTCTCCACTTCTTCTTCGATTGAAGATGACACAGAAGAGTTACCAATATTAGAGTTCACTTTCACTAAGAAATTACGACCAATGATCATTGGCTCTAATTCAGGATGGTTAATGTTTGATGGAATGATCGCTCGGCCTCTAGCCACTTCTGAACGTACAAACTCTGGCGTAATCGATTCCTGTAAATTCGCGCCGTAGCTTTGCCCTGCATGTTGTGAGTGTAATGCCTCACACTTTATACGGTCACGACCTTGGTTTTCACGAATGGCAATGTATTCCATTTCTGGTGTGATAATACCCTGACGCGCGTAATGCAATTGCGTCACACATTGACCTTTTTGTGCACGTAATGGCTTAGGTAAGTTGGCGAATCGTAATTCATCTAATGAATCATCGGCTAAACGTGTTTGTGCAAACTCTGAGGTAACACCATCAAGGGCTTCAACATCATCACGCGCTTCTATCCAACTTTTACGTAATTTGGGTAATCCTGCATGAACATCAATTGTAGTATTCGGATCAGTATAAGGACCTGATGTGTCGTAAACAGGAATGGGCTCATTTTTTTCATAGACTGGATTTTCTTCACTGCCACCCACAAACGTGTCGGTTTGGTGAATCTGACGCATCGCTACTTTGATCGGATGAATATCACCATCAATAAATATTTTTTCAGAATTCGGATAAGACTCATTATTCAAATTTTGAATATAGTCCTGTGCCGCTTGGCGTGATTCACGACGAGATAGACCTTTACGATCAGTGGTTTTTAACGTTGAATTAATTTCTTTAGACATAGCATTCTTTACCTAGTTTAATATAAACGGCTTATAAAAGATTGCTTGTCGAATAAGTGTGGAAGTTAAAAAATACCCAAGATTGGAAATAAACAGATATTTTCTACTTGTTCCCTACGTAGGTATTAGCCTATTCAGGTTCCACGGATCCCACGTAACTGCTTTTTAAACACAATTACTTATGTGGTCTCAGCCTTTGGGAAATTCCCATTAGCACTCCGACAAGATGCGGGCAGTATAGAAGAAAAAGCGAACAAGTTAAACAGGCGAAGAGAATTAAGCAAAAAAGACCTTAACCCTTTAATCGAGTTTCTATTTAATCTCAATTCTGGTTAATTAAATAAAAATCACATTTAAAATCATGAGGTTCTATTTTTTATTATACAGTGCCGTTAGTTTTGCGTAGTTCAAGACGAATTATTGAAGCAATAACTGGTTATTGATAGATAATTTAACGCAGAAATCCTCGGAAATAACGGTGTTGTATCGCTTTGCTTATCCAGATTTGAGGTTATTTAAGTAATGGTCAAGGAAATATTAAGTGATTTAAACCAATAAACTAAACCACTTATTATTTGAAGCTAAGTCAAAATTGTGAGTATTCAGATGTAAAAATCATCAAGATGAGAAATAAATAGATCCCAACCATAAAGTTGATGAGTAGTACCGAATATATTATCTAATGATGGCTACAGCATCGACCACCAGCATTTTTATCTGATGCTTTTTTCAACACCCCTTGTTCAGGTGTATTTAAAGATCGGCGATGTAATTTAGCGCTTTCCAATAATGTTTTAATATCATCCCTTGTATTCCCTTGCTCTACTTGTAAACCTGCATTTAGTAGTTTTACTAAGGTTTTTTCACCTACTTTCCTAACAATCACAACGTCGCAGTGCATTTCTTGTAAAAGTTGAATAATTAATAACTTTGCAGAACAACCTGTGATGCCTAAAGCTGGATTATCATGCACAGCTATTATCTGATATTTTTCATTATAAAAGGCGAAGTTATCAGATTTTGAAAACTGGTGAGACAGCTTATTATTGCTCATTGCGATAGCATAAATCATGGTATTTATCCTTAATTATCAATAGTAACTAATTCATCGGGTAAAACTAATGCATGTCCATTTATCAATGCATTACTTATTTTGAAACGTGACTTTTTTAATATATTGGCAAAGGTTTGTCGTGAAACTTTCATTATTTTTGCTGCATCTTGTTGAGAAAACCCTTCAATATCAACCAAGCGAATGGCTTCTAATTCATCGCTTTCAATACTGACTTTGATCAGATCCTTTGCAGGAATACCATTGGGTTTAAATAAGCTGCATTTAGCAAACTTTTCAGTGCAGATATGGCGCTTTATTTTTGGTCTCATTTTAAGTTCTCAGTAACGCTTAGATGTGTTATCTTAATCAAGTAATTAGCATATGCCAATTACTTTATTTGAAATAATGACTAATAGAGGTCGATATGTCTGCTACGCATTACTCTGAGAAACAATTATTAATTAATGAATTATTATTGTTAAATCAAGAAAATTTACCTCAATCTTTAGCATTAATGCAAAAACAAAAAAGCCATCAACATTGCATGTTATGTGGCCCAAATTCTCTATTAGGTTTAAAGTTAAATTTTTATAATGACGCTAATCAACAAGTCTGGGCACATTTCAAAAGCTCAATTCACCAACAAGGTTACGAAGGTATTTTGCACGGAGGTTTTTTATCAGCACTACTTGATAGCAGTATGTGCCACGCTATTTTTAGTAAGAATATTGAAGCAGTAACAGCGGATATGAATATTCGGTTTTTGCATGAAGTGAAGGTTAATAGTCATATTCTAATGACCGCTAAAGTAATCACTTCTCGCTCTCCTCTTTATAAAGTAGAAGGAGAATTATATGTGGATGGAATATTGATGACAAAAAGTAACGCACGCTTTATGACTAAAGGGTTTAGTAAAATTTAAATGGATGAACCACTAGCAGTAACAGAAGTACTAAGCTCATCACACCCAACTGCCGTCGAATTCCTCCTGAAATATTAAACGTACTGAACTGAAGTAAATATCCAAAAATTTATGAATATCTAGTTACAAAAAAGCCCCGATAATTTTCATTATCAGGGCTTAAGAAAAAGTTTAACTAGTTAAGAATTACTTCTTAGCTGCCGCTTTTTCAGCTTTAACTTTCTCGACTTATTTTGGGTATTAGAGCATCAAATACTGAACCAGGACAAGGCATGGTGTTTTGAACGCCATAGAGAACTGACCACGAATGCGAGTAGCCTAATTCGCCCTGCAGCATTCTACGTAATGAACTGAAGTAAATATCCAAACATATTTAGACAAATTAGCAGACATAAAAAAAACCCTAATAACTTACGTCATTAGGGTTTATCAACTTTAAAATATTTTCTTTTTTATCCTAACTAATTAGGAAAGAAATTATTTCTTAGCTGCAGCTTTTTCAGCTTTAACTTTCTCGACTTATTTTGGGTATTAGAGCATCGGATACTGAACCAAGACAAGGCATGGTGTGTTGAACGCCATAGAGAACTGACCACGAATGGAAGTCGCAGAGCTTCTCCGCCCATAACGCTAGACTGCCGTCTCATTCGCCCTGCAGCATTGTACGTAGTGAACTGAAGTAAATATCCAAACATATTTAGACAAATTAACAGACATAAAAAAACCCTAACAACTTACGTTATTAGGGTTTATCAACTTTAAAATGTTTTCTTTTTATCCTAATTTAGGAAAGAAATTATTTTTTAGCTGCAGCTTTTTCAGCTTTAACTTTCTCGACTTATTTTGGGTATTAGAGCATCAGATACTGAACCAGTACAAGGCATGGTGTTTTAAACGCCATAGATAACTGGCCACGAACGCGAGTCGCCTAATTCGCCCTGCAGCATTGAGCATAATGAACTGAAGTAAATATCCAAAAATTTATGAATATCTAGTTACAAAAAAGCCCCGATAATTTTCATTATCGGGGCTTAAGAAAAAGTGTAACTAGTTAAGAATTACTTCTTAGCTGCCGCTTTTTCAGCTTTAACTTTCTCGATCACAGCATCAGATACTGAACCAGGACAAGGCATGTAGTTTTTGAACTCCATAGAGAACTGACCACGGCCTGAAGTTATTGTACGTAGTGAACTGAAGTTAATACCCAAACAGTTCTGCTAATAAAAACTAACAGGCATAAAAAAGCCTCGATAGTTTTCACTACCGAGGCTTAAGAAAAAGTTTAACTAGTTAAGAATTACTTCTTAGCTGCAGCTTTTTCAGCTTTAACTTTCTCGATCACAGCATCAGATACTGAACCAGGACAAGGCATGTAGTTTTTGAACTCCATAGAGAACTGACCACGGCCTGAAGTCATTGTACGTAGTGAACCGATGTAACCAAACATTTCTGAAAGAGGAACGTCAGCTTTAATACGAACACCAGAAGCACTAGGCTCTTGACCAGCGATCATACCACGACGACGACTAAGGTCACCGATTACATCACCAACATGATCATCAGGAGTGAACACGTCTACAGCCATCATAGGCTCAAGAAGTTGTGCGCCTGCTTTAGGGATAGACTGACGGAATGCACCACGTGCTGCTAATTCAAATGCTACTGCAGATGAATCCACGGCGTGGAAACCACCATCGTAAAGTTCAACTTCAACATCAAGTACAGGGAAACCAGCAAGAACACCAGTATCCATCATGCTTTTAAAGCCTTTCTCGATAGCTGGGAAGAATTCTTTAGGTACGTTACCACCAACAACAATTGATTTAAACGCAAAACCAGAACCAGGTTCGCCAGGCTTGATACGGTAATCGATTTTACCGAATTGACCAGAACCACCAGATTGTTTCTTATGTGTGTAAGAATCTTCGATTGCTTGTGTGATTGTTTCACGGTAAGCAACTTGAGGTTCACCAACAACTAAATCAACACCGTATGTACGCTTAAGGATATCAACTTTGATATCTAAGTGAAGCTCACCCATACCAGACAGGATTGTTTCACCTGAATCGATATCAGTTTCAACTTTAAATGTAGGATCTTCTGCAACCATTTTACCAATCGCAATACCCATTTTCTCAGTAGAACCTTTATCTTTTGGTGTAACAGAGATAGAGATTACTGGGTTAGGGAAAACCATTGCTTCTAGAATGATTGGGTCTTTTGGATCACATAATGTATGACCAGTTTGAACGTTACCTTTCATACCAACGATAGCGATGATATCGCCCGCTTGTGCAGAAGTAAGTTCGTTACGATCATCAGCTTGCATTTCACACATACGACCAACACGCTCAGTTTTACCTGTAGCAGCGTTCATGATTGTATCGCCTTTCTTCAATGTACCTGAGTAGATACGTACGAAAGTTAATGAACCAAAACGGTCATCTGTGATTTTAAATGCTAGTGCTTTAAAGCTTTCTTCAGCAGAAACAAGTGCGAATTTACCGTTTGGCTCGCCTTCTTCATCTGTAAGAGGTTGTGGATCAACTTCTGTAGGTGAAGGTAGGTAATCAACAACAGCGTCAAGAATGTTTTGAACACCTTTGTTTTTAAATGCAGAACCACAGTAAGTAGGGAAGAATTCCATTGTACGTGTACCTTTACGGATACAACGTTTGATGTCTTCTAAAGATGGCTCTTCACCTTCAAGGTATGCTTCAAGTAGATCATCATCTTGACCTAGTGCTTCTTCAAGCAACATTTCACGGTATTCTTCTACTTTATCAACCATGTCCGCAGGAACATCAGTGATTTCGTAGTTTTCAGGAAGACCAGAGTCATCCCAAATGTATGCTTTACGTGTTAATAGATCAACAACACCACAGAAGTCATCTTCTATACCGATTGGTAGAACCATTACTAGTGGGTTAGCACCTAATACGTCTTGCGTTTGTTTAACTACGCGGTAAAAATCAGCACCCATACGGTCTAATTTGTTTACGAAGATAATACGTGCAACTTTTGAGTCATTCGCGTAACGCCAGTTAGTTTCTGATTGTGGTTCAACACCACCAGAACCACAGAATACACCGATGCCGCCATCCAATACTTTAAGTGAACGGTAAACTTCAACTGTGAAGTCAACGTGTCCAGGAGTATCGATAACGTTAAAACGATGATCTTTCCAGAAACAAGTAACAGCAGCAGACTGGATAGTAATACCGCGCTCAGCTTCCTGTTCCATGAAGTCAGTTGTAGATTCGCCATCATGTACTTCACCAGTTTTGTGGATCTGTCCAGTAAGTTTCAAGATACGCTCTGTAGTAGTAGTTTTACCCGCATCAACATGCGCGAAAATACCAATGTTTCTGTATTTACTTAAATCTGTCATTTTTTATACTCTGTATGTAAAAAATTGGAGGCTATATTCCCGCGGCATTATACAATCTTTGTAGTTAAACAGAACACAGTATTTAGAAAAAAGCGGAAATATGTTGTTTTTTTCGGCTTTATTTTGTCATGTTTTATGAAAATAGTAAAAAAAACCGAAATAACTGGTTTTAAACCCAGTGATTAGAGGGATAATTAAACAATATCAAGTGATCAAGGCAATTGTAAATAATACCGAAAATACAAACGTACTGACCGCTGTATTTTTAAGTTGTTCATTAAAAACAGCCCCACCGTGCTCATCTTTATTAATCGCTTCGGCTATTTCAATACAGCTTTTAATTAATGGGCTAGCAATTAACAAAAATAGATATTGCCAAAATTGACTATCTGGTAAGTGGTAAATGTATATTGCACTGCATAACATGGCAGTAACGATAAGTAATAAGTGATAAATAAATGCTTTTTTGCGACCTAACAAAACAACTAAAGTAATTTTATTCGCCGCTGTATCACTATAAAAGTCACGTATATTATTAACATTTAAGACTGCAGCACTTAATAAGCCAACACTGAACGCGGGTAATAAAATAGAGGCAGGTAATGATAACGCCTGTAAATAAAAGCTCCCTAACACACCTAATAATCCAAAAAACATGAATACTGCAATATCGCCCATTGCTCTATATCCATACGGTAACTTACCCATAGTGTAAGTTATCGCCGCAATAATGGCAGCGGCGCCTAACCCCAAAAAGATTAACCAATGATGCAGGTCACTGGCAAAAGAAAGATTGAGTAATGATAACCCCGATATTAAACATGCAATCGTTACTATAATAATCGCTTTCTTCATCGCACTTGCAGTAATAAGCCCGGTTTGCATCGCTCTTGTTGGCCCCACTCGTTGATCATCCGCTCCGGTTAGTGCATCACCATAATCATTTGCTAAATTAGATAATATTTGTAATAACAAAGCTGTTAACAAGGACAACAAAAATATCCCAGAGTTAAATACTTGATGTTGTTGTGCTAACCCACCAGCCACAATAATAGACGCAGCAGCTAAAGGTAAAGTACGTAATCGACATGCTTGGATCCAGACTTGAAGTCGTTTCACTAAAAAATCCTATAAAATGAGGGTTATAATTTTGGTTAACTATACTATTTTTTAACTACACTATTTATTATCAGTATTATTTTGTTAACGATACTATTTTGTTAACAGTGCTATGAATAAGGTTAATATCGCGCTACATTAACAAACATAAATGGATAAATATACCGCTGACTTATGAACCAAGACACGTACCAATTTCAACTAATCCAAGAAGAATTAATACAGCAATTACAATCATTTAGTATTGTTCATGGTCAATATCCTGATAGAAATTTAAATGTTGTAATTAATGCGATTCCTTTGCTTCCTTTATTAAAAGGACAAAACATAGCTATTCAGCAAGACCCTAACTTATTACCTCGTATTTACTGGCAAAATAAAGAGCAAAATAGAACACTCGCCAGCTTCGGAGCCATTGAGAAACTAGATCATATACCTAAAGCAACTAACGATGAATTTTATTTAGGTGGATTAGCATTCCAACAACAAGGAGAGCAATGGCAAGATTTTCCCGCCACTCTATTTATTCGTCCGTTAATTGTATTTCAAGTACTACAGCAAGAACAACAACAACAACAAGAATATAAAGTGATATTTCACTTTAATGGTCGTAATTCAATTCAAGACTCAATTAACACGCTTAAATCATTAAATATTCCACGCCCTTTAGTACCATTCACACCACAATTATTAGCACGTCAAGATACGCCAAACAAAGAGCAATGGGCTGGTTTAGTCGAGCTAGCAATAGAATATAAAGCCTTGTTACCTAAAGTGGTGTTATCACGACAAACCGAAATATGCTTCGATGCGCCTATCGACACCTGGGATATGATGGCTCTATGGCAACAGGCTAATCCAAATAGCTTTCATTACTTGTTACAATTCTCTAGTCAACACAGTTTTATGAGCTGTTCACCTGAACGTTTATTTTTACGTCAATATCAACAAATAACAACAGAGGCGTTGGCCGGTACGGTTAATAGAGGACGCAATCAACGCGAGGACGATCTGTTATTACAAAGTTTATTAAATGACAAAAAAATAGATCGAGAAAACCACATCGTTCAAGAATTTATTATTGCTAATTTAAAACAACTCAAAGCACAAGTCACATGCTCACCCGCCCATGTAATGCAATTACAAAATGTGCAACATTTATGTGTTCCGATCAAAGCACAATTAACAAAAAACACGCAAGATAGTCATCTATTACATAAATTACACCCGACACCAGCAGTAGGTGGAATTCCTAAATTGCCTGCATTGCAATTTATTAATGATAACGAACCTTATAATAGAGGTTGGTATGCTGGAGCGGTTGGTTGCATCAGTGAACATGAAAGTGACTTCAGTGTCGCAATACGAAGCGCTTTAATTAGTGAAAATTGTATTAAATTATTCGCAGGAGCAGGTATTGTCACAGGTTCGATTGCAGAGCAAGAATGGCAAGAACTCGATAATAAAATACAAACTATTTTAACGATATTAGGTACACAGTAGAGGACTCTCGATGGCGCAGGTAGAGAAACACAGTACCTTCACTCATAAGCATCACAATATTAATTTGTTATGGGCCAATTTATTTATTGAAGAATTAGTACGCCATGGTATTAGTGATTTTTGTATTGCGCCAGGTTCACGCTCAACACCGTTAACCTTAGCGGCTGCTAAACACCCGAAGACTAAAACACATGTACACTTTGATGAACGTGGTTTAGGGTTTCTTGCATTAGGATTAAGCCAAGCATCTGCCAAACCTGTTGTAGTGATCGTCACATCAGGAACCGCCGTTGCCAATTTATATCCGGCAGTTATAGAAGCTAAGCAAAGTCATGTCCCACTTATTATCATTTCTGCCGATAGACCACCAGAATTGATCGACTGCACGGCTAATCAAGCAATTGAACAACACAAAATCTTTGCCGATTACCCTGTATTTTTTTGTCAAATACCAAGCCCAACAACATCTATTAAAAGCAATTTTTTATTAACAACCATTGACCAAGGTTTGTTTCAGCAGGATATGACGTTAGGTCCAATCCATTTTAATATGGCGTTTACCGAACCTTTTTATCCTCAAAATGAAACAATAGATTTCAACACTTATTTAAGTAGCTTAAAAGGATGGGATACTCACCAATTTCCTTTTACTGTGTATCATCATGCTAATTGCCCTGCGCAACATAACTCCCTTTCAAGCAACGTATTTCCAGAAAGCCAAAAAATCGACTTAAATGCACAAAAGATACTAGTTGTTGTAGGCCGTATTAAAGATAAAAAGCAAGCATTGGCGATTGAACGGTTTTGTATCCAGTCGAATTTAGTATTGTTTTCAGATGTTCAATCGCAACTACAGGGCTCACCTCATAATATAAATGGGTATGACTTATTATTAGAGAATGAAAACTTTAAGCAACTAGTACAACAAACCGATCTTATTTTACAGTTTTCAGATCATTTAGTAAGTAAACGTTTAAATCAACTTATCAGTTCATCTACCGCCACTATTTGGGAAATATCAGAGCATAAACAAAGACTTGATTCTAACCACTGTGTAGGGCAACGTTTTGTTATCCATCCAAGCAATTTCGTTACACAAACGACTAATAGTAAAAGTATTGATAACACTTGGTTTAATAAGGTAAACAGCTATAAAACCACGTTAACGACCATCACCAATGAATATGTAACAGACAATAAAATCAGTGAAATTAACTGTACAGCTTATATGCTTAATCAAAGTACTGACAATATAGTATTGGCTAATAGTATGGCCATTCGCTTGGCCGATATGTTCGCACAAACAGAGGCTCATATTTATAGTAATCGAGGGGCAAGTGGCATTGATGGATTAATTGCAACGGCAGTCGGTATTGCTAAAAATAATGGGGCTCCTACGAGCTTGTTAATTGGTGACACCTCTTTTTTATATGATTTGAATTCTCTCATTTTATTAAAACAATTACAGCACCCCTTTGTGATTGTGCTATTGAACAATGATGGTGGCGGTATTTTTAATTTATTACCCGTTCCTGAATCTGAGAAACAGGCGTTTTATCAATTACCACATGGGTTAACCTTCAAAAATACCTGTGATCAATTTTCAATTCGTTATCAACAACCGGCTACCTTCTCTGAATTTAAAACCCATTACCAAGATGCACTTATTACCAAAGACAATAAAACAACGTTAATTGAAGTGTGTGTCAGCAATCAATTAACCGCAATTCAGTTACAAGCTATCAAGGAGCAGTTACAACATGCCATTATATAGTGAACAACAAGGTTCAGACCAAAATCCCACTTTAGTTTTCTTACACGGATTTTTAGGTAACAGGGAGGACTGGCAAAGTACGATTGAAGAACTTAAAAATAATTTTCATTGCGTCACTATCGACTTACCCGGTCACGGTCGTTCGGTTAGTAGTGCTGTTGCATTAGAAGATGGCTTTGGTAGTTGCCATCGACTGATTAAATTTGCTTTAGATACATTAAATCTTAAGTCTTTTACATTAATTGGTTATTCATTAGGTGGACGAATTGCATTAGATTACGCGCGCACGCAAAACGATCCTCGATTAAAACACTTAATATTAGAGTCTTGTCATGTAGGATTAGATAACGATCAAGATAAACAAAAGCGTTATCAGTTTGATCTTCATTGGGCGGAACGGTTTTCAACACAATCAATCGAAGAAAGTTTATATCAATGGTATGAACAGCCTATTTTTGATGACTTAAGCGATCAGCAAAAGGATGCCACAATTGAAAAAAGAAATTATAATTATGGTGTGTTTTTAGCTAACATGTTGCTTTCAACCAGTCTTGCCAATCAACAATGTGCACTCCCCTTTTTAAATAAAACAACCTTACCTATTTCTTATTTTTACGGGCAAAAAGATACCAAATTTACAGGTATAGCAGCACTCATTCCACAAACAATAAATATAAAAACTCAATGTTTTCATGGTCTAGGTCATAACACACACCAACAAGACCCAATAAACTACGCGAACAACATTAAACATATTCTTTTAGATGATTAATAATTTTACCTAATTTAATGATGGGAGCCGCGATGAACGAATCAGACCTATATGCAAAAATACAATGGCAAGCTAGCCCTTTACCATTTGAAGATATTTATTACCATAAAGCAGATGGCATCGCCAAAATAACCATCAACCGTCCACAGGTTCGTAATGCTTTCCGGCCACATACTGTCAATGAAATGATGCAAGCAATGAACGATGCACGATATGACTCAGAAATCGGCGTGATCATTCTAACCGGTGAAGGTGATTTAGCCTTTTGCTCTGGCGGCGATCAAAGTGTACGTGGTGACTCTGGTTATAAAGATGAGCAAGGTGGTCATCATCTAAATGTACTCGATTTTCAGCGTCAGATCCGTACTTGCCCTAAACCAGTGATTGCAATGGTTGCAGGTTACGCAGTAGGTGGAGGACATGTTTTACATATGATGTGTGATTTAACCATTGCCGCTGACAACGCCCAATTCGGTCAAACAGGTCCTAAAGTTGGTTCTTTTGACGGCGGCTGGGGAGCCAGTTATATGGCACGTATTGTAGGCCAAAAGAAAGCACGAGAAATCTGGTTTCTTTGTCGGATGTATGATGCACAAGAAGCTGTCGATATGGGATTAGTTAATACGGTTGTGCCATTAAATGAGCTAGAGCGAGAAACCGTAAAATGGTGCCGTGAGATATTACAAAATAGTCCAATGGCTTTACGCTGTCTCAAAGCAGCACTCAATGCCGACTGTGATGGTCAAGCAGGTTTACAAGAATTAGCAGGCAATGCAACTATGCTTTTCTATATGAGTGAAGAAGGTCAAGAAGGACGAAATGCCTTTAATGAAAAGCGTAAGCCAGACTTTAGTAAATATTCAAGAAATCCATAATTGATTTTCTTTAATAAATATTTAACACTACTCATCTAAGATAAATCCGTACACTAATTGTACGGATAGCCCTTAATATGTTTTTAAATACATCGAATTTAAAACATATTAATAGCTAATCTCTATCAAGTTAATTGATAAAACAATTCCATAAACCATTAATTTAACGCATCATAGGCGGTTATGGCTAATCAACACTGCCATTACAACATTTTTAATTAATATATAGGAAAATCCCATGGTATTAGTAGGCAAGAAAGCTCCGGACTTTACAGCAGCAGCAGTATTAGGTAACGGCGAAATTGTAGACAGCTTCAACTTAAAAGAATTCTCAAACGGTAAAGAAACAGTAATCTTCTTTTATCCATTAGATTTCACTTTCGTATGCCCTTCTGAACTAATTGCTTTTGACAAGCGCTTTGGTGATTTTCAGGCTCGTGGTGTTGAAGTTATTGGTGTATCAATCGATTCACAATTTTCTCATAATGCATGGCGTAACACTGCTATCAATGATGGCGGTATCGGTGCAGTTCAATACCCACTAGTTGCGGATGTTAAGCACGAAATCTGTAAAGCATACGATGTTGAATTAGAAGAAGCAGGTGTTGCATTACGTGGCTCTTTCTTAATCGACAAAAATGGTGTTGTTCGCCATCAAGTAGTTAATGATCTACCTTTAGGTCGTAACATCGATGAAATGCTACGTATGGTTGACGCATTACAATTCCATGAAGAGCACGGTGAAGTTTGTCCTGCACAATGGGCAAAAGACAAAGCTGGTATGGAAGCTTCTCCTGAAGGCGTAGCAAAATACCTATCTGGTCACTCTGACGACCTATAGTCAATTCTGCATTTGATTATTAATAAAATGGCCTCTTCGAGGCCATTTTTGATTGTGCAAACTATTCTTTATGATTTGAATTAACGCACCGCTTAATAAAAAAATTAAACAGCATTTATAAAAAATAACATTAAGTAAATTACTTTAATGATGAATAATAGGCAGCAAGATTAGCGATATCGTCATCACTTAATAAAGTAGCTTGTCCTGTCATAACAGCAGACATTCCACCTTGACGTTGATTCGCTTTATACGCTTTCAATGCAGAAACAAGGTAAGCCTCTTTTTGTCCCTTCAGATTAGGGTAAATCGGTATAGCCGATACACCTTCAGCACCATGACATGCAGCACACACTGCAGACTTAGTTTTACCCGCATCAATATCAGCGGCATTAATAAATAAAGGAAGTCCTACAAATAATAATCCAAGTAATTTTTTGTTCATTTTAATCCCTTTTAAAAACCATCACTTTATATCTTTCTAATTTAATCATTTATAAATTAGTTGATATGATATAAATCATTAATACTATCAATATTGTCAAAATTAACTTTTAAATCTTTTAGACGGCCATTTTTCACCGAATATATCAAACCATGTACCGTTAAATCTTGTTCTCTTGCCCAAGCATTTTGAACACATGTGGTATGACATACATTTTTAACTTGCTGTATGACATTAAGTTCAGTCAAATGATCTAGCTTTTCTTTTTCACTCATTGCGACAGTAAACTGCTCGCAATGATTAACATAAACATCTTTAATATTTCTTAACCAACAATCAATTAACTCGAATGATTTTTTTTCCATCGCAGCACGAATTCCACCACAATCGTAATGTCCGGTAACAATAATATGCTTAACCTTTAATACATCAACGGCATACTTAATCACTGACATACAGTTCAAATCTGTATGAATGACTAAATTAGCAATATTACGGTGTACAAAAACATCACCAGGCATCAAACCTAATAACTGATTCGCAGGTACCCGACTATCTGAACAACCTATCCATAAATATTCAGGTGATTGTTGCTCTGCCAAATGTGAAAAAAACAGAGGATCTTCTTCTAAGATATCAGCAGCCCATTGCTTATTGTTTTTTAGTAAATCTTCCAACAAACTCATACTTCACCTGCAAATTAATGTATTGTTAAATAAAAGACTAAATGAGCCCTTTATGAGAATACCTTATCAACAACTTGATGAAACGACATTAAATAATTTAATTGAACAATATATTTTACGAGAAGGTACCGATTACGGAGAAGTTGAATTCTCATTACAAGAAAAGACCCTGCAAATTACACAGCAGATAAAAAATGAAGATATTTATATTATGTATTCAGAATTAAATGAGAGTGTTACTTTGGTGAGTAAACAAGAGTTTCAACAGACACAAGTAAAATGAGTTTATTTAGTTTTTTGTTAAAATCAGTGTGCTCTAGTACATAATTTAAAAGCAAGGATATAAATAACCCTTATTTATGACAAAGATCTAATTTATTGCACAACTAATACTCATAAATATTACAGAGTTTGAAAAAAAAACGATACAATTCATACATAACTAATTTTTAGTGCAAAAAATTAAAAGAAATAGCGATTAGCTATTCACTACAGACAAAGGGAAGTTTATGATCATTACCAAACCTCAAACCGATCCAACGTTAGAATGGTTTTTATCACACTGTCATACACATAAATACCCAGCAAAAAGCATGCTAATTCACGCAGGTGAAAAAGCTGATACTTTATACTTCATTGTTAAAGGTTCTGTTGCTGTTGTGATTAAAGATGAAGATGGAAAAGAAATGATTCTATCTTACCTGAACCAAGGTGATTTCATCGGTGAATTAGGCTTATTCGATAAAGAAGAAAGCCCAATTCGTAGCGCATCAGTAAAAGCTAAATCTGCATGTGAAGTTGCAGAAATTTCTTACAAGAAATTTACTCAGCTAATTACTGTAAACCCAGAAATTTTAATGCGTCTTTCTCGCCAAATGGCAAATAGACTACAAGTTACTAGCCAAAAAGTAGGTAACTTAGCATTCTTAGATGTAACAGGACGTATTGCAAACACATTATTAGATTTAGCTAAACAACCAGATGCAATGACTCATCCAGACGGTATGCAAATTAAAATTACTCGTCAAGAGATTGGTCAAATCGTAGGTTGTTCACGTGAGACTGTTGGTCGTATTTTAAAAATGCTAGAAGAGCAAGGTCTTATCTCTGCTCATGGTAAAACCATCGTTGTATTCGGTACACGTTAAGCGTATCTAAATATAGTAATAAAAAACCGCTTCATTGCGGTTTTTTATTTTATAAAACAAAAAAGAAATATAAAGAATAAGCTAGTGCTTACGAGCCCCATTACGCACCAAATCCTGGCCTGTTTGAAAGACTTCTTCTGTTACCCAACGTGTCAATAGCAGTTGATGCTTATCATCCAATACAGCTACAAATCTACGCCCATCTTTATTATTGGTAGCCAGTGCTAAACCAGATACATTTGATAATCCTAACCCACCACTTTCCACTAGGATTAAAAAACTTTCTAAGGCTTCCAAATTAGTGATGATCTCTGTTTCATTGCCCATATTTAAACTCTCTTATTCAACTCAGTAATTTAAAAGATCTTATAGCAATTTCACTGAATTACGAATGAATCTTCTTTATCAACAGAGAATACAAGCTCCATTCAGAGCCCACAAGGTAATGTATTATAAAAAGTTAATCACGCCCTCTATTCCCCTCAATAGTACCAATAGCACTACAATTTTATTGTTTAAGTAACATTTTTAATGAGCATAAATAAATATTAATCAGTTAGCTTTACCTTAAATTTTTACATTAATACCAATTTTATTAAATAAGCGCTCTAAATTTTACGTAGGGAAAATGACTTCGTTAATAGTCTGTCGGAGAATTAATACCAAAAGAATTAATAAGGTGATCATTCTTGCTGGTTAAAATCACTCCTAACTGCGTTGTGAGTTTTGAAGTGAGAACAACTATCTCCTGCAACTCACGCCTTATTAGTGTTAATTTTTCCTGCGCAATCTCTGATCACTTATTTAATTCCATTGGTATAATTCTTTAATGGCTGTTCCCTTTACGAAATTTACAACGAAGAAATAAGTTATTTTAATAAGTAAAGTAGATCAGTTAATTAATGCGATTGGTATAACTATCTGAATTGGTATAATAAAAGCATTAATATTAATTGTGGAATATTAAATATGACTAAGTAAACACACTAAAACCCTGCAGGCTAAAGCAAGCGCCCCAAAGTCAAAAAATAGACTTGTTTCTGAGTAATAGAATTTTCATTAATAGCTATATTTCATCCATTAACTTCAAAGCTCTAAACACTAAAACAAAAAAATCTCTGTTGATGTCAGTCAACAGGGATTATTCATGTATTTGAGGTTTATCGGCACTTGGTAATGGAAAGGCGTCGCAGAGCGAGGGTCCTCATAAACCGAGTCTGCCGACTCATTATCCCAACTTTCTATATTGGTCATTATTATTAAACAACCAAATTATTAAATCACCAAAACGAAAAAATCCCTGCTGACGTTAGTCAACAGGGATTGTTCGTATTAGGCGCTTGGCAATGACCTACTTTCACATGAGGAGACCTCACACTATCATCGGCGCAGCTGCGTTTCACTTCTGAGTTCGGCATGGGATCAGGTGGTACCACAGCGCTATTATCGCCAAGCATAAAAAATAAATTAGAAAAGCTAATAGTCGATATGTTCTAATTCTGAAATTGTTTTATCTTACAAAATTTAACTATGTAAATATACTTCACAAGCGCTAGTTTAAAGAGATTCCACTCTATGTGTCTTGGTAAACACCAACACCACTTAGGTGTTGTATGGTTAAGCCTCACGGGTAATTAGTACAAGTTAGCTCAATACATTACTGCACTTACACACCTTGCCTATCAACGTTGTAGTCTCCAACGGCCCTTTAGGGAACTTAAAGTTCCAGTGAGAACTCATCTTGAGGCTCGCTTCCCGCTTAGATGCTTTCAGCGGTTATCGATTCCGAACGTAGCTACCGGGCAATGCATCTGGCGATACAACCCGAACACCAGCGGTTCGTCCACTCCGGTCCTCTCGTACTAGGAGCAGCCCCTCTCAATTCTCAAACGCCCACGGCAGATAGGGACCGAACTGTCTCACGACGTTCTAAACCCAGCTCGCGTACCACTTTAAATGGCGAACAGCCATACCCTTGGGACCGACTTCAGCCCCAGGATGTGATGAGCCGACATCGAGGTGCCAAACACCGCCGTCGATATGAACTCTTGGGCGGTATCAGCCTGTTATCCCCGGAGTACCTTTTATCCGTTGAGCGATGGCCCTTCCATTCAGAACCACCGGATCACTATGACCTACTTTCGTACCTGCTCGACGTGTCTGTCTCGCAGTTAAGCTGGCTTATACCATTGTACTAACCTCACGATGTCCGACCGTGATTAGCCAACCTTCGTACTCCTCCGTTACTCTTTAGGAGGAGACCGCCCCAGTCAAACTACCCACCAAACAGTGTCCCAAACCCCGATTCAGGGGCCATGGTTAGAACTCAAAACATACAAGGGTGGTATTTCAAGATTGGCTCCACGTCATCTGGCGACAACGCTTCAAAGCCTCCCACCTATCCTACACATGTAGGCTCTAAGTTCACTGCTAAGCTATAGTAAAGGTTCACGGGGTCTTTCCGTCTAGCCGCGGGTACACAGCATCTTCACTGCGATTTCAACTTCACTGAGTCTCGGGTAGAGACAGCATGGCCATCATTACGCCATTCGTGCAGGTCGGAACTTACCCGACAAGGAATTTCGCTACCTTAGGACCGTTATAGTTACGGCCGCCGTTTACCGGGGCTTCGATCAAAAGCTTCGACCTAAGTCTAACCTCATCAATTAACCTTCCGGCACCGGGCAGGCGTCACACCCTATACGTCATCTTACGATTTAGCAGAGTGCTGTGTTTTTAATAAACAGTTGCAGCCATCTGGTATCTTCGGCCTCTAGCAGCTTAGAGAGCAAGTCTCATCACCGCCAAAGGCGTACCTTCTCCCGAAGTTACGGTACCATTTTGCCTAGTTCCTTTACCCGAGTTCTCTCAAGCGCCTTGGTATTCTCTACCTGACCACCTGTGTCGGTTTGGGGTACGATCCTTTATTATCTGAAGCTTAGAGACTTTTCCTGGAAGCATGGCATCAATGACTTCAGTACCTTAGTACCTCGACATCGTATCTCAGTGTTAGTAGAAACCCGGATTTACCTAAGTCTCCCACCTACATACTTGAACCTGGACAACCATCGCCAGGCCCACCTAGCCTTCTCCGTCCTCCCATCGCAATAATAAAGGGTACGGGAATATTAACCCGTTTCCCATCGACTACGCCTTTCGGCCTCGCCTTAGGGGTCGACTCACCCTGCCCCGATTAACGTTGGACAGGAACCCTTGGTCTTCCGGCGGGGAGGTTTTTCACCCCCCTTATCGTTACTCATGTCAACATTCGCACTTCTGATACCTCCAGGATGCCTTACAGCTTTCCCTTCGACGGCTTACAGAACGCTCCTCTACCACGCATATAAATATGCGTCCGCAGCTTCGGTGATATGTTTAGCCCCGTTAAATCTTCCGCGCAGGCCGACTCGACTAGTGAGCTATTACGCTTTCTTTAAAAGATGGCTGCTTCTAAGCCAACTTCCTAGCTGTCTAAGCCTTCCCACATCGTTTCCCACTTAACATATACTTTGGGACCTTAGCTGGCGGTCTGGGTTGTTTCCCTTTCCACGACGGACGTTAGCACCCGCCGTGTGTCTCCCATGATTGCACTTGTTGGTATTCGGAGTTTGCAAAGGGTTGGTAAGTCGGGATGACCCCCTAGCCTTAACAGTGCTCTACCCCCAACAGTGATACATGAGGCGCTACCTAAATAGCTTTCGAGGAGAACCAGCTATCTCTTGGTTTGATTGGCCTTTCACCCCCAGCCACAAGTCATCCCCTAATTTTTCAACATTAGTGGGTTCGGTCCTCCAGTTGATGTTACTCAACCTTCAACCTGCTCATGGCTAGATCACCAAGTTTCGGGTCTAATCCCAGCAACTATTCGCCCAGTTAAGACTCGGTTTCCCTACGGCTCCCCTAAACGGTTAACCTTGCTACTGAAATTAAGTCGTTGACCCATTATACAAAAGGTACGCAGTCACGGAATAAATCCGCTCCTACTGCTTGTACGTACACGGTTTCAGGTTCTATTTCACTCCCCTCACAGGGGTTCTTTTCGCCTTTCCCTCACGGTACTGGTTCACTATCGGTCAATTAGGAGTATTTAGCCTTGGAGGATGGTCCCCCCATATTCAAACAGGATTTCTCGTGTCCCGTCTTACTCGTTTTCACTGTAAAGAAGTTTTTGTGTACGGGACTATCACCCTGTACCGTGGCACTTTCCAGAGCCTTCCACTAACTTTTAAACAGCTTAAGGGCTGTTCCGATTTCGCTCGCCGCTACTTTCGGAATCTCGGTTGATTTCTTTTCCTAAGGGTACTTAGATGTTTCAGTTCCCCTCGTTTGCTTCGACTAGCTATGTATTCACTAGCCGATGACACTAAGTGCCGGGTTGCCCCATTCGGAATTCCAGGATATAACGCTTGTTATCAACTCCCCTGGACTTATCGCAGATTACCACGTCCTTCATCGCCTCTAATTGCCTAGGCATCCACCGTGCACGCTTATTCACTTAACCATACAACACCTAAACAGTGTCTAATGTGTATGTTGTTCCAAGACGCTTGTGACTCATATTTTACATATGAAAAACAATCGTTTTTCGTGCACCTATCAATCTTACGATTGAGTAGATACGTACTCACATTACGGTAACGAATTACTATAATGTGTGCTTTTTATTTTGCTTGATTACAGTATCTAATTTAACTACAAGTAGTTATTTTAAATACTGAGAACAATTTCGTTTATATTTATCACATCAATCAACTTACTCTGTAAAACAGAACTAAGTCATTGTTATTATGTGATAAATAAGAACATTTATCAGCTTTCCTAATTGTTAAAGAGCAGTGTTAAAAACACTTAATAATCATTCTAAGCAAGAACAGTTATTAAGTATCTTTTATTAAAGTAGTAGTTGGTATCCCCAAGGGGATTTGAACCCCTGTTACCGCCGTGAAAGGGCGGTGTCCTAGGCCTCTAGACGATGGGGACCCGGAACCTACTTTGCTTTCTAATCAGTCTAATCAAACAATCTGTGTGGGCACTCATTATTACTTGCGCCAATGTACCGAAATACAAAGGATGTGTCTCTTTACGTAAGGAGGTGATCCAGCCCCAGGTTCCCCTAGGGCTACCTTGTTACGACTTCACCCCAGTCATGAACCACACCGTGGTCATCGCCATCCCCGAAGGGTTAAGCTAATGACTTCTGGTGCAGCCCACTCCCATGGTGTGACGGGCGGTGTGTACAAGGCCCGGGAACGTATTCACCGTGGCATTCTGATCCACGATTACTAGCGATTCCAACTTCACGGAGTCGAGTTGCAGACTCCGATCCGGACTACGACAAACTTTAGGAGATTCGCATACCATCGCTGGTTAGCAGCCCTTTGTATTTGCCATTGTAGCACGTGTGTAGCCCATCCCGTAAGGGCCATGATGACTTGACGTCGTCCCCACCTTCCTCCGGTTTATCACCGGCAGTGTCCCTAGAGTTCCCGGCATAACCCGCTGGCAAATAAGGATAAGGGTTGCGCTCGTTGCGGGACTTAACCCAACATTTCACAACACGAGCTGACGACAGCCATGCAGCACCTGTCTCAGAGTTCCCGAAGGCACTCATCAATCTCTTGGTGATTCTCTGGATGTCAAGGGATGGTAAGGTTCTTCGCGTTGCATCGAATTAAACCACATGCTCCACCGCTTGTGCGGGCCCCCGTCAATTCATTTGAGTTTTAACCTTGCGGCCGTACTCCCCAGGCGGTCTATTTAATGCGTTAGCTTTGAATCCCACGGCATATAGCCACAAAATTCTAATAGACATCGTTTACTGCGTGGACTACCGGGGTATCTAATCCCGTTTGCTCCCCACGCCTTCGCGCCTCAGCGTCAGTCTTTGTCCAGGTGGCCGCCTTCGCCACTGGTATTCCTTCAGATCTCTACGCATTTCACCGCTACACCTGAAATTCTACCACCCTCTACAAAACTCTAGTTAACCAGTTTCAAATGCAGTTCCAAGGTTGAGCCCTGGGATTTCACATCTGACTTAATTAACCGCCTACGCGCGCTTTACGCCCAGTAATTCCGATTAACGCTCGCACCCTCCGTATTACCGCGGCTGCTGGCACGGAGTTAGCCGGTGCTTCTTCTGCGAGTAACGTCACAGATAAAACCTATTAAGATTTACCCTTTCCTCCTCGCTGAAAGTGCTTTACAACCCGAAAGCCTTCTTCACACACGCGGCATGGCTGCATCAGGCTTGCGCCCATTGTGCAATATTCCCCACTGCTGCCTCCCGTAGGAGTCTGGACCGTGTCTCAGTTCCAGTGTGGCTGGTCATCCTCTAAGACCAACTAGGGATCGTCGCCTTGGTAAGCCATTACCTTACCAACTAGCTAATCCCACTTGGGCTACTCTTATGGCGTGAGGCCCGAAGGTCCCCCACTTTGATCCGGAGATGTTATGCGGTATTAGCAGTCGTTTCCAACTGTTGTCCCCCACCATAAGGCATATTCCCAAGCATTACTCACCCGTCCGCCACTCGTCAGCAAAGTAGCAAGCTACTTTCTGTTACCGTTCGACTTGCATGTGTTAAGCCTGCCGCCAGCGTTCAATCTGAGCCATGATCAAACTCTTCAATTTAAAGTTTAATTTGCACTTAATTAAAAGTGCGACTCAATACTACTGACTAAAACTTACTGCTAATGACTTATATAAATATAAGCAATTAACAATTTATTATTCTGAAATAATGAATTATTTCGTGTGTCACTATTATTGATGTTGCCTTTACAAGAAAGGACTTTGATTTTTTTGAAATCACATCAACAACAAGTGCTCACACAGATTGTTTGATTAAATTGTTAAAGAGCGTGCCTTTCGGCTAGGCGGCGTATATTACGCGCCTTTCGAACAATGTCAACGTCTTATTTTAACTTAATTTCAAACCGAAGTTCGAATCGTTAAAGCGTTTCTTTTATTCTCAGTCTTGGTTAGTGGCTTGCGCCTCCGTCCTTGTCTGTGCGGCGTATTATAGGGATAGCGAAACTATTGGCAAGCGTTTTATGACGATTAATTACAACAAAAGTGTCAAGTGATTAATTAAGCAACAATACGAGGGGTTTTCAATCAATAATGGGAGGTTTTAATCGTTTAAAATGGGATCTAATATGTAATTAATATCGATATTAACAATCCTTAATCATTCATTAAACATAAATTCGTTAATTTAGACGTGTTAGATCTTAAATTACTACTGATTATTTATAAAAATCGTTTATTCATCTTTCATAATTTGTAGCCTTTCATTTTTTGAAAGGCTACATAATTATTTATTACTCTATTATTTGTTGCTCTATTATTTATAGACCTGTTATTTATTGATTTAAGGTTAATTGATAAAAACTGACTTTTGCGTAATCCCCTGCTGCAATACCATTATTTGAACATTCTGAAGATCCGACATTACATTGGTTGTAGTTACCCGCCTTAAAGTACATCCAATCATTAGCATAACCTTCGTCGTACTCATTTTCTTGGTAATGTGCTTTTGATAAATCTACTACAAATTTTTTAACAACTTCATTTGTCTCGCCAATATTCTTTTTGAAGGTTAAATGCATAATGCTGTCTTCGACATTCACATCGTATGAGAATACCTCTCCTAATTTGATACCTTCAACTGGATCATCCGATCCTGTACGGAGATCATAAGCGCCTAGTACATTATGATAGATATCTTTACGCTTTGAATAATTATCACCTGTCGCATTTATTTCATATCTCCAATATAGCGATCCATATTCATGTCCAGGTAGTTTACGATAGACAATCTTAAGCGGTTCGTTCTTTGATGCATGTATTTGACCGATAACAGTTGAGAAAGCACCGTTCTTTTTATCATTACCGCTAGTGCTTACCCAATCAACCGATAAAGTGGCTGATAACTCACCACCAATTGAACCGTAAGTTTCCGCTTTTGGATTAGCAGCTAATGCGAAGTTGTTTTTTGGATCTTTATAAGAATCAGCCAACATTGCACGTAATTCACTACGAGCATTTTTACTATTTGGTGTTGTCATCGCTTTATTAGGTGTAGCGAAGACCATTGCCCCTGTACTTTTATCTGTATAGAACCAATCAGAGTGTGAATATGGATTAACTTGATCACCTAGTTCTTGAGCAGAAATCTCCATGACTTTCCCTGCACGACCTGGTTTATCGTCTTCCATTGGTATATTGATTTTCCATTTCGTTAAATCAAAGTTTTGAGATGGTGCTTTAGTAGGATCAAGTTTTGCTATTAATGCGAGAGTATTAGCCGTTGGCGGCATTGCTTTTGACACAACGGCTTCACTTTTGAGATTGTCATTACTTACACAACCAGTCAGAAGACTTGCCACGATCACACCTAAATATAATTTTTTCATTCTATTACCTGCTTCATCTATATTGAGAAAATAATTCAGCAGGCAATTTATAATACTATTGTATGATTATTTGTGACCCTCTTAGAAAATATCAATAATCTACAGCTAACTCGCAGAACATCATTACGTTTTGTTAACTAGATAACATTAGGCAACCTATTATAGTATTCGCTTTATATAATAAGACTCTATCCTCTCCCAATTGCTTTTAAATTCAGATACAAAAATTGATAATGTTGAGGTAGATAGGTTTGAGCTAGATAGTGTTGAAGTATATTGATTAGCGATAAGGATTAAGCAGTCTTTTGATTACAACTTCACTATTGTATTGAGTTGAGTCACACTGAATTAAAGCTTATTAAATGAAAGAGAATTTGCTCAAAGCAGTGAATAAAATCGAAATTGATTATATTTAGAAACTAAAAAAGGAGCCTTAGCTCCTTATAATGACTTTTATAGAGTCACTTTACACCTAAATCTTTATTTTTTATAAAGGCATAGGTATGCAGTTTGTACTACTACTTTTACATCAAAGCTAGAATTTGCTTCAACTTCAAATGTTTCACCTGCGTTATATGTTTTCCATTCTGTTGTATCAACAAGTCTAACCGTTAAGCTACCGCTAACAACAGTCATGTATTCATATGCTTCAGTACCGAATGTGTATTCACCAACTTCCATCACACCAACTGTTGCAGGTAATGTTGCAGTTTGGAATGCGATCGATTTTACATTACCGTCGAAATATTCATTTGCTTGAAAACTCATTTTAATCCCTTTTTATGTATAAACAGATATAACATTGCGCGGTGATTATGGCGAAGCTAAAATTAAAACTCAAGTAAAGCCTTTTATCTAGTATGAATGAACCTAAATTAACTCATTACAAAAACATAATAATATAATCATTTCAATCTAAGTTTATAACCGACTGGTTACTGTTTCATGAAAAAGTGATGACAATCAAAACCAAGTAACGATATAGTTTATCAATAAACTTTTACCTTAACATCAGCGAAAACTTTTTTGCTAACCATTTCCTTTCTCTACTTATTAAATATACAAACGAATTATTTCGCTGTTTTATTTATGTCTAACTATTTTATTTTTAAAAGAAAACGATAACAAAAATTTATATTTATTAAATACTCTAATTCACGAAAAACAACTTCTCATGTAGTGCTATTAAATGGAAAATAAGTCAACGCTATTACCTATTTCTATTATTTCATATTAGCAACTTGTAATAACTCTGATATGTTAGTTATTTTTTCCCTTGGTTTCTCTTTGGAAAAGCCTTTTTGAACCTCTAACTTGTCAATTTTAGACCAGTCAGCATAGGATATTATATGGCCCCCTTTTTCTTTTATTTCGCGCAATGAAAGCTCTACATCTGTAAGTGAGTCTTTTTTAATAATAAGCGCAGGAAGATCGTCTAATAATGAGCTAATCGTTTCAATGCTATCAGCACGATTGGTACCAATAATTCCACTAGGACCTCGCTTTATCCAACCTGTTACATAAAGACCATCTAAATGTTGTTCATCTTCATTAACTACTCGCCCATTTATATTAGGAATAATTGCTTTCTTTTTATCGAAAGGCACACCTGGAAGTGAAACCCCTTTGTAGCCAACACTACGAAAAACTAAACCACATTCAAGGTTCTCGTTATGTTCTGATACATTTGCAATTTGATTAAAAGGCTGTCCTGATAATTTATTTTGAGCTAACTTTAAACCTGTAACAGCCTTATCTCCTAATATTTCTATGGGGCTCTTTAAGAAATGAAAATAACACTGTTTGTTTTTTTCTTTTACTTTATTAATGGACAATTGATGGAATAGTTTAATATTTAGTACGCTATTTTTATTAGACTTATCTGCTAACTCTTGCTCACTCTCCTGATTTAGTTGCAAATCAACAGGATCAATAACAATTTCACACCTTTCCAGTTCGCTTAATTCTCTCAACTCTTTGTTTGAAAACTTTGTTTGTGCAGGGCCTCGCCTACCAACTATATGAATCTCTTTAATTTTACTCTTAGATAGAACGTCAATCGCATTCTGAGTTATATCCGTTTTTGCTAATTCATCCACATCTTTAGCAAGTATACGACATACATCCGCAGTGACATTTCCTTGCCCAATAATGACACACTTTTCATGGCTCAAATCAAACTGGTGATGTTGATGTGCAGGGTGCCCGTTATACCACCCAACAAATTCAGTTGCGGTATAACTACCTTTCAGGTTTTCACCTGGTATATCCAGTGCTCGATCCGTTTCTGCACCAATAGCAAAAATTATCGCGTGATAAGACTGTTTTAGCGATTCAACAGAAATATCATTTCCGATATGAATGTTTCCAAAAAATTGAAATGCAGGGTTAGCTGCAATTTTTTCGAATACCTTGATAACTTGTTTTAGTTTAGGGTGATCTGGTGCCACACCACTTCTAACCAAACCAAAAGGCGTTGGTAAACGATCAAACATATCTACATCTATTGGGAAACTGGACTTTAACAAAGCCTCTGCAGCGTAGAATCCACTTGGGCCACTTCCAATGATTGCTATTTTTAACCTTGATGACATGACTTGCAATCCTTTTTCTAAAGTCGTTCCTCCAATATCTGGAGGACGATTATAAGGTTTAATTAAAATCCTAATTCACTTTTTCTGTGTTCTGCCGTTGATAACGGTGCTTGTGCTTCAGAAATGACGGGTAAAATTTGAGAGCGTTCCTCATTAATATCTATCCATTCTTCCAGCTCATCGGGTAGTGTCGCAACATCATGTATCGCCTGCACAGGACAGGCGGTTTCACAAGCGCCACATTCAATGCATACATCAGGGTTGATATACAACATTTTTTCATCAAAATGAAAGCAAGATACCGGACAAGACGAAACACATTCGGTAAAACGACAAGCATTACAATTATCAGTGACAACATACGGCATTAGATTTCCCTCTCTTTATTTACTAAACTTATTCTTATAGTTCGCCAAATTTTCTCTGTGCGACATAAAACATTAAACCTGATGATGGTGTACTGAAAATGACTTTAGCGCCTTTAGAGAACTGAATTAAATCCCCTGCAACTAACTCATGTGAAGTACCTTGTTCATCTTCAACAGTAACCTCTCCCTCTAACACAATTTTCATCTCATCATATTTATATGTGAAATCTAAAGGATTACTTTTATCCAAACGGAACATACCGGCAGCTATTGGGCTTGTAGTATTATCAGAAGCAGTAACATCGGTTAAATATGCTTTAATTCCTGGTATATCCAACAATGGAAGATCTGTACCAATAACATCCTTAAGAACTTTTACAGTCATTTTGTTTTCCTTTTTAATACTGATACATAGATCAGTGTAGATTTTTTTATTTACGGGTTTACATCCGGAAAAGTTGATTAATTAAATAAGCTCTAACAAAGCTGGTAATAAATTTAGGCAATTGAGCAGTTCATATGTAGTACCAATCTATTTATATTGGTTGGTACCGATCGGATAAACAGCTTATAAATCAACTAATTCCTCATAAAACACCTTTTAGCTAGCATCAAAAAATGCCCGATAAGACTTTCGATAGTTGGCAATACAGTAGAGTCTTTTACTGTATTGTTTTTTACTATACTAATAGACGTTAGCCACCGGCTGCTTATCCAACGGCTTCCACTTGAACTAAAGTGTCAAAAAATCTAGGTGCATGTCCCATATCAGAAAACTCTGCCGTAGCAATTACATTACAGGTGCCTTTATTTAATTGACGCCAATAACCTAAGGTTGTAATGATTAACCCTTGATTGACATCCACACTTACCTTCGCTTTTGCTTCCAATGCCCCTCGATCATTGAAAATCCGAACCATATCTCCATTAGCAATGTTCCGATCATTAGCATCTTCATTACTAATAAGAATAAATTGTTCGCCCTGCCCTCTGATTTTATGCTTCATATTGGCATAGCTAGAATTTAAAAAACCATGGCTTTTAGGAGCAATAATATTTAGAGGATATTTACTCGCTAACTCTGGATTCGCTTCATGGGTTTCTTTTGAAGGAAGGTAATCGGGAAGAGAATCAAGTGGTTCAGCATTTCCTGGTTGAAATTCTGTATACATCTGACGAAATGGCTCTATCACAAAATTACCATTAGCTGCAGTTTCCGAGAAAAATTCACATTTTCCTGATGGCGTTGGAAAATTTCCTTCTTTATGTGGCGCTCGAGTATCAACAGGACCAAGATTGTAACGATGAAAACCATGCTTACGGAGGTATTCAAGATCAAAGCCATCACATTTAGGAGAGTCCCATTCAATAAAGTTCTCTAAACATTCCGAATCAGACCATTTAAATTGCTCTTCCTCGAATCCCATTCCAGCAGCCAATCGCCTAAAAATTTCACTGTTAGATACCGCTTCTCCGGGTGGATCAATACATTTTGTGTTATGAACGCAGTAGTTATGTCCCCATGACAATATAATATCTTCCATTTCCGCTCCCATCGCTGCAGGCAAAACGATATCTGCATAAGCAGCCGTGTCAGACATAAAATTTTCTGCTGAAACCAAAAATAAGTCCTCACGTAAGAGGCCTTCAATAATTTTATCGCCTTCAGGGGCCTGGGTTACAGGATTCGTATTCCAACACATCATCGATTTAAGAGGGGGGTCTAGAGGAATTTCACCAGTTAATGCACGACCAATTTGTATATTGTTTACAACTCTGGTTCCTTTAGGAATGAGATCTGGTCGAGACATGACGTTTAAAGCGTACGGATGCTCCCAAAATGTCATTTGATACATACCGCCTCCAGCTTTTCGCCATGCACCAACTAACGAAGGAAGGCATGAAATAGCACGTATAGCTTGGCCACCTCCCCAGTTCTTTTCAACAGCAACACCTATACGTATTGCAGCTGGGCTTACCGTTGCATACTCTCGAGCAAATGTACGAATTTCATCAACTGATAACCCTGTTATTTCTGCCGCCCATTCAGGCGTACGTTGTTTGGCTCTCTCTGCTAACTTATCGAAACCGACCGTATGATTATCGACATAATCTTGATCTTGTAACCCCTCATCTATAATAACGTTCATCATTGCCATCGCTAGGGCTCCATCAGTACCAGGTTTGATACGAATATGCCAATCAGCCTGTTTAGCTGTACGAGAACGATAGGGATCTATTACGATGACTTTAGCGCCTTGTTGTTGAGCTTTTACAACAAAATGCCAAGCATGTAAGTTGGTACTAACACTATTACACCCCCATATAACAATATATTTAGCATACTGAAAGCTTTCTGGATCTAATCCGTTAGTTGGGCCATTAGTCAATGCCCAAGCCGTTGCAGAACCCTCACCACAAAATGTTCTTTCACACACTGTAGCCCCGAGTTTATTAAAAAATGGGTCTCCGCCATTCAAACCATTTACAACGCCTTGATGGCCTAAATAGCTATATGGAATAATGGCCTCAGCGCCATACTCATCAATAATTGATTTCCATCGACTGGTTATTTCACTTATTGCTTCGTCCCATGAAATTCTTTCAAATTGCTTAGTTCCTTTAGGGCCTACTCGGCGCAAAGGGTATTGCAGTCGATCTGGATGATAATGCCTTTTTTCAAAATCTTTTACCTTAACGCAAAGGCCTCCGCGAGTATAAGGGGAGTTTTCATTACCTCGAACTCCAAGTAAATTTCCATCTTCAACTTCGTAAACCATCGAGCAACTATCAGGGCAATCATGTGGACATGCACCGTAAAACTCTTCCTTTAATTTAGTCATTTTATTTTCCCTTATACTAGTTTTATCCATAATGTAAGAGCTATACTATGACTTAATGAAAGCAATAGTTTAGTGCCATTTAGTTTAAAGTTTATGGTTCCATTCATTTGAATTTTGTTAATAAAGCCACTAAATTTACAATGTCTGTTGACCTACTTATTTGAGATAGAAATCGATAACACATCAAATTTTTATAACGAACTCTGTTTTAATTCACTAACAATTCTACCTATTCCTTCACTTATATTTTCTTCTGATATAGCCCCGTAGCCTAGCAGTAGCAGGCGGTTACACTCTTTAGCGTAATCCCAATTACATATAGAGTCATGCCATAAGTTATAAACGCCAACGTTTCTATTAAGCATCAATTTTTGTAATTGATTAGCATCTGGGGCCCACTCAGGAAGCTTCCAAACCAAATGTGTCCCACACTCAGTTCCTCTTAGTTCAACTTCTCCAAGTTTTTCTGTTAATTCTTTAATCAAACGATCACGACGATTACGATACAAGCTGCGAAGGCGTTTTAAATAGTTATCGTAACTACCACTGGCAATAAAATCAGCCAATACAGCTTGGTCTAACCATGGCATGCCATAATCTAATAATTTTTTACAACTTATCGCTCCATCAACGAGGCTTGGTGGAAGAATCATATAACCCACCCTTAAACCTGGCCCTAGGGTTTTGGAAAAGGATCCAAGATGAATAACGCACTCATTATTATCGAGAGCTTTAAGGGCTGGCAATGGAGCACCTTCATAACGAAAGTCACTATCGTAATCTGTCTCGACTATATAACTGCCAACTTCAGTGGCCCATTCAATCAAAGCTTTTCTATCTTTAATTGACATCACAGTCCCCATTGGGTATTGGCGAGAAGGTGTAATAAAAGCGAGGCTCACATCTTTTTTTGGAAGCTTATTCAAGACAATGCCATTTTTATCAACTGGAACAGGAATAAGTTTGGCACCATAGTTTTGGAATAAATATTTAGCCCCTGTATAACCAGGAGCTTCTATTAATACACCCGTTCCCTTTCTCACAAATAATTGTGAAACAATATTTAACCCCTGCTGTATCCCCGTAACAATAAAAACCTGAGAAGGATCAACTACAATTCCTCTTGTAGAACCAACTCTAGTAGCAATAGCAGTTCGTAACTCCCCCAGACCCATTGGCTCTCCATATCGAGTCATATTTGAGCCTAATGTACTCAATCTATTATTAATAAGTCGTCGCCATGCTTTAGTCGGGAAAGAGTGAGGGTCTGTCCTCTCCAATTGAAAATCACATACCAATTCTCTTTTTTTGGAGGTGTATTGATGAATTTCTTGTTTAATTTCTGGAAGATTTAAGTCAATATCTGAAGGCTCTTCTCCCAGACTTAATTGACTATTATTAGCGTTAACGCCTATTGTTCTTTCAGGTAATGTAGTACAAACATAGGTCCCTGAACCGACTTGTGAATATATATATCCCTGATCTGTTAATTTATCGTAGACCCCTTTAACAGTATTTCTGCTAACGTTTAAGAGAACGCTTAATTCTCGACTCGAAGGCAGTCGAGCACCACAACTTAGTCTCTCTGTCACGATTAGGTCTTGTAATTGTTCAAATATTTGTTCCTGCAGCGATCGAGCAGGGTCAATTTCAATCGAAAGTTCCATAATTTTTTATATTCGCTATTTATTATAATTCCCGTTTAATAGGCAGGCAGATAAAACAGCAGTGCCAATATGTAAACGTTATCTTTGCTTATATAAAACCCGCGAATTTTAATGTCATTACAGTTGTGACAAACAGATCTTTTAAATAATGGCTCAATAAGCCTCATTTTAAGCGGTTAATGTTGAATAGTTGTATTAAACTGATGAATAGAATATTCGACAATTAGACTGCAAAAAGCAATTTGATCATCTTTCTTCTCATTAATGACTAATTTAGTTAATCAACATAAATATAAAGCAATGTTTACGCCAGCTTTACAAGAAACTATTAACTATTGATTTTATTGAAAATTAATTAAAAATAAGGACGTAATACTTTCAATGACTTTGCACTGTTATCTTTCAGGTATAGATCCTCGCACTAATTTGATGCGAGCGAAGAAGTACATGGAATAGACTCATTGCAACCTTGTAAAATAAAATAATGATGCTTAATTTCTATCTACAAAATTGATTAACAATGTAACTCAGCCGCAATTTTAAAGAGAATATAATCGAGCTTAGTGTTCAAATTGAACTACAAAAGAAAATAAGCGCTTAGTAGATGGCTAGCAGCACAACATTATTTATGTATTTAAGTTAAGGCGTTTTAATAGGCGATGTAAATTAGCGGGAAACATACCAAGCTGTTTAGCAGTAATAGATAATTTTTTATTATTCTCTAAGTACACTTTCTGCACTACCTGATATTGAAATTGCTCCATAATCTCTTTCAATGTCCCTCCCTCCTTTACAATGTCGTGTAACTCGTTAGTTTGTAAATCAGTAATGCTTTGTTCCTGTTTTGAAAGCGGGAGTATTTGAGTTGAAAGTGAAATAGTCTCACTTTGATACGATTCTTTTTGAAAATGAAAATGGTTTGGATGAATACTAATATGCGCTTCATTAGACTCTGATTTTGCAATCACTGCCGCACGGTATATGGCATGCTCTAATTCTCTTACATTTCCTTCCCACGCATGATCATGAAGTAATGGCAAAACACTATTATCAATTTGAATACTAGCAACGTTAAGCTTATGGGAGCAACGCTCTGCAAAAAATCCAGCTAATAAAATAACATCATCGCCACGATCTCTTAAAGGTGGCACAAAAATAGGAAAGACACTTAAGCGATGATATAAGTCAGAGCGCATATTGCCTTTCTTAACTTCTTCATGCATCACTCTATTCGTCGCAGCAATGATCCGTACATCAACTTTAATATTACTATCGTCACCAACACGTTGAATATCACCATACTGTAATGCTCGTAATAGCTTTGCTTGTAAGGTTAAAGAGAGTTCGCCAATTTCATCTAAAAAAAGCGTGCCTTTATTCGCTAATTCAAACTTTCCTTTTCGGTTACTGATTGCCCCGGTAAAAGCGCCTTTAATATGCCCAAAGAGTTCACTTTCAGCGACTGACTCTGGTAGAGCAGCACAATTTAAATAAACAAAGGGCTGTTTATTTCTTTGCGATTGCCTAAAAATAGCATGAGCCACCAGCTCTTTACCTACTCCTGTTTCTCCCATAATCAATACAGATAAATCTGTCGAAGCTACTGCGTCAATATGAGATTTCAAGGTTAAGATACTTTGAGATTGCCCAATCATATCTTGCTTACTTAAGTTTAGCGGCGATGTTCTTGATGTGTTGGAAGGTAAACCTGCATTACGCTCAAGTTTTTCCATTAATAATGCAGTGTTTAAACTGTTAGAAGCTAATGCGCTAACCAATCGTAAATAGTCATTATCAAATTGTTCAAATTGCGTAGGATTAAATGCATCGATAGTCAACGCCCCAATTAAACGGCCTTCGTATAATAGAGGTAAACCAATACAAGCATGCACCTCTAAATATCCTTGATGATTTGGGATTAATCCATCATAGGGATCGGGTAAGTCACTATCACTCGGAAAACGCACTATATCTCCAGCACGTGCAATCGCTTCAAATCGAGGATGTTGTTCAATCATAAAACGACGCCCTAATACATCGGCACTCAAGCCATTAATGGCCAAGGGAATAAAATGTTGATTTTTATATAGAAGAAGCGCTGAAGCATCACATTTTAATATATTACGCAGCGTTATTAATAAACGTTCAAAACGATCCTGCTCAGAAATACTCGAGGTAATATCTACTGCAACCTGTAACCATTCATTATTTCTTTTTGTCATTTTATTTTAACTCGCTTTATTTCATTGAAAATATCATGGCCACATAAAACCTGATTGTGTCAGTCAATTCGCTATTGTCATGCTTTGTAGGGCTGCACAAACATTATCATTCAGATAAATGATTATCTTGATGACAAACAATAAATTATCAGAAAGATAAATTAAAATGTTACTGAATTAAAAAAACACCAAATAACAACAACTTAAAACAAATCATAAATTGGCACGCTGCCTGCAATGTAGTTGATTACTTTATATAACTTACTTATTTCAGAGAGAAACTACTATGACAATTCATGTAAAAAATAATATTCACTGGGTCGGGCAACGTGATTGGGAAATCGAGAATTTCCACGGTACTGAATATAAAATGACGAAAGGAACAAGTTATAACAGCTACTTAATTCGAGAAGAAAAAACAGTATTAATAGATACTGTCGACCATCGTTTTAGTCATCAGTTTATTCAAAACCTAGAAATGGAAATTGACCTCGAGTGCATCGACTATATTGTTATTAACCATGCAGAAGAAGATCATGCAGGCGCATTGTCCGCTTTAATGGAACGTATTCCGAATACCCCTATTTATTGTACAGAAGCAGCCATTGATTCGATTGTTGGGCATCACCATCATCCAGAATGGAATTTTAATACCATTAAAACAGGCGATAGCCTTGATATTGGTAATGGCAAACAACTTATTTTTGTTGAAGCACCGATGCTGCATTGGCCAGATAGTATGATGACTTACATCACTGGCGATGCCGTATTATTTAGTAACGATGCTTTTGGCCAACACTACTGTGATGAACGATTATTCAACGATGAAGTTGATCAAACAGAGTTGATGGATCAATGCCTACGTTATTACGCCAATATTTTAACGCCGTTTAGTGCATTGGTTATCGCCAAAATCAAAGAAGTATTAAGCTTTAATTTACCTGTCGATATGATTGCAACGGCACACGGCATTGTATGGCGAGATAATCCGATTCAAATTATTGAAAAATACTTAGAGTGGGCAGCGGATTATCAAGAAGATCGTATTACTATTTTCTATGACACCATGTCTAACAATACCCGAATGATGGCTGATGCAATTGCACAAGGGATTCATGATATCGATCCTAAAGTAGCCGTTAAGGTATTTAATATTGCACGCCAAGATAAAAACGACATTCTGTCGAGCCTATTTCGCTCTAAAGGCGTTTTGGTCGGTTCTTCAACAATGAATAATGTCATGATGCCTAAAGTGGCAGGTATGTTAGAAGAGATAACAGGCCTTAAATTTAAACAGAAAAAAGCCGGTGCTTTTGGTAGTTCAGGTTGGAATGGTGGTGCGATTGATCGTATTAATAAACGTTTAATCGAAGCAGGATTTGAAGTGGCAGATAGCCTGCATACAAAATGGCGACCAGATGGCAAAGCAATGCGTTTATGTCGTGAACACGGTCAACGTATTGCAAAAGAATGGGCATTAGATCAAAGCAATATACAACCAATGATAACGAATACAACAGAAAGCCAGCCAGTAAAAGCAACCACAGCTGAGCAACATCAAGAACATGGCCCAGATTGCCAATGTATGATTTGCACCGTATGTAACTGGATCTACGATCCTAAAATAGGCGAACCAAGTCAAGATGTTGTAGCAGGCACGGTTTGGGATGATGTACCTGAGTACTTCCTTTGCCCTGATTGTAACTTAGGTAAAGACGTTTTCATTCCCCACTCTGCGGAAGAGGTTGCATAATGACACTACCCATTGTGATTATAGGCAGCGGTTTTGCTGCCTATCAATTGGTGAAAGCATTACGTCGCCAAAATAATGAAATTGAGATTTGTGTCATAACCGCAGATTCTGGGGATGATTATAATAAGCCAGATTTAAGTCATGTATTTTCCAAGAATCAATCAGTTGCCGATGTAGTCAATACCACGGCTACTGAATTTGCAGAGCAATATAAGATCCGCTTAATCACGAAAACGCGCGTGAATGAAATTGATGGGTTTAATAAATTTATTATTGCTGGTGAACACAAAATAAGTTATTCAAAACTAGTACTCGCAACTGGTGCTACTCCTTTTATCCCAGTCATTAAAGGTAATGCTGCACAGAAATTATTGACGTTAAATAGCTTACAAGAATTTGCAGCTTGCCAAGAGCAAATTACCTCTGCTCACTCTGTGCTAGTCATTGGAGGCGGCTTAATTGGTGTCGAAATAGCACTTGATCTTGCTAATGCAGGTAAACAAGTCACCTTAGTTGAACCTTCAACACAGTTAATGTCCAGACAATTGCCTGAATATGTGGCCCTTGAACTTCAGAAGAACCTTGCACAACATAATATTGAGATTAAAACGGATTGTACGGTTAGTACCATTGAGTTGGAAACAGCATTAGACACCAACGACACAACCACTAAGCATGGTCAAATGTTAGTGCTGTTAAGTAATAATGATCATTTACAAGTTGATCAAGTTATTGTTTGTGCAGGGTTAAAACCTAATACGCAGCTTGCAGCTCAATCCAATATTAAAACTGAGCATGGTATTTGTGTCGATGCATATCTACAAACTTCTATTAAAGATATTTATTCATTAGGTGATTGTGCGCAATTTGAAGGGTTGGTTCGTGCTTACCTACAACCGATATTGATTAGTGCAAATGCATTAGCCAAAACTTTATTAGATACACCTTCAGCAGTCAATTTACCTAATATTATGATTAAGGTAAAAACACCGACTTACCCTATTCAAATTGGAGGAGTGACTTGTTCAAATGAGATTAACCGTTGGGTATTTGATGTGCAAACAGTGGGAATAATTGCTAAAGCTTACAATGAACAACAGAAATTAATTGGCTTTGTGGTGACAGCAGAGAAAACAACACAAGCATTTCCTCTGCTAAGGGAGTTATCGCAGGCTTAGCTTGCTATACAGACACGACAAGTTATTAAATAACGATGCGCTGCTGATAAAGAAAAGCTGTTCAGGTTTTCTTTATCAGCAGCGCATCTCTTTTCGGATTCATTTATAAAATTTTAGCGTTTCACTTATCATTTGGGATCTTACTTATAAAAGGCTCAATATAAATTATTCGCTTTCGGCTTGTAATAATTCAATTTGTTCTTGAGCATCCATCCATAACATTTCAGTTTCTTCTAACTGCTCTTTTACTTCACCTTGCTCTTTTAATAGATCCGTTAATTTCTTTTTATTTTCTTGCTCATAAAGCGAACTGTCACTTAACTGTTCTTCAATCTCAGCCACACGAGCAGAATAAGTATCCATTTGTTTTTCTGCACTGGTTAACTGCTTCTTAAAAGGCGTTAACTTTTTACGAAATTCCGCTTCTAATCTTTTTTGATCTTTACGGTTTGCACTCACCGACACCACTTTATCTTCACTTTGAGCCGCTTGTTTCTCAATACGTTGTTGATCAGACAACCACTGATGATAATCATCTAAATCACCAGCAAAGGGTTCTACTTTTTTATCGTGTACTAAATACAGGTCATCGATAGTCGTACGAAGTAAATGGCGATCATGCGATACCACTACCATTGCGCCTTCAAATGCTTGTAAAGCGACAGTCAAAGCATGACGCATTTCTAAATCTAGATGATTGGTTGGTTCATCAAGTAATAATAAGTTAGGTTTTTGCCACACTAATAATGCTAAAACCAACCGTGCTTTTTCTCCGCCGGAAAACGGCGCAACAATATCAAAGGCTTTATCACCTTGAAAACCAAAACTACCTAAGAAATTACGTAGTGGCAGTTCTTTCTCATCGGGCGCTAAACGCATTAAATGTTGCATTGGGCTTTCGTCTAGATGTAAAAACTCTAATTGGTGTTGTGCAAAGTAACCAATTTTTGCATTTGTGTTTATTTCAATCTTACCTGATTTAGGCTGAAGCTGATTTGAAAGCAATTTTACTAAGGTTGATTTACCAGCACCGTTGCGACCTAACAAACCAATGCGGCTACCTGGGACTAAGTTTAATTTTATTTCATCAAGAATTAATAGATCGTCGTAACCTGCACTCACTTTTTCCAATGTTAATAATGGCATTGGTAATGCTTCAGGTTCTCGAAATGAAAAACTAAATTGATTATCGAGGTGCGCAGGCAATAGCGCTTCCATTTTTTCCAGTGCTTTAATACGACTTTGCGCTTGCTTTGCTTTATTGGCTTTATAACGAAAGCGATCAATATAGCTTTGCATATGATCCATTTGCGCTTGTTGTTTCTCATAAGAAGATTGTTGCTGCATTAACTTTTCAGCACGTTGACGTTCAAAGCTGGTGTAGTTACCGGTATATTCAAATAATTTATTTTGTTCAATATGAATAATTTTATCGACAATGCTATCAATAAAATCACGGTCATGAGAAATCAGTATTAATGTACCTTGATATTGATGTAACCATTTTTCAAGCCAAATAACCGCATCTAAGTCGAGGTGATTGGTAGGTTCATCGAGTAATAGTAAATCAGATGGACAAAGCAGTGCTTGCGCTAAATTTAAGCGCATACGCCAACCACCAGAAAAATCACTAACCGCTCGTCCTTGCGCTTGTTCGCTAAAACCTAAACCCGCTAATAACTCGGCAGCGCGAGATTCAATCGTATAACCACCAGCATTATCCAATAAAATATGCATTTCAGCGATTTTAGTGCCGTTATCTTCTATTTCAGCCTGTTTTAGTTTTGCTTGTAATGTACGAAATTCAATATCGCCATCAATAACATATTGCAACGCATTCGTATCTAAAGCTGGCGTTTCTTGAGCAACACTCGCTAATCGCCAATGATGTGGAATAGTCAGGTCACCGGCATCAACTTGAGACTCTTGTTTTAATAAAGTAAAGAAGCTCGATTTACCACAACCATTGGCGCCGACTAAACCTACTTTTTGTTTTGGGTTGATGGTTGCACTGGCATTTTCAAGTAAGGCTTTTCCACCTCGGATAAATTCGATATTATTTGCAACGATCATAAATTCAGAGTCTCAATGTAAATCAGGTAAATTAGAGCAAGATGATAACGAACTTTACAAACTTGAGCCATAACTACTGAAAATGAGTGCTAATTTGTTTATCATTACGTACTTTTTGTCATTTGTGATTTGTATATGCCTGTATCTAAGAATAAAAAACGCTTCATCGCTGGAGCAGAATGTCCACAATGTAAGACTATTGACAGTATTGCTTTGACACTGGAAAATGCAGTTGAGACTTTAACCTGCGTGGCTTGTGATTACACACAAACACAAACACCTAGTCAGGCTAAATCAGCAACACGTCAATTTGAACAAATAATTGGTGTTTTTGATCCCTCTGAACCCGATAAAGAATAGAGAGAAATAACAATGAAAATTGAAAAAAATTCAGTAGTCGCAATCCACTTTGGTGTTGCAGAAGTTGACGGTAATGCACTTGATAGTACAGAAAACGGTAGCCCACTTGAGTTTATTCAAGGTGCACAATATTTAGTACCTGGTTTAGAGAAAGAATTAGAAGGTAAAGAAGCCGGTTACAAATTTGATGTTAAATTAGAAGCAGAAGAAGCTTACGGCCCTTTCCAAGAAGAATTAGTTCAAGAAGTACCTCGTACTTTATTTGAAGGCGTTGATGAAATTGAAGTCGGCATGTCATTTCAAGCAGAAACAGAGCAAGGTCCTCGTACTGTAGAAGTCACTGGCGTAACTGAAGAAAATGTAAGTATCGATGCAAACCACCCTCTAGCAGGTATGGCATTACAATTTGTTGGTGAAGTTGTCTCTGTTCGAGCAGCAACTGATGAAGAAATGTCGCACGGTCACATCCATTCAGCTGAAGGTTGTGGACATTCTCACTAAATTTAATGTCACTTTTAATGATTAATAAAAGCCTGATTAAATAGCTTTTTTAAATCAGTTTAAAGTAATGTGTAAAAGCCGCCAATCTATCTAGATTGGCGGCTTTTTTTGTATGCATAAAAAGTTAATCTTGAGTTATACCAATCACACTAATTAACTGATCTATTTTACTGGTTAAAATGACTTATTTCTTCGTTGTAAGTTTCGTACAAGGAAACAACCATTAAAGCATTAAACTCTTTTGGTTAATTCTGCGACATACGATTAACGATATTAATCTTCGAAAGGGCTCAATTTAAGCCTTAAACTAAGTCATGCTCCTGCGCAAAATTAAGATTACTTATTTAAGATAGTTGGTATTACTAAATATTGGACTATTAAATAGTAGAAACTAAATACTGTAACTCACTACAGGCTCAGGAATTGGCGACACTGCATTAGTGTATTTAGCCTGAATCACTGACATCACTTGTTTATAATCTGAAATTCCACTTAACTCAACAGTTAACGTATCCAACTCATGGGGCGAAAGCTTTAATTTGCTAGCAAAGAAGAAGTTACGTTTTTGATTGGCGCGAGAAGACTGTTCTTGTTGATGAGAGTTTTTACTATTATCTTGGATTATTTGTGACGATTGATGAGCGACTTGTTCTCGCTCTTGTTGATCGCGCATCTTGGCATAAGCATGCGTTTCTTCTGTTTTAGGAATGGCTGGTTGTAATTGATTTTCTTGACGTAATCCCTCTGCAGCTTGTGGAAAAGGGGCTGCTGCAATCGGAGGAAGTTGAACATTTACGTTAACCATAATGGCTTCAGTTAAACGGACACATCGATAAGTGAACCAACCATTTCATCAGCCGTCGTAATTACTTTCACAGAAGCTTGAGCTTGTATTTCTGCTAATTTCATATTAATGACTTCCGCAGTGACAGGCCCAGAAACATAACTGTGTGCAGTTGGCGCTTCAGGCATTACATTTTGTTCTGTATTTTGGGTTGTCTGATTAGCAATACGCTGACTAGACTCAGTCATTTTTTGAGACGCATTATTCAAACCATTAACACCCGATGAGAATGCTGAATTTATTTCCATAAAGGACTCCTAATAAATAATAGCTACTACATTATGGCTATTTTTTGAACAAAAATAAAGCTTAACCGTAAAACCTATCACTCAATAAAATCAATTAAAGTCGCTTTAAACAGATTAGATTCGCTGATAAATGGCATGTGAGAAGACCTTTCAAAAATAACCTGTTGATTAGATGGATTTAACTCAAATAAAGTAGCCGCGTTACCCATTGGCACTAAATTATCTTTTTCACCAAAAATACTTAAACATGGCATTCTTAATTCACTAAACTCCTTTCGTAAATCCACTTCATTTAATAGATTTAAACCTGCAATGAGTGCAGATTGTTTCGGCTCAGTCTGATCCACTAATAAGCTTTTGATCGTAGCAATATCAGTTTTAACGGAATCACTGCCCATCGATTGCAAAGACAAAAATCGATTAAGCGTTTTTTTAGGTTGTTTAGTTACCCCTACCTTAAATGCTTCAAATACTTCTTTTTTTACACCTGACCATTGCCCTTGCTCTACAAACTTTAATGATGCACAAACTTGAATTAATTTTTCAACACGTTCAGGAAAATGCGAAGCAATATAAGTTGCTATTAACCCGCCTAAAGACCAACCACACCAAACGGCATTTTGAGGTAACTTACCTAATAAGGTTTCAGCAATAGAAGCTAAAGAATAATCAGTCAATTCAGATTGTTCACCAAACCCAGGTAAATCAACTAAATGCACGCAGTAATGTTGACTCAATTGTTCAATAATAGGCAACCAGACCGCACTATTAACCCCCCACCCATGTATTAATATAAGGTTTTTCCCTGAGCCTATTACCTTATAACTTACTTGCTGATTCACCTGATCATTATTTTTGTGTTCTATACTCACTATAACCTCATTCAACTACCATTTTATTTAAAGGGCTGATTTGCGATATTTTCTACGTAATGTCTATCAACAGAGTCAAAATCTATTTGAAGCTTGTTTACCAAGCCGGTGTCTGTTGTGTCATTTATCGAGTCACCAATCGCTTATTTGTCAGTTTTGTTATAACGCTATATTAACAGAGAGACCTTGTTGTTTACATTGCGGTTGTGGGTTAACCAGTTCACAAGATTTTTGTGGGGAGTGTTTAAGGCATCCTTTTTATTTTCAACAATTACATGCTATCGCAAGTTATCAATCTCCTTTTCCTGAATTGATAAAACAATTAAAATATAACAACCAATTATTATATGCCGACCTATTAGGTTTATTACTCGCTAGTTCTATCAAACAACGCTATACGACTCAGCAACTACAGGAGATTGATTTTCTGCTTCCTGTTCCTTTGCATATTGCAAAGCATAGAAAACGCGGCTTTAATCAGGCACAGTTAATTAGCGATGCTTTAATTAAACATCTACCTTTGCCTACGATGGTTGACTCTCCACTTATCCGTAATAAGTTTACTCATGCCCAAGAAGGCTTGAATCGCAAACAACGCACTTTTAATTTAAAACAGGCTTTTTCGTTAAATGAACAAGTTTCAATATCATTAAAAGGAAAATACATTGTATTAATTGACGATGTAGTCACAACAGGCGCTACTATTAACAGCTTATGTCAGTGTTTGTTAGCAGCTGAGGTTAGCAGAATTGATGTGTGGTGTATTTGTCGAACAGAGCTAGGTTAATAACCCTAATCCATTGTATTAATAAGGAATATTGACTATAAAAATTCATTGTAAGTTAATCTAAAAACCATATTTTATTTTATTATTTGTTGCATTTTCACTCTTTGCTTTCTTATTGTATTCAATTCTCGTTATAATGACCTAGTAAATTACTCAAGCATAAAGGTTTAACATGATCGAAATTACTCCAGTTGCACAGGCACACTTCGCAAAATTACTAGAGCCACAAAAAGAAGGCACTAACATCCGCGTGTTTGTTATCAATCCGGGCACACCAAAAGCAGAATGTGGTGTATCTTACTGCCCACCAGAAGCAGTTGAAAGTAGTGATACACGTTTGAGCTTTGAAAGTTTTGATGCATTAATTGATGAAGTTAGTTTGCCATTCTTAGATGATGCATTTGTTGACCTAGTAGAAGAAGATACGGGTACACAACTAACATTAAAAGCACCTAATGCAAAAATGCGCAAAGTAAAATCAGATGCGCCATTATTAGAACGTGTTGAATACGTTATTCAAATACAAATCAACCCACAATTAGCAAGCCACGGTGGCTTTATTAAACTCATTGAAATTACTGAAGACAATGTAGCCGTTATTGAATTTGGTGGTGGCTGTAATGGTTGTTCACAAGTTGATTTAACGTTAAAAGAAGGCATTGAAAAAGAGCTACTTGAAGAGTTTTCAGGTGAGCTAAATGCAGTACGTGACGTAACTGAACATGCCCAAGGTGATCACTCTTTCTATAAGTAATCCCTTAGCTTGTTTTGATGCGGTTATTTGATTTATAAATAGCCGCATAATATATTGCTAAAGCAGACACCAATATCAGTGCAAATATCATCTCTTTACCTAATGCTATAAATAGCACGAAGCAAGTCACACTAGCAATCACCGCCATCCACTTCCCTCTTCCTTTTAATAACACCACACCAGCAATACCCGCTGCGAGATAAATTAAAATAAACAAACCGTTAGCATAAGCAATTAAGTTTTCTAATGGAACATGGATAGATTGACTAACCAGCAATACGATACAACAAAGCGTCACTGAAAAACCTAATCCCCAATAAGCTACATTATGCTTATTCACACGATTACAATTAGAATGGATTTGCTTCTGTTTAGCCATGCTTTGTAATAAACGAGAAAAACCAACAAAGTATAAGCTAATAGAAATAAAACAAGTACAGAAGCCCACTAAGTTCACTAGGATATAACCTTTATTACCTAAGCTCGCTTCAACTAAATGAACAACAGAATTAAGATTTTTCTCTTGATCACCATAAAAGCCCATTTGCAATAAACTCAGGCTAATCAAACCATATACAACTAAGGTAATCGTAATGCCAATAAAAATAGTTAATGGAAAATCTCTCTCTGGATGTTCAAAGTCATCTGCAATATGCGTAATAGCTTCAATACCTAAAAAGCACCAAAGAATAAAAGTAGCAGCTAATGCAATATCACTTATATTAAATAGAGTGTCAGGTAACTGTAATGAATGAGTGAGTTGAGTATCAACAGAAGAAAATAACAAAGTACTGACAATCACGACGCTGAGAACAGACTGAATAGTCGCCGCCGTTTTTAGTCCCAATAGATTAATCATTAATACCAGAGACAAAATGGCAACCGCAATAATCAGCCTAAAATCGGTTCCAATCGATATAAGCCCTACTTCTATTAACGCATTCTGTAAAAAATTAGCCGCGGTCATGGTTATCACAGGCGTACCTAAACCCACTACCCAAATAAATAACCAGCTGACTAATCTTGCACTACGTTCACCAAATGCTTGCTGAACAAAATAAGCAGTACCACCTGCGTTGGGATAAAACTTGCCTAACTGCGCAAAAGTAAAAACAATCGGTACAATGAGAACGCCCATGATTGCCCATGCTAATAAAGACCAACTTCCTGCAATTTGTGCAGCAATCGCAGGGATAATAAATATACACCTGAGCCTAATAATGCAGAAACCAGCATAGCAACACCTTGTGCTATCGATAACTTATGTGATGCTAATGTCACTTATTCACCTATATCTATGATTTAAAACGTTGTCTTTATAACCTACTTTGATGGCAAATTAAATAAAAGAAAAATCAAGTGCACCTCTAAATATAAAAACCACAATAAAATTATTGTATTTAATACCCCTATACAGCAGTTAATTCATAAAAAACGTGCGGTTTGTCAAAATAAAGCGAGCATTTTATACACAAATGCAGTAGAATGCGCCTCCCTCGCAGAAGGATCCATCTAAAAGCGAAGCATAATATTCAGAGTAAACCTACTACGCGATTGATTTCGCAATAAATTAATGGACATGTTTAACGGCATTTAACTTGTTAAACTGATGTAGGTATAGGCTGAATTTAACGCGCATTCGAGTAATGTGCAGCATTTTATAAACTCATGAGGCCACTATGTCAGAGTCAGAAAACACACAAGTAGTAGAAGAAATCGCAGGACCAACCTTTAAAGAATTAAACTTACCAGAAGCATTAGTGCAAGTTGTATCAGAAATGGGTTACGAAACACCATCTCCAATCCAAGCACAATGTATCCCACACCTATTAAGAGGTGAAGATGTTTTAGGTCTAGCTCAAACGGGTACTGGTAAAACAGGCGCATTTGCACTGCCTTTATTAGCAAACATTGATATCAGCAAGAACCACCCACAAGTATTGGTATTAGCACCAACACGTGAATTAGCGATTCAAGTAGCAGAAGCATTTCAATCGTATTCTCGTCACATGCGTGGTTTCCACGTTATGCCTATTTACGGTGGTCAAAGCTACAACATCCAATTCAAGCAATTAACACGTGGTCCACACGTTGTTGTTGGTACACCTGGTCGTATCATGGATCACTTGAAACGTAAAACATTAGATTTATCAAACCTAAAAACATTAGTACTTGATGAAGCAGATGAAATGTTACGTATGGGTTTCATTGATGACGTTGAAACGATCATGAAAGAAATGCCTGAAAAGCACCAAACTGCGCTTTTCTCAGCAACAATGCCTGATCAAATTAAACGCATTACTAAGCGTTACATGAACAACCCAACAGAAGTTAAGATCAAAGCTAAAACATCTACTGTTTCAAACATTGAACAAAAATGTTGGATAGTACGTGGTGTTAACAAGCTAGATGCATTAACACGTATGTTAGAAACTGAAGAGTTTGATGGCGTAATCATCTTTGCTCGTACTAAAACAGCAACTGTTGAATTAGCAGAACGTTTAGAAGCACGTGGTTACCGCAGTGCAGCACTAAACGGTGATATGAATCAACAAACACGTGAACGTACTATCGCACGCCTTAAATCAGGTGGCTTAGATATCTTAGTAGCAACAGATGTTGCTGCACGTGGTCTAGACGTTGAACGTATTAGCTTAGTAGTTAACTACGACATCCCAACAGATACTGAATCTTATGTTCACCGTATTGGTCGTACTGGTCGTGCAGGCCGTACTGGTAAAGCAATCTTATTTGCAGCACCACGTGAGCGTCGTTTATTACAAGCAATTGAACGTGCAACTCGCCAACCAATTACTATAATGGACTTGCCTACACGTGACGAAGTAACACAAACACGTATTAGCAACTTTGAAAAACAAATTGCAGCCGTTTGTGAAAGCGAAGATCTTACTTTCTACCGCACTTTACTGTCACAAATAGAAAATAATTCAGAAATTGAAGAGCAAGATTTACTAGCAGCACTTCTATACATGGCACAAAAAGACAAACCATTACAACCTGTTGAAGAAAAGTTTGTAGAGCCTCGTAGCAATGACCGTAACGAACGCAGTGATCGCCCACGTCGTGACCGCAACGACCGTAATGATCGTAATGACCGCCCTCGTGGTGATCGTCCTGACCGTTCACGTAACGATCGCAACGAATCTCGTGGTGATGATAAACCGCGTGGCCGTGGACGCCCTACTGACGTTGAACTTGAAATGTTCCGTTTAGATGTAGGTCGTGAGCACGGTGTTCAAGTTAAAAATATCGTTGGTGCAATTGCAAATGAAGCAAATATCAATAGCCGCTTCATTGGTGATATCCGTCTAAATGACGATCACTCAACAATTGAATTACCAAAAGGTATGCCGGAAAATACATTAGCGCATCTTCGCAGTGTGCAAGTATGTAAACGTCCGTTAAACCTTAAAAAAGTCTAAATTTAAATAAGACTTTATATCAAGGAGGCCTCGGCCTCCTTTTTTTATATCTGCAATTTAAGCATCCCTTTCAAAAGCACCTTCTAATACCAATCTAAGTAATTATCTAGTCATTTATGCTTGTTAAAATGAAGCCTAAATAGACCATTTATTTATCCAGATTGGAATAATCTAGACTTTCGATTTCTCATTAAACAGACTTCATTACGTAATAAATGATGTGATTGATATAATGAAGAAGGGTTAAAAAATACAAAATAAAGTACAGTGGGTCTCGATAACCCTATTAATCCGATGCAATAAAAAAGGCCGATAACCTAAGTTACCGACCTTCTATAATATTGCTTAACAATTAAGTATTATTTTTTCTTAACTGGACGAGTCCAACCTTCAACATTACGTTGCTTAGTGCGTGACACACATAATGTATTATCAGGTACATCCGTAACAATTGTTGTTCCAGCACCTGTTGTTGCACCATTACCAATCGTCACAGGCGCGATAATTTGGCAATCACTCCCCAAAAACACATCATTACCAATAATGGTTTGATACTTGTTAACACCATCGTAATTACATGTGATCACACCAGCACCAATATTAACGCCGCTACCCACTTGGCTATCGCCAATATAACTTAAGTGTCCGCATTTAGTGCCTACGCCTAACGTTGATTTTTTCACTTCAACAAAGTTGCCAATATGTACTTCATTAGCAATAACAGTATCAGGGCGAAGTCGTGCGAAAGGTCCAATGGAAGCGTTTTCACCAATACTCGCACCTTCAATGATAGAGTTTGCTTTAATTTCAGTATTATCAGCAATCTCACAGTTCTTTAGAATACAACCAGCACCAATTTTAACGCCATAACCTAACGTCACTTTACCTTCGATAATAACGTTGATATCAATATCAACATCTTGACCACACGTTAATTCACCACGTAAATCAAAACGAGTTGGGTCACGTAACATCACACCATCTAATAATAAATTATTAGCATTTTGTAACTGGAAAGCACGTTCTAAATTAGCAAGTTGTAAACGGTTATTCACACCTTCAACTTCAAACGCATTTTCAGGCTGAACCGTTTCAATAGAACAACCCGCTTCATGTGCCATTTTAATAATGTCAGTAATATAGTATTCACCAGCCGCATTATCATTAGATAACGCAGGCAACCAACGGTTTAAATCGTTAGCATTTGCCACAAGAATGCCAGTATTCACTTCTTTAATCGCTAGCTGAGTTGGATTTGAATCTTTCTGTTCAACGATGCCCACGACTTTATCGTCAAGACGTTCTATACGACCATAACCTGTAGGATCATCTAACTTAATCGTTAATAGCCCAATTCCGCCTTCTGGTTGTACTGCAATCAGTTTTTCTAATGTCGTTGCTGATAATAAAGGAACATCACCGTAAACCATTAAGATTTTTTCATCTGCTTTAAAGTGAGGTTGTGCAATTTGCATTGCATGCCCGGTACCCAATTGTTCCGTTTGTTCAATCCAATTTAAACGACTATCTGTAATATTTTGCTTCATGATGTCGCCACCATGTCCGTAAATTAAGTGGATATTGTCAGCGCCAATCCCTTTCACAGTATCGATAACATGTTGCACCATCGGTTTATCTGCAATTTTATGTAGTACCTTAGGTAAAAGAGAACGCATACGAGTACCTTTACCAGCAGCAAGAATAACAACACTTAAAGACATAATTGGAACCTTAATATAATTAATATAAAAGAAATCAGATGATCATTTTAACGGAGTTTGTAGCGAGAACGTATAATAAAATAAAAATTAATACCGATTACATTAAATAAGTAATCTAAATTTTGCGCAGGAAAAATGAGTTAGTTCAAGGCGAAAATTGAGCTAAATTGTTGATCCCTTTACGAAATTTACAACGAAGAAATAAGTTATTTTAACAAGTAAAATAGATAACTTAATTAGTGTGATTGGTATAACAGGTTTGAATAAATAATATAAAGGTCAAAAGGGAGCAGGGCGACAGAAATATATTTCTGAATTCAAGCCATGCCCCTTTTAAAATAATTTAATAAAGTCATTATAAAATGTTAGAAAGGAATTTTTGCAGTCTTGGGTGATTTGCAACTTTACCAAAAATATTCTCTGGAATGTCATCAACTAATAATGCGCCATCTTCCATAAAGATAACACGGTCTGCGACCTCATTTGCAAAGCCCATTTCATGCGTCACCACCACCATGGTCATACCTTCAGCTGCCAATGACTTCATTACATCCAATACTTCACCTACCATTTCAGGATCAAGCGCTGAGGTCGGCTCATCAAATAACATCATATCAGGCTTCATTGCTAAGGCCCTTGCAATCGCTACCCTTTGTTGTTGCCCACCAGAAAGATGGCTTGGGTAGATATCCATTTTCTCAGCAAGTCCAACACGGGTTAATAATGCTTCGGCTTCTGAAGTCACCTCCGTTTTGCTTCGTCCAGTTACTTTTAATGGTGCCAGCATGACATTTTCTTTAACTGATAGATGTGGAAATAAGTTAAACGATTGAAATACCATACCGATATTTTCTCTCAACTTATTAATATTTGTTTCTCCGCCATACATTTTGACACCATCAACTATAATTTCACCGCTCGTGATAGTTTCTAATTGATTTAAAGTACGTAAGTAGGTGGATTTACCTGAACCAGAAGGGCCAATAATCACAACCACTTCGCCACGTTGAATATTGGTTGTTACTTTTTTTAATGCATGACAACCATTAGGATAAATTTTATCAACATCAATGGTCACGATCATATCGTTACCTTTATATTTTTTCTTATCAATCATTAGTCGCTAACCTTTTTTCAATACGCTGAATGGCCCAAGATAAAGTTGATGTTAACAGTAAATACAAGGCTGCAACCGTAAACCAAACCTCAAAAGTAGCAAAGCTACCACTCACTACTTCTCGCCCTGCTTTGGTTAAATCAGTGATTGATATGACTGATACTAATGAAGAATCTTTAATTAAGTTAATTAATTGTCCAGCCATTGGCGGTAATGTTCGTTTGAATGCTTGTGGCAAAATGACATACATCATCGCTTTAGGGTAAGTCATTCCTAAAGAACGAGCCGCTTCCATTTGCCCAGCAGAAATAGATTGAATACCAGAACGTAAAATCTCTGCAACATAAGCCCCGGTAAAGACTGATAAAGCAACCACGCCTGCAGTAAATCGGTCTAAGTCAAAAATAGTGCCTAAGAAGAAGTAAACGATGAATATTTGCACCAGTAAAGGCGTCCCTCGAATAACTTCTATGTATAAAATGGATAGGTTCTTACTAAATGGATTATCTGAAATACGCATTAAAGCAGTCATCAAACCAATCACAATAGAGAAAAACAGTGAGATCACTGAAATCTTCAAAGTCATATATAAGCCATCAATTAAAAGACCACTTTTTATACTTTCCGAACGTGCAACGAGATCGCCTTCAAAAATCAAATCACCATCATAAATAAGCACTTCACTTGCGTTAGTAATGATGGTGTCAGGATCACCGTTATCATAAGTTAAGGTTATCACTCCTTCAGCATTAATCGCTGCATTTGCATCACTTTGAGCAATAATATCAATAGGCGCCGTATCAACAATATAAGGCCAGACAAGATGCCATTGCCATTTATAATTAATACTTTGCGATGCAGAATAAATACCTGCAGCAAGTAGACCAATCGTAAAAATAAATAGCAGATGCCATTTTAATTTATTAGATTTTTCGTTCATTAAATTCACCGGTAACAGAAAAACAAAAACCAGAGATATGCTCTGGTTTTAAAGGGTTTACTTAAAAGGAATTACTGAACTTGGCTTAACCAAGTATCGCTTTTAAACCATTTATCATAAATACGTTGGTAATCACCATCGCCTTTAGTTTGTCTTAAGAAGTTATTAAGAAAATTTAAGATATCTGGATCTCCTTGCTTAACAGCCCAGCCTAATGGCTCATAAGTAAATGGTTCAAGGATTGCCGTTGTTTTGCCTTCTGACTGTGCAGCATAAATTGATATATATGGCATATCGTAAATCATTGCATCGGCTTTACCATTAACAACTTCAAGTGCCGCATCTGTTTGTGTTTCAAAGGCATTATAAGATGCTTTTGACAGCATTCTTTTAATAGCTTGCTCGCCTGAAGTGCCTAATTTAGCAGCAATGGTATACTCAGGACTGTTTAAATCTTTATAGCTAAGCACTTTATCTTTATGCTTTGGATTCAATAAGATAGATTGACCAACGACGATATAAGGGTCAGCAAAGTTAACACGCATATTGCGTTTTGCATTCACAGTCATACCAGCCATTATAATGTCACATTTACCCGTTAATAATGCTGGAATAATACCATCCCATGCGGTATTTACTGGTACATACTTAACCCCCATTTGCTTCGCCATCAATTTACCTAAATCGATATCAAAACCAATGAATTTACCATTTTTAGCTTTCATTTCAAACGGCATATAACCCGCATCAAAACATGCTCTTAACTCACCGGATTTACTTATATCATCTAATGTACCTGCATTTGCAAAGCCTGCGGATAATGCAAGGAAAGAAGTGGCTGTAACGAGTTTTCCGAGTTTTTTTTTCATTTAAAAAATCCTTTTTTTGTTTTTAAATTGAAATGAATAATACTGTTAAGCAATAGTGCTTTTTATTCACTTTTTTATTAATAGAATAATAGCAGCAATAAGTGCGCCAAGAATAAAGGAGTCACCATAGACGTCATTGTTATAAATAATCAATTGAAATATCAAACGGCACAAGGCTCGCACAATAAAATCGACTAAAATACGAACATAATTTTACATCATTCTAATGCATAAAAATTATGAATATTTTACTTTAGCACTCAAAAAGAGCGCAAGCACCAATTAAGTGCAGTTATTGTAAGGTAATGTAGATTCAAAAGAATCGATGATGTTGATAAACATCGTTAATTAAAACGAGTTTTTCCTATAAAACATGGCTATTTTTTTGCATAATAATTAATAGCAATGCATTCACCTTCAAACTAACGGACAACATCATGAAACAAAAAATACTACAAGAGATGTGTGTTTTAGCAGACATCAATATAGAAAATGAAATTGAACGTCGTATTAGTTTTATTAAAAGCACATTAAAAAAAGCCTATTGTAAAACACTAGTATTAGGTATCAGTGGTGGTGTTGACTCAAGTACAGCTGGGCGACTATGCCAGCTATCGATAGACCAATTAAATCAAGAAGAAAGTACTAACGACTATCAATTTATCGCAGTACGCTTACCTTACGCAGTACAGAAAGATGAAGATGAGGCACAACTAGCCGTTAGTTTTATTAAACCGACAAACTGCATCACCGTTAATGTTCAAACTGGCGCAGATGGTATCCATGAAACAACCGTCGCCGCGCTACAAAACAGCGAAGTAAAATTAGCTGAAAATGCTAACTTTGATTTTGTAAAAGGTAATGTGAAAGCGCGAATGCGTATGATTGCACAATATGAAATTGCTGGGTTAACTGGTGGCTTGGTGGTGGGAACCGATCACAGTGCAGAAAACATTACCGGTTTCTATACTAAACATGGTGATGGTGCCTGTGATTTAGCGCCTTTATTTGGCTTGAATAAACGTCAAGTAAGATCACTTGCTAAGCATTTAGGCGCACCTAGTCTATTAGTCGAAAAAGCACCGACAGCTGACTTAGAAGAAGATCAGCCACAGCTTGAAGACGAAATTGCATTAGGCATGACTTACGATCAAATTGATGATTTCTTAGAAGGCAAAGAAGTAGCAAAAGAGATTGAAGATAAACTTATTGCTATTTATCTGCGCACTCAGCATAAACGCCAGCCCATTCCGACAATTTACGACGAATAAAAGCCACTTTAACGCTAAATAGTAAGTCATATTTATTTGCTGATTTTAACGATTATCAGCACACCAGCCATAGCTTACCTTGATGATTTGATAAAAATTAAGCAATCAAGGTAAGTTTCTACACTTTTTCCCCTACAAACCATCAAATAACTAGCCTTAATAACGCCTCTAATGATAGATTCTCTGTTCGGTTAATGATTAACCATTTTATTTAAACTATCAAATTTAAGGAAATATAGACCATGAAAAAAGTGGGTTTAGTTGGTTGGCGCGGTATGGTTGGATCTGTTCTTATGCAAAGAATGCGTGAAGAGAATGATTTTGCAACGATTGAGCCTGTATTTTTCACCACCTCACAAGTTGGTCTAGCTTCTCCAGATATTGGTAAAAAAACCGAAACCTTAAAAGATGCCTCTTCAATTGAAGATCTAGCGAAAATGGATATCATCATTACGTGTCAAGGTGGCGATTACACTAACTCTGTTTACCCTGCACTACGTGCAAGCGGTTGGAATGGTTACTGGATTGATGCAGCTTCTTCATTACGTATGAAAGACGACAGCATTATCGTATTAGATCCTGTCAACAAAGATGTGATTCAACAAGGCTTAGCTGACGGCGTAAAAACTTACGTTGGCGGTAACTGTACTGTTTCACTGATGTTATTAGCATTAGGTGGTTTATTCGAAGCAGACTTAATTGAGTGGGTTTCTCCACACACTTACCAAGCTGCATCAGGTGCTGGTGCACGTAATATGCGTGAATTAATTAGCCAAATGGGTGCAATTGAATCATCAGTAGCAGATGAGTTAGCAGACCCTGCATCTGCTATTTTAGAAATAGATAAAAAAGTTGCTGAATTCATTCGTAGTGATGCATTACCAACTGAACAATTTGGTGCGCCATTAGCAGGTAGTTTGATCCCGTGGATTGATGTACCAATGCCTTCTGGTCAATCTAAAGAAGAGTGGAAAGCACAAGTTGAAGCGAACAAAATTTTAGGCACATCTGATAACCAAACGCCAATTGACGGTTTATGTGTACGAATTGGTGCAATGCGTTGTCATAGCCAAGCGATCACAATGAAACTGAAAAAAGATGTATCAGTGGCTGAAATTGAAAAGATCTTAGCTTCTCATAACGAGTGGGTTAAAGTGATTCCAAATGAACGTGAAGCAACGGTTTCTGAGCTTTCTCCTGCTAAAGTAACAGGTACATTAAGCATTCCAGTGGGTCGTATCCGCAAACTAGCAATGGGCCCTGAATATATCAGTGCGTTCACTGTGGGTGACCAACTATTATGGGGTGCAGCTGAGCCATTACGTCGTATGTTAAACATATTACAAGACGCTTAATTTGGATTGGCTTTATCGCTTAAATTAAAAAAGCGCTTAAATTAAAAAAGGCCTCGAATGAGGCCTTTTTTGTGTCTAGCGTTTTAAAAGTATGCTTATGCCAATCACACTAAATAACTGATCTATTTTACTGATTAAAATAACTTATTTAATATAATCGGCATTAATGTAATCGGCATTAATGTAATCGGCATTAATGTAATCGGCATTAATGTAATCGGCATTAATGTAATCGGCATTAATGTAATCGGCATTAATGTAATCGGCATTAATGTAATCGGCATTAATGTAATCGGCATTAATGTAATCGGCATTAATGTAATCGGCATTAATGTAATCGGCATTAATGTAATCGGCATTAATGTAATCGGCATTAAAATCTTAAAGAAACGAAATATTATTCGCCTTTCTTACTACGTGATAACAAGTCCATAGCCGCTTCTTTTACCGCTTTACCTTGATAAAGCACGTAATAGATTTGTTCACAAATCGGCATTTCGATGTTAACGCGTTTAGCAAGGTTATAAACTTCTTCAGTATTACGGTAGCCTTCAACAACTTGGCCAATTTCAACCTGTGCTTCATCAATACCTTTACCAGAGCCTAATGCTAAACCAAAACGACGATTACGAGATTGATTATCTGTACAAGTTAAGACTAAATCACCTAAACCTGCCATGCCCATAAATGAAGCCTCAGTAGCACCTAAAGCGACACCTAACCGCGTTAACTCCGCTAAACCACGCGTGATTAAAGCAGTACGAGCATTCGCACCAAACCCTAAACCATCAGCCAAACCTGCACCAATTGCAATCACGTTTTTAACAGCCCCACCTAATTGCACGGCAGTGAAGTCTTCCGAAATATAGGTTCTAAAATTACTATTATTATGGAAAAGGTCAGCAATATGTTGGGTAAAGTGAGTATCAGTACCCGCCACAGCAACGGCTGTTGGTAAGCCTTTAGCGACTTCCATCGCGAAAGTAGGGCCTGATAAAACAGCAAGGGGATAATGGTCACCCACGATATCTCTCGCGACTTCTTGTAACAAGCGGCCTGTTTCAGCTTCTAACCCTTTTGTTGCCCAAGCAATACGATGCTCTGGACGCAATAAAGGTTTAACTTGAGATAATACCAAACCAAACACATGGCTAGGCACCACCAACAAAATAGTATCGGTTGCGGCAATACATTTTGCTAAATCACTTTCAGGTTGGAGACGTTCAGGAAATGTGACTCCTGGTAGAAATGCTTTGTTTTCACGATCAGTTTGTAGGCGTTTAATGTGATCATTTGAGTGACCCCAAATTAACGTATTATGTCCGTTACGAGCCAATGATACAGCAAGAGCAGAGCCGTATGACCCTGCTCCTAATACTGTAATGGCAGTTTTTTCAGCCATTAGATTACCTATTTAAGAAAAGACTTAATTAAGAGTTTAGTGTTTCTACTTCAGCTTGCTTACTCGCCATTGCTTGCTGGAATAAAGCATCAAAGTTTACTGGCGCTAAGTTTAACTGTGGGAAAGTACCACGAGTTACTAAGCTAGAAACTGCTTCACGAGCATATGGGAATAAGATGTTTGGACAAAATGCATTTAAACAATGAGCAAGTTGTGGACCTTCAAGGTCTGAAACAGAGAAAATACCTGCTTGTTGTACTTCACATAAAAACGCAACTTCACCTTCAACGCTAGCTGTTGCTGTTAATGATAATGTCACTTCGTATACACCTTCTTCTAATTTCTTAGATTGTGTATCGATGTCCATTTTTACTTCTGGAGCCCATTCTTTTTTGAAGATTTCTGGTGAATTAGGACATTCAAAAGAGATATCTTTAACATAAACACGTTGGATGTTGAATTCTACTTGTTTTTCTTGTTGTTCTGGCATGATCTTTCCTTAATCGTTAAAAATATTTAATCGTAGTAAATTAGCTTAATAGTTTATCAAGTTCGTTAGCGCGCTCTAAAGCGTATAACTCGTCACAACCGCCTATCGGCTTATCATTAATGATAATTTGCGGAACCGTTGTGCCACCCGTAATTTTAGTCATATTAGGGCGAAGAGAACGGTCTGATACATCAATTTCTTGATACTCAACTTCTTTGCTGTCTAATAATTGCTTTGCACGCATGCAATATGGGCAATACGGTGTCGTATAAATAGTGATAGTAGCCATAATATAATTACTTCTTAGTTGTTGGTAAGTTTGCAGCCGTCCAGCCACTCATACCTGAAAAAAGATTATTTACTTGCTCAAATCCAGCTTTAGCTAATTTATCGCCTGCGCCGCCTGAACGAGTACCTGTTGCACATACAACTATAATGGGGGTCTGTTTGTCATTTTCAATAGCAGCAAACTTTCCTTCATCAATTTGTGACACAGTTATGTTTTTAGCATTTACAATATGCCCTTTTTTAAACTCTTCAGCAGAACGAACGTCAACAACAACCGCATCTTGTTTGTTAATTAATAACGTCGCTTCCTGAGGATTAATGTTGTTTGTTTTACTTAATTTAGCTTTTACTACACTATGAATTAACATTGCAGCAATCACTACCCAAGCAATCGCAAGCATTGGGTTATTAGTAACAAAATCAATATACTCTTGCATAACTTTTTTCTTCTTCTATAAGGATAAATTCGAATCTGAGTATACCCTGTGGAAAACAGAATATCAGCCTTGAGATTTAGAATAATAAATGAAAATGTCTTTTTTTTGTCTATTTCAACTTGCTTTGATCTCACACTAGGCTTTTTCAGTGACAAGCCGCACAAATGTTGTAAAATCAACAGCAGATAATTTGAACAATAAAGAGGTTTAATATGACAACTCCTAAGAAACCATTAGTACTATTAATTCTAGATGGATGGGGCTACCGTCCTGATATGCCAGATAACGCAGTATCGAATGCAAAAACACCTGTTCTAGACCAACTATGTAAAGATTATGCAAATAGTCTTATTTCAGCTTCGGGCATGGATGTCGGTTTACCAGATGGTCAAATGGGTAATTCAGAAGTGGGCCATACTAATATTGGTGCGGGTCGTACTGTTTACCAAAACCTAACTAAAGTGACTAAATCTATTGCTGACGGCGATTTTTTCGAAAATCCTACCTTTGTTAATGCAATAGATAAAGCAATTGCAGCTGATAAAGCAGTTCACATCATGGGGCTAGCTTCACCAGGTGGCGTTCACTCTCACGATGACCATATCTTAGCCGCAATAGAACTAGCAGCAAAACGTGGCGCTAAAAAAATATTCGTACATGCATTCTTAGATGGTCGCGATACACCACCTCGTAGTGCAGCGGGTACATTAGCTAAATTTGAAGAAAAATATAAAGAAATGGGCGTTGGTCGTACGGCTTCATTAGTCGGTCGTTACTTTGCAATGGATCGTGATAATCGTTGGGATCGTGTTGAGCAAGCTTATAGCCTACTAACAGAAGCAAAATCAGAATACACAGCAGAAAGTGCATTAGACGGTCTTGAAAATGCGTACGCTCGTGATGAAAACGATGAATTTGTTAAAGCGACAGTCATTGGCGAAGCTGCGCCAATGTCAGATGGTGATGCAGTCTTGTTCTTAAACTTCCGTGCAGACCGAGCACGTGAAATTACTTACACATTTACTGATGAAAACTTCAGTGGTTTTGAGCGTGCCGTAACGCCTAAGCTAAATTTTGTAACGTTAACTGAATATGCAGCAAATATCACTGCACCAGCCGCTTACCCAAGTGAAGAATTAACTAACACGCTTGGTGAATGGCTATCTAAAGAAGACAAAACACAGCTACGTATTTCTGAAACTGAAAAATACGCACATGTTACTTTCTTCTTTAACGGCGGTGTTGAAGATGAGTTCCCAGGTGAGCACCGTACTTTAATAAGCTCTCCAGCGGTTGCAACTTATGACCTACAACCAGAAATGAGTTCTGTTGAATTAACAGAGAAACTAGTAAGCGCAATCAAGAGCAGCGAATACGATGTGATCATTTGTAATTACCCGAATGGCGATATGGTTGGCCATACTGGTGTTTATGAAGCAGCAGTTAAAGCATGTGAAGCAGTTGATGCTTGTATTGGTGAAATTGTAGGTGCATTAAAAGAAGTCGGCGGCGAATGTTTAATCACTGCTGACCACGGTAATGCAGAGCAAATGATTGATCCTGAAACAGGTGGCATCCATACCGCGCATACTAACTTACCAGTACCATTTATCTATGTTGGCCGAGAAGCAACAATGGCTGAAGGTGGTCGCTTGTGTGATATCGCACCAACAATGTTATCGCTAATGGACATGAAAATCCCAGAACAGATGACAGGTAAGCCATTAATTACTATTAAGTAATTAACTTATCTTAGGTGCTCTATACATACATGGAGCACCTAAATTTCCCTTTCAAACGAAGATAAATTATTTTCAGCTGACTTTTCACTTAATCACAACAATTTTTTCTTTCATCTAATACAATAGTCCTTTAATCTCAATTATTTTTATCTAACTTTTCTAAAGTTTGTAAGTCATATTTAACATTGCTTAATTGATAACTTAATAATTAACTTACTATAACTAAGTTAATAGATGGTTTAATTCAAAATATTGTTTCCGTTTATAAGGTCGAAAATTACAGTGACATTTAATCTACTTTCTTTCAATAAGCTAGCGCGTGTAAGCCAATTAATCTGTATTTCTTTTCTGATAGCGACTCTTTTTAATACTCAAGTTTCAGCAGCTAACCTGAATAATTTGCAACAGCAAATAAAAGAGAGCAAGCAAACTAAAGCGCAAAAACAAAAACAACAAAGATTACTTGAAGAAGAATTATCTGATAGTGAACAAGCCATTGCTAAAGTGTCTCAACAAGTCAACGAAACCAAAGAAACCATCGAAAAAAAGCGAGCTGCGCTAGTATCGTTAAAAAAGAGCACTGAACAGCTCGAAGAAGATAAAATAAAACAACAATCATTATTACAACAGCAGTTAGTCAGTGCTTATATGACAGGTCAAAATGACCTTATCAAACTAATGCTAAACCAAGAAGATCTAAGCAGAATTGTTCGTGCTAAAAGCTATTATCAATACCTCAATGAAGCACGATTAGAAAGTATAGAATCTTTACATTCCACACAACAAAAACTGCTCAGTAATGAGAAAGAGCAAACAGCAACACTTGCTGCATTAGAAAAAATGTATAAAGACCAAAAAGAAAGGCAAGATACTGTTAACGCTCAAAAGATAAAACGTAATAAAGCATTAAGCTCACTAAGAAAAGATATCAATTATCAAAATCAAAAATTATCAGAACTCGGCAATTCAGAGAAGGCATTACGTGAACGCCTCAAAAAAGCAGCAAAAGAACGCAAGATAAAAGAATTAGCGGCAGCCAAAGCACAAGCAGCTAAAGAACTTGAAGATAAAAAGAAAGCAAAAACAAAGTTTTTATCAAAAGCAAAAGAAAATACATTTTCTAAATTAGCCAGCCAGAAAGGTAAGTTACAATGGCCGATACGCGGCAGTGTTTTACATCGTTTTGGTAGCTCACGCAGTCGCAGCAGCGAAGTAAAATGGAAAGGTATTGCGATAGCCGCTAATGAAGGTGAAAAAGTAAGGGCCGTTGCGACAGGGCGTGTTTTATTTGCAGGTTACTTTAAAGGTTACGGTATGGTGATTGCACTTGATCACAGTGATAACTACATCACTTTATATGGTTACAATCAAACGTTGTTACAAAAAGCCGGTGATGTGGTATTACAAGGTGATGCGATTGCTTTAGCTGGACATAGTGGCGGCCAAGAAAGAACAAGTTTATATTTCGAGTTAAGCCATAAAGGCAAAGCAGAAGATCCATTACGTTGGTTAACGAGAAAAAAATAAGTGCTAAAATTTTTTAATCTATTCAATAAAGCGTTTCTCTGCTTTTGCCTATTTAGTTGTTCTGTTAATACAGCAGTAGCAACACCCATTGGCAAAATTGCCATTATCATTGACGATATGGGCTATAACCGCCATAACCAATCATTTTCTAAACTACCTAACCCTATTACTTTTGCTATTTTGCCATTCACACCCTACTCGCAAAAAATTGCTAACGCGGCTCACCAGCAACATAGAGAAGTCATACTGCACATACCAATGCAAGCTCAATCCCACAATCACTTATTAGGGAAAGGCGCATTAATGGAACAAATGACGAAGCAATATTTTCAACATGTATTAAGCCATGGTTTAGCCGATATTCCTTATGCGATTGGCGTTAATAATCACATGGGCAGTAAACTGACTGAAGAAATCATTCCTATGCAATGGACAATGGAGTTACTGTCTAAACGTGGTTTATTCTTTGTTGATAGTCTAACCACTGCGCACAGTGTGGCACAAAGTAGTGCAGTATCAGCTGGATTACCGTCATTAAGAAGACATATATTTTTAGATAATATTCGCACTTCCGCAGCAATGGACAAACAGTTTCAACAAGCGATTGAGCATAGTCTAAAAGCGCCCTACACCATTCTTATTGGCCACCCTTACCCTGAAACATTGCAGTACTTATCGCAACGTTTAGGTGCGCCAAACAAAGATTTTCAATTGGTTAAATTAAGTCAATTGATCCCAGAAAAACAACGTGTCATGTTAGAAAATAAAAAAGTACAATATCAACAAGAGAAACAATACAACCTGCTTTATCCATTAACAACCACCTCAAAAATTCAATAATATTATAGTGAGTACTGTATGCGATTATCCGTTTTCATTGCCAACACCGTATCAACACAACTGGTTATAGATTTACAAAAGATCTACGCAAATTACCTCCCTGAAGCATCATTAACAGAGCAAGCCCTTGCAGAGCTGATAACCCAATCGTCATCTCGACTTTATATGACGATGTTTAACGAGCGTCATATCGGTGCGGTTAAAGTACAAATAAATGCAACTCAAGCAACGTTATCGCAATTAACAATTAGAGATCTAACTCGTCGTCGTGGTGTAGGTAAAAACCTGTTAAAACAGCTAGAGAAGTCTTTAACGGCAGAAGGCATGACTGATATTGAATACAACTTGAAAGAAGTGGCAGAAGTAGAATTGTTAGCCACTCAAGCGTTTTTATCAGATAGCGGATATCAACTGAATAACCATATCGCGACTAAAAAACTGTTATAAAAAAGCGACAGACCGCCCATAAAAAAACCACACAATTGTGTGGTTTTTATTAACAGTATGATGAATAAGCTATAATGACTTATTGACCCGCTTCAGGAAAATCTTTCAGCATCATATTTAAAATCCCCTGCATCCGAGTTGAACCAGACTCTACTTTATCTTTTTCTAAATCAACGAAACCTTGTACCGCTGAACGCCAGTAAATAGTCTTTTGTTGATTATCTAATACCGTTAATAACAGAGAACCTTTTTCATAACGAGGGTCGCTGGCTTTAGCGCGTCTTAAACCGGGCAATAAACCAAAACGCTCTTGAATAGTTCGATCAGCAATGGCATCTTCTAACGCAAACAAAAAGCCAAAAACTACATTCGCTTGTTTAGGATCTGCTTTATATTCATAGCCTTTAGTACTTAAATAAGCTTTTATTTGATCGCGAATATAGGTTTTAAACTCTTGTTGATTTTGTCCTGCAACACTCGATAAAACTTGATTGTATTCTTCACTCCAACTGTAAGTAGTAAAAGCAGGTAATACCTTAGAAGGTTTACCGCTACTGACAATCATTAAACGCTTCGTTTCAGTCTGTTCTTGTACTTCTTTTACAGGTGTTGTTTGTGTACTACAACCAACAAGGGTAAGTTGCATACCGACTAATACGAATAAAAAATACCATTTTTTCATCTTATTACCTTATTCTTCGTTAACAAATGACGCTGCTTTTTGCATCACTTCAATACCTGAACCTGGTATATGTCCATTTTCACTTAAATGACGTCGCCATGCACGTGCTCCAGGTAACCCTTGAAACAGCCCTAACATATGTCGAGCAACACGATTCAAATGTACACCATCAGTTAACTGAGACTCAATATAAGGGTACATTTTTTCTAATACTTCAAAACGTGTTAAGGGTATTTTATCACAACCAAATAGCTGTTGGTCAACACCACTTAATAAGTATGGGTTCGCATAAATCTCTCTTCCTAACATCACACCATCAACATGCTGCAAGTGAGTTTCACATTCAGAAAGTGTTTTAATGCCACCATTAATCGCAATCGTTAACTCAGGGAAGTCTCGCTTTAACTGATAAACGCGTTCGTAATCTAACGGTGGAACATCACGATTTTGTTTAGGGCTTAAACCACTTAGCCAAGCTTTACGTGCATGCACAATAAACGTATCACAACCTTGCGACTTTACTTTTTCAACAAAGTCACATAAAAACTCATAAGAATCTAAATCATCAATACCAATACGGGTTTTTACTGTAACGGATAAGCCACTAGCATCTTTCATCGCTTTTACAGCATCACCAACTAACGCCCCTTCCGCCATCAAACACGCACCGAAACGTCCATTTTGAACTCGATCTGAAGGACAACCCACGTTTAAATTAATCTCATCAAAACCACGCTCAGCCCCTGCTTTAGCAGCTTGCGCTAAATCTAAGGCTGCAAAGCCACCTAACTGTAATGCGACTGGGTGTTCAGCTGCATCTCGTTGTAAATAATCGCCTTTGCCATATAAAATTGCGCCAGTCGTCACCATTTCAGTATACAAGAGAGTATTTTTACTCATTAAACGATGAAAGTAACGACAATATTGATCAGTCCAATCAAGCATCGGAGCAATAGAGAAACGGTTTGTAGGGAAATTTTGCATAAAACACCAAGATTAAAATGAAAGACGATCAATAAGCCAGATCAGAGTACTAACCCGTCCACATTAAAAATGTGATGACGACTAACCTTCAACTGGCATTTCAAAAGAAGAATTATAACAGAAAATCATTACTTAAAAATGCCATTTAACAACTGTTTAAAGCCATAAAAAATGACCAATACAATCATCAATAAGGAAGGAAAAAGGAGAAAAAGTGCTTCTTGCAATAATAGCTAGCCACATAATTAATAAACTAAAGGATTAAAAACACAGTTAAATAGACAGCCTTACAAAGACATTAAAAACACTTTTATGCGCCAAAAAATGTCAAATAGAACACTTTAATGCGCATAAAAATGTAATAACTTGCTTTTTTATGCGCATTAAAGTGTAACAAAACAAATGATTTGGGATTAAGGTGTAAAAGTGTCGATATGAAAAGATCACGCATAAACAGATTAATTGAGTGGAAAGAAAAGGAAGCACGTAACCTCCTATTAATCGATGGTGCTCGTCAAACAGGTAAAATGAAAAACTAGACGCCATAACTTTTATTTGCGTATTCTTTCATACCAAAATATTTAATATAACAACAAACTGTGGCCGGTCATCACCTCAGGTTTGGGTAAATCGAGTAATTCCAGAATAGTTGGCGCTACGTCAGCAAGGCTACGCCCGATACCCAATTGCACATTTTTTTCTCCGATTAAGAGGCACGGTACCGGGTAGGATGTATGCTGGGTATGTGGCTCCCCTGTTTGTGGATCAACCATTTCATCACAATTCCCGTGATCAGCCGTGAGAAGTATTCGCCAGCCACGTTGTAACGCACTTTGTATAATACGCGAGCTTTGCAGGTCAACGGTTTCAACTGCACTAATGACTGCCGGACGCACCGCTGTGTGACCAACCATATCAGTATTGGCAAAGTTTACTAAAACAAATTGGTATGAATCACTTTCAATGGCAGTAATAACCTCGTTAGCGACTGCAGGGGCACTCATTTCAGGTTTTAAATCGTAAGTAGCAACCGCAGGTGAAGGAATGATTTTACGGGTTTCTCCAGGGAAGGGAGGTTCAACTCCACCGTTGAAAAAATAGGTAACATGCGGGTATTTTTCAGTTTCAGCACAATGGAACTGTTGCATGCCAGCTGCACTGATGATCTGTGCTAGCACTTGTTGTGGTAATTGTGGTTCAAATAAAACTGGAAACGGAAATTGTGCGTCGTATTCAGTCATGCAAACTATTGAACGCCCTCCTTCGTTGGCACGATCAAAATCATTAAATGTCTCTAGACCAATAGCCGCAGCCAACTGACGAATACGATCGCTACGAAAATTGAAGGACAAGACGGCTTCATTCTCAGCAATTCCTTTGTAATCACCAATGATGGTCGGTTGAATAAATTCATCGTTTTCATCGCGCTGGTAAGCCGCTTCTAAGGCATTGCGTGCAGTATCACTCTTTAATCCTTGGCCCGTGACTATAGCTGACCAAGCCTGTTGGGTTCGATCCCACTGATTGGTTCTGTCCATGGCTAAGTAGCGACCGCTTAATGTTGCAATTTTGCCAGATCCCAATTGCTGTAATTTGTCTTCTACTTGTTGGATATACATTTGTGCAGAGCGTGGTGCAGTGTCTCGCCCATCGCTGATCATGTGTATGACGGGTTCGATGCCTGCCTTCACTAGCAATGGTAAAAGTCCACAAAGGTGGTCAATATGAGAATGCACTCCGCCATCTGATACTAAGCCGACTAAATGTAAGCGCGGTGACTGACTAAGCATGGCCTGCCACTTAAGGTTTGAGGACAATTTATCACTGCTAATCGCGTCTGAAATACGTGGCAGTTCTTGTTTCAAAACACGACCAGATCCGAGAGTTAAATGTCCCACTTCTGAATTTCCAAACTGACCATCTGGAAGACCGACAGCTTCTCCTGATGCATTTAATACAGTGTGTGGCCAAGTAGAAAAATAATGGTCAAGATGAGGCGTTTTCGCTAATGCCCAGGCGTTATGAGCTCGACTAGGATTAACGCCTAGGCCGTCTAATATAATTAGTAAAACAGGTGTTTTTTTCATTATTTATGCCTTTATGTATTTTCTGCCTTTGTGTATTTTTCCAGTTTATCTACTCATCGAATTATTTTAAAAATTGAATATTTAGCCATCTTTAATGTGTATTTTACAAATATCTCCATCCAGATTATTCCAATCGTTGCAGATAGTAAATAGGTTATTAATCGACCTATAAATATAGCAGCAACGCCGCAATCGTTGCTGTTTTTATATTGTTGTTAGCATCTGTTCGGGAAGATAAAATAGGAAAACGCTGGCGAACTGTAAAAAGTAATTATGTTGTAAGTTTGATTTGACTATAAGCAAAAATAAGCTCACTTTGAATGATAATAATATTAACGGTTACTGATATTTATTATTTGGAGGTTTTCGATGAATAAAAAACAATTAGAACGAATGAGAACAGGAAAAGGTTTTATCGCTGCACTTGATCAAAGTGGAGGGAGCACCCCAAAAGCGTTAAAAGGCTATGGTATTGAAGAAAGTGAATATCATTCTGAAGAAGAAATGTATGACTTAGTCCAAGCGATGAGAAGTCGAATAATACAAAGCCAATCTTTTACCTCTGAACATATTTTAGCTGCTATATTATTTGAAAAGACAATGGATAGAAAAATAGAGGGGTTGTATACAGGCGATTATTTATGGGATAAAAAAGGCATAGTACCCATTCTAAAAGTAGATAAAGGACTTGCAGAACAAAAGGATGGCGTTCAGTTAATGAAGCCGATGCCAGATTTAGATCGTTTATTAGAAAGAGCGAAGGATAGGAATATCTTTGGAACAAAAATGCGCTCAGTAATACATGAAGCAAATGCAGCTTCTATTAAAAAAATTGTAGAACAACAAATCCAAGTTGGTACACAAATAGCTGCAGCAGGGCTAGTGCCAATTCTTGAGCCAGAAGTAGATATTCATAGTAGTAGCAAAAAAGAAGCTGAAATAATGCTCATTGCTGAAATTGAAAAGCAACTATCGCAATTAGATAACTCAGTTAAAATAATGTTAAAAGTATCTATACCAACGGTTAGTGGTGTTTATAGCACATTAATGAATGATGCTCATATCGTTCGTATTGTCGCTTTATCTGGCGGGTATAGTCGTCAAGAAGCCAATACATTATTAGCAAAAAATCCTAATTTAATTGCAAGCTTTTCACGTGCGCTACTTTCAGATTTATCAGCAAAACAAACACCAGCAGAATTTGATAAATTGTTAGCAACAGCGATTAACGAAATATATAAAGCTTCAGTTTAAAATATCCCGATGTTTTGATGGCTCATCTGCGGTCGTTCATTCTTTATAACTCATTATAACTTGGTGTTTCGCCACATCTCTGTGGCGAGTTTAGCTAGCACGTCTGCTCATAACCCAATACAGTCGTATAATTACTGCCTTAGCTTACTAAAGGCAGTGATTAATTCAGAAAAACTCAATGGAGGGATTTAACCATATTGTTCATTTTAACTTGTTAACTTATTGATATTATTTAATTAAATGAGTGGCTGTCCAATAATTTTTTATTTTTCATTGGATAAGATTCTATCTCTAAATTATATCTAATCACTAAGTCGCTTTCGCCCCAAAGCGAGTTAGAGACCTATAGTTATAGAGCTAAATAGTACTAACACAACTAATTAATGAATTACGTTACTTTCTATTAATTAATATCGTTGCTTTCCAACCAAATTTTATAAATTCTTTCTATACAAAGACTTATAGGCTTAACTCGCTTTTTTTCGAAAATTTCTAATTGTTCTTTCGTTATCAAAGTTAGAAACACATTTATGTACTTTTCAAACATCTGCGCATTAATATGGTCCCAATCATATTCAATAAAGGACTCTAGAAACAAATTTGCTAATCTGTCATCCCATTCGTTTTTGCAAACATGTTCTATTGTCGGGTAGAACATGTAGTGCGATAGGAGTATCAATAAATATTTTTCCATAAATGATATAGGAGAGAAAGCTAAGTCGTTGATAAGCAAGTAGTTAATTGCACTAATTTTTACATCTGGATCGATTATTCTATTAGAGTAATAATTAAGCTTTTCCTTATCAATGGAAGAAAGTATTTTAAGCTTAATGATCTTATTATCGTCTGAGCATTCAGTGTCTATCAATAAGAATTTTATAGCATCTTTTTCGCATAAGTTTATGTCTTCACATTTTTTATCTGATAGAAAATCAAAAATCATATTATATTCAAAGAAAGAACCAATATAATTTTCTCTAGCTATGCTTTCTGGCGATAAATGCCTTAGTTTTTCTGTTATTTTTTTGTTTATTAAACTAAGAGCAAAACTTTTAGACTTATGTTTGTAATAATAATGGATATAATATTGGAATATCCCTTCATATTTACCATTGAGGGATTCGAAATAATCATCTATTTTTTGTTCTAGGGAGCTATCTATAGTTAACTCATCGGAATAAGAAAGATAACATATGGCATTATTGATTTCTTCTGGAATTTTTCTTTCATAAGCGAGTGCTACTATAGGCAAAAAAGATCCAGGTTTTCCATTTCTTGCTAAACTCCATATTAAACGGTTGTAGTAGAAGTCATCTTTAAACCCTAGGCTTTTATAAACGCTTATCAATATTTTTATTTTTTTATCATCTAACTTCGTTTTTTTAATAAAATCAACTAGCTTACCCAATGAATACAAGTGTTCATCTCTCGCTAATTCTTCTTCTTTTTTTTCACTTTGCTCTATAAAGTAATTAAACTCATCATCCACACTGCACTCAATCCCTATTGAAAAAAGGAATTGTTTTGCCCAGTATAAAGTTGATTGCTTTTCAGTTATTATCTTTGAGAGAGCCTCAATGAGAGAGTTATTGTCTATTTGAAAAAGGGCTTTCGCTGCATCGTAAAACTCTTGTTCCTCATCGGTATTTTCTAAAACAGAAATTAGCATATTAATATCAAAACTATCTCCAAATAACGCAAGAGTCCGTAAACTCATGCATAAGGGAGGCCGTTTGTTGTTCAACCATTCTTCAACACGACCTCTAGCAATGTCAGTAATAATTGCAGGAGGAGAATTAAACCATAAATCGTATTCACCTCCAGATATTTTTATTGGAGCTTGTACTTGATGTTCATTTTCACTAATTATTTTAAGCAAAATCTCTCTATCACCATTAAGTGCTAGTGCTCGGAGCCTTTGATAGGGGTGGTGTTGGTCTTGATACCCCTCTTGGGATTTTAGCCTATTGTAGCAACTTTCAGTTCCCAATATTCCTAACGCAGAAATGGCATTGCTTCTTGTAAGAACTTTGCTACATTGCTCAAGGTTTAAAAGTCTATTTTGGATTTCATTTGTGTAACTTCCTTGAAATTTATTTGCAATCTTTGCTCCTAGGCAAATATCAAAATTGAACACTGTATTTAAATAATCTTCTCTATCTTCATTAACTATGAAATTACTGCAATATAACCAAATATCGTAATGTGAATTGATAAATGTAGATTTATATTTACGCCATTTTCTAGAAAGTAATTTAGAAGACAAGTAGTCAGATATTATTGCGTGTGGGGTTGTGTAATAGCCATCAGTATTTTGATATAAAATTTCATAATGATGCACCATAGAGATGAACTCATGAAGGTCCAATAGCCTTGTTAAGTGCCCCTTGTAAGAAGCTAATTCATCATAAGACTCTTCTATTAATTCTATGAAAGTGTCTTCAGATATTGATGTAATATTTTTCTCAAAGCTAGCTTTATAAAGAATTAATGAGAAGGCCTCTTCAATTTTACTAACTGGAACTCTATTTAATTTTATAGTTACATCTGTAACCCTTTTTTTATCGCTTTTTATTTTATTTGATATCCAATCTTCAATAACATCTTCTATACTTTTAGGTAAGCTGTTATTTATCTTGTAATAATCTATAGATAATGACAAAACAAAAGGGGATGAAAGGAAGTTATAGCCAATAGTACTAAGTTTGTTTCTGTATTCAGAATAGAAACCTAATAGCTCATCGCCTTTAAATATATCACTAGCGATGTTAAAAGCACTTCTATACGATAATGGTTGAATTGAGAAGCAAGCATGAATAGATTTAGAACTTGTCTCAACGCCTATCCCAGTATCTCTCACTGTAAGAATATAGTTATGCCCCCCTACCGTAGAAGCAAGATTGTCATAGAATGCTTGTGTATCATGCTGCAACATTTCATCAAGCCCATCAAAAAGAAAAATGAACTTAAATGGTAGGCTTTTCCATGATCCATAAGTTATTCCTAGTTCATGCTCTATCATGTTATTTAATGTGTTTCTTGAATAACTTCTCAGCTTTATTTTAACAGGGATATACTCTACGTCACTTTGAATGCATACTAACTTTTTTTCAATTATCGATAGCGAGCTTGACTTTCCACTGCCTCCTGGAGAAGATAAAACGATACACTTACTTTGCTTTAACAACGATATTATTGCATCTATTGAAAAAACAGAATCTCCATATCTCTCTAGTTTAATTTCACTTTTTAAGTTGTTCGGTAATAGTGATTGGTTATAGTACAAAGGAGCTAATTTTACTTCTTCTTCCAATTTTTTATTTAGATATACATTGAGATTAAAGTCGGGCGTTGGTTTATCTTTTAATACAGCCTCGATTGAAAAGTTTTTTTCTAATACATCATGTAAACTACTCCATATGCAGAGCAATTCATTTTGAAAATCCACACCAGACCATACTAATAATTGATCTAAAGAATCTATATATTTTTTTACGGCACTTATTGGATCAATACTATTATTCTTTACCTTCTGTAATAGTGCAGGCTGGAATCTTTCGTTTTCTATTATTTTTTTACATTCGTCTTTAAGTGATAAATAGTTATCTTGACGAAGTATTTGACGTAAAGTTCCAGATACGGTTCCTGAAGTTATTATATAATGTTGTTTAACCGTTGATCTATTTAAGATCCCCTCTAAAGCAACTTTAATAACCTCTTCTGCAACTGTTTTTTTCTGTAATGTTGTGTTGTATCGTTTACACTGGATACAAATTAGTTCATTGCTTCCTTTTGTCTTAGCTGTGCAATCAAAGCCTTGATCGCCAGAAGGTTGCCGACCACTTTGCATTTCAAATCGTTTTGATTTACCTAATAGTGATAACGCTTGGTAGACGAAGTCTTCAAAAGAATCAGGAGAAAGGTCACATATAGGAAGTGGAAAGCCCCGATGAAGAGTGGGTTTAATTGCTGATTCTATATTTTGCGTCATAAGTTCAGTTCAATCTTAATAATTAGAATAATAAAAGATTAAAACATATCATATATCGAGTTTCTGGGGGCCGTTCTTGCCTTTTGCTCTTTTGTTTTATCGATCTAGGAATTTTAAGGCGAAAAATGCGTACCCACAGCTCCCATTTGTGTTTTCCTTAGGCGATGAATCACTTCAGTGTCAATCGGGTCGCGTCTTGCCTTTTGACTTTATTAAACTGAAATTGATTAGTTTCACAGATAAACGCAGTAAAATTTCCTATCTCGGTTTGTGCCCCTTAGCGACCTAGAAAATGAAAAAATTGTCGTGAATATAATTAAATGAAAAGTATAAAATAGATCTAGATATTAGCTTTGAAGTTAGAGATTAATGCAGCCAATTGGAGCGATAACTAAAACCCGTTCAACCCAGTACGCCTTATAGCTTAACATTAAAATCTAAAAATAACGGTACGCCGATAGCACTCCAAAAAACAATAGAATGCCAACAATAGACTAAAAATCAAACCTATAAAACAGTCTGTTATCAAATTTATTACTAACAACAATCACACTAATTAATTGACTTATTTCACTTGTAAAAATGGCAATTTAGGGACTCGAATTAGTTCTGAAATATAATCAGTCCCTAAACGCAAAAAACTCCCTTATACAGAGTACAAGAGAGTTTCATTATAAAGCCTCAATATCAGCTAAGCATTTGCTTTTGGGGTTGCTTATAGAATTACTTTTCTTTTTATTTAATCACTGATTTTGGTTTTTCTACTTCAGTTAGTAACCCTTTCACCAAGCTAACGCAACCAAGCAGTAAAATGATAGTAAAAGGCAGTGCTGCGATGATAGTAATTGATTGCAGTGCTTGAATAGACTGGGTTCCACCAATCCACAACATCACCATGGCGATCACGCCAGAGATAACAGCCCAGACTATTTTCTGTTTCATTGGTACTTCTAACTTACCACCTGCTGTCATGCTATCGATAACGATAGAACCAGAGTCTAGAGTTGTCACAAAGAAAACAACAATCAGTACCACTGCGATCACTGATAAAATATCACCAATCGGGTAAGCGTCTAACATATAAAAGAGGCTTAGCGATACATCGCTAATACCTTGTTCTGCACCTAGTAAACCAATATTATCAATGATTTGCTCAATCGCTACGCCACCAAATACTGACATCCAAAGCGTTGTTACTACCGTAGGAATAACCAACACGCAAACAAGGAACTCTCGGATCGTACGTCCTTTAGAAATACGTGCAACAAACATCCCAAAGAAAGGCGCATAAGCAACCCACCACGCCCAATAAAATACAGTCCATCCATGCAACCATGCTGTATCATCACGGCCCGAAGATTGACTTAAAGGAATAATATTTTTCACATAACCAACCACAGCCGTAGCCAAAGAATCTAATACGGTTGTGAAATTCAATGCAGCAATTAACCCAAGGAATACAAAAGCAATAACCATATTGAGATTACTTAATAACTTAACCCCGCCATCCATGCCACGCGTGACAGACAGAATAGCTAAGCCCATAATTAATACAATAATGGCCTGCTGAAGATAAAGACTGTTTTCGAAACCAAACACATGGCTAATACCGCTGGCGGCTTGTGTTCCACCTAAACCAAGTGATGTTGCTAAACCAAATAAGGTCACTAATACTGTCATGATATCAATAATATCACCGGTTATTCCCCACACTCTATCACCTAGAATAGGGTAAAAAACAGAACGCATTGAGAGTGGTAAGCCCTTGTTATACACAAAATAAGCTAAACAAAGTGCAGTCATACCGTAGATAGCCCAAGCGTGTAGCCCCCAATGGAAAGCCGTTGCACCTAATGCAAGTTCACGAGCTTCTGGTGTAAAGGCTTCAACGTTTAACGGAGTACCATACCAGTTAGTGAAGAATGCGGTAGGCTCTGCCACTCCCCAGAAAATTAACCCAATGCCCATGCCGGCAGCAAATAACATTGAAATCCATGACATTGTTGAATAGTCAGTATTGGCGTTATCACCACCTAGTCTAATTTTACCTAAAGGTGAAAATGCGATGACAACAGCAAACAACAATAAAGCGTTTGCTCCCCACATAAATAGGAAGTCAAAATTAGAGAGTACTGCCCCTTTAATTGAATCAATGCCCGCTTTTGCGACGGCAGGATCTAGCATTAATAATGAGACGATAAAAATAATTGATAAGCCTACGGAAACCGTAAAAACGGTGTTATGGACATCAAAGCCCCATTTATTGATGTTATCCTGACCAACTTGATAATCGGTGGATTCAATACTGTATTTGTTCGATTTAAATTTCATAAATGACGGTATTTATCTATTCGCATTAATGAATAGAAAAAACCTGCTCCATATTTAATTAATATTTGATTAATATTCAATCAGCTAACTCACACCATAAAAACGATGGTCAAGCTCGCTCTATTTAAATGAGTTTAGGCATCATGCTAATCTCAGGTTGCGCACTCTACCATAAAAATATGTATTAACAGGTTCTAACTATGTCCCTCAGAAAAATAGAAAAATTAAAGGTAGAGAACTTACTCACCATGGATAAATTTAAGAAGGTAAATACAAAAAGTGCATAAAAATAAAGAGTAATTAATGAAGTTTTAAACTCGTATTTATATCGATTACATTAAATAAGTGATCTAAATTTTGAGCAGGAAAAATTAACACTAATAAGGCGTGAGTTGTAGGAGATAGTTGTTCTCACTTCAAAACTCACAACGCAGTTAGGGGTGATTTTAACCAGCAAGAATGGTCATCTTATTAATTCTTTTTGTATTAGTGTTGCACGCAAAATGAAATCAAATGAAGAACAATATTTAACTTGTCATCGTCTGCAGGGGAATAAATAAAAAGAGGTTAGTTAGTGTTGTTGGTATATACCCGTTACCATTCAAGGTACAAAATCCAGTAAGCGGTGAAGTGACAGATGCTAGGCAGAAAGAGGAAGATCTAACGGGTATGAATAGCATAATCAAATAAGCATCCGTCATCAATACATTGATGACGGATGCTTATATTAACCGAATACTTTATGCGCTAACGGTTTGGCTAGTGCCTTTATCGGTATTGCCTAATGCAGGACCATCCTTGTCACGACGTCGACGTTGTAGTCGAATAATCAGAGCAAGCAATAATAGTGCAGGTATAAAGAACCATTGTTTAGCAGGTCGTACTACAGGTACACCAACATCTACAATAATTTGGTCGAAATCAAAACCAACTTTCTCAGCCGTACTATCAAAGCCAATACCATCAACCATGATTGAACCATCACTCTGTGGAAGCAGTTCTAATCCATAGTTTTCTACGCGTTCTTCACCTGTTGTGCCTTCGCCCACTTCCATTAACATAGTTAATGTAACTGGGTCACCAACATCATTTTGGCCATTAACCAGAATACGAAGCTCTGTTCCTGGCTCTACTTCTGACATAACGTTCACTAGCTCAGTACCAGGTCGCTCATCATAAGGTGGAATAACGTAATCTAACCAGAATCCAGGACGGAATAGAGTGAATGCAATAATTAATAACGCAAAAGACTCCCATAGTCTTGATTTAGCCACAAAGTAACCTTGGGTTCCGGCTGTAAATATCAACATTGCCATGGTGGCGATAATAAATACTGCGATCCCCTCCATAAAGGTCACATCCATTAATAACAAGTCTGTATTAAAGATGAACAAGAAAGGCAATAAGGCGGTTCGTAGGGAATAGAAGAAGGCAATAAAGCCCGTCTTAATAGGGTCACCTCCGGATACCGCGGCGGCGGCAAAGGAAGCTAAGCCAACAGGAGGTGTTACATCGGCCATAATACCAAAATAGAATACAAACATATGGACTGCGATAAGCGGTACAATCAAGCCATTCTGCTGCGCTAAACTAACAATAACAGGCGCGAGTAAAGAAGATACAACAATATAATTAGCGGTGGTTGGTAAGCCCATGCCTAAAATTAGACTAAGAATACCAGTCCATAATAGCATCAGCATAATATGCCCCATCGATAGAAACTCAACGAGAGCAGCTAGCTTTAGACCAATACCTGTTTGCGATACAGCACCTACTATAATACCTGCGGCAGCTGTTGCGATCGCAATACCAATCATGTTTTTAGCACCAGTAATTAAACCATCGACTAACTCATTAAACCCCTGTTTAACCATACCTGATGTTGATTTTTTGCGGAAAAATGCAAACAGATGACGTTGTGTTAACAGAATAAATAACATCAACGCTGTTGCATAAAATGCTGAAAGCCCTGGCGATTTACGTTCAATCATTAAACACCAGATCAACACAACAACAGGTAATAAGAAGTGCAAACCAGATTTAACCGTTGGTCCAACTTCAGGAAGACTTAACACTGGTGAATTTGGATCATCCATTATTAAATCAGGGTAAGCAGAGCTGATTTTAGCTAGTACAACATAGGTAACAAGGACCAGTGCAGCTATCGTCCAAAACATAAAATCAGGCGCGATAAAAGATTTTAAAATGCTAATTAAAAAGAATAATCCGAAGGCGCCAATCACCATATTACCTAGTACAATTGCACCAGTAGAAATGGTTTTAGCAAGCTTATCTTTGCTTGTGTTAGCTTTCAGCTTTTTAAATACAAAGTACTGAATTGCTATCACGGCTAACACACTGCTTACTCTTGCAGCAGGTGTTGCTAAGGCTTCATAAAGCTCTGAAAGGTAAAAAGCACCACCAGCAAGTGCAATGATAGGTAATAGTGTCATTGCCCATGAAATCAATACGTCTTTCGCTGTTTTACCGGTATCTTCTCGAGTCAGACCTTGCATGTTCAGTTTCACAGCTTCTAAATGAACAATGTAAACTAATGCAATATACGAAATAATCGCAGGTAAGAAGGCATGTTTTACAACATCAAAGTAAGGAATATTAACGTATTCCACCATTAAGAAAGCAGCTGCTCCCATTACTGGCGGCATAATTTGGCCATTTACTGATGAAGCAACTTCAACTGCCCCTGCTTTTTCGGCAGAGAATCCAACACGTTTCATCATTGGAATTGTAAAAGTACCCGTTGTCACTACATTGGCAATAGAAGAGCCAGAAATAAGCCCAGTCATACCCGATGCAACAACGGCTGCTTTTGCTGGTCCACCACGTAGATGTCCCATCAAAGAGAAAGCAACCTTAATAAAGTAATTCCCTGCACCCGCTCGGTCTAATAGTGCACCAAATAATACAAATAAGAATACCAGATCGGTTGAAACACCTAATGCAATACCAAAAACACCTTCAGAAAATAACCATTGGTGATCCATTACGCCACCAAATGATGAGCCTTTCCAAGCGATAAGCTCAGGCGCATAAGGCCCTAAAAAGGTATAGCCTAGGAAGATCATCGCAACAATCATTAAGGGAAGACCCAATGCACGTCTTGTTGCTTCTAAAAGCGTTAACATACCAACAATGGCGACACCAATATCAAAAGGTTTAGGTGCACTTGGTCGGTCACTCAAACGCATTCCAAATAAGCTATCAACAATCATTGAGTCAGCAATCAGTGGATAAAGCGCACAAAGACAGGCAATAATCGCTAACGCCCAATCGGCCATGGGTATTTTGTTTCTTGAAGAGGCTTTAAATGCTGGGTACGAAAGAAAAGCTAAGAAGATAGCAAAGCCTAAATGAATCGATCTTGCTTCACCACTTGAAAACACACCCCAACCAAATGTAAAAGGTAAAGGAGAGGCTATCCAGATCTGAAATAATGACCAAGCTAGTGCAACACCAGTTATCAGTTTTACTATTGATTTATTGCTTGGATTTCGCCCACCCGTGTCGGTAGAAGCAACAAGGTCTTGCAGTTCCTCATCGCTCATTAACGTTTTTTCAGTCATCAGAAATTTCCTATTGATACGCATGTCTCTGCGATTTTTTAAAATTAAACCACTCTATATGATGCGTGTTTGATGCTTTTAGATTGCTTGTATTTATACCCAAACCACTTCGAATAGTACTTCGAGTTAAAGTAGCTTGGGTATATTTTCTTTTAAAATGTTCTTTTAACGCCGTATTTTAAAAAAAAAACAGCGGAAGTATCACTACTTCCGCTGTGTTTAATTTACTGGTTAATTACATCCAGCCTTTTTCTTTGTAGTAACGAACTGCACCGTCATGAAGAGGTGCTGATAGATTTTTAGTAATCATATCGCTCTCTTTTAAGTATGCAAATGCAGGGTGCATCTTTTTGAAACGCTTAAAGTTTTCAAATACTGCTTTAACCATTTGGTAAACAGTTTCTTCATCCGTTTTAGTTGAGCTAACAAACGTTGCAGCAACACCAAAAGTAACCGTATCTGTATCTGTACCGTTGTACATGCCAGCAGGAATACTAGTCATTGCGTAATATGGGTTATCAGCTGCTAATTTTTTAGCCACTGCATTATTAACAGGAATTAAGATAGCATCACAAGACGTTGTTGCTTCTTTAATTGAACCGTTAGGGTGACCAGCAGTGAAGATAATTGCATCTACTTTTCCGTCACATAAAGCGGCAGCTTGCTCTGATGATTTAAGTTCTGAAGCAACTGCAAAGTCACTCATTTCCCAACCCATCTTAGCCATTAATACTTCCATTGTGCCACGTGAGCCAGAACCTGGGTTACCAACGTTTACTTTTTTACCTTTTAGATCATCAAAGGTCTTAATGCCTGAATCACTACGAGCAACTACCGTAAATGGTTCTGCATGTACTGAGAAAACAGCACGTAATTCTGTAAATGCACCATCAGGGAACTGGTCTGGCGCTGTACCATTGTAAGCATGGAACTGCCAATCTGATTGAGCAACACCCATATCTAGATCACCAGATTTAAGGCCATTGATGTTAGTAACTGAACCACCTGTTTTATGTGTACAATTGATTTCATGCTCAGCTGTACCTCTGTTAACTAGACGACAAATAGCACCACCAACCTGATAATAAACACCAGTTTGACCACCAGTACCGATAACAACGTGCTTAGTTTCTGCAAAAGCAGATGTTGTCATTAACGTTGCGCCTACAGCAGCCGCCATAGCTAATTTTTTAATAAACATATTTAACTTCCTTTTAGGTTTCATTTCAGTGCTACTTTCCTATATAGGCAAGCAAGAATCAAGCCTACCACTTAAAATATGTGGCCTCTCAAACACTTACTTACTTAACTGATTTAAAATCACACATAATGATTGTTAATCAACCACTTAAAGTGTGTTTTTTTGGTGCACTTTTTATTTCTTTTGCAACAAAATAGAGCAATATATTTTAAGTATTAATTTCATTTTTGAGAGCTTAATATTTTAATCTTTGAGTATTATGCTCATAGATTGATATTATCCTTAATTAAACACTGTCATTAGCCATCGCATCGTAAATTTCATTACTCACAACAACAGCACCAATTGGTTGGTAACCTGCGCCAAGCCCTTTGGCAATCGTCACTAGGTCTGGCACAATTTCATCTTGTTCGAAGGCGTAAAAATTACCCGTACGGCCAATGCCACACATCACTTCATCAAGAATTAACAAGACATCATATTTATCACAGATCTCACGAATACGTTTAAAATAGCCAGTCGTAGCAGGTAGTGCGCCAGCCGTTACGCCAACAACTGGTTCAGCAACAAATGCCATCACATTTTCAGCACCCATTGTTAATATTTTACTTTCTAGTTCATCAGCAACACGATGGGAGTAAGCTAACTCAGTTTCATTTTCTCGTTGGTCGCGATAGGCATAACAAGGAGAGACATGCTCAACTTCTGCCAATAAAGGCCTAAAGTTTTCTTTTCGCCATTCATTACCACCGACTGCAAGCGCACCTAGCGTATTACCGTGATAGCTTTGACGTCTCGCAATGAATTGTGTTTTATTAGGTTTACCTATTTCAACAAAATACTGACGGGCCATCTTCAAAGCAGATTCCACCGCTTCAGAACCACCACTCACAAAATAAACATGATCAAGATTATCAGGCGCTAAGTCTGTTAGTAACGTTGCCAGGTCTTCACTTGGCTGATTAGTAAAAAAACCAGTATGAGCGAAAGGAATAGCTTCAACTTGCTCAATAATAGTTTTTTTAACCGTCGCATGACTATGTCCTAAATTAGACACTGCAGCTCCACCACAACCATCCAAATATTTTTTACCTTCGGTATCAAATAAATAGACACCATCACCTGAAGAGACAGTAGGAAGTTCAGCATGGCAGTGACGGTGCAATAGATGAGTCATTTTAATAAACCTTATGTGATGACCGAATGAATAAGAATAGATATTCATCCTTTTTTATTCATTTCACAAAGGAATTAAAATTGAGGGGGTTGAGCAAGAGGAATATCCTTACTCATATTAAACATTAAATAAAAGCGATAAGACGTTAACTATAAAGCAGACTTTGCAAGATACGATACCATCTCTTTTTTCGGCACCATACCGCCGCCAGTAGCCCAGACAAGATGGGTGGCATTTTTCATTTTGGTTTCATCAAAACCAAGACGCTGTTTATATTGTGTATTTTGGGTGACGATAATTGGTCCAATCACACCAGCTAATGCTGAAGGCTCTAATTGAATATTCTCTAATTGGTTCATATCACCTAAGTGACGATACATACGCTGATCTGAAATAGTGTAATAACCATCTAATAATCGTTGCATTGCTCTGCCAACAAAACCAGAAGCACGCCCTACCGCCAGTCCATCTGCAGCGGTAATATTATCTATTCCAATATCTTGCACTGAAATAGTATCTTGTAATCCAGTATGTACACCTAACAGCATACAAGGTGAGTGTGTTGGCTCAGCAAATATACAATGTACATTATCGCCAAAAGCCATTTTCAAACCAAAAGCGACGCCACCAGGCCCACCGCCAACACCACAAGGTAGATAAACGAATAAAGGATGTTGTGAATCAACTTCAATATTTATCTCATCGAACTGTTTTTTTAAACGCCCACCAGCAACAGCATAACCAAGAAAAAGTGTTTGTGAATTTTCATCATCAATGAAGAAGCAATTAGTATCACTTTCAGCTTCTTTACGACCTTGTTCGACCGCTATGCTGTAATCTTGTTGATACTCCACCACATTTACTCCATGAGCACGAAGCTTATCTTTTTTCCATTGGCGTGCATCAGCAGACATATGGACAGACACTGAAAAGCCTAATTTAGCGCTCATAATACCGATAGACATACCTAGATTACCTGTCGAGCCTACCGCAATGCGATATTGGCTGAAGAATTCTTTAAACTCATTTTGACTGAGTTTACTGTAATCATCTGACTCTTTTAATAATCCCGCTTTTATTGCTAACTTTTCAGCATGAGTGAGCACTTCATAAATGCCACCACGCGCTTTAATTGATCCTGATATAGGTAAGTGACTGTCTTTTTTCAACATTAATTTTCCAGAAATAAGCGAGGTATAATCTTGCTCTAATTTTGCTTTCATTTTAGGAATGCTAACAACATCAGATTCGATAATGCCATGCTTCACAGCTGTTTCAGGAAATGCGCTAGATAAATAAGAAGCGAACCGGTCAAGCCGATCACTTGCCTCTTTAATGTCATCCGCACCCAGCCCAACATAAGGTAACCCCACTTTTAAACTGGTAATGTTTGGATTAAACCAACTTACTTCTTTCAGTTCAATCAATTCAATAAGCAAAGGGTACTTACTAATCAGCATTTTTATATTAAATGTATTCATGTCCGTTCCTAATGTTAATGATGAATGAAAGCATTTAGTGATCAACGCTCATATCAAAATACTCATAAAAAGGTAAAAAATAATAAAAATTAAAAATAAATGGTGCATATTCAAATAACTATAGGTAGTTTATTTCAGTAGTTGACTATTCGGTCAGCTGAATGCCACTAATATTATTAAATTTACTTGTAATGTTAGATTTTAATTAATCTGTCATCTTGCATGCGTAAATTTACTGTGATCGATAATACTATCGAAATTAATATAAATAATAATAAAAGCATATGAAAATATAAGGGAAAATCATGTTAAACAAAAAAGTAAACGGTATTACTTGTGCCTTACTAGCAGCAGGCATTTTATCTGGATGTAATAGTGATAGCACTGACAGTACGGACATAGAAGTCCAAGAAAAAGTAACATTTACGATATTACACACTAATGATAACCACGGTCGTTTTTGGCAAAATGATGACGGTGAGTACGGTATGGCAGCCCGTAAAACGTTAATCGATACAATCCGTGCAGAAGTAGAAGCGGAAGGTGGTGTTGCATTAGTATTATCAGGTGGCGACGTTAATACAGGTGTACCAGAATCTGACTTACAAGATGCTGTACCTGATTTTATTGGTATGAATAGAATTGCATACGATGCGATGGCTGTCGGTAACCATGAATTTGATAATCCACTTCAAACATTAGAAATGCAAAGAGATTTAGCTAATTTCCCAATGCTTTCGGCGAATATTTATAATGCAGATAATAGTCGTTATTTTGATGCTTATAAAACCTTTGATATCAATGGCGTTAGCTTAGCATTAATTGGCTTCACAACAGATGACACAGCAAAACTATCAAACCCAGAATTTATTGGGGATCTAGTCTTTACTGACCCACAAATAGAAGCGCCTACTGTCATTTCAGAGATCGAGGCGGACGGTGGTGCTGATATTATTATGGCTGTGACCCATATGGGTCATTACGCTAATGCTGCTAATGGTAGTAACGCACCGGGCGATGTTGCTTTAGCGCGTTCTTTGGAAGAAGGTCAACTAGATGCAATCATCGGTGGTCATTCTCAAAACCCTGTCTGTATGGAACCTGGTGATAATACTGCTTACGCTGACTTTACCCCTGGTGATGATTGTGTACCTGATCAACAAAATGGCACTTACATCATGCAAGCACATGAATGGGGTAAATACGTAGGTCGTGCTGACTTCACATTCGAAAATGGAGAATTAACATTAGATAGCTATGCATTGATTCCAGTTAATTTAAAAGAAGAAGTCATAGTACTTGATGAAAATGGTGAACCTGAACTTGATGATGACGGTGAAGCAATAACTGAACTAGTATTTATTCAAGATGAAATTACAAAAGATCCTGAATTATTAGCAACATTACAGTTTTATCAAGATCAAGGTTCAGCAAGTTTAGATGAAACATTAGCAACATTAACTGGCGGCCCCCTGAATGGTGAGCGAGCTGATGTGCGTAGCAAGCAAACTAACATGGGTCGTTTAATTGCGATTGCTCAAAGTGAAAACGTCAATGCTGATTTTGGTGTGATGAACTCAGGTGGTGTACGTGCGTCTATTGCAGAAGGTGATATTACTTACCGTGACGTATTAACCGTGCAACCTTTTGGTAATACAGTGACATTAGCAACGATGACCGGTACAGAAGTTAAAGAGTACTTAAGTACTGTCGCAACGTTCACACAAGGTGCAGGTGCATATGCTCAAATCACCGATGTTAACATGACAGTCGACTGTACTGCTGGTTCAGTAGATATCATTAGTATTGGTAACAAAGACTTCTCTGAAACAGATGAATACACTTTCTCTATCCCAAGCTTTAACGCGGCAGGTGGTGACGGTTACCCTGAACTAGAAGTGATTGATGGCGGTACGGTTGATGCAGATGCTTTACAAGCATTCTTTGTAGAACAAGGTAGCATTGTAGCAACTGACTATGATCCGATTGGTGATATTATTTACGCTAACTCTACAAGCTCTGAGGGTTGTGTTGCAGAGTAAGTGATTTAAAGCGCTTAACGTGTAAAGTCATTACTGAATTAAATCGATAATAAATAAAAGCCTCAATTTTAATAAAATTGAGGCTTTTTCACTTCTTCGCTTCTAGAACATTTCAAATACCATCACAAGTTACAATAACAACCCGATGCATCACTTAAGATTAAATCCGAACGATAACCTTTGCCATAATTTTTCATCACTGTTTCAACATAACCATTAGACTCAGTACAAGCTAGACCAATTGAATAAGGGCCCAAATAGAGTAAATCTTGTGTATCACTCACAATCATTATGGAAGGTGTCGAAGGGATAATAGTTGATAGTTTTGCAGGTAAGTTAACGTTAATAACCTTAAAACCCGTTAACCCCGCTTGTTCATTAATCTCTTTTTTATGTGCTTCAGAATATTGTGTGCAAGCACAATGGTCACTAGTGAAATGAATGATCGTATCACTTAGATCGACATTGTTAAGTTGCGCTATTTTTCTCAACTCCTGCATTACAAAAACACTGTTTTGACCGGTTAGCTTTTCTTCTGGATCATAACTGACTAAACGGCTACTAATGAAATAAATAGCCGCAATGACAGTAAAAACAAGCCAAATAATAAAAACCATATAGTGAAAATGCGTGATTTTACTATTTGAATCTTGCAATGCTTGCTTCTAATAATGTAACCGAATGAGAGATGTTATCGGCTTCTTGCGCCAACATATCTACTTTTTTAGCATCATCCCTGCTTAGTGAACTCACTTTCTCTGTGCTTTGTGCAATATCGTTGGTCGCTATAGATTGCTCTTCAACAGCCGCAGCAACCGAATGAGCAATATCATTAGATAATGAAACTAATGAAGAAGCATTAATGATTTCTTTATTAGCTTGCCCTGCTACAGAAATAACAACATCGACAGCATCAATGCATTGAACCATAGATTGAGTAGATGATTGTGAATGGTTAGCAAGTTCTAATAAGGTTTCATTAACTCGTTGTGTGCTATCTTTAGTTCGGTTTGCAAGCGCTCTAACTTCATCTGCAACTACGGCAAATCCACGCCCTTGTTCACCTGCTCTAGCAGCTTCAATGGCAGCATTAAGTGCTAATAAATTAGTTTGATCGGCAATACTAGTAATCTCTGATAAAACCTTAGTAATCACATCACTTGCATTAGCCAAAGCAGTTATTTCAACACTGGTTTTATTTAATATCCCTGTAAGCTCGGCATTTTGAATATTTATTTCATCAATATAGTCATTCGCTTTTTGTGTTGAGGACGTTGCATCTTTCATCTGGTTACTTAACTCATTAGTATCCCTTGCTATTGACGCAACAGTCACTGCCATCTCTTCCACCGAAGAGGCAATATTTTCAGTTTCTGCTTGTCTGTGATTAGCTGAAACTTCAAGTTCAGTCTTAGCTGAGGTGAGATGATTTGAATTAACGATGAAATCATTCGTTTGATTCTTAACGCCCATAACTACATTATCAAGTACCGTTAAAAGCTCATTAAACCCTTTCAATACAATATTGTTATTAGCATTAGCTCGTACTTTTAAGTCAAGTAAGTTTTCATTTTCAGTTAATATTTTTGTTACTCGGGCTAATTCTTTTCCTACTTGGCTATCGTCGTATAATATTTTTGCAATATATCCAGCAATAATAGCTTCTACCACAGCGTAAACAGCATGAATAATAACGGTCGAGAAAAATAATCGATCTAAATCAAATATATAAACGCCAGATCCATTCACTTGCATAAAGTAGAAAGAAAGGTGATGCACTGCAATTAATAAAGTAGCTGAAATATACACTTTCCAATCGCTAAAAATAATTAGAATGGCCATTAATATAAATATTTCAAAATGGACTTCTATCAATCTATTCATTTGGTGTATATGTAAACAAGCGAAGATCATCGCTGCTAATGCAGAAGCATGCTTTGTTAATGTTGCATTAGGTGCACTTTGCAACAACCATAATGGAACTAACATGGCAGGCAAACCTATTAATATCGCTTCCGCAAAAGTCCCATAAATAAAAGCAAGTCCGATTGACTCAACAAATAATAATACTAGGACACTCGAAAACGCTTTATTTATTTTATTAATTATTCACCTTTGCATATTCAATATAAAAATATGCATTTAATTAATATGCTCAAAAAGGAAGCGGATGATACGGTAAAAAAGATAATATAGATCATTTAATCGTCATATATTACCTAAAAATGATTAAAAAATATAAAGTTCGATCATAGTTCACACATGACGTATTGATTAGTAGAAGTAGGTATTAAAGCGAAGTGTAAATAGTTAGCAATAAATTCAGAGAGTTAAAAAATGTTGTTAATAATACCAATCATAATAAATAGCTTACTATTTTACTGGTTAAAACAACTCACTTTACGCCTTAAATTGAGCTGTTTTAACAAGTAAAATTTAGACAGCATATTTAATGTAATGGGTATAAAGTTAAAACCTACCTTATTCAGATAGGTTTTAACTAGATGATAACTTATCTGTTAAATATTAATTAGTCACAAGCTCATCTTCAGCACGAGATAACATCGCAAACTCTTCTTCAGCAGATGAAGCCACTAGGCTATTTCTACCAATTAAAGCGTAATAAAGCATGCCAATAACAAATAACACGAACGTAAAGTAGAAAGCTCTTACATCGTAAGCATAAACACCCGTTAATGCGATTAAAGACAATACGAATGAAATACCAGAAGTCACAACACCGCCTGGTGTTTTGTATGGACGGTTAAGATTAGGTTGTTTAATACGTAATAATATATGGCTACCAGACATCATTGCGTATGACACTGTTGCACCAACAACCGCCATTGATAACATTAGGTCACCTTCACCCGTAAGTGATAATAGAAAACCTAATACACCAGGAACGATCAATGCACGTACTGGGACTTTACGTTTACTGGTTAATGAAAGCTTCTGTGGTAAATAACCTGCACGAGATAATGCAAAGACTAAACGGCTATATCCGTAGATAATAGAGAAAAATGACGCGACTAATCCAGCTAAACCTAATACATTAACCATAGTGGCAATATTTGGGTTACCTGTCATTTTTAATGCATCAACTAACGGTACAGCACTACCTGCTGTTACTTGCGCACCAGCGGCACCTGCCACTAATACAACAACAAGGATTGCAGTAAACAATAAGAAAATCATCGCAGCAATAATACCTTTAGGCACATCTTTCGCTGGATCTTTTGCTTCTTCTGCAGCAAGCGGTACACCTTCAACGGCAAGAAATAACCACATTGCAAAAGGTAACGCAGCCCAAACACCGTAATACCCCATTGGCAAGAATTCTGTACCACCAGCTGAAGGTACGATATCAAATAGATTATCTACATTGAACTCAGGTAATAAAACAATACCTGTGACGATGATTGCTAATACCGCTAACGCGCTGATCACCATCATCACTTTTAATGCTTCACCCGCACCAAAGATATGGATACCGACAAAGATAAGATAAAAAGCAGCATAAACAAGCGGACCATCAAGCCCTAGTAGTTCATTAACAGAAGAACCAATGAAAATAACAATGGCAGCAGGTGCAAGCGTATATTCAATTAATACCGCTAAACCTGTGAGGTAACCACCAGCTGGCCCCATTGCTTGACGCGCAAAACTATAACCACCACCAGCAGCAGGGATCGCAGCTGACATTTCAGCAAGTGATAATACCAATGTTAAGTACATAATGCCCATCAGTACTGCAGCAATAACAAAACCACCCCAACCTGCTTGAGCAATACCAAAGTTCCATCCTGCGAAATCACCAGAAATAACATATGAGATCCCTAAGCCTGCAAGCAAGATCCAACCTGCCGCTCCCTTCTTTAATTGTCTTTGAGCAAGATACTCTTCGTTATTAGACATAATACTTCCTTTTTTATTTTGGTTAGATAGTTAAAATTAATTGTTATATATGAAGCAATAACGGCTTAAACCGTTAAGCAAAATTGTTGTGTATCATCGGTATCAATCAATGAATCTTCAGAACGATCTTTTAAATTCACCCCTGTTAGCTCAAGACGATGGGATTCAGTTAATAAATAATGTCCTTTATGTACCGCAGCTTGATACTTCAAGCCTTCAGGGCGAATATTTGAAATGCAATTACGTAATGAATCTTCAATACCGCGTTTAGCATTCCATGTTAGATACATCCCCATACTGTCAGGTGAACTTAACCCCGGACGTTCACCAATAAGAAGTACAACTTGTTTAGCATTCAAGGCTTCACAAACATCGTCTCCCACTGCAACTCGGCCTTGTTGAACCACACAAATAGGGGCGATATTTAATTTTTTGTTGGGCTCTTCATTGAGACGACTAATAAATAGTTCTATAAAGTTTTTAGCATGGTGGCTAATCGCGTAAGAAGATAAACCGTCAGCAAGCACAAATACTAAATCGTAGCGGTCACCTGTCGCAGGCTGTAAAGCAGAGATAGATTGCTCATCTAATTGACGGCCTAAATCGGGACGTTGTAGATATTCCATACGGTCACGTGCTTTACTATGTAGTTTCTGCATTGGTAAATAAGGTTTTAATATTTCGGACTGTTCAAATTGTTCACATAATTTATCGACATCCAGTGGTACATGAACTGCATCAATAGCTTGCGCATGAGAAAGCTGAAAACGTAGTAGTTCTGATGTTGGAAGACTCGTGCCAACACGGCCTAATCCAATACGAGCATCAGTAAACTGACGTAATTTTTCCCACGGGTCTTTATGTACTATGTTTGACTCGTTAGGTTTAATGTCACTCATAAAAGCTCCTTGATCATATTTAATGGATGAGCAAAGCGATCAGGCAATGTGTTACTTAATTGAGTAAGGTTATCAGCGGGTGCGATTTGCATTTTTTTAAGCCACTGATCAAATTCAGGTGCAGGACGAAGACCTAATACCTGACGAGCATAAAGTGCATCATGGAATGAAGTCGTTTGGTAATTAAGCATGATGTCATCGGAACCAGGAATTCCCATGATAAATGAGCACTCAGCAACACCTAGCAGTGTCAGTAAGTTATCCATATCATTCTGATCGGCATAAGCATGGTTGGTATAACAAATATCACAGCCCATCGGTAAACCAAGTAGCTTCCCACAAAAATGGTCTTCTAAACCGGCACGAATGATTTGTTTGCCATCAAAGAGGTACTCAGGACCAATAAAGCCAACCACTGTATTAACTAATAATGGCTTAAATTTACGAGCTACCGCGTAAGCACGTGTTTCACAAGTCTGTTGATCTACGCCGTGATGACCATTGGCAGAAAGTGCACTACCTTGACCAGTTTCAAAGTACATCACGTTATTACCGACAGTACCGCGCTTTAATTCTAGTGCCGCTTGATGAGCTTCATTTAAGACGTTTAGGTTTACACCAAAACCTTGGTTGGTTGCTTCTGTGCCACCAATTGATTGAAAAACAAGATCCACGGGGGCACCCAGCTCTATCGCTTCAATGGTATTTGTCACGTGAGTTAATACACAAGACTGAGTTGGAATTTCATAATGTTGGATAACATCATCCATCAATTTCATTAATTTCACTGCTTGTGAAACACTGTCCGTTGCAGGGTTAATGCCTAATACCGCATCGCCATTACCGTACATCAAACCATCAAAAATAGTTGCTGCAATACCGTTTACATCATCGGTTGGGTGGTTAGGTTGTAAACGTGTCGATAAGTGTCCAGGTAGGCCAATCGTATTACGAAATTGAGTAATAATATTGCACTTTTTAGCGACCAAAATAAGGTCTTGATTGCGCATTATTTTACTCACTGCAGCCACCATTTCAGGTGTAATACCGGCGCGAATACGTTTAAAATCAACTTCAGTTGTTGTTTCTTGTAATAACCAATTACGAAAATCGCCAACGGTTAAATGAGAAATTTCCGAAAATGCGTTTGCATCGTGTTCATCAATAATAAGACGCGTTATTTCATCTTTTTCATAAGGGATAAGTGTTTCTTCGAGAAACGTTTTTAACGGTAATTCTGCCAATAACATTTGTGCGACAGCACGTTGCTCTGATGAAAGAGCTGCAACACCGGCTAGTTGATCACCTGATCTCATAGGTGATGCTTTTGCCATCAAATCGGCAAGATTATCAAATCGATAAAGATGGCTACCTAGCTGATAGCGATAATTGGACATGTTAAGTACCTCAAAACATTAAATTCGGCGCAAACTTTGCAAACTAATTACACCGCAAAGTGCGAGGATCGATCCAACTGAATAACGCTATTGCGCAAAATAAAATAACGATTCAAAACAATAAGTTAAATGAAGTTTGCCTCAAATTGAGGCATAAATGATAAAAGGCGGAAAAATGGGTTTTATAAAGCAGCACCAAGGTAGTACCGCCTCTGCACTAGAGAGGTGCAAATCATTTACTTTTGATGTTAATCAACAAGCAGAAAGCTTAATACAATGGGAACAACGCTATAACCAACATAGCAGTGGCACCTTTAGTGGCTGTTTGGATGAATTAAAATTAGGGGGAATTCATTTTTTTTGAAGAGTTCACTAATCGCACATTACAACAACAATGTTGTGTTAAACACGATAACTTATGGCTTGGTTTTTCGTTACAACCACAAAGACCCAAAATAAATAACAGTGAAATTATTGGAGGGCAATTAATGACTCGTCCTTCAGGTATTGAATTTGAGCTGATAACACCACCAGACTTTCATATTTATGGACTAGTGATCAATAAAAATAGTCTCAGTGAAGAGATGATTGGAGGAGATAATGATCTATGGCAAAACCAAAGTAATACAATGCAGGCTTCACGTCCTAATCATTATGTTAGCTATGAATTAGCCAAGTTAATTAGTTTATTATTGGATAACAATAATTCACCTACGGGTAGTAATAGCATTTTCGGTGATCAAAACCCTGAACGATTAGCAAGACTAACACCCCTTATTACTTCTAAAGTTGCCGATCTATTAACACAAACAGAATATGGCTTTAATGAAGGTAAAGTAACACAGCAAACAACTCAGAGAGTGATTGCCGATATTACTCGATACATTAAAGAAACCAATAATTACCCACTCACCATTACCGAATTATGCCAAATAACCAATGTCAGTAGACGAGCACTACAATATTGCTTTGAACAAGGTTTTGGCATGTCGCCTATTCAATACATAAGAGACTGCCGCCTTAATGAAATAAGAAGACTTTTATTAAACGCGGATAATGATATTGGTATTGCAGACCTTGCCCTTGATTTTGGATTTTTTCATATAGGTACATTCAATGCACAATATAAGCATTTGTTTGGTGAAACACCCTCTCAAACTATAAAACGTTCAGTGACTTATCAAAATCCTATTATTAGCCAAGATACATCGAATAAATGACATTTAGTATTGAGATATCGTATGTAATCTAAGCTAATCAGTACAACCAAAATGAATGAAATCCGCTCAGCTTGTAAAGGCGACTATTTGTCAAAGAGAGCCATCTAGAAAAGAGGATTATAAACAAGAACCAATGAAAATATTAAGTCTGTTACTCTCAACAATAATTGCTCTCTTTAATCTGCTATCTCTATGATATTATAACGTCTCTTTTACTGATAGAAGTTGTTACTATGCCTCATCCATTACTCGCTCAAGCAATCGAAATTTGTAAGTCAAATAATGTACGCTTTACAGCCGTTCGCCAGCAGGTATTTACTTTAATGGCGGAGCATAAAGATGCTATTACTGCTTATGAGCTATTAGAGCAATTGCAGAAATTTGATAGTAAAGCGAAGCCACCTACTATATATCGTGCATTAGATTTTTTATTAGATAATCACTTTATTCACCGCATAGAATCACTGAATGCCTACTTAATGTGTTGCCACTTAGGTTGCGAACACCCAATGCAATTATTGATTTGTGAGAAGTGTAAACAAGTGATTGAATTGAGTGATCCTATTATTGATGAGGCATTTTCAACGAAAGCTTCACAATTTGGATTCAAAATTACCAATAAAGTGTTAGAAGCACATGGAGTTTGTAATAAATGTCTTTATAATCAATGATTAAATAACTTTCATTAATCAGCCCAAAAGTAGTAATCAAACTATGAATGCAGCATTTGTAAATCCTTTTTTATCTTCATTTATTCATGTTTTACAAACAATGGCCATGACCGAAGTTAAAGCTGGTCAAGCTAGTTTAAAAAAGGACTCAGTAGCTCGTGGAGATGTTTCAGGGTTAATTGGCATGGTTGGCCCAACCGTTTCAGGTTCATTCTCAATTAGCTTTGAAAAAAAACTCGCACTAAGTGTATTTCAAAAAATGCTAGGTGAATCAGTTGATAATATTTCAGAAGAGATTATCGATATGGTTGGTGAAATAACCAATATGGTCGCAGGAGGCGCAAAACAACAATTAAGTGAAAAGGGTTATGACTTTAATATGGCTATTCCTATTGTTGTAACAGGTGACGCTCACTCGATTACACATCAAATTAAAGCGAGTAAAGTTTTAATGCCTTTCCAATCAGAGCAAGGTAATGCTTACATTGAAATTTGCTTCACTGAATAATGTTATAAACGAGTCATCTAAGATGTTTAAAAATAGATAAAAAAACCCCCAATATACGGATATATTGAGGGAACAGGGAAGAGATCATGAAATATCTATATCTTCAAATAGTTAGTCGATTGATATTTCATTTAGTTCAAAAATTATACAACAAATAAATAGCTAATTTAATGCGCTTCATCCCAATTATTACCAACATCTGCATCAGCAATTAATGGCACATCTAAATCGGCAGCATTCGCCATAATTTTTTGGATCTCTTTTGTATACTCTTCAACACACTCTTCTTTAATCGCAAAGACTAATTCATCGTGTACTTGCATGAGTACTTGTACACTACCTTGTGGTTTTTGTTTCACCCAAACCGCCATATCGATCATTGCTTTTTTAATGATATCCGCAGCAGTACCTTGCATTGGTGCATTGATAGCAGCTCGTTCAGCCGCTTTCTTCAACATACCATTTTTAGCGTTGATATTCGGAAGCTGTAGTCGACGTCCAAAAATAGTCTCGACATACGCTTTTTCATTCGCTAATAGACGCGTATCTTCCATATAAGTTAATACTGCAGGATAGCGACTAAAGTAACGATCCATGTAAGTTTGTGCTTCTTGGCGACCAATGTTTAATTGTTTTGCTAAACCAAATGCGCTCATGCCATAAATTAAACCAAAGTTAATCGCCTTAGCACTACGACGCTGATCAACGGTCACTTCATCAAGCTCAACAGAGAAAACCTCTGCGGCAGTTGCTTTATGGATATCTTTACCCGTTGAGAAAGCCGTTAATAAGCCTTCGTCTTGAGATAAATGAGCCATAATACGTAATTCAATTTGGCTGTAATCGGCAGCGACTATTTTATATCCTGGTTTTGCAATAAACGCTTGGCGAATACGACGACCTTCTGCACTACGGATTGGAATATTTTGTAAATTTGGATCGCTTGATGATAGACGACCAGTCACTGTTACTGCTTGGTGGTATGAAGTATGAACTCTGCCAGTTTCTTCATTGACCATTAATGGTAATTTATCAGTGTAAGTCGATTTTAATTTACTTAACCCACGATGCTCAATAATCAGTTTAGGTAATGGATAAGTTAACGCTAATTCTTGAAGCACTTCTTCTGCTGTCGAAGGTGCGCCTTTAGGCGTTTTTTTAATGACAGGAATATTTAATTCTTCAAATAAAATAGTCTGTAACTGCTTCGGAGAACTCAAGTTAAAAGGCTTACCAGCTTCTTCATAGGCTAATTCTTCTAGCTCTAATAGGCGTTTTGCAATTTCAACGCTTTGTATACCCAGTAACTTACTATCAATTTCTACGCCGCCTCTTTCTATCTCAGATAAGACAGTTAATAACGGCATTTCTATTTCATCTAATACTTTCAATAACTCAGGTATTTCTTTTAAGCGAGTTTGTAACTCAAGATGTAAACGTAACGTTATATCTGCGTCTTCAGCAGCATAAGGAGCCGCTTCTTTAATTGCTATTTGATTGAAAGTAAGTTGTTTTTTACCTTTACCTGCAATATCTTCAAAGCTGATGCATTTATGTCCTAGATATTTTAATGACAAGGTATCCATGTCATGTTTACCTGTACTATCTAAGACATAGGATTCCAGCATCGTATCAAAAGCAATACCGCCTAATGTAATACCATGATTCAGTAATACACTGCGATCATATTTTAGGTTTTGCCCTACTTTTTTGTGTTCATCTGACGACAATAAAGGTGTGATCAGAGCAAGTGTTTCAGTAAGATCTAATTGCGTAGGCGCATCTATATAATCATGTGTTAAAGGTAAGTATGCAGCTTCAATAATAGGTGCGGCTTCTTCCCCTACATTGGTTTGAATCGCAAATGAAAGCCCTACAATTTTAGCTTTCATGTAATCTAAGCTAGTTGTTTCAGTATCAAAAGCAAAAACGTCTGCTTGCTTTAATTTTTTAATCCACTGTAACAATTGACCTTTTGTATAAATTGTTGTGTAACTTTCACGATCAACCATCGATTTAGCTGCTTCTATAGGTGCAACGAATTGCCCTTCTTGTGATGAAGAAGCTTTTGCTACTAAATTATCACCCGCTAATAATGATGCTAACCAACGCTTAAACTCTAATTTTCCAAACAGTTTAATTAACTCATCTGTATCTTGCGGAGAAGGTTTGAAATCTTCATAACCTTGCTCTAATTCAACATCTAGCTTAATGGTTGCTAATAAGTAAGATAAGCGTGCCATGGCTTCATTATCTTTCATTTTAACGGCCATAGTTTTACTACCACGGAACCCTAGTGCGGCTAATTTATCTAAGTTTTCATAGATATTATCCATGTTACCTAAACCTTGTAACATCGCTAATGCCGTCTTTTCACCCACACCTGGTACACCAGGAATGTTATCAACCTTATCGCCCATTAATGCTAAATAATCGATGATCATTTCAGGTGGAATACCGAATTTTTCTTTAACACCCTCAACATCTAAAATAGTGTTGGTCATGGTATTAATCAAAAATGTATGCTCATCAACTAATTGAGCCATATCTTTATCACCAGTACTGATCAGGGTCTTAATCCCCATTTTGCTAGCTTGTAAGGCTAACGTACCGATCACATCATCTGCTTCTACGCCTGGGATAGTTAAAATAGGTAAACCCATTGCTTTTATTACTGCGTGTAATGGCTCTATTTGACTACGTAAATCATCAGGCATGCTAGGGCGATTAGCTTTATATTCGCCATACATATCATCACGGAAGGTTTTTCCTTTCGCATCAAAAACAACGACGATATGTGTAGGACTAAATTGCTTTAACAAGCTTTGTAGCATATTGACTACACCGTAAACTGCTCCTGTCGCTTCACCCGCAGAGTTGGTTAAATGTGGAGGAGAGAAAAAAGCACGGTATAAATACGAGGAACCATCAACAAGCACAAAAGGATTTTCAGGAACTACAGCCATAGATTAACTACCAATCAGATAAAATTGGTACATAGTATACCTACACGCCATAAAATTGTGATCACGTTTTGTTATATTGTCGAATTGAAGCAGAAAGAACAGATTTACAGGCCTGATATAAAAATCATTAAAATTTAAAAAAGCAGTTATAAACCCCAAATATAGAGTGAGGCAAAAGGTAAGTGGTCATTCACTTTCAATGTAGAGTTATCTGTGGATAACTCTGTTAATGAATTTACTTAAAATTTGAGCCAGAACAATAAACTATAATTTCTCTTTATTTTTCAATGATATAAAAACAAAAACAAAACGAAAAATGCACATCCAATTAATTATTGAATGTGCATAACAAATATAGGAAGTGCCTAATTTAATTTAGTTTAGCTTGTGTAATGGCCAACAGGGTTAGCGTACATTTTTAATACCGTATCTTGTAATTCAGGTTTAATCGCTTGGATACGCGCTTTAAATGCTTCGATATCCTGTGCTGGTATATTGTCTACATCTTGTTCAGCAGCGATTAAATTAGAAGGGTGTAGAAAATAATTTTGGTAAATTTGAGCGTCAATCTCTTCGGCAACTTGATCCGCATTTTCAAAGGCACAATTTAAAGGTTGACCAAATGCAACATGTACATGGCCTTTTTTACCGATAATCCCACTGACAATACTTTCAATATCTTCAAACTCAGATTTTTTATATTCTCCAAATTCTGCTTTTTCATATAGCTCACGCGCTTTTTGTTGATCACATGGGTCAAGCTCATAAGAAACAGCAACGGGAACGATATTCAATGATTTGATATATTCTGTAAATGGGATTTTTTGCTTTTTACCGTTCACATAAAACATTTTAATAATCGCAGGATCTGTTTTATCAAAACCGTCTTTTGCACGCCCTTCTTTTTGTGCAATCCAAATACTACTGTCTTCTTTTAATGAACTACAAATATAATCAGATAAATGTAATAACGATTTCATCATCTCACGAACACCAGTAACAGAACGTTTAACGATAAAACTTTTATTCATACGCATTAAGTCAGAAACAAAAGGTTTACTCAGTAAGTTATCACCAATTGCAATACGTACCGTTTTAAAATTCTCTGAATATAAAGCCCAGTTGACAAAAGAGGGGTCCATAGCGATATCACGGTGATTTGAAACGTACAAGTAGCTTTGGTTAGGATCTAGGTTTTCTAAGCCTGAATAAGTGAATTTAGTGGTTGTAGAGTCGATCATCTGTTGAACATAATGACCCATTACTTTCTGCATTTTATCAATGCTATCAATATTGCCCCATTTATATAAAAAATAACGGCGAATTAACGGTTTAAGTACAAAACCTAAAAACTTAGATAGTTTAGAAAAACGAAAGCTTAATATTGCATCGATAAACTCTTCGCTATTAATGACGCGTTTGATAGCTGGCTGTATCTCTTCATCATTATAAGGGCGAATATCACTAAATTTATCAATGTTACTTGGCATGTTTTAATTCTCTATAAAATGGATGACATATTTTACATGCTTTTAGCTATTTCAGCGAGCATATTCGCGAGTTCTACCAATCAGGTTTAAATCGAAATAACTCTTGCTTAGATAACAGCTGAAAAGCTGCTTGATCAATGTGAGCTGTTTTCAAATAATCAGCTAACCATTCACCTTTGAATAAACGAGCAGCACGAAGTTGTTCGTACTTTGCGAAATATACAGCTTTGAATAGGATTTTTCCTAATTGCGTACGTTTATCAAATTCAATACCTTTCACTTCTTCTGTCAATGCAACTATCAAATGAGGAAAGTCTTTAGAGAATACTGGAGTAGCAAGCGCTATGCTCATCATTAAATCCGATTTAGTGATCAATAACGATTGTAATGAAGCAAGATCAGAACTCAGTTCGTAAAAAAAATCATGTACCTTTCCTTGATCTTGCTTACGAGCAGCCATAATCATATCAGTACGAACATGGTCAAATGAGGCTAAGTATTCATTAAAAGAAGCAGTATAGGCAAAGTTAAGCATTGCCGATAACATTTGTCCTTCATAAGGGCGATGATAATCCTCTTCTAACATTAATGAAGTACAAGCTTGGCCCAAGGTCAATTGATAACGCCATAATTTTCTAGTAAACAAACGATTATGCTGGTTATAAATATTAATACGACGTTTAAACATCAATGCAGGAATTAAATAACGTAATCCATTAATACCAATCATACCTACTGCGGTTTGAATATCATGAACAATACGGTTTGATCTGCCTAATCGCCCCATAAAATCTTGATTGGAAACGAGACCAATAACATGATTCCGAGCATGTGGATTACGATCTAATAATTCAGCTAAGACCGAGTAACGTGTATCTTTAACGATTAAGGTAGTTAATAATTCAATGCACTCTTTATGCATCTGTAAATGTTCAGATATTATCGTTTGTGTCTTTGTTAGCTTTGCGTTGACTGTCGTTAATAACGACCTTTGAAAGCGACTTATTAATAAGGCTTTACGCCTTTCTTCTAATTTTTTTTCCTCTAACACCCTCATTTTACGTTCTTTCTCAACGCTCAATAAAATCCGCTGATTCCAACCATTTTCTTGCTCAGGGTTTAAATCTTGGTTATTTTCTTCTTTTTCATTGAGGCCATCATTATAATCATCTTCTTTATATATTTTACTTTTACCAACTAAGAAACGAAGAAATAACTGTTCCATATTGGTTGCTTTAGAGAGTAATTTATTGACCATGAAATGATTGAAACCTAAGAGTAAGTATTCAAAAAAATGATAAAACAGAAGTTAATTTTATCATTTAATCAAGTATTAAATAAATGCAAACGCATCGCCGTATATGTTATCGATTAAAGCACCTTGTTTAATGAAATCTTCACGTGCAATTTTTGCCATTTCAAAACGACCTACAATATAGATATCAAATTCAGATAAGTCACTAAATTCATCTAATACAGCCTGATGAACATAACCTTTTTTACCTTGCCAAAACGCTTCAGGCAATTCAACAACAGGATGAAAATGAATATTTTGATGTTCAATAGACCAATTGATAGCTTGCTCTTCAAAGTAAAAGTGTGAGTACTCCTTAACTCCCCAATAAAGGTAAACTGGGTTCTTTAATTCAGACTCAACAATTTGTTCTAATATAGATTTTACATAAGAGAAACCCGTTCCACCTGCCATTAAAATAATTGGACGAGTTGAAGACTCACGTAAATAAGCAGCACCATTAGCAATTTCAACCTCTAATGGTTCGCCTGATTGCATTTTTTCAACCACTTGCATTGCATATTTATTATCTTCAGTAGCACCAATGTGCAACTCAATTAAATCACTTGAAGGTGTATTCGCAATCGAAAAATGACGTTTATCTCCTTCACCCATGATCACTGATACATACTGTCCCGCTTTAAAAGAAACAACACTGGTTGGGGCTAAAAATATACGGTACAAAAACGCATTTAATTTTTCAATTGACGCTACATTACAAGTAATTTGTGACATTCTTTTCTCTTTATTTTTTGGCGAAAAATATGACTTAAAATAGGATTGAATGGCTAAGACTAACCAATTCAATCCCTTTATATTATGACAAAATATCTAACTCATTCCAAAGGTCATCTATTTTTTCTTTTACTTTTTCATCCATGACAATAGGGGTTCCCCACTCACGCGTTGTTTCACCTGGCCATTTATTGGTGGCATCTAGCCCCATTTTTGAGCCTAAACCTGAGACTGGTGAAGCAAAGTCTAGGTAATCGATAGGAGTATTATCAATTAATGTGGTATCACGGCTTGGATCCATGCGCGTTGTAACGGCCCACATAACATCATTCCAATCACGAACGTTAACATCATCATCACACACAATAATAAATTTAGTGTACATAAACTGACGTAAGAAAGACCAAATACCTAACATCACCCTTTTCGCATGACCAGGATAGCTTTTCTTCATCGATACCACGGCCATTCGGTACGAACAACCTTCTGGCGGTAAATAGAAATCAACAATTTCAGGAAATTGTTTTTTAATAATAGGCACAAATACTTCATTTAATGCCACACCAAGAATCGCTGGTTCATCAGGTGGACGCCCTGTATAAGTACTATGATAAATGGGATCTTTTCTTGTAGTAACATGAGTTACTGTCATCACTTGAAAATCATCTACTTCATTATAATAACCAGTATGGTCACCATAAGGTCCTTCTGGTGCTTCTTCACCAGGCATCAAGTAACCTTCTAAAATCATTTCAGCCGTAGCCGGAACATCTAAATCATTACTTAAACAGGTTGCAACTTTAGTACGAGAACCACGTAATAGGCCTGCAAAAGCATATTCTGACAACGTATCTGGCACAGGCGTTACTGCACCTAAAATAGTCGCTGGATCAGCACCTAACGCGACACTGACAGGAAATGGTTTACCTGGATTTGCTTCTTGCCATTCACGAAAATCAATGGCTCCACCGCGATGTGATAACCAACGCATGATAATTTTATTTTTGGAAATTAGTTGTTGACGATAAATACCTAAATTTTGACGCTTTTTATACGGTCCTCTGGTAATGGTTAATCCCCAAGTAATTAACGGAGCAACATCACCAGGCCAACATTTCATAATAGGTAATTTAGTTAAATCGACTTCGTCACCTTCCATAACAACTTCTTGGCAAGCAGGTGAACTTACCTTTTTGGTGGGCATATTTAAAACTTGTTTGAAAATAGGCAGCTTTTCCCACATTGCCTTAAGGCCTTTAGGCGGCTCAGGCTCTTTTAAATAAGCAAGCCACTCTCCTACTTCACGTAACTCACTGACTTTCTTTTTGCCCATCGCGAGTGCAACACGTTCAGTAGTGCCAAAGAGGTTGGTTAAGACAGGTGTTGTGTAACCTTTGGGGTTTTCAAATAATAATGCAGGTCCGCCAGCACGTAGAGTACGGTCGGATATTTCAGTCATTTCTAAATTCGGATCTATTTCTTGGCTAATACGCTTTAATAGCCCTTTTTCTTCTAGCTGATTTAAAAAATCACGCAAATCATCAAACTTCATATTCACCTGCTTATTATGTTGAACGGTTACATCTTGTTATATTGAGTCATTATCTGAAATTAATACGAAAGAGAGTCAATAACTGATCAAGTTTACTGATTAAAATGAATAATGTCTTAATTGAATAGAAGAATAAGAGTAATTCAACTCAATCGTTGCTCGATATTGCTTAATTAAGCGCACAAGATAAAATTTAAAGTAAAAAAAACGCTACCTAAGTAGCGTTATTATTCAATAAAACAAAATTAATTATTTTGATTTTTGATTTTTCATTGCATCAAAGAAGCTATCGTTAGTTTTACTTAGACCTAGCTTATCGATCATGAATTCTGTTGCGCCGATTTCACCCATTGGATGAACAATCTTACGTAAAATCCACATACGTTGTAATTCATCAGCTTTAGTCAGTAACTCTTCACGACGAGTACCTGAACGCGTAATATCAATCGCAGGGTAAACACGTTTTTCAGCTAATTTACGGTTTAGATGAATCTCAGAGTTACCTGTACCTTTAAATTCTTCATAGATAACTTCATCCATTTTAGAACCTGTATCGATAAGTGCAGTAGCCAGAATAGTTAAACTACCCCCTTCTTCTACATTACGGGCAGCACCAAAGAAACGTTTAGGACGATGTAATGCATTTGCATCAACACCACCTGTTAGTACTTTACCTGAACTTGGGATCACGGTGTTGTATGCACGAGCTAAACGAGTGATCGAATCTAGCAAAATAACCACATCTTTTTTATGCTCTACAAGACGTTTTGCTTTTTCGATAACCATTTCAGCTACTTGTACGTGTCGGCTAGCAGGCTCATCAAATGTTGATGCCACTACTTCACCACGTACCAAACGACGCATTTCTGTTACTTCTTCCGGACGCTCATCGATTAATAAAACAATCAGTTCAGCATCAGGGTAATTAATCGAAATACTTTGTGCGATATTCTGCAATAGCATAGTTTTACCGGCTTTTGGCGGTGCAACTATCAATCCACGTTGGCCTTTACCAATCGGAGAAACTAAATCTAAAATACGTGCTGTAATATCTTCTGTACTACCGCTACCATTCTCTAAACGGAAACGCTCATCAGGATGGATAGGCGTTAAGTTTTCAAATAAGATTTTATTGCGGGAGCTTTCTGGCTTGTCAAAATTGACTTGCATAATTTTCAGCAATGCAAAATAACGTTCGCCTTCTTTAGGCGGTCTTATTTTACCTTCAACACTATCGCCAGTTCGTAAGTTAAAACGACGAATTTGACTAGGAGAAATATAGATATCATCTGGGCCAGCTAGATAAGAACTATCCGAGCTACGTAAAAAGCCAAAGCCATCTTGTAAAATTTCTAAAACACCAGCACCGAAAATATCAGCACCACTTTTAGCATGGGCTTTTAATATTGCGAAGATAATATCTTGTTTTCTAAGGCGGGCTAAATTTTCAAGCCCCATAGAACTTCCAAGCTCAACAAGCTCAGGAACGGGAGTATTTTTTAATTCGGTTAGATTCATAATTCTTTTGATGTTTTAATATGGATTAAATGGGTAGATAACGTGTGTTTGAATAGCTTAAATATGAATTGCTCATAATTTGAGCGTAAAGGTAGCATTAATAATTGGAACTGTCCAGAATGAAGATTAAGCTAGATTAACTTAACCTCATTCTGAGAAGAATATTTAAACGTTAGCGTCTAAAAACTCTGTAAGTTGTGATTTAGAAAGTGCGCCAACCTTAGTTGCTGCAACTTTTCCATCTTTAAATAATAATAAAGTTGGGATACCACGAATACCAAATTTTGGTGGTGTTTCACTGTTTTGATCGATATTTAACTTACCAACAGTTACTTTACCTGCATATTCAACAGCGACTTCGCTTAAAATGGGTGCAATCATTTTACAAGGACCACACCATTCAGCCCAAAAGTCCACTAAAACAGGACCAGCTGCATTTACGACATCAGTGTCAAAACTTGCATCACTTAAAGTTACGATATTTTCGCTCATTTTTATCTCCAGAAAAGATTTACTAGTAGAAAGTTATTATAACATGCTCACTGGTAAAATATATTTTTTGATATTTGAATCGATCTCAATATTTATTGCAAGTATAAACTGCTATGCTCTGCAAATGAATAAAACACACCTAACTCAAACAAAATTTTCAGACTTGCCTCTAGAGCCAAGTCTACTTTCAGGTTTAACTGCTATAGGTTTTGAATACTGTACGCCGATTCAAGCTTTGTCACTGCCAATTACCTTACAAGGTAAGGATATTGCAGGCCAAGCTCAAACGGGTACAGGCAAGACTTTGGCATTTTTACCTGCCGTTTTCCATCACCTATTAACTAACGATGTACCTGAAAATCGTCGTAAGAATCAGCCTAGAGCTATTATTTTAGCACCTACACGTGAACTTGCGATTCAAATACATAAAGATGCCATCACTCTTTCGAAATCAACATCTTTGCGCCTTGGTTTAGCATATGGGGGCGAGAAAGTTGAAATTCAACAAAATAAACTAGAAAAAGGTGTTGATATATTAATTGGTACCACGGGGCGTATTATCGACTTCGTTAAACAAGGTGTCATTAATTTAGATTCAATACAAAGTGTTGTCTTAGACGAAGCGGATCGTATGTTCGATTTAGGCTTTATTAAAGATATTCGTTATTTATTCCGTCGTATGCCTGCTGCTGAGCAACGTTTGAATTTATTATTCTCTGCAACCTTGTCACATAAAGTACAAGAACTTGCATTTGAACATATGAATAGCCCTGAGCATGTGCAAATTGAACCTGAAGTAATGACTTCAGCCAATATTACCGAAGAGCTTTTTTACCCTTCGAACGAAGATAAAATGTTGTTATTACTGAGTCTGATGGAAGATGAGTGGCCAGAGAAAGCCATTGTATTTGCTAACACTAAACATGCTTGTGAAAAAGTATGGGGTTATTTAGCAGGTGACGGACATCGTGCTGGCTTATTAACGGGTGATGTTCCACAGAAGAAACGTGAGCATATTTTAGAGCAATTCACTCAAGGTGAAATTGATATTCTAATCGCAACTGACGTGGCAGCACGTGGTTTACATATTCCAAAAGTATCACACGTATTCAATTTTGATTTACCAGATGATTGCGAAGATTACGTACATCGTATTGGCCGAACAGGCCGTGCTGGTGAAAAAGGATTAGCAATTAGTTTGGCTTGTGAAAAATATGTCTTTAATTTACCTGGTATTGAAGAGTATATTAAACATAACATTCCGGTTAGCGAATATGATAAAGACTCTTTATTAGATTCTTTACCAGTAATGAAAGTCACTAAATATAAAGTACATTCGAACAATACTCGTAAAGATAATTACCATAGGTCACATAAAAGATAATATGACAGCAGCGCGTTATACCATTATTGATTTAGGCTCCAATAGCTTCCATATGCTGACAGTTGTTAAGCAAGGGGATGGTTTTAACGTTGTATCAAAGCATAAGCAAAAAGTACGCTTAGCAGCTGGCTTAAATGGTGATAAACAACTCGATCAAGCAACAATGGAAAAAGGCTGGGCTTGTTTAGAAAGCTTTAGATTGTTGCTAGATCAAATCCAACCAGTTTGTATTCTCATCACAGCGACCGCAGCATTAAGGATGGCCGTTAACAATCAACAGTTTTTAAGCAAAGCTGAAAAGATATTACAACATCCCATCAACCTTATTTCTGGTATTCAAGAAGCAGAAACTATTTTCAAAGGTGTTTCTTTTACCGAAAATACAGATAAAGAATTATTAGTATTAGACATTGGAGGCGCCAGCACTGAATTGGTTTTAGGACAAGGCAACAAAGTTCATATTGCGAATAGTTTAAACATAGGCTGTGTGACTTGGCTAAGTCATTATTTTGCGGACGACCTACTTAATGAATATAACTTCAACAATGCAGTTAATGCCGCAAGGCAAGTTATTTCAACCGTTAAAGCGCAATATGTTAGCTTTGATTGGGAACTAACTTTGGGTGCATCAGGTACCATTCAAGCCGTCAATGAAATCAATCAAGCACAACAATTAAGCCATCATTTGTCCATTGAATTGTTACAACAAATCAAACAACAATGCATACAATGTCAGTCAATTAAAACACTCAATATTATTGGATTAGAAGAATCTCGAGTTCCTGTTTTTGCAAGTGGTTTAGCTATTTTAATAGCGATTTTCGAGTCGTTAAATATCAATGCAATGCAACGCTCTAATGGTGCTCTACGAGAAGGCTTAATAAGCATGATGTTTAATGGACAAACACATTTCAATTAATCACTATTAGACTCAAATAGTAAGTGATTATTTCAATTTTATAGAGCATCTATTCCTTCCTAATACTTTATGTTATAAGTACAAAATAGCCTTGTGTAATATAGCTTTTTCATATTCAAACCAATAAAAATAATCATTAAAAACAGTTATATAAACAGTAATAGAAAACATAACACTGATTATTGGTGATCCAAAAAAATTTAACTTGCTAAATAACATCACTATTTATTCAAATTTGTATCGATTCAGTTTAACTTAACGGCGCAATAAGGATTTAACATGAAACATTTAAAATTAAGCATTCTTCTTTTATTCGTTACGTTTATCACCGCTTGTAGCATGACTAAAATCAATACCACCACCACTACTTTTTATACACCAGAATTTACAAGTTCTGGCAGTATCGTTGTTATCCCAGCAGATATTGAAAACAGTAATTCATTAGAATTTGCTCACTATAAGCAAAAAATAGAAGAGAAGTTACGCTTATCAGGTTACTCCATTGCAGCAAACTCTGACACTGCGGAATACATTGCTATTGTTGCTTATGGAATCGATGAGGGTGAAACTTCAATTATTTCCACGCCTATATTTAGTTCTCCAAATGCGCTTCATGGTGGTAGATTAGCCAACCCTAAACACCGTTACTCAATGCCTAGTTACCACCGTAGAGTTGTAGGTACTTCAACGAGTTCAATCACCACTTATAACCGCGCTCTTGCTCTGGATATCGTAGAAGCAGTATCATTAAAAAGTGGATCAGAGGATAACGCTAAAAAAGTATATGAATCTAGAGTAAAAAGCATTGGTGAATGTGGTGTTGTTGCAGGTGTATTCAATGAACTATTGAAAGCCATGTTCACCAAGTTCCCTGGCGAGAATGGTCAAACCATCACTGCAAAAATTCCTTACGATGGCCAATGTTAGACGCTTTAATATGATCCACATGAAATGAACCTAATTCAATAATGAATAAAATAATCTTCGTTTTTGTTAATTTAGAAAAACAATAGGCGTATATGAACATTCATTTCATCGATAAATGTTCATCGTTCTATACCAATAATTTAATTGAATGAATAAACAAAGCTTATCCTCACTTCACCTCCGACCATTCTTTTTTCTACCTTATTTAGATAACATTTTTGATAAATAACAGAACAAAAATTAGAGCTGTTAGCGCTTAATAAACATTTACTCTTTACATCACAAAAAACCCTCGATATCGAACCAAAAATAATACAAATGCTCGATTAAATACAAAACATGACCGAACGCTCAAAATAAAACCTTTTATGTAGCTAAATTGTTAATGATAAGTATCTTTGTGCACATTAAATCGAACATGATTAGTAGTACAATAAAAGGGAATAAACATGAATAAACAACATTCGTTACTCGGTAAATGCATCGCAGAATTTATAGGTACAGCCCTATTAATATTTTTTGGTGTTGGGTGTGTCGCTGCATTGGTATTAGCAGGTGCCAGTTTTGGACAGTGGGAAATTAGCATCATGTGGGGAATGGGGGTCGCGATTGCGATTTACTGTACTGCAGGTGTTTCTGGCGCGCACATTAATCCAGCAGTAACGATTGCGTTAGCTTTATTTCATGGTTTTGGTAAAGAAAAAGTATTGCCTTATATTATATCGCAACTGCTAGGTGCATTCTGCTCAGCAGCTTTAATTTACGCGCTTTACAGTAACCTATTCACAGATTACGAAATAGCACATGGATTCTTACGCAGCAGTGAAGCTGCTTTATCAACCGCTGGCATATTTTCAACTTACCCTCATCCATCACTATCAATGTTTGGTGCATTTTCAGTAGAATTTGTTATCACAGCAGTATTGATGTTTGTAATTTTAGCACTTGGTGATGAAAATAATGGTGCTCCGCGCGGCGCATTAAATCCAATTTTAATCGGCGTCTTAATCGCAGTGATCGGTGGTTCATTAGGTCCATTAACCGGCTTTGCAATGAACCCAGCGCGTGACTTTGGCCCTAAATTATTTGCTTACCTAGCAGGATGGGACTTTGCCTTAACAGGTGCAAAAGAAATTCCTTACTTTATTGTTCCAATATTAGCGCCAATCTTCGGTGCATGTTTTGGGGCGTGGATATACCCTAAAGTGATTTCTCCATACTTACCTGAAACAGGCCACGGCTGCACAATTCCAAATGAATGTGATTAAAAAATTAATGAATATAAACAAATAACCAACAATATTTTAAAAGAGCGGAGTTATCCGCTCAATATTAAACAAAGAGGAAAATGTAATGACAGATAAAAAATATATTGTGGCACTTGATTCAGGCACAACAAGTTCTCGCGCAGTGATCCTTGATCATGATGCCAATATCGTCAGTGTTTCTCAGCGTGAATTTACGCAAATTTACCCACATTCAGGATGGGTAGAGCATGACCCAATGGAAATTTATGCAACACAAAGTGGCGTATTAACTGAAGCATTAGCAAAAGCAAGTATTCGCAGTGATCAGGTTGCTGCTATTGGTATCACTAACCAACGTGAAACTGCGATTGTATGGAACAAAGAAACAGGTAAGCCAGTTTATAATGCGATTGTATGGCAGTGTCGCCGTACGGCAAGTATCTGTGAAGAACTAAAAGCACAAGGTTTAGAAGAATACGTACGTGAAAATACAGGCTTAATGCTTGACCCATATTTCTCAGGCACCAAAATTAAATGGATACTCGACAACGTAGAAGGCGCTCGTGAAGACGCTGAAGCTGGAAAATTATTATTTGGTACCGTTGATACTTGGTTAATTTGGAAAATGACGCAAGGAAAAGTACACGTCACTGATTACACCAATGCATCACGTACTATGTTATTCAACATCAACACATTAGAGTGGGATGACAAACTATTAAAAGATTTTGGTATTCCAAGATCAATGATGGCTGAAGTGAAAAGCTCTTCAGAAGTTTACGGTAAAACGAACATTGGTGGTAAAGGTGGAACACGTATCCCTATTGCAGGTATTGCTGGTGACCAACAAGCTGCATTATACGGACACATGTGTGTAGAAAAAGGCCAAGCAAAAAACACTTACGGTACAGGTTGTTTCTTGTTAATGAATACAGGTAAAGAAAAAATAACATCCACACATGGCCTATTAACAACAATAGCTTGTGGTCCTAGAGGTGAGGCAACTTACGCACTAGAAGGTGCAGTATTCATGGGTGGTGCTTCAATTCAATGGCTTCGTGATGAAATGAAATTAATCTCAGATGCAAAAGACTCAGAGTACTTTGCTACTAAAGTTGATTCATCAAATGGCGTTTATGTTGTCCCAGCTTTTACTGGTTTAGGTGCTCCTTACTGGGACCCGTATGCTCGTGGCACAATTGTTGGTCTAACACGCGGTACTAATTCCAACCATATTATTCGTGCAACATTGGAAAGTATTGCTTACCAAACACGTGATGTACTTGATGCAATGCAAGCAGATTCAAATATTCAATTAGCGTCATTACGTGTTGATGGTGGTGCTGTTGCGAATAACTTTTTAATGCAGTTCCAGTCTGACGTGCTAAATACCGCTGTTCATCGACCAGCAGTGACTGAAATGACAGCATTAGGCGCTGCTTACCTTGCCGGCATTGCCGTTGGATACTGGGACGGGTTAGAAGAACTATCTAATAAAGCAACAATTGAACGCTCTTTCGAACCTAAAGCAGTACAAGAAAAACGTCAACAACGTTACAACGGTTGGAAACGTGCCGTTAAGTGTGCAATGGTCTGGGCAGATCTTCATAATGAAAATAACGAAGATACACCATAAATATCCAATAATGACTTAACGCTTCTATACTGTTCAGTTATTAAGTAACCTAAACCAATATAAAAGAGCATCTCTAGGATGCTCTTTTTCGATACTATGCCTTTCCTAATGCTCAAAAAACATTAACAAAATGAAGATAAATGATACAACTTGTTGATAATCGAAACTAAAATACTACTTACCACTCAAAAAAATTGTAATTTCTTGCTATTCGTTTTAGTCGCAGTAAACTTGATTTATTACATTTCGGCAGAAAGACAAGGAGTAATATTTAGTGAAACAGACAACCAGGCACCAAGAAATTGTCAACCTAGTACAAAAAAATGGATATGTTAGTACTGATAGTCTTGTTGAGCACTTTAAGGTCAGCCCTCAGACTATTCGCCGAGATCTCAATGAACTTGCAGGTGAAAATAAGATTCGTCGTCACCATGGCGGAGCAACAACACAACAAAGTTCTGTTAATACCTCTTATAGCGCACGTAAAGTAATGCAATTAAATGAGAAAGACTCTATTGCAGAAGCGCTAGTTAAATACATTCCTAACGGTGCAACCTTATTTATTGATATCGGTACCACCCCAGAATCAATTGCTAAAGAACTCGTTAAAAACCACAAAGGTCTACGTGTTGTGACTAACAACATTAACGTGGCGGGTATTTTAATGGGTAATAAAGATTTCAAAGTTATCTTAGCCGGCGGTGAAGTACGTAATAGAGATGGTGGTATTGTTGGAGAAGCGACGTTAGACTTCATCAAACAATTCCGTTTAGATTTCGGTATTTTAGGGATTAGTGGCATTGATTACGACGGTTCATTATTAGACTTTGATTATCATGAAGTACGCGTTAAACAAGCTATTATAGAAAATAGTCGCAGTATTTATCTTGCTGTGGATCATACAAAATTTGGCCGTAATGCCATGGTAAACTTAGGTAACATCAGTGAATTAGATATGTTAATAACCGATTTACCGCCGCCAGATGAAATTGTAGCGATTCTAAAAGAACATGATATCCCGTATGAAGTCACCTCAGTAAAAACAACACCATAACGTTATATGATGTTGATGTTATAAATATTTTGGCTCAGTGAAATGATTATACAAAGCAAAACTTGAGTATAATCATTTCATTATTTCACCTCAATGCTGGTTAATGGAAGTTGATTATATTTAACATCATAAGGTACTATTTTTTACTAGTCAGTGCCGTTAGTTTTGCGTAGTTCAAGACTAATTATTGAAGCAATAACGGGTTATTGAGAAATAATTTAACGTAGAAATTCGCGCAAATAGAGGTGTTGTATCGTTTTGCTTATCCAGAACTGAGGTTATTTACCTTACCGCTAACATCTCTTTGTTTCGTGCCATATCAGGACGAGTCCCTTTAACCAACCTAGTCACTATCTGTTCAAGTGCTACCCTTCTAGCATCTAATAATGATTGCTTAGATAAGAATCCAACATGCGGTGTAACGATGACATTATCCATTCCTATTAATTGACTACCGCAACCATTGTCAGCAGTTAACTCGTTTTCACCGCCCTATCTACTTTTAATACATTAGAATAAATGCAGCTTCAGTTATTAATAATCAAAGGGGGTAATTAGGTGAGCCGAAAAAGAAGAACGAGAGGTATTCTACAGGCTAAAAATGTATTGGAAGCTAAGTAATAAACTCAGTGAATAGATAGCAATCACTTAATATCTTAAGCGATTGCTATCTTTAAAATACGCACGCTTTAGTTTACTGCTTATTTTCTTTTAAGAAGTTAACGGCGCGATCTGGAAAATCTGTAAATACACCATCAACACCCGCTTTGTTGTAGAAAATATCTAACAAATCTTCGAAGTTTTCTGCATATTGAGGAATTCTACCTTCATCTAATCTAAAGGTGTACGGGTGTACTTGCATACCCGCTTGATGTGCATCTTTAACCAGAGAAGTGAAAACAAGGTGCCCTTTAGTTGATTCAGGTGCCACTACCATTGGTTTCCATGGACCAACACCATCTGCATAGGTTGCAATTTCTTTCATTGCACCAGGCTTAAACATCCAATCATAATTATAATCGACCGGTTTACCGTCTACATATTCCTTTGTTTCGCCCCAGCTCGTTTCAGCCATTAACTGTACTAGCTTTATATCCATTGCTAATTTAGGCATTAATTCAGTTTTAATACGCTTCAATTCATTAGTATCAAATGACTGAAGATAGACGCGAGAAGACTTATCGGTGTAATCATATTTTTTAAGTACTTTTAATACGGCAGTACTAATATCTTTACCTTCATGACGATGGAACCAAGGCGCTTTTATTTCAAGATAAAGACCAATATCATGACCAGTACTAGCATTTAACCCTTGAATTAATTCTATTTCATTTTCTAAAGTATGTACTTGAAAGTGAGATTGACCAAGCGGAAAACGTGCTGGATAATCAGCTGATTTTTTACCTTCTTTAACATTGAATGCTTCAGTCATTTCCAGCTTTTCGATTTCAGCGAACGTAAAATCAATCGCATAGTATCGACCATCTTCACGCTTACGATCAGGGTAAACATCAGCCACATTTGTTACGCGATCTAAATAGTGGTCATGTAGTACCACTAACTTATCATCTTTTGTCATCACTACATCTTGCTCGATGTAATCAACACCCATTGCATAGGCCATTGATTTAGCTGCCATAGAATGCTCTGGTAAATAACCGCTTGCACCACGATGCGCCACAACGATTTTATCTGCATAGGTATAACTAGCGATAGGTAATGAGATAACAATACCTAATAACAGTTTTTTTAGACTTGGTAATTGTGTAAACATAGTTTAATTAACCCTTATAGTTTAATAACTTATTTAATAAATGATTTAATAAATTTTATGATTCGTTTTCCTGATGTTAAACATATTGAGATAGCTAAAAATAAAGCCTGGATTAAGTATAAATAACTCAATACAGGCTTTGTTCAATCAAGATATTAATGCATCAGTTTACCCTTAGGCTTCTTTTGCATTCTCTTGATCTATTTTGCGTTGTTTATATATCTTATTCTCGCCAAACATCGCTAAGATAAAAAACAGTATAGATAAAGCACATGAAAGAATAATGACAAGGAAGCCACCATTCCATCCAAAGTGATCAACAGTGTAACCTAATTAGGCATTGGCTGCGACGGCACCACCAAGATACCCAAATAGGCCGGTTAATCCCGCGGCAGTATCCGCTACTTTTTTAGGTGCAAGTTCAAGTGTGTATAAACCAATTAACATCACAGGGCAATAAATTAAGAAACCAATAGAGATTAAAGCTAGGATATCAACGGAAGGGTTACCTGTAGGATTGGCCCCATAAACAAGCACAAGGGAAGGAGTTAATTATTAGGAGAGCATAATAAAAATTATACTTCCTAATACTGATTTTTTGTTAAGGTTCAATTTACAAAGAAGCATAAGATAGCCGTCACTTTATATTGAAAAACGTTTTATTTTGGAGGCCCTGTCGGTGCTTCATTCACAGTAATATAACCATCTCTATTTTGGTCAAGAGACTGAAAACGCTTAGCCCTCCCTTTAAACTCTTCCATTGATACTTTATTATCATGGTCTTTATCGAATCTCTCAATAAATTTCATTTTACGGTTATTCGAATTATTTTTAGGTCTTTCATTCTTTATTGAATCAGCTCTTACTGAAGAATCATTAGGTAAAGTATTACTGATAGAACCACTACGCTTAGAGTAGGTATGAACTGTTTTTTCAGATACTTGGACAGAAGCATCGATTACACCTCCCCTGACACTGCGTACATAGTTATTTACTCTAATCATATCGCCTTGCGGCCCTCTAGACATCGCTTCGCCTGTTTTAGAGTCACTTCGCTGAGCACCTGCACCATGAACATCCATGATGCTGCCTCGCATTTGTCCTAACGACTTTCCAAAAGCAATATAGACTGCATTTTTCTCAGGAACCGGCCCATCAAGGTGAGTCGTTGAACTCCAATAATATGGATAATCCTTTTCTCCAGCTTCATTTTTAATAGTAGATGCTTTAAATACTGAATCAATAGCAGCAGAGTTCGAGGTTGCTGGCGAGCGACTATAATCAACAATACTTTGTAGTTCTTTGGCATTAGGTAATCGCCAATCGTCATGCCCGCCTAATGTTAGGTTATTAGAATATGTTAAAGCATCTTGCCAATTCATACCTTTATCGCTATCTGCGGTTTGCCACATTAAGCCCGTTGCGGTATCTGTAATAGTGCCATCATTGTTATCAACAAAGTGATTTTCACCGTAGCCTTCATTACCTCTCACAAACCTAAAGTACATTTTATTAGGCTCTTTGGTACGAGGGTTAAACTTTGGATAGCCTTTAATACGGCCATCAACAAAGTTAACACCAAACACTGTTTTATCCCCTTTCATCGTTGTTGATACATATTCAGTGCTACTCCACACTTGAGCATCAATTTCTCGCTCCCCTTGGTTTACATCACCTAATGGTTGTTGAAAGTAATCAGTATCGATAAACGGTGTAATCGCAGACTCACCTTTAACTGAGCCAGTAAATTGAATTAAAGAATAAAGCTCTTTAACATTAGCGATACGCCAATCACTATGCCCCCCTAAGTTAAAGCCTTTAACTGCTTCTAATGCTTCTTGATAAGATAGTTTTTTAGTTAACCTTTGTTGCCACATTAGTTGCGTTACGTTATCTGTAATCGTACCGTCATTATTGTTCGTGTAAGAAGGACTATTAATGATAAAACTGGCATCTTGCCCGAAGAAACGCTCTCTTTCGCTAGGATCTGCGATCACACTATTATTGCTATAAAACGTAGTTTGCGCTGTATCAACCACCTGGTAGATATAAGTTTCTTTGTTGGAGTTTGATGCAACTGTACTATTTTGAATGCTACTATTTTGAATGCTACTATTTTGATGATGAAGCACCATCAAGTCTTCGCCAAAAATAACATGACCAGCGTAGTTTTTTTGAATGACTTTCAAACTCGCTTCTTGATCCACATTGCCGGTATTAAAATGGGTATAAACCAAATTTTTAACATCTGATAATTGAGCCATTTTACTTGAATCAGCTAAGTCTAGATGTGCACGTTGACGTGTACTTTTAGCTTTTTTACCGTCATTGTTACCTTGTCTTTTTTTCGCGTTGTTTTGTTTACCATTAGCGTTTTGCATCACCATGCCACCAGAATCGATTATCATAAAATCAGCATTCTTAGCTAGCTTGGGTAATTTTTCTGAATAAGTAAGGTCGCCTGTAATCACAATAGACTGTCCTTTGTAATCAAAACGATAAGCAATAGTCTGAATAGTATGCGGCACCTCTACTGTGCTCACTTTAATATCACCCACTTTAAATGATTCACCGCCTTGTATATCTTTAACATCAAATGCTTTTTTACGATCAGCAAGTGTTCGTTGAGTCTTACCCAAACGGTACTCTATATCCTCTTGGTAAAGGTCTAAGTTTGTCTCAGTCAATTTAATAGTATTAGCTGGACCAACAACGTTGAAGTTATTACGTCCCATTAAAGCGTTGATTAAAATAGGTACAAATTCTTCATTATGATCAAGGTGATGATGAGTAAAAAATAGACTTGATAAATCACGAACTTTAATACCTAAACGATGTAAGTTAGCCTGAGTACCATTCCCCATATCGACAAGAATCTTAGTTTTTCCTGCACTAACTAATACACTCGCACTCGCCCTATTTTCATTATATTTAGGTGAACCCGATCCAATGATAGTAGCCGTCAATAAATCCTCTGCATTAACGGTATTAATTAACATTGTATTCAATAGAAAAAGCCCAACTATCATTTTAATTTTTATCATCATCGTCTCAATTTCATTAAATGAATTTTATTTCCAGTTAAAAGACTATAAAACTAAAATGAGCAAGCATTATGGAGAAAGGAATAAAACTTTTTCATAAGATGTACCAAGATCTCTATTTGGCTATATTCATTAAAAAATAATGTCTCCTTGCTTTTTAAAGTAAAAAATAACCAAAAATACAAAGTAATATAGTAAAATTTCATGTTATGAGACTTAATAATAGTTATGACTAAAACTATTTTTCAATAGACTAATCAGCCAAACACCTCTCTACAAAACCCATCTAAACACCCCACCACAAGCGGGTGAAAGCAATAAAGCAATCAAAATGTAACAAGTTAGTTAAAGCAATGAATAAACTTATAACATCAACACTATTTAAATTAACACTTGATAGTTAGTGCACTAATCATTAGGATCGTTATTAATTGAACGTTCAATTAATAACGTTTTATGAAAAATAAAAATAATAAGGAAGTTATCTATGGCGAGACCAGCGGTCAAAGAAGTTAGACAACAACAATTGATCGATGCGACATTAATGTCAGTAGAACGCCATGGTTTACAACACACTACTATCAATACAATCAGTGCAATGGCGGGTATGTCATCTGGCATTATTAGTCATTATTTTGGTGGTAAACAAGGCTTAATCGAAGCTGCACTTAAATACCTTCTCGACCAATTAAAACAAGCATTATTAAGCAGGATATCAGGTCAAGACCTATCTCCAATAGATCGTTTATCAATGATCGTTGAAGCAAACTTCACCGAATTACAACGATCGAGTGCAGCAACTAAAACATGGTTAAGCTTTTGGTCTCAAGCTATGCATGATCCAGGTCTAGCAAGACTACAAAATATCAATAGTCAGCGTTTATATAGCAATCTACTTTTTTGTTTTAAACAGCTACTACCTAACACCGCTGCAATTAATGCAGCTAAACAAACTGCAGCTGTGATTGACGGTTTCTGGTTACGTAGCGCTTTAAGCTCAACACCGGAAGAAGAATTCAAACAAGCTCAAATTTTATCTAAAGCCTTTATTAATACTGTTCTTACTCAGTATGGAGAAAATCAATGTCATCATTAATCGTTTATCAAAATTATGTCCATGGTCAATACATTGCTAATGGCACTGGCGAAACATTTGAAGTCATTAACCCAGCAACGGGTCAAGTTAGTTATTTAGTAGAAACAGCAACTGAAGCGGTACAACAAGCAGCGATTGCGAGTTCAAAAGCAGGATTTGCAACGTGGTCAAAAATGACTGCGATGGAACGTAGCCGTATCTTACTTAAAGCCGTTGCGTTATTACGTGAACATAATGACGAGCTTGCGGCAGGTGAAGTTTTAGACACAGGCAAACCATTACAAGAAGCAATCGAAGTCGATATCGTTACGGGTGCTGACTCAATCGAATTTTTTGCAGGACTCGCGCCAAGTATTGAAGGTAACCAACAAACAGTTGGTGACGACTTCTATTACACACGCCGTGAACCATTAGGTATATGCGCAGGTATCGGTGCTTGGAACTATCCATTACAGATTGCTTGTTGGAAAGCCGCACCCGCTTTAGCTTGCGGTAACGTGATGATTTTTAAACCTTCAGAAGAAACACCACGCGGAGCAATGCGTTTAGCTGAAATTTTCACTGAAGCAGGTATTCCAGATGGTGTATTTAATGTTGTTCAAGGTGATGGACGTGTGGGTGCATGGTTAACCGGTAATGAAGATATTGCAAAAGTCTCTTTCACAGGTGAAGTCGGTACGGGTAAAAAAGTAATGGCGGCAGCCGCAAGTTCATTAAAAGAAGTCACCATGGAGTTAGGCGGTAAATCACCATTAATTATTTTTGATGATGCCGATGTTGAAAATGCCGTTTCTGCAGCGATGTTAGCTAACTTTTACACTCAAGGTGAGGTTTGTACTAACGGTACGCGTGTTTTTGTTCAAAAAGAACTCTACCCTCAATTCATTAAACGTTTAGTTGAACGTACAGAACAAAACATTATCTGTGGCGATCCAATGAATCCAGAGACAAACTTTGGTGCATTAATTTCAAAAGACCACCAGCAAAAAGTGCTCGAGTACATTGAAATCGGTAAAAAAGAAGGTGCAACGTTATTAACCGGTGGTAAAGCATTACAACCTGAAAGCGCACCAAACGGATTCTTTGTAGCGCCTACTATTTTCACAGATTGCACAGATGAAATGACACTCACTAAAGAAGAAATCTTCGGTCCTGTCATGTCTGTACTGACTTTTACTGACGAAGATGAAGTGGTTAAGCGTGCAAATGATACGCGCCTAGGTTTAGCCGCAGCAGTATTTACACAAGACATCACGCGCGCGCACCGTGTAATACATCAAATTCAAGCAGGTATTTGTTGGATCAACGCTTATGGTGCATCGCCAGCTGAAATGCCAGTAGGCGGTTACAAAATGTCAGGTATTGGCCGCGAAAACGGCAGTGAGACATTAAAAGCTTATACCCAAATTAAAGCGGTATATGTTGGTATGCAAAATCTTGAAAGCCCATTTTAAGGATGACTATGACTACAACAAACTATGATTATATTATTGTGGGTGCTGGCAGCGCAGGCTGTGTGCTAGCAAACCGTTTATCAGAAAATTCTAATAATAAAGTACTACTACTAGAAACGGGTGGCAGTGATAAGAGCATTTTTATTCAAATGCCGACTGCATTATCTATCCCGATGAATACTAAGAAATATGCTTGGCAGTTTGAAACGGAAGCTGAACCCTTTTTGAATAATCGTCGCATGCATTGCCCTCGCGGTAAAGTACTGGGCGGTTCATCGTCAATTAACGGTATGGTTTATGTTCGTGGCCATGCTCGTGATTTTGATGAGTGGCAACAAGCTGGCGCTGAAAACTGGGATTATGCACATTGCTTACCTTATTTTAAGAAAGCAGAGACTTGGTCATTTGGCGGTAATGAATACCGTGGTGACTCAGGTCCACTAGCCGTTAATAACGGTAACAACATGAAAAACCCACTATACCAAGCATTTGTTGATGCAGGTGTAGACGCAGGATATTTAGCAACAGCTGACTACAATGCAGAACAGCAAGAAGGTTTTGGCCCAATGCACATGACCGTTAAAAACGGTGTACGTTGGTCTACTGCAAATGCTTATTTAAGACCTGCTATGAAGCGAAGCAACTTAACAGTGGTGACACACGCTCTAGTACACAAAGTATTGCTTGAAGATAAAAAAGCAGTCGGTGTCCGTTACCAAGTTAAAGATAAAGTAACTGACGTACTGTGTAATAAAGAAGTCTTACTCAGTGCTGGTTCAATTGGTTCGCCACATATTCTTCAGTTATCAGGTATTGGCAAAGCAGAAACATTAAAAGAAGCCGGTATTGAACAGCATCATGAATTACCTGGTGTAGGTGAAAATTTACAAGACCACCTTGAGTTTTATTTTCAGTTTAAATGTTTAAAACCGATTTCATTGAATGGCAAGATCGATCCACTGAATAAGCTATTAATTGGTATGCGTTGGATTTTAAATAAATCAGGTTTAGGCGCCACTAATCATTTTGAATCATGTGGATTCATCCGCTCAAAAGCCAGCTTAGAATGGCCAGATCTTCAATACCACTTCTTACCAGCCGCAATGCGTTATGACGGTAAAGAAGCGTTTGCAGGCCATGGTTTCCAAGTACATATTGGTCACAATAAGCCGAAAAGTCGTGGCGCAGTGAAAGTTGTTTCAAACGACCCACATGCAGCACCACAAATACAATTTAATTACTTAGCACATCAAGATGATATTGAAGGCTTTAGAGCTTGTGTTCGTTTAACACGTGAGATTATTAATCAACCTGGGTTAGATGAATATCGTGGTGAAGAAATACAACCAGGATTAACTATACAAACGGATGAAGAAATCGATGAGTTTGTAAGAAGTTCAGTTGAAAGTGCTTATCACCCTTCTTGTTCATGCAAAATGGGTGAAGATGAAATGGCAGTAGTTAACTCAGAAACTAAGGTGCATGGCATCGAAGGTCTTCGTGTTGTTGACTCATCTATTTTCCCAACTATCCCTAACGGTAACCTTAACTCGCCAACCATTATGGTCGCAGAGCGTGCAGCAGATATTATTTTAGGTAACAAGATGCTAGCACCAAGCAACGCTAAAGTGACAGTGGCGGAAGATTGGCAACAAAAGCAACGATTAGCAGAGCCAAAACGAAAAACCAATTAATTGTAAACCAGTTTCACTCTTTGTGGGTCGTTGATAAAAATCATCGAGTCACTTAGATGAGGTGTAAGGTCAACCTATGCAAGCATTGCAAATGGCCTATTAAACTACGTTATTTTTCAGGGTTTAACTATCGTCATCTAACTATGCCATTTATTGGCATTATCACTACGATACTTAAGGTTTGAGGGCAAGATTGTCTTAAAAATAATGGCGTAGCGTTTAAAACATAAAACAAGGAATTATCTATGTTTATCAACACTATCCACTTGGAGGCCAAATAATGACTCTTTGGCTTTCGATCGGCATCTTATTCGTTTTTGCTGCCATCGCATTTATCCTATTCCGTTGGGGTAATATGCAATGTATTGGTGTAACACCAGTACGTAAATTTACCTTTATCGCGATTCTATTTACATCAGGTTTAGATGTAGGTTTAATCATGTTCCCGCTCACTGAATTCGCAGGTTATGCAGATTTAGCGACTAGCCCTGAGTATGGTTTTACTAATCCACTCTCTATTGAATTTGGATTTTGGGCATTCTTGATTTGGGCTTTCTACTTTGTTACTTGTTTCTATTTTTGTGTTATTGAACCAAGAGTTAAGTTTTTCGAAATTCCACTAATCAAGTTTATTAACAATGTCGTCATTATCGGTACCTGTGCCTTTACTGCTTACTTATTGCTAACCAACTTACCTTGGTATTTACCGGGTATTGGTGATGGTGAAAGCATTGTTGGTAGTTTCTACTTAATCGTATTCTTAGCGATCGCAGCGGCTGTATATTCAAGTACAAGTATCCGTTACGTACGTATTTTAAGTTTAGGTAGTAGCTGGTTATTTTTCACATTGATTATCATCATGTGGGCAGGTGCTTTCTTATCTGATAACTCAAGTGTTGGCGAGTTCTTTACTACCTTTGGTTTAATCGGTGATTACTTTGCTAATTTAAATCATTTTGTATTACCGCTGAATGACTACCATGAGTTTTACCTTTATTGGTGGTTCGCTTGGAGCATTATGATTGGTCAATTTACCTCTCGTTTTGTAAGTGGTATGAAAACGTATCAAGTACTAGGCGCAATGATGATATTCCCATCAATTCCAATTGCGATTTGGTTTACTGTACTTTATTACTACAGCGTCAATGCTATCTCAACAGCAGGCTTTTATAACTTAGCGATGGTTATTGTAGGTGTCACCTTTGTAATCAATTCTCTAGATTCACTGGTTCGTTTATATACTGATAACTTAAACTTAACAGTACAACGCTTTGGTAAAATACCTTATATCATTGGTAATATTGTTTTATTAAGTGCTTTAACATTGTTATTCAAACTAAACTTTTTACAAATCCAATGGGTTGGTGCTTTAGCAATCGGCTTAATCTTAGGGTGTTTTGGTTATATGTTATTAACTCATTACCGTAAAGTAGCTGATATTGAACATTCTCCAAAAGAGAATAAAATCGACTTTACTAAAATTGAGTTGATGGATTAATAAATGATTACGACCTTATATTAGGTATGTTTAATACTTAATATAAAAGACAGTAATAGAACAATAAAAAGCAGAATAACGCGTTTCGTTATTCTGCTTTTTTTATGATTTTACACATGAGTCTTATGATTATTTTTGTTATGCTACACAAAAAATAGAGTGAGCATTATGGAAAAGCAAGAGCAGTTATTAATTTCATTACGCAGAGTGATCAGAGCGATTAGTATACACTCACGTCAATTGAATAAAGAGTCTGGATTAACTGGCCCACAGTTATTGGTAATGAGAAAAATTGATCAACTTGAAGCGCCACTTGCAAAGCAAATTGCTCAAGAAATAACATTAAGCGCTGCGACAGTAACGACGATTATAGATCGATTAGAAGCGCGCGACTTTGTCATTAGAACCCGCAGTAAAACAGATAAACGTAAAGTGCACTTATCATTAAGTGAAGCTGGACAAGCGGTTTTAAGCTCATCACCACAGCCATTACAAGATCACTTTATTAAACGCTATCAGCGCCTTGAAGAATGGGAGCAAAGTCAGTTACTGTCTGCCGTAGAGCGTATTGCTTCAATGATGGACGCAACTGAACTTGATGCGGCTCCAGTACTGTTGGTCGGTACTATCCAAGATGCTGAGTCTTAACAGTATCAATCTAATATTTTTACTCTTCCGTAATTTAAACTCCCCTATCAGTTAAACTCTACCGGATAGTGACTCGCTCAGTCGCTATCACTAAAAATCCTTATATTCATATCCCCCATAGCTTCATGATAGCTTTGATTATGGCTAAATAATTTGTTGGATTTGCTCTATTTGATGATTAAATATCGAATCTAGTGCTTTAATACTATCGGTCGCTAACGCAAAATACTCATCTTGATTAATACTGATTTGCTCTGTACTAATTAACTCGTTTTCAATAGTGTTGCTTAAAAACTCCATTTTTAATTTAGCGACGCTTAATAACGCCTTATGTTCATTCGTAAAGCGTTCAAGTGACGATAATTTAGGTAATGTGCTATTAATGGTTTTCTGCATATTTTGTTGTAAAAACGATAAGCGAATTTTGTGAACGCTAGTACATTTTTTACTGGTTGCAACACCCGTTCCTATTGCGCGCGATTGGCCTATTATTTCAGTCGTAACAACCAACTCTCGCCATACAAATCCAATATTAGGCAACTTAGGAAAAGACCCTGCATTTAAATGCCCTCTCTCTGCCTCATCTTCTAGTAGATAGAGTAAATTAGCGATTAACTGTGTATGTTGCTTAAAACTATTTTCTGCATCTCGAGCTTTATCATTTGTTTTTAAGCGCCCCCAATGATCGATAAACGATCCCCAACGACCATTTTTATCAAGAGTACGCTGTTCTTCAAGGTACTTAATTTCACTTTTAACTTGTTGCTCAATAGTGGCTAGTATTACTTGTTTGCTTTGGTCACCATTTAATAATGCAGAACTTAACCCTCGATGAGTTTGTATAGCGCTGATCAGCAATTTAATATGTGTGATGTTATCCAACCCTTGTACGCATAATGCTTTTTGTTGTCTCGTTTTATAATGATGTAGCCACACTGAAAATAAAATAATCAGTAATAAAATAATGATATAGATTTCCATATCCGTTCCTTATTCAATAATTTTAGCCAGCGATTTGTGTCAGTGATTTAAGGTGAGTTGCGACGGTCTCAGCCTGCTTTGCCACTTCAGCATTTGCCCTAGCACCTTGCACCACCAACTCAACATGTTCTGATATTTCATTGATAGCTAACGTTTGTTGCTCAACATTATAAGCAACAGTCTTTATTTTCTCTTTTACATCAAAAGTCGCTTCTTCAATTTGTTGTAACGATTGATCCACAACATTTGCCTCTTGTTTACATTGTGTAGATTGTTCAACAACATTAGACATGCTAAGACTAATTTTATTACCTTGATTTATCACCGAACGAACATTTTTTACAATGCTATCCGCTGCAGTATATGAGCGATGTGATAAAGCCCTAACCTCATCGGCAACAACAGCAAAGCCTAGTCCGAACTCACCAGCTCTTGCTGCTTCAATAGAGGCATTTAACGCTAATAAATTAGTTTGATCGGCTATGCCTTGAATAGACTCTGAAATTTCTGCAACAGTATTTGCGAGTGTCATTAATAGCTCAATATCATTGGCTGTTGTTCCTGCTTCAAAAGCGACTTTTTCTAATGATGCTTGTAACTCCGCAATAGATAAACGACCTTGTTCAGCGGTATTAAATGCATTTTCTGACGAGGAATGAACACCACTGATACGAGTATTAACCTCATTTAAAGAAACACTCATTTCAGTAATGGCTGCAGCCGTGGCATTCGTCGCATCTGATTGTTTTTGTACGTTTTCAGTCACGGAATGTGCAGTATTAATAACTTGTATCGCAGAGTAAGAAACTTCACTCAACTTATCTTTATTTTTATCATTAACTCGTCCAAGCTCTCGATAGGAAGAGGTTAATTGTTCAAGTAAGTTTTCAGGGAGTAAGTTGTTTGTTTTAAGATCTCGATAATCGAAAGTATCCGCATTTAATGAACTAAGCATCCTTTTAAAAGAGTGTAGCTCATCATTTATAACCATTATTAATGCCACTGAAAAATAGAACAGAACAGCTAACTCTATAGATAATAGATGTGTTGGTACTTTACCAGGGAAGTTCACTACCGAAAATTGTGTAGCAAGAATAGTCAAAAGCATACAAATATAAAAGCTAACTACCACTTTAAAACCAACGAACTGAATAACCTTTTGTACTGGCAAAGAAAATAGTTGACGCATTTTTTGCTCCATGATGACCTAGATATCACTTATTAGGTACAAATAACATACCAATTTATAAGTAACTGATAAATAATAAAAATGTTTATTAAGTTTATATATGAACGTGATAATTTGGTGCAACTTAACTATAAAGAGTCAGATTAGTGCATGATGAGATGATAATTAGATGAGTTAATTCAACGCCATCAAGGTTAATCATTAGCTAACCTTGATGGCGTTGAATAAGTTAATGAAGACTTTAATAAATGAGTTAATGAATTTAATTGAATAAAAAAGCTTAAGTTAATAAACGGGCTTAGCCTAACGAGTGAGCTAGTTACTCTCTATCGGGAAGGTAAGCCCATTTCAAAGTGATATTTACTCTCCAAGTAAATTCTTTTTAATAATATAAAGGCGATTAGCATCGACCGTATTTTTGTCTAAATACTTTTGTTCTAATTTTCCATCCGTTGACCAAGTCGCAAAATCATCATCATTTAATACGCCTAAATGCTGATCATCAATGATCCATAACCCTTCCATTTTATCGTGTGCATAAGCGATTTCTTTAACCATATCTATCACTAGTTTTTTAGTTACCGGTTTTATGCCTTTTTCAGCTAGCGCATCCCAACCATGCTTCTGTGCATACTGCTCTAATGTTAATCCATCAATCAATAAACCATGGCTTTCATCTTTAGTAATAGATGAGGATAAAGAGACTTTAGAGAGTGCAGTACCAGAACTAAGATCAACACGATAAACTTGCTTTTGTGCATTAGGGTTGGCCTTTTTAGGACCACCAAGCAGGAAACTACCATCTCGCTCAATCACTAAGAATTTATCTGCGGTTAACGCAGCGATCTCAGAGTTAGCATTTTCAAGTTTCTCTTGGCGATATAAATATTGCTCAGTTTGTCCATTACTTAAATTGAGACTAACGATGCGCGTAAGATCGCCTTTTTGTGCCGCTTTATCAGGGTTCTTTAAGGTAGATTGCATGATACCCACCAGCATCTTTTCATCAGGTGTAATGGCGAGTCCTTCCATACCGCGATTAGCACGACGATGCTGATAGACGGCAGGTAAATGTAATGAGGTACGGCTGTCATCTTTAAAGGCATTGATACGATCTATTTCGATGCCATTAGCATCAAAGTGAACAATATGTGGGCCGTATTCATCACTTACCCAAAATGAACCATCTTTTAAAGCGACTAAGCCTTCGCCATCTAAACCATAATCATCTAATTTAATGGGATTTGTTGTCGCGTTATACGGTAATTGATCATTGACTAATACTGGCTTTCCATCGGCATGGTAAGGCGTTTCACCTGTTCCTCCCAATGCAGAGCTATTAGGCAAACCTGAAATAAGGCTGCCATCGGGACGTTTTAATAGGATATCTTTTAGTTGGACAATCTTACCGTTAGCTTTAACTTCAAATAGACCAATACGAGGAGTGTAATCAGCAACAGGAAAGCTCTTACCTTTACCGTATTGACCTTGATGATTAGCATTAGGACCGCGGTCTGTTAATGCATAAAATTGATTAGCTTGAGTAGGGTGTGCAGTCATCGCTGAACCATAACCACCATTACGAATATCAAAAGGTAATTGTGTTTTTGCATCTTTTAAATCAGCACGTAATACTGAATAAGGTAATTCAGAACCCTGCTTAGGAAATGTCTCTAAGATCGTATCCATTTCTGTTGCGATTGCACTATTAACAGAGCTAAACAGAGCCACAACAGAAAGAACACTCATTAAACCAGTTTTATTTTTTAACATGTTAAACCTTAAGATCAGTTATTTTATTATCTCAAAGTACAAAATGAATATGACGATTTAATGAATTTTATAGATTCGAACACATAATTAGCGAATGCCTTAAGAATTAGGTTCATAAAAATGGATAGCGTTTTGATCCGGTGCTTTTGATTTGTACATTGCACAATCTGCCTTTTCAATTAATTCAGTAGCAGTAATAGCATCATCAGGAAATATTGCGATACCGACTGAAGCTCCAACTTGTAATAGATTTCCATTGATTTCAAGGGGTTCTTTAATGGCGTTTATAATACGTTCTGCAAGATCTAATACTTCCTTTTCTTGTATCGAATTATCAACCACAAAAATAAATTCATCTCCACCTAAACGCGCCACAATATCAGATTCTCTTACTAGTACTAATAATCTAGTAGAAATTACTCTCAGTAATTCATCACCAATATTATGGCCAAATGTATCATTAATTAATTTAAATCCATCTAAATCCAAAAACATAACGGCAAGTTTATTCTGCCTACGTTGACAGCTAAGAATTTTTTGGCCTAAACGCTCCATTAACAACGTTCTATTAGGTAAATCTGTTAATGCATCGTAAAAAGCTAAATGTTTTAAATTCTCATCTTTATGCCAATGATCAGTGATATCCCTGAATACTGAAACATACCTTATGGTTTTACCATTTATATCTTTCACTATACTAATATTCATTTGTACTAAAAAAAGATCACCACTCTTTCGGCGATTCCATATTTCTCCTGACCATTTTTCCTGCTCTTTTAATTCAGCCCATAAAGAAATATAAAAATCTTTATTTTGACGATAGGACTTAAGGATATGAGGTGTTAATCCAATTGCTTCTTTAGCAGAGTAACCTGTGATATCAATGAAAGCAGGGTTAACAGATAAAATAATCCCATTAACATCTGTAATTAAAACCCCATCAACTGTGCTATCAAAAACACAAGTTGCCAATTTTAACTGCGCTTCTGTTTCTTTTAATTCAGTTACCTCACTAGACTGAATCGCAAAACCTTTCACTGAGCCATCACTATCGAAATGAGGAACATATTGCGCGAGAATAGCGCCTGTACTTCCATCTGTTTTTTTCAGTGTACGTTCAAAGCGCTGAGCTTTACCCGCCAAAACATTGTTAATATAAGGCTCATTCAAGCGATAAAGCTCTTCTCCAGCTAACTCTTTAAAAGAGAGCCCAATAAGATCTTTAGGATCTTGAGTATGCCATTCACTAAAAGCTTTATTGGCGAATTGACAATTTAGTTCTTTATCCCAATAACCAATCATATTAGGCATAGAATTAACTAATTTAGTCATAAATTGGTTTTCCTGCTGTTCTGCTTGATAAGCTAATTCAGATTGCTTTAACTGTGTTTTATTACGTTGTAATAAACCATGTAGATAAGAAATATAACTACAAATAAGAATAAATAAGGACATTTCTATAATGTCTAAAACACTATTGAATAAGGGATGTGTTGAAATTAAGGGCCAAACAAAAAAGAGCGTAAAAGGTGTCAGTAAGGTTGTGATAAAACCAGCAGAAATACCACCATAAAGTGTTGCGAGGATAACCGCCGGATAAAACACAAACCAAGTGATATCTTTACCAATAAACTGCAATGACCAGGTAAGTAACAGAGAAGCAAAGCAGATTAACGTCAGTGAAATAATGAAGTGTTTAATATACCTAGAGAAAAGAAATTGTGCATTAACGGTGTTAATATTTTTCATTTCATTCATGCCCACCTCTTTGATTATTAGTATAAATATAGCGTTTTACTAATAGATGACATTCACCAACAATATGTTTATTTTGATTTAAAACTAAAAATATTAAAAAAAAGTATAAATATCATACAACAAAGTAGCCTAGTTTGAATTAAAAGTTAATATAAATAGGTAATTTTAGTACAGTAAAGGGGGCTTATATTGTTTATGGCTGTGATTGCAGGTAATAAAATATGCTGAAAAGAATACTAAATATAATGGAGTATTATTGACATAAAAACATCAACTTTTTACAAGTAGAAGTTATTTTTACTTATACTTATACTTATAAAAGATAAATCATATTTTATTCGTTAAGAGGTAGGTATCTGATTGTCTAATAACAATCATTGCTTCATACCAGTTGTTGACTTCGAATTGTTTGTCTTCAATTTTATTTAACATTAATTTCGACATTCCTTCACCAACCAATCGAGTATCGTATTTAACTGTAGTTATCGATGGTTTGGTATAACCGCTATACTCATAATCCCCATAACCTGCAATGGCAATATCAATACCCACTTGGTAACTTAATGCTTCACACGCTGCAATCGCACCTAACGCCATCGTATCGTCTGCGCATAAAATACAGGTAGGACGCTGAACTAAAGACATAATCTCTTGCGTCATTTTCATTGCATCATGTTCATTCAGCTCACCATTTAATAACCAACGTGGATCAATCGTTAAATGTGCTTCATGCATGGCTTGTAAATATCCTCGTTTCCGCGCCAGTGAAAAGGTCAACTCAAGTGGTGCATCAAGAAAAGCAATGTGAGTGTGTCCCTGCATTATTTGACGTTGAGTCAGGTCATAAAAAGCTTGTGTATTATCCACATCAACAAAACTGTCATTCGTAAAATTAGCATCAAACCCAAAACAAACATAGGGAAAGTGATGTTTTTTTAACATAGCAATGCGCGGATCTTGATGACGAGTACGCACAATAAAAACACCATCGACTAACCCACTGCTGATAAAATCATAATAGACTTGTTGTTCATCTTGCCACTCAAAAATAGTCGTTACAATTAACTGGTAATCATGTTTTGCTAAAAACTCTGCAGCAGCCGCCAATACTTTAGAAAATGCAGATGACACAAACGTTCTTGAATGAGCCGGTAGAATAATGCCAATATTTCGAGATTTACCAGAAGCCAATCGCTTAGCAGTCGGATTTGCCCTATAACCTATCTCCTGAGCTGCCTTTAATACTTTTTCACGTGTTTGCTCATTCACATCTGTATAGCCATTCAACGCCCTGGATACAGTCGATTTTGATAAGCCTAAATGTGCAGCGAGTTTTTTAATCGACATAAATTACCTAATATTGAGACATTAAAAATCAATCTACAACTTAGAGACGCAGATCTGTTTCATGGTCGAAAATTAACACTCGAGAGAGATCGACCAACAAGTCAATTTTTGCACCCAATGTAATATCAGATCGTAAATCTAATCGTGCTTTTACCGAGCCACCCGCTAAGTTGAACAAAACTTCTTTATCAAAACCCATTGGCTCAATCAGATCAATAACGACATTGTTAAAGTTAAAAGTTAAATCTGTTTCAGAAAAGAACGCTTTATCGTTAAAAAAGTCAGGGCGAATACCTACCTTTACCTTAAGCCCAGCCTCTGAAATTGTTTCTTGATAAGCAACATTTGATAATTGTTGTCTTGGTAAGTGATGACCATCAATATCTAAGTAATCATTAAATAAAGTACCTTCTATAATATTCATAGAAGGTGAACCAATAAACTGTGCAACGAATATATTGGTCGGGTTCAGATATATCTCCATCGGTGTACCGTATTGTGCAATATAGCCATCGTGTAAGACCACAACCTTATCCGCTAAAGTCATAGCCTCAACTTGATCATGCGTCACATACACACTGGTGCGGCCAAATTTGTTATGAATCTTGCCAATTTCTGTGCGCATATGACTGCGTAATTTCGAGTCCAAATTCGATAAAGGCTCATCAAACAAAAACACATCCGCTTCTCGTATAATGGCGCGCCCCATGGCAACACGCTGACGCTGACCACCGGATAGATCCGCAGGTTTTCTATCTAATAACTCCTCAAGTTGTAACATCTCACTAATTTCACTCAAGCGACGTTCAATTTCATCGTTATCGACCTTTAAACGACGTAACGCAAAAACAATATTTTCCTTCACTGACTTATGAGGGTAGAGCGCATAATTTTGAAAGACCATCGCGATATTACGATTTTGCGGTTCAATATCATTTACCACGCGCTCACCAATAATAATATCACCCGATGTCGGTTGCTCTAAGCCAGCAATCATTCTTAGTGTTGTTGATTTACCACAGCCCGAAGGGCCAACCAATACCACGAACTCACCATCTTCAATCGTTAAATCAATGCCTTTTACAACCTGTGTTTTGTCGTAACTTTTAATGATATTTTTTAATATAATAGCCGCCATAATTATCCTTTAACCCCGCCGTCTGTTTTTCCGCCTTTCATAAAGCGAGATGCAAATAAGAAACAAATTACAATTGGTGCCAAGGTCAACATTGATGCAGCCATGATCCGATCCCAAATTGCATTTTTGGATACAAACAACTCCTGTAATGCTAATGGTAACGTGTGGAATTCTGGGTATTGTTTAAGAAACACTGATGCAAATAAATACTCGTTCCAGCCAATAATAAAACAGTAAATAAAGACGGTGGCTAACATAGGCAAAGACAGTGGCAATACCACTTTGATAATCGCTTCCTTACGCGAACAACCGTCCATCATCGCTGCTTCTTCTAATGCAAAGGGAATGCCTCGAAAATAATTTCCCAACATATACATACCGACCGGTAAGGTTTGCACAATGTAAATCAAGAACAAACAGAAGGCACTTCCCCACAAAGAAGACGCTAACCCAATATTCATTGCCATTTGATATAAAGGGACCATCAATAACACGCCACCGACCATATACACAAACAACACCGAACGCTGTATAACGACTTGTCCTTTGAAACGCAATCGACTAATCGAATAGGCTCCCATCACAGAGAAAATAAGGGAAAACGTTGCTGCACCAACGGAAAATATAACGCTATTAAGCATGTACTTACCAAAGGGAAACAAATTATCGTTAGACGTGTATTTAGCGGCAATAGCCTCTTTTTTATCTTTAGGTAACTTTGGATTATTGAGTATCTTTTGAATGGCAGCAGGTATTTCGACTTTTTTAGCTTCTGTTAATCCTAATAGCTCTTTGTACGCGTCTAGATTAATCGTTTGTGGAATCAACGAAGGATTCCCCCAGTCATACTGGTGTTTAAGCGACGTTGAAAGAATTTGAGCAAAAGGTAATAAACTAAAGCTCACCAATAATAAGATAGCTAAAGCAAATCCAATACGTCCTGTTAAAGTTCGTTTTCCTAACATTTTAAATCACCACTTCATTATTTTTTTGATGTAAAACCAAATGAATACAGACAATACAGCTAATTGAATAACAGATGTTGCGGCGGCTAAGCCTTGATCGATAACACCTGTAAAGGCTTGATAATAAGTAAAAATAGGCAAGGTTTGCACATTAGGCGCAAGAAGGTATACATCTTCAAAACGATTAAGATTCCAAATAAGACGAAGTAAAACGACTGTCGCCAATACAAAGTACAGCTCAGGTAAGGTTACATGAAAGAAACGACCAATTGGTCCATAACCATCAATAGCAGCAGCTTCATATTGATCCCGTGATACTGATACTAATTTCGAGAGTATGAGTAAGTAGGCAATCGGTGCATGCTTCCAAATATCAAACAACACAACGACCCATAATGCTGAGTCAGGATTTCCAATTAAATTAGTGCGTTCACTCCATATACCGAATACATCTACAAACAGATAATTTACAACACCAGAAATAGGATCAAACAAAAACTGCCAACCAAATACAACCGAGATAACAGGTGCAACATAGGGCAACATAATGGCGGCATTCACCAAGCCTCGGCCGTTAAAAGGGTCTTTCAACAGCAGTGCCATCGCTAAACCTAATAGCGTTGTTCCTACAACAGTACCCAATAAATACAAACTGGTTGTGCCGATTGCAGAATAGTAATCGGTATTTGAAAGTAATTTTATGTAGTTTTCAAAGCCAACAAATGTTTTATAACCGTTTAACTGAACATCAAAAAAACTCAGATAAACGTTATACATCAGCGGATAAAGAATCAGTAGGCCAAGAATGAGAATAGTCGGTGCAACCAACTTCCAACCAAACTTAGCTTCTGCTCGTTCTAGTGGCGTCATAGTGTTCCCTTATCCATATGAGGAATAGCAGCCTCATATGGATCATTGATATCTGTAAAACAGAATAACAAGCGCGAATTAAAATTAATTATTCAGAAACAACCTGTTTCATCTGTTTTTCAGCCCAATCTAACGATACTTGTGTGTTCTCATTTTCAATAGTCGCGCGGTAGATCATGCGAGGAATAATTTGTTTCGCAAAGATTTCACCAGACTTAGGAAAGGTTTTTCCATCCACTACAGAAAAATTCTTAATATTGTCAAAACCGGCAACGATTTCCTTAATAGACTCTTTGCCGTATTGCGCAAAAATACCTTTAGGATCATTTAAAAACTCATCCGTTTCAGCAATATCTCGTAACATTGGTAAATGTCCGCCAACCGCCATATGTGAATACGCAACGACTTGGTCTTTTTCATTCATATATTCAATAAAGGCTTTCGTTGCTTCAACTTCCTCTTTATTGTCATTTTTCATCACACTCAATCCAACCAAAGTACCGAATGATGAAGGAGACGTTTTAGTGATGGTGGTGGCTAAGCGTGTATTTTTTGCTAAATCAGGATCAAAAGCCGCACCTTTAAGGTCAGTAAAATTTTCAGCACTTAATGAACTAGCAGCGGCTTCTGCAAGCGCGATATCATCTAAAATATAAGATGAGTAAAAGAACATCGCTAACTTACCTTGTAAGTAATAATCTCGTGCTCTCCAACTTTGTGGTCCAGGAGGATTGTATTCCGATAGTTTTTTATAAAAGTCTAAGACTTCTTTTTGTGCTTTCGAGTTAAAAACAAGCTCACCATCTTTGTTAAACTGCCCAGCATCATTAGATAATGCAAATTGTGTATAACATTGCTCAGCATAATTATCTGCTTTAGTACCAATCAAAATTCCGTATTGATTTTCAGTTGGTTTATAAAAATACTTTGCAGCTGCTTCAATGGTTTCCCAAGTAGTCGGTGGCGCTAACCCAGCTTCTTTAAACCAATCGGCACGATACCAAATACCTTGCACCCAGCCACTATAAGGAACAGAAACGTATTCATTAAGCGTGGTACTTTCTACTAACTTAAGTGCACCAGAATAAAAACGTTGCTTACCAATTCGTTTGACTAAATCCGTATTAGAAGCAACGTCTATAATACCTTCTTCAGCAAAAGCTAATGAAAGGTCAGAACCTACTTCAATCATATCCGGTAATGTATTGGCCGCTGCCGCAGCTGCTATTTGCTTTGGCATGTCGTTTTCGTCGACTGCAATTATTTTCACATCAATACCTGTATTAAGCGCTTCGAAAACATCAGCCATCACTTCAATGGTTTGAAGTCTGTCTGATTGTGTTTGTGTCGTCCAATATTCAACTGTTGTTGCATTTGCTAAACTAGTAAATGGCAAGCTAGCCGCTAACCCGAGAGTTAAGGTATTAATTTTCATCGTTATTTCCTTATTTTAAAATAGACTTAAAGTATTCAGAGAATCAACTTAGAAAAATTCAGTAGGATTAAATACAATTTTTTAATGATGAGTAAAAAATCAGTAAGAAATCGAACAATTTATTTAATGAATTATTTGTCAAAATATATGATTATTTATTAGTCTACCCTAAATAAGAGCGATTATTATTTGAACTAAGTCTCTTTATTAGCGGATAACAAAACCGGTTTTGATCCATGCGATCGTGGTCACTATTTATACTAATACTAGTAATCGTGGATCAGAATGCCACGGTGATAGTCTTTATGTGTGATCATTTATAAGAAGTATAAAAGACTATTTTGGTGCAAAAAGATGTATTTAAAATTCAAAAGTTAGGAATATAGAAGGTGTTTATAGGAAGAACAGGCTTAAATAGATAAGAGAATGTCGTAAGATATTGGTTAAGCTAAATTTAATTAATTTTTAGCTATTTTAAAAAATGAAAAGCATTACAGTTTACATCGAGTATAAATGGCAAAGAGTTGACTAGGGTCTTCTTTTGACGGTATATCATAAGTTTTTGCATCATTAGCAATATCACAAACTAAGTGGCTTAATAATTCAGTCAATGTTTCACTGTCCTCAGCTTGGGTGATTCTGGCATACCATAATACTAGTTCATCATCGTTATCTGTTTTTGCATAAATATGTTGATTCAAACTACTGTTGAAAAACATTTGTGACGGTTTTGAACTACGAATAATTTTATCAGGAAAATAGAAATGACCATTTTCATCTGTGACCACCTGATCTAAATGTTCTTCTCCATAGGTTAACACTCTAAATACTTTAATATTAGATAGCGGTTGTCCATTATCGAGTAAAAGCCCATGAACTTCTCTTGATAAAACAACGTCCTGTTTTTTTAAGAAACCAAACATATCTGCAAATACCAATGTTGAGACGAGTGAAAGAAAAGCAATAGAAACAACCACTATGAATCGTCTTTTTAACTTAGATGATGACAAGATAATAGACTCCTCTTAAAGCGTGTTTATAAATAAGAAAAAGCAGGGCTATAAAATAAAGAGCACTCAAACATACTGATAACTAAGTTTAAAAACTTTTCTATAACAAACGATACGGCAGTTAATAAAACCAACATTAACTTACCGTACCATTTTTAGATTATAAAATTTTCCATATAACAAATGCTGCAGCAAAACCGATTAAATAAAGTAACCCTAACCAAGTTAAACTACGTAATAATGCACTATGTTGAATACTCGCTTCTGAACGTACTAGCCTAAAGTTAAGCCATGCAAATATTGGCGTCGTAACAAAAGCGAGTGTCATCGCAAACATCAACATTGGCGCAAGAACCGATTTAAAGAACAATATAACCGCCATACCAGAAAAAGATTGTAGCAATAGCCAAATATTCAAACTGTGTTTCGATTGCTTAAAGCCTAATAGTTTATGCGATTCATTAAGCGTACGCGCATAACCGTCAAGCACCGTTAAGGTTGTTCCAAATAAACATAAAAAAGCAATAATCGATACTAGGGGACGCGACCATTCACCGATCGTCATGGCATACATGTCAGTCAGTTGTTTAGCAAATGCAACGCCACCTAATACTGCCGTACTACTTTGACCATATTGTATTAATACACCTAAGCCAAAGAATACCAATGCCAAAATCGCTGTTAACCAATAGCCAACATTAAAATCCAGTAAGCCCTGTTTTCTAGTGATGGTTTGTTGTGTTTGTTTTTCCTTTAACCATAATGAACTAAGTGCAGAGACTTCAATAGGTGCCGGCATCCACCCCATTAGCGCAACCATAAAGCCAATCATAGCTAATTCATAAGGCGATGGACCTACGTAATCAGCAGGCGCCATAGGGCCGTTATTAAAGGCAATAATAAATGCAATCACAGTCGTAACCGTTAATATCAACATAATAAGTTTAGCAACATTATCAAGCGCTTTAAAATGCCCAAGTAATAGGATAACTAAACAAACTGCGAGTATTAACCAACACAACACCGTAACCGGAACAATAATAGGCAGAGCATAATGCAATAAACTTGCAGTTAACAAAATAACACCAGCAGTATTCACTACGGCGGCAATGATGTTTAAAACAATAAACGAATAAAAAAACCAAGGCCCTTTACTTTGGTACCCCTCAATCAGGCTTTTACCTGTCGCTAATGTATATTCGACACCAAAACGAAAGAAAGGATATTTAAGTATATTAACGGCAATAATTAACCAAATCAGCTGCCAACCAAAAATAGACCCCGCTTGAGTTGATGCGACTAAATGAGAACCACCTATAGAAGCTGTCGCCATGAGTATTCCAGGGCCAAAAGCATTAAGACGTGATTTGAATGTTGAGACTGATTGATTCATTTATAACCTTAAACATATATTTCTCGGGGCACTTAACATACAGAAATTAAAGGCAATAAAAAAGAATAAGTTTTTCTAATAAGTCACAGAATTAAGTTTTTTCACTTAACATTCGCTATTTTGTGAAATAAATTTAAATAATGAAGTAAAAAATATAAAAATAGATTTAAAATCTAATTAAAAGAAGATAAGTAACAGGAGAGTTATAGTAGGCAATAGAAAGTAAATTTCGATGAAACATTAAAAATAAGTTAACAAACAGAGATTATATTTTTTGTTGAGATATTGAGGGAATTAATTATTTAGATTTGAAGAGGATGGTTTATTTAGATTTAAAGAAGATGGTGCTGATAGGCGGATTCGAACCGCCGACCTCACCCTTACCAAGGGTGTGCTCTACCGAACTGAGCCATATCAGCAAATGGGGATCTGACAATGACCTACTTTCACATGAGGAGACCTCACACTATCATCGGCGCAACTGCGTTTCACTTCTGAGTTCGGCATGGGATCAGGTGGTACCACAGTGCTATTATTATCAGAAAAAATCTTATATTTATAGCATTATAAATATTAAAACCCCAGCCGTAGGACTGGGGTTTTGAATTAGGCGCTTGGCAATGACCTACTTTCACATGAGGAGACCTCACACTATCATCGGCGCAGCTGCGTTTCACTTCTGAGTTCGGCATGGGATCAGGTGGTACCACAGCGCTATTATCGCCAAGCATAAAAAATAAATTAGAAAAGCTAATAGTCGATATGTTCTAATTCTGAAATTGTTTTATCTTACAAATTTAACTATGTAAATATACTTCACAAGCGCTAGTTTAAAGAGATTCCACTCTATGTGTCTTGGTAAACACCAACACCACTTAGGTGTTGTATGGTTAAGCCTCACGGGTAATTAGTACAAGTTAGCTCAATACATTACTGCACTTACACACCTTGCCTATCAACGTTGTAGTCTCCAACGGCCCTTTAGGGAACTTAAAGTTCCAGTGAGAACTCATCTTGAGGCTCGCTTCCCGCTTAGATGCTTTCAGCGGTTATCGATTCCGAACGTAGCTACCGGGCAATGCATCTGGCGATACAACCCGAACACCAGCGGTTCGTCCACTCCGGTCCTCTCGTACTAGGAGCAGCCCCTCTCAATTCTCAAACGCCCACGGCAGATAGGGACCGAACTGTCTCACGACGTTCTAAACCCAGCTCGCGTACCACTTTAAATGGCGAACAGCCATACCCTTGGGACCGACTTCAGCCCCAGGATGTGATGAGCCGACATCGAGGTGCCAAACACCGCCGTCGATATGAACTCTTGGGCGGTATCAGCCTGTTATCCCCGGAGTACCTTTTATCCGTTGAGCGATGGCCCTTCCATTCAGAACCACCGGATCACTATGACCTACTTTCGTACCTGCTCGACGTGTCTGTCTCGCAGTTAAGCTGGCTTATACCATTGTACTAACCTCACGATGTCCGACCGTGATTAGCCAACCTTCGTACTCCTCCGTTACTCTTTAGGAGGAGACCGCCCCAGTCAAACTACCCACCAAACAGTGTCCCAAACCCCGATTCAGGGGCCATGGTTAGAACTCAAAACATACAAGGGTGGTATTTCAAGATTGGCTCCACGTCATCTGGCGACAACGCTTCAAAGCCTCCCACCTATCCTACACATGTAGGCTCTAAGTTCACTGCTAAGCTATAGTAAAGGTTCACGGGGTCTTTCCGTCTAGCCGCGGGTACACAGCATCTTCACTGCGATTTCAACTTCACTGAGTCTCGGGTAGAGACAGCATGGCCATCATTACGCCATTCGTGCAGGTCGGAACTTACCCGACAAGGAATTTCGCTACCTTAGGACCGTTATAGTTACGGCCGCCGTTTACCGGGGCTTCGATCAAAAGCTTCGACCTAAGTCTAACCTCATCAATTAACCTTCCGGCACCGGGCAGGCGTCACACCCTATACGTCATCTTACGATTTAGCAGAGTGCTGTGTTTTTAATAAACAGTTGCAGCCATCTGGTATCTTCGGCCTCTAGCAGCTTAGAGAGCAAGTCTCATCACCGCCAAAGGCGTACCTTCTCCCGAAGTTACGGTACCATTTTGCCTAGTTCCTTTACCCGAGTTCTCTCAAGCGCCTTGGTATTCTCTACCTGACCACCTGTGTCGGTTTGGGGTACGATCCTTTATTATCTGAAGCTTAGAGACTTTTCCTGGAAGCATGGCATCAATGACTTCAGTACCTTAGTACCTCGACATCGTATCTCAGTGTTAGTAGAAACCCGGATTTACCTAAGTCTCCCACCTACATACTTGAACCTGGACAACCATCGCCAGGCCCACCTAGCCTTCTCCGTCCTCCCATCGCAATAATAAAGGGTACGGGAATATTAACCCGTTTCCCATCGACTACGCCTTTCGGCCTCGCCTTAGGGGTCGACTCACCCTGCCCCGATTAACGTTGGACAGGAACCCTTGGTCTTCCGGCGGGGAGGTTTTTCACCCCCCTTATCGTTACTCATGTCAACATTCGCACTTCTGATACCTCCAGGATGCCTTACAGCTTTCCCTTCGACGGCTTACAGAACGCTCCTCTACCACGCATATAAATATGCGTCCGCAGCTTCGGTGATATGTTTAGCCCCGTTAAATCTTCCGCGCAGGCCGACTCGACTAGTGAGCTATTACGCTTTCTTTAAAAGATGGCTGCTTCTAAGCCAACTTCCTAGCTGTCTAAGCCTTCCCACATCGTTTCCCACTTAACATATACTTTGGGACCTTAGCTGGCGGTCTGGGTTGTTTCCCTTTCCACGACGGACGTTAGCACCCGCCGTGTGTCTCCCATGATTGCACTTGTTGGTATTCGGAGTTTGCAAAGGGTTGGTAAGTCGGGATGACCCCCTAGCCTTAACAGTGCTCTACCCCCAACAGTGATACATGAGGCGCTACCTAAATAGCTTTCGAGGAGAACCAGCTATCTCTTGGTTTGATTGGCCTTTCACCCCCAGCCACAAGTCATCCCCTAATTTTTCAACATTAGTGGGTTCGGTCCTCCAGTTGATGTTACTCAACCTTCAACCTGCTCATGGCTAGATCACCAAGTTTCGGGTCTAATCCCAGCAACTATTCGCCCAGTTAAGACTCGGTTTCCCTACGGCTCCCCTAAACGGTTAACCTTGCTACTGAAATTAAGTCGTTGACCCATTATACAAAAGGTACGCAGTCACGGAATAAATCCGCTCCTACTGCTTGTACGTACACGGTTTCAGGTTCTATTTCACTCCCCTCACAGGGGTTCTTTTCGCCTTTCCCTCACGGTACTGGTTCACTATCGGTCAATTAGGAGTATTTAGCCTTGGAGGATGGTCCCCCCATATTCAAACAGGATTTCTCGTGTCCCGTCTTACTCGTTTTCACTGTAAAGAAGTTTTTGTGTACGGGACTATCACCCTGTACCGTGGCACTTTCCAGAGCCTTCCACTAACTTTTAAACAGCTTAAGGGCTGTTCCGATTTCGCTCGCCGCTACTTTCGGAATCTCGGTTGATTTCTTTTCCTAAGGGTACTTAGATGTTTCAGTTCCCCTCGTTTGCTTCGCTTAGCTATGTATTCACTAAACGATGACACTAAGTGCCGGGTTGCCCCATTCGGAAATTCCAGGATATAACGCTTGTTATCAACTCCCCTGGACTTATCGCAGATTACCACGTCCTTCATCGCCTCTAATTGCCTAGGCATCCACCGTGCACGCTTATTCACTTAACCATACAACACCTAAACAGTGTCTAGATTAGTGTATGTTGCTTCCAAGACGCTTGTGACTCATATTTTACATATGAAAAACAATCGTTTTTCGTGCACCTATCAATTAATAAATTAACTGAGTAGATACGTACTCACATTACGGTAACGAATTACTATAATGTGTGCTTTTTATTTTGCTTGATTACAGTATCTAATTTAACTACAAGTAGTTATTTTAAATACTGAGAACAATTTCGTTTATATTTATCACATCAATCAACTTACTCTGTAAAACAGAACTAAGTCATTGTTATTATGTGATAAATAAGAACATTTATCAGCTTTCCTAATTGTTAAAGAGCAGACTTTTTCGTTAAAAAAAGCCTTAGATAAGGAGTGTTGCTTATCTAAGGCTTCTCATCATGTTGGTCACTTATTCTATTTAAGAATGAGTGGTGGAGCTATGCGGGATCGAACCGCAGACCTCCTGCGTGCAAGGCAGGCGCTCTCCCAGCTGAGCTATAGCCCCAACATGGTGTATATAAATAGAAATCCAATTTCATTTTACAAGAAATTGGTGGGTCTGGGCAGATTCGAACTGCCGACCTCACCCTTATCAGGGGTGCGCTCTAACCAACTGAGCTACAGACCCAAACAGGTCTATCTATACGTCTCTTCACTTTCTAATCAAACAATCTGTGTGGGCACTCATATGAAAATTGCCTAAGCAAGCTTTCATAGCCGGTAGATTTATTTGCCTAAGCAAATTCATCGTAAGGCTTGTATGTGTTTCTTTACGTAAGGAGGTGATCCAGCCCCAGGTTCCCCTAGGGCTACCTTGTTACGACTTCACCCCAGTCATGAACCACACCGTGGTCATCGCCATCCCCGAAGGGTTAAGCTAATGACTTCTGGTGCAGCCCACTCCCATGGTGTGACGGGCGGTGTGTACAAGGCCCGGGAACGTATTCACCGTGGCATTCTGATCCACGATTACTAGCGATTCCAACTTCACGGAGTCGAGTTGCAGACTCCGATCCGGACTACGACAAACTTTAGGAGATTCGCATACCATCGCTGGTTAGCAGCCCTTTGTATTTGCCATTGTAGCACGTGTGTAGCCCATCCCGTAAGGGCCATGATGACTTGACGTCGTCCCCACCTTCCTCCGGTTTATCACCGGCAGTGTCCCTAGAGTTCCCGGCATAACCCGCTGGCAAATAAGGATAAGGGTTGCGCTCGTTGCGGGACTTAACCCAACATTTCACAACACGAGCTGACGACAGCCATGCAGCACCTGTCTCAGAGTTCCCGAAGGCACTCATCAATCTCTTGGTGATTCTCTGGATGTCAAGGGATGGTAAGGTTCTTCGCGTTGCATCGAATTAAACCACATGCTCCACCGCTTGTGCGGGCCCCCGTCAATTCATTTGAGTTTTAACCTTGCGGCCGTACTCCCCAGGCGGTCTATTTAATGCGTTAGCTTTGAATCCCACGGCATATAGCCACAAAATTCTAATAGACATCGTTTACTGCGTGGACTACCGGGGTATCTAATCCCGTTTGCTCCCCACGCCTTCGCGCCTCAGCGTCAGTCTTTGTCCAGGTGGCCGCCTTCGCCACTGGTATTCCTTCAGATCTCTACGCATTTCACCGCTACACCTGAAATTCTACCACCCTCTACAAAACTCTAGTTAACCAGTTTCAAATGCAGTTCCAAGGTTGAGCCCTGGGATTTCACATCTGACTTAATTAACCGCCTACGCGCGCTTTACGCCCAGTAATTCCGATTAACGCTCGCACCCTCCGTATTACCGCGGCTGCTGGCACGGAGTTAGCCGGTGCTTCTTCTGCGAGTAACGTCACAGATAAAACCTATTAAGATTTACCCTTTCCTCCTCGCTGAAAGTGCTTTACAACCCGAAAGCCTTCTTCACACACGCGGCATGGCTGCATCAGGCTTGCGCCCATTGTGCAATATTCCCCACTGCTGCCTCCCGTAGGAGTCTGGACCGTGTCTCAGTTCCAGTGTGGCTGGTCATCCTCTAAGACCAACTAGGGATCGTCGCCTTGGTAAGCCATTACCTTACCAACTAGCTAATCCCACTTGGGCTACTCTTATGGCGTGAGGCCCGAAGGTCCCCCACTTTGATCCGGAGATGTTATGCGGTATTAGCAGTCGTTTCCAACTGTTGTCCCCCACCATAAGGCATATTCCCAAGCATTACTCACCCGTCCGCCACTCGTCAGCAAAGTAGCAAGCTACTTTCTGTTACCGTTCGACTTGCATGTGTTAAGCCTGCCGCCAGCGTTCAATCTGAGCCATGATCAAACTCTTCAATTTAAAGTTTAATTTGCACTTAATTAAAAGTGCGACTCAATACTACTGACTAAAACTTACTGCTAATGACTTATATAAATATAAGCAATTAACAATTTATTATTCTGAAATAATGAATTATTTCGTGTGTCACTATTATTGATGTTGCCTTTACAAGAAAGGACTTTGATTTTTTTGAAATCACATCAACAACAAGTGCTCACACAGATTGTTTGATTAAATTGTTAAAGAGCGTGCCTTTCGGCTAGGCGGCGTATATTACGCGCCTTTCGAACAATGTCAACGTCTTATTTTAACTTAATTTCAAACCGAAGTTCGAATCGTTAAAGCGTTTCTTTTATTCTCAGTCTTGGTTAGTGGCTTGCGCCTCCGTCCTTGTCTGTGCGGCGTATTATAGGGATCGCGAAACTATTGGCAAGTGTTTTATTGCGATTAATTACAATTAATTTTTATACCTACTTTGACCACAAGTTATCCACAACTTTGCTTTTGTTATCCACACTTTTGTGTCGTATAGTGAGCTTTTAATATAACGATCAGAAGGTTTATTATGTTTCCTACACTACGTCCTTATAAAAATATCCATCCAACTATTGGTAATGATGTTTATATTGACCCATTTTCTTCGATTATTGGTGATGTGCATTTAGCTGATGACGTTAATATCTGGCCAATGTGTGTTTTACGAGGTGATGTTAACTCTATATATGTTGGTGCTCGTACTAATATTCAAGATGGTTCTGTTTTACATGTAGCCAGAAAAGGTGAAGCGACGGTTGATGGCTACTCATTAACTATTGGTGAAGATGTTACTGTTGGCCATAAAGCAATGCTACATGCTTGCTCTGTTGGTAACCGCGTGTTGATTGGTATGGGTGCTATTGTTCTCGATAATGCATGTATTGAAGATGATGTTATCCTTGCAGCCGGTGCTTTGGTACCCCCTAATAAAACGTTGGCTTCTGGATTTTTATATGTAGGCTCTCCAGCAAAAGCTGCTCGTGAGTTAACTGAAGCTGAATTTGCTTTTTTAAAACGCTCCGCAAGCCATTACGTTAATTTAAAAAATGAATATATTGAAGAAGCATCTAAATAGTTTCTTTATTTAGGATAGTTTCATTATTTAAGCTTATTTCACTGAGCTAGCCCCTTATTATTAAGCTACTGTTTAGGTTGTCATTTCAAGTAGCTTAAATATTCATTCAAAGCACAACTGTAGTTTTAACTACATGCCTACGTATCTAAAATAGTTATCCTTCTAGTTTACTAACGCATTTGCCACCGCTTCAATTATTTTACTCATCACTTATCTGTCCATTAAGTAATAAACAAATATCCACCAGCTATTTTTAAAAACGTCCTCTTAACTTCATAAATCTACGTTATATATTAAATAAAACTCATAACATAAAAAATTCATGCATGAGCTTACAGCCAAAGGTATGCCTAGCTTCCCTGTTTATTTTCCAATCAAAATATAAATATTATTATTTATAATCAATAATTTACTGTTTTTTTTAAATCCATTTTATGTAATAAAAAAGCGCAACGTTGATGCAGTACTGCGCTTCGTTATGACTTTGAGGTAAGCAATTCAGCTTATCTATACATATAAATGGAATAAACAATGAAAAATATAAATTACGATCATATTAAAACAACCGTGGCACAACCTTTATCAAATTTTGATTCGTACTGGCCATATCATGTGACTCAAGACATTTTGGAAGGTAGTTGGAGTCAAACCAGTATTAACAAGCGTATCAACTTAGCTGAATGGCAAACCTACCTAGAAGATTTACCAAGAGATACCTATGTTGATACTCGTTGGAAAAGAATGTCATGGCTTTATTTGGATCAAGCTGGCGAGATCAATACATTAGATGATTGTCCAATGGCGCAAGGAGGAAGTTATAATGATGCAGATACGATGGCCGATAAATTACGCTATTACCCCGCATTAGAAACCTCTTTCTTGCAACGAGATGATGTGCAATCATTTATAAAAGCTTGGGCAGATCTTTGGGATATTAATCCTAAAGAACCCATTTTAATGCAGATTAATGGTATCAAAGGAAATCAAGCTATCGATCCTTTACAAGGACAAGGCATTCATCAAGATGGTAGTCAATTTTTAAGTATATTAGTCTTAAGTAGAGAAAATGTAACAGGGGGAGAAAATACACTGTATGAAGATAAAGCAGGACAACGTCAAATTACCCATGCGACATTAGTACCAGGTGAAATAATGCATGTTAGAGATAATGAAGTGTTTCATAATATATCGTCAGTACAACCTCTAAATAGTGACGTACCTTTTGAACGGTTTATCATTATCATTAATTGTCGTTTTAACGACACGTTCCAAAATAGAATATTACGTCAGCACTTTCCTGATGTTGTACTTAATCAAGGGTAAGCTTTTATTTGAATGAACAATGATATTACTAGGACTGGTTTGTGATATTGCAGATTAGTCTTTAATAGAAGGTGTGTTTCTATTAGTAAAAACACACCTTATTAAGTCTTACTTACCTTTTACTCATCTCTTTCTGAAGTAACATACTTGTTTTGTAGTTTAGCTCTAATGCTTTTTCACCATTAGCATGCTCACTGACAAACATCGCACAATCTTTCAGTACTTTTTCTGGCATCGTTGTTTTACTTGCAGGACTAAACCCTAACTTCATATAAAAATCAGCCATACGTGTTAATGCAAATAAACGTTTAATTGCTAATTTTTCAGAACGTTTAACTAACAGTTCGACGATTGCACTCCCTTGACCACGGCCTTCATAACCAGGCTCTATACCTAATGAGCGAATTTCAGCCAAACCTGTGTCATAAATATGAACAGACCCGCAACCCGTTACTTTTCCATCTAATTCAGTTACCACAAATTCACCAACTGAATGAGATAGATCTGATTTATCTCTTGGTAGGTTCTCACCTTTTTCAGCCCAATGATTAACCATCGATTCAATACGATCTATATCATCTAAACATGCCGCTCTAATGGTGACACCTGATGTATCTCGTTTTGCCAAACGTTGTTCAGCTTCTGTTAATGCAAATTCAACTTGGTTAGGAGAAACTCCACCTAATGCAACACGAGCAGCTAAGGTCGCTTCTAATGTTAGTGTTGGGTAAACATCTTCTTCAATCACATCTGAGAATTGTTTGAACTCTTCAACGCTCAAGTCTTCAAGTGGCACACCTTTTTCAATGGCTGCAACAACAGCTACGCCAACAATATGGTGAGCTTCACGGAAAGGAATACCTTTTGCTACTAGATAGTCAGCCAGTTCAGTCGCATTTGAATAACCACCTTGTGCCGCTTCTTTAGTGCGTTCTTCATTAACTTTAAGATCAGTTAACGCCATTGACGCCATTTCTAAACAATCGCCCCACGTATCTAACGCATCAAACAAACCTTCTTTATCTTCTTGCATATCTTTGTTGTAAGCCAAAGGTAATGCTTTAAGTGTCATTAACATACCCGCTAATGAACCAAATACACGACCTGATTTACCACGGATCAACTCCATTGCATCAGGGTTTTTCTTTTGTGGCATTAATGATGAACCAGAAGTCACAAGATCCGACATTTCGATAAAGGCTGCTTCACCACTGTTGTAGAAGATAAGGTCTTCTGCCATACGTGATAAATGCACCATTGATAATGTGGCACAACTCATTAACTCAACAACATGGTCACGGTCAGATACTGAATCTAAACTATTACGTGTTGCACGTTTAAAACCGAGAGAGTGTGCTAATACAGTACGATCCATTGCATAACCAGTACCTGCAAGTGCGCCACTACCTAATGGACAGGTATCCATACGATCTAAACAACCTTCTAAACGGCTATGGTCACGCTCTAACATTTCTAAGTAAGCTAAACACCAGTGAGAGAAAGTCACTGGTTGTGCACGTTGGAGATGAGTATAACCAGGTAAAATAACACCTTGGTGAATACGTGCTAATTCGATTAATTTCGCTTCTAATTGCTCTAGATTGGTAATTAAGCTTAATGTCGTTTTTTTACACCATAGTTTCAAGTCAGTTGCTACTTGGTCATTACGGCTACGACCTGTGTGTAATTTTTTACCTAAATCACCCACTTTATTAATAAGTTGGCCTTCGACCCAAGAGTGGATATCTTCAGCATCTGACTGTAGCACTTGTTCAGGATTGGCTTGCACTGATACTAATAATTCATTCAAGCTAGCTTCAATACTTTTTTGCTCTTCCGTCGTTAATACATTAACTGACAACAAAGCATGAGACCATGCGATTGAACCAATAATATCTTGTTCAGCAAGACGGTAATCGAATTTCAATGAATCATTAAATAATTTAAATTTTACGTCTGCCGCTTGGCTGAAACGTCCGCCCCATAGTGCCATTTGTTACTCCATTCTGACTTGGTTGTTAACCCGATCTATTTGTTAAAGGATTTGATTAATAACCCAGTCCATTTGTTAAAGGATTGGTAATATTGAAATGCAATTTATAAACACTCTAATTTTAAAACGCTTATAAATAGAAATTCCTGCCCCCGATAACCGGAGACAGGAATTTTATAACATATTTTGCTTATTTGTTACTGTTTAGCTTACGAATACGGCTAGACAGTGAATATAAACGGATGAAACCTTCAGCATGTTTTTGGTCGTAAACATTATCATCACCAAAAGTAGCAAACTCTTCTGAGTAAAGGCTATTTGGAGAACGTTTCTTAACCGCTGTTGCTTGTCCTTTGTATAAACGAACAACCACTTCACCGTTAGCATCTTGCGCTAATGATTCAGAAGCCGCTAATAAAGAACCGCATAATGGTGTAAACCAACGACCGTCATACACTAAGTGAGCAAATTCTTGGCCCACTTGGTCACGCCAGCGACGAGATGGTTTGTCATGTACTAGCTCATCGATACCACGAAGTGCAGTTACCATCACTGTGCCTCCTGGTGTTTCATAACAACCACGAGACTTCATACCAACTGTACGGTTTTCAGTAATATCGATACGGCCAACACCATGTGCTGCTGCTTTATCATTTAGTAACATTAATGCATCGTAAGGAGAAAGCTCAACACCATCAACAGCGGTTACACGTGCTTTTTCAACTTTTAACGTTACATATTCAGGCTCATTTGGTGCATCAAGCGGATCAACCGTTAATGTCCAAACACCTTTACTTGGCTCGTTATATGGGTCTTCTAATTCGCCACCTTCGTGCGAAATATGCCATGCATTTGCATCACGGCTGTAGATTTTAGTTGCTGAAGCAGTTGTTTCGATTTTACGTTCAGCAAGGTAGTCTAATAAATCTTCACGAGACGTCATTTCCCACTCACGCCAAGGCGCAATTACTTTTAGTTCTGGTGCTAGTGCAGCAAAACAACTTTCAAAACGAATTTGGTCATTACCTTTACCAGTACAACCGTGACAAACTGCGTCAGCGCCTACTTTTAAAGCCACTTCAACTTGTGCTTTAGCAATGATTGGACGCGCCATTGAAGTACCTAATAAATAAGTACCTTCATATACTGCGCCAGATGCAATCGTTGGGTAGATGTAGTCTTTAACAAACTCTTCTTTTAAATCAACGATGTGACATTCAGATGCACCAGAAGCAATTGCTTTCTCGTGCAAACCGACTAATTCTTCTGCACCTTGGCCAACATCGGCACAAAACGCTACGATTTCACAATCATTATAAGTTTCTTTTAACCATGGAATGATTGCTGATGTATCTAAGCCGCCTGAATAAGCGAGAACTACTTTTTTAACTGAACTCATTGAATATTTTCCTTTCTCAATTATTTTATTTGTTAATTAGGGTAAGCATTATAGCGTTTTGAATGTGCATTCTATTTTCAGCTTGATCAAAAATCAATGACGCTGGACCATCCATTACATCTGATGTGATATCTAGACCACGATGTGCAGGTTGGCAATGTAAAATATGTTTAATACCGGTATTATCAAGCAATGCTTGGTTAATTTGGAATGGCATAAATTTAGCTTTAATTTGTTCTAGTGGTGTATCGTCGCCCATTGATAACCAAGTGTCACCATAAACAACATCATAACCTTTAATATCGTCGATATTATTTGTCACAGTGATCGTCGCGCCAGTTTCTTTTGCGATTTCTTCTGCTTTTTTCATAATTTGTGCATCTGGGCTATGGCCTAAAGGACAAACAGCCGTGACTGTCGCACCTAAAATAGCACCAGCAATAAATAATGAATGCGTTACATTATTACCATCGCCAATATAAGCGAGTTTAACTTTGGTTAAATCATCGTAATTTTGTGCGATTGTTAAGAAGTCTGCCATACCTTGACACGGATGGTATAAGTCACACAGAGAGTTAATCACTGGTACGCTTGCATATTCTTGCATTTCAACCAATGTTTTATGGTCAAATACACGCGCAACAATACAATCTGCCCAACGAGAAATATTAGCGGCGAAGTCTTTAACGTCTTCACGGCTACCCATCGCGCCATTAGTTTGATCTAAATAAACAGCATGGCCGCCTAATTTATTAACACCAATATCAAAGGTCACTCGTGTACGTAGCGATTGCTTTTCAAATAAAGTAACAACGCTTTTACCGGCTAATGCCTGCGCATATTTACTTGGATTTGCTTTTAAATCTTTACCCAATGCAATCAGGTCTAATGCCTGTTGTTGAGTCATTTCCATGCCAGTTAATAAATTTTCCATTGTCACTCTCTATTGCTTCTTCATTTAATTACTTTGGTCCCCACTGCTTTACCTGCAAGCAATGACACTAAATTCTCTGGATTCTTCCAACTTGCTAACATTACATAGCCTAATTGATCAGCAGCTTGTAATGCAGCTTTTACTTTAACAGCCATACCATCTTGAATCACATTTTCAGCAATAAGTGTATCAGCTAGTTGTGTATTTAACTCAGGTATAACTTGTTTCTGTGCATCCCATACGCCATCCACATCGGATAAGAATACAAGCTCTGCGCCCACCAGCTCACAAATAGCAATGGCAGCTTGGTCTGCATTAACATTATATAGATTACCATCTTCACCAATCGCAATTGAAGAAATTACAGGTAAAAACCCACCCGCTAATAAACCATTAATTAAGGCTGGATTATTTGGGCTACAAATACCTACGGCACCAAGATCTGGGTCCATCTGCTTAACTGAACAACTAAATCCATCTGCTAATGATAAACCAACCGCTGATAAACCTGCTTGTAATGCTTTAGCCATCAACAGTTTATTAGATGTACCTGCTAATGCACCTGCAACATAAGGGATTTGATCAAATGGTGTAATACGTAAACCATTTTTCTTCTCACTTTTAATGTTCATCTTTTTCAGAACATCTTCCACAATCACACCACCACCATGTACTAATAACAATGGACGTTGTTGTATTGCTAAATATTCAGTTAATGCTGAAAACAAATTAGTCAGTGCTTGATTATTCTCTAAAACCGCTCCGCCTAATTTAATTAACAGCGGTTTTTGTTGTACTTGTGTCATTTAAAATCCGTTTTATAAAATAGAAGTCGTAATATCAAAACCGAAACGTAAATTAATGCATTGCATTGCTTGTGATGACGCGCCTTTTAATAGGTTATCGATAGCACTAAACACGACTAAATCCTGCCCATCAACTGCCCAGCCTAAATCACAGAATGGCGTACCAACAACATTTTTCAGTGCAGGGAACGATCCTTCCATTAAACGAACAATCGGTTTATCCGCATAAGCAGTTTGATAAGCTTGATTAATTTGCTCCGCAGTTGTGCCTTCATTCAATACCACATTGATACTCGCTAAAATACCACGCTTGAAACTGCCTAAGTGCGGTGTAAATACAACGTCAGTCCCTAAATGCTGATCAATTTCTGGTTTGTGACGATGTGTGAAGACACCATAAGGTTGTAAACTCACTTCACAAAAGCTGCTTGCCACATTGGCTTTACGGCCTGCACCACTCACACCACTTGTTGCATTAATAGTCGGCTTAATGCCTGCTTTAATTAAACCAGCATCAAACAATGGTTTTAATGCAGTTAAAGAAGCCGTGGTATAACAGCCTGGTACTGCAATTAAATCAGTTCCTTTTACTTGTTCAGCATTCCATTCCGCTAAACCGTAAACTGCTTTTTCTAATAAATCTGGATGTTGATGCGTGAAGCCATAATATTTTTCATAAAAGCCAGCAGATTTAACACGGAATGCACCAGACAGATCAAACACGACCGTATTTTCAGCTAAAAACAATGGTGCTAAGTCATGGCTTACTTCATGCGCAGTTGCAAGAATAACAATATCAATATTTTCACAAGCAGCTTTAATACCACTTACACCAAGAGGTTGTAATGCTAGGTCAACACAACCGCGTAAGTTACCGTATAACTCAGATATACTTTTTCCTTTATCTAAGCTACCTTCTGACACATATAATCCAGCCAATTCGATATTCGGATGACGCGTTAAAAATTGTGCTAACTCCGCTCCTGTATAACCGCTAGCTCCCACTACAATTGCTTTTAACATAAAGAAAATTCCTGTTTCATTACTGACTTAATGCGTGATAAATAAATATGGGTAACAAGGCGCTTTTCACGTTACCAACTATAAAAAGACATTTTAAATCAAAGTGACTATTTATTCAATAAATGTGAATAAATATACCAAAAATGGTAAATTGCTTATAAACTCAATAAACTTATTTAGTTCTATTAAAGAAAAAATTAAAAATAAAACCGTAAGCAATTGAATTTAAATAAATTTATTTTAAATATTTTTTTTATACTATTTTAATCAATGTTGAATACCATAGAAAATAAATACAGTCAGCAAACTCAAAAAATTATAATTGCATAAAATATTACAAACAAAGTAAATAAAATAACCAAACTGAGTTTTAGCTTATATTACTATTTAAATTAAAGACTGTATTAACAAGTGATTAAGTATTTTAATCACTACAAAAATAACGTTAATAAAATGTAAAAAAAGAGCATAAAATACAAACAGTCGAATATCTTAGATATTCATCAATATTTAACATATCCGATTGTCATTTTAAAAAATCACCACTGACGCCAATTGAATTAAATTCGTGACTTTATAAGGTGTAAATAGTAGATTTAAAAATAGATAGAAATGGTCATACCATTTCACCTACGGATCTATTAGCCCTTTTGTTGTTCAATTAATACAAGGTAACAGTTTAATTTTAAGGAATAGTATGTCATTACCTGCATTCATCGACCTATATAAAGATCTTATTAAATTACCCTCTATTAGCTCAAGTGATAGCGCATGGGATCAAAGTAACGTAGCTGTTATTAATCAATTAGCAGAATGGCTATCAGACCTAGGATTTACCACGGAAATTTCTGAAGTTGCCGCTGCACCAGGTAAATTTAACTTAGTAGCAACATTAGGCCAAGGCGATGGTGGTTTACTATTAGCAGGTCATACTGATACCGTTCCTTACGATGAAGGAAAGTGGCAAACTGATCCTTTCACAGTGGTAGAAAAAGATAATCGTTTATACGGTTTGGGTACAATAGATATGAAAGGTTTTTTTGCTTTTGTTATCGAAGTACTGAAAACAATGGATCGTGAAAAATTCACTAAGCCTTTACGTATCCTTGCTACTGCAGATGAAGAAACAACCATGTCAGGTGCACAGCAAATATCAGAGCAAAAACATTTTCGTCCTGACTATGCTGTGATTGGCGAACCTACAGGTATGGTCCCTGTTACCATGCATAAAGGTCACATGTCTGAAGGTATTCGTATTACCGGAAGAAGTGGGCATAGTTCAGATCCGGACAAAGGGTTAAATGCCATTGACGTTATGCATCTAGTGTTAACTGAATTAAAACAAGTACAACAAACCTTTAAAGACAAATACCATAATCCACACTTTGAAGTACCGTATCCAACGCTTAATTTTGGTGCGATCACCGGTGGCGATAGCCCTAACCGTATTTGTGGCTGTTGTGAATTACACATTGATATGCGACCTATTCCAGGCGTAACAACCAATGAATTATTCATTACTGTTAAACAAGCATTATCAGAAATAGAAAAACGTTACCCAGACAGCTTAGAGATTTTCCATTTGCATGAGCCTATTCCCTCTTATGAATGCCCATTGCACTCAGATCTGATCAATAACGCAGAAATTTACACGGGCAACAAAGCAACCAGTGCGAACTATTGTACAGAAGCGCCATTTATTCAAGCATTAGGCTGTGACACCATTGTGCTAGGTCCTGGACACATAACACAAGCACATCAGCCAAATGAGTATTTAGACCTTTCATTTGTGAAACCAACCAAAGAGGTGATTGGTAAATTAATCCAACATTATTGCGTCTAAAGTAATAAATATTGGTACCTCGTTACAACGTGTTTAACCATGCGTCTAACAAAGTAACGAGTATAACAATTTCAACAATGTAGATAGTAAGGTGTAAGAGAGCCTAAATTGACTAGCCTCTTGATTATGGTATTTTATTTAACTCCACTATAAAAAATGTAATTTGATTACAATAATAAGGAAGAACGATGACAGAAACATATGCAAACTTACGTAGTAACGTTAGTTTATTAGGACAATTACTTGGTAAGAGTATTAGTGACCATTTAGGTGAACCTTTCCTTGAAAAAATTGAAACCATACGTCAGCTTTCTAAATCATCTCGTTCTGGTAATAGCCAAGATGGAGAACGCTTAATTGATGTATTGTCTAATCTAAGCGACAACGAACTACTCCCTGTAGCGCGTGCCTTCACTCACTTCTTAAATCTAGCTAATATTGCAGAACAATTTCACGGCATTTCTCGCCATTGTGATGGTGACGTTTGTGCACCAGACCCGCTACAAGAGCTCATCGTTAAACTCAAAAACAGCGACGTTTCTGAAGATGAAATGCGCAAATCAGTCGCTGAACTGCACATGGATATGGTATTAACAGCACATCCAACAGAAATCACTCGTCGTACATTAATTCATAAATACGCCGCGATTAATAAATGTTTAACACTATTAGAACTCACTGATATTTCAGATAAAGAACGTGACCAGCTTTTAGTTCGCCTTGAGCAACTAATCACTCAAGCTTGGCACACAAACGACATTCGTAAAAACCGCCCAACACCCGTTGATGAAGCTAAATGGGGCTTCGCAGTTATTGAAAACAGTCTGTGGGAAGCAGTACCACAATATGTACGTGAACTTGATAAAACACTAGAAGACGGATTAGGCATTTCATTACCGCTTGACGCTTCACCAATCAAATTCACTTCATGGATGGGCGGAGACCGTGACGGTAACCCATTCGTAACAGCGAAAGTTACAAAAGAAGTATTGATTACTAGCCGTTGGGTAGCGGTGAGCTTATATCTTGAAGATATTCAACAGCTGACTAAAGAGTTATCAATGGATAACTGTGATCCTGTATTACGTGCCTTTGTTGGTGAAGATGCAGATGAACCTTACCGCGTTGTTTTACGCAAATTGCGCACTGAGCTTAAAGAAACATTAACCGCTTTAAGTGCAACGCTTCAAGGTCATAACAGCACAGCGAAAGATATCATCATCAGCACTAAACAGCTTAAAGAGCCTTTAGAGTTATGTTATCGATCACTGACTAAGATGGGCATGAGCTCAATTGCTAACGGTTTACTATTAGACATTATCCGTCGAGTAAACTGTTTCGGTGTAAACTTAGTTAAATTAGATATTCGTCAAGATGGCGAACGTCACGGTGATACATTATCTGAACTAACACGCTACTTAGGCATTGGTGATTACAATGCATGGAGCGAAGAAGACAAACAAGCCTTCTTACTACAAGAGCTGAACAGCAAACGTCCATTGATACCAACATCATGGGAACCCTCTGCTGAAGTACAAGAAGTATTAGATACCTGTAAAGTGGTGGCTCAAACCGATCCAGAAGCATTAGGTATTTATATCATTTCAATGGCACGTGAAGCATCTGATGTATTAGCAGTACAGCTATTACTAAAAGAAGTGGGATGCCCATTCCGCATTCCAGTTGCACCACTATTTGAAACGCTAGATGACTTAAACAATGCCGCTGACGTTATGCAACGTTTATACGCTGTTGACTGGTACCGTGGTTACATTAACGGTGAACAACACGTAATGATTGGTTATTCTGACTCAGCAAAAGATGCCGGCGTAATGGCAGCGAACTGGGCGCAATACACATCACAAGAAGCATTGATCAAAATCAGTGAAGAAAACGACATTCAATTAGTCTTGTTCCACGGACGTGGCGGCACAATTGGTCGTGGCGGTGCGCCAGCACAACAAGCATTATTATCACAACCTCCAGGTTCATTAAAAGGTGGTTTACGTGTAACAGAGCAAGGCGAAATGATCCGCTTTAAATTCGGCTTACCAAAAGTAGCGATTAATAGCCTAAACATCTATACCGCTGCAATATTGGAAGCAAACTTACTGCCGCCACCAGCACCAAAACAAGAATGGCGCGACTTAATGCAGCAATTTGCAGAACAGTCTTGTGAAGAATATCGCTTCTTTGTTCGTGAAGAACCAGATTTCGTTCCTTACTTCCGTAGCGTAACACCAGAACTTGAGCTAGGTAAATTAGCATTAGGTAGTCGCCCTGCGAAACGTAAAGCAAATGGTGGTGTAGAAAGCCTACGTGCTATTCCATGGATTTTCGCTTGGAGTCAAAACCGCTTAATGCTTCCAGCATGGTTAGGTGCAGGTACATCATTAAAAACATTGTTAGACGAAGGTAAAAAAGAGCTGTTACAAGAAATGTACGTTAACTGGCCTTTCTTCCACACCCGTTTAGAAATGTTTGAAATGGTATTCATGAAAGCAGATGAAGAGTTAACTCGATTCTATGAAGAGCGTTTAGTGCCTAAAGAGCTATGGCCATTAGGTCAGCGTTTACGTGACAACCTTAAACTAACTCGTGAAGTCGTATTAGAAACGATTCCAGACCACAAGTTAATGCAAGAGCAACCATGGATTAAAGAGTCGATTAACCTGCGTAACCCGTATGTTGACCCATTAAACATGTTGCAAGCTGAGTTGTTATCTCGTTCACGTTCATGTGAGCAAAATGAGACTATCAACCCAGATATTGACCAAGCATTAATGGTAACTATTGCAGGTATTGCAGCCGGTCTTCGTAATACAGGTTAAGACACACTAAAGCAGCACGATTTATATAACGCTTTGGCTTATTAAGATTGTGCTCTTATCAAGTATGTTGATTAAATAGGTTTAACGTTGTTTTTATGATCCAATAAAACTATAAAAATGACGTTAAGCTTCTTACAAGAATACTGTTTCAAGCAAATATACACCTCACACCTAAAAAGCATTTCCATATTGCAATTAAGTTGTTTTCTAGCTTCAACAAATAACCTCAGCTCGATCTGAAATTTTACTATAAAGACTTAAACTCCTTTTTTGCCACACATTTAACTTATTTCACTATGCTATTTTAAGCATAATTCATATTAGTGATTGTTAAAGAGTCGTTCTTCGACAGTACTTTAAAAACACACTATGGTTTATTTATAGCTCATTAGCATAAGGAAATTTAAATCATGAAATACTATTTAAGTTCAATATTCATCTGCTTAACACTACTTTTACAAGGTTGCGGTGAAAGTACTGCTGCGATGACTAAAGTAAGTGATTACAAAGGTACAGGTTCATTGACTCAAGGTATTGCAAAAACGACTGAAACTAATTTATTTCCTGAAGGTCGTCGTGTAGCGGCACTTGGCACTATTACTAGCATCAATGACCAAGCTACATGGGCTGTACCCGCAGTGGTTAATTATACAAACGACAACTTCCCTATCGCACCCGACCTCTATAATGACTATGGTCATCAGTACCCTAATGCACAAGCAGCACTTGCCGCATTAAATAAAAACAATGTTGTAGAGGTAGATGCAGATGGTGAAGTGGTTACCGCTTACATATTTGCTGATAACTACTTTGAAATGTACATCAATGGTATCGCTGTTGGTAAAGATCCAATTCCTTTCACTGAATTCAACTCCAACATCATTCAATTTAAAGTGAATAAACCCTTTGATATAGCAGTGCTAGCCGTAGACTGGGAAGAAAACTTAGGTACAGGAACAGAAGCGAATCGTGGTACTAAAGCACATCCGGGTGATGGTGGTTTTGTTGCCGTGTTTAAAGATGAAAGTAATCAAACCATCGCGATAACAGATGGAGATTGGAAAGCACAAAACTATTATACCTCGCCTATTTCAGATCTAAGTTGTTTGTCTGAATCAGGCTCTGCACGTTTATCTACAAACTGTACTATTCAAGGTACTGATGATGCATCACAACTTTATGGCGTACATTGGACAATACCAACAGATTGGCAACAACAAGGTTTTGACGATAGCCAATGGCCAGTAGCAAAGACCTTCACTAACGATACAGTCGGAGTTGATAATAAAAAGTCATACACTAACTTCACTGATATTTTTGATGACTCAAACAACGATGCTCAATTCATTTGGTCTGCGAATTTAAATTTAGATAATAAAATATTATTAAGAACAACAGTTAATAAATAAGCAATTACCTAAACGACAAACAGTTCAACTAACAAACACATTGTTAGTTGAACATATAACCTGAAAATACCTGAACGAAAAGAAAGCTAATACACTCCCTTTGAACGGCTCTCCATTAATTGTTTGTGCTAAAAACCAAAGTATTTCGAAGATGCTATTCCTTACTTATAAATATCCCTTATAGCTTTTATCATTTCAGTAATAGTGGTTTAGAGAATAATGGTTATGTTAATATTCCCTTTTTACGTATGACTTGGTTAATAACATGACAAACGATACAACAATCAAACAGCTTGATGCATTAGGTTTACGCTGCCCAGAGCCAGTAATGGTGATCAGAAAAACCGTAAGACAATTAGCAACAGGTGACTTATTAGAGATTATTGCCGACGACCCTGCTACAACAAGAGATATCCCAAGCTTTTGCCGCTTTATGGAACATCAACTAATAGAAGCACAAGTAGAGACGATACCGTATCGTTATTTAATTAAAAAGGGATTGAAATAAAGGGGGAATTAATGGGGATCTGCAATCAAAAATATTTTTTTGGAAAACTATATCAAGGCCATTTTGGTTTAGCTAAAACGGTATGGTTATACGGCGTATTAGTTAATATCACTTATCTCATTACAGTCAATGTATTCAATCTATTTAAGGCCAATATAACTCCTCAAGAATTAATACTGTTTACGCTATTAGCGCTAGCATATAACTTAATATACATGTCAGGAGCATGGGAAGCGGCCGAAAAATATCAAGGCCGACACCTTTGGGTTGCATTGACGAAATGCTTTCTTATCATTGAATATTTTATTTGGGCAATTGGCTTTTTTATACTTATTGGGATGTTACTCGAACTTTAAATATTGAGGTATATGTCGGTTAAGTTCCAACAATGCCAAAATTTAAAATTATTACCCTATATCAATAACATAAAACCAAATCTGCATTGCAAAATTTCACCTATCATCTAGAGTATTTATCAACTGAAGTACTATGCATATTATAAAAATTTCACGAGATAACCGTTCACAAAATAACTAGTAGTTATATTGCCTTGCTTTAATAATATTAGCCAATTCATATTCAATAAAAATTGCTATTTAAAAACTATTCTTTTAATAAAAAAGAATCTTACTTTATAGCTTAAATTACACCAAAATGAAAAATATAAACTGTAATGATTAATACTTACAAAAAATCAGACTCACATTCATTTTGATACGACACTGCGTAAAGCTTTAAATATTAATAATATTTTACACACTAAGAACTTAAAGTCCTTAATGTGTAATTACTAAAGATTAATCTGTCGTCGTTTCATCTATATCTGCAGACACAGAGTCACTTGCATAGGCACTCGAATCATCTGAAACAATCAATGCACCATCATTGATTAATCCATTAATAATAGTGACATCGTTACTACCGTATTCAGTAACTAGATCAACATCATCCAACACGATATATTGCGTGACTTCATCATTTACCACTTCTATCGTTGTATTTGTGACACCTTCATCATCAGTATCTACAGAGAAATTAAGGTATGAATCAAGTGTATCGCTAGTTGCATCAACAAGTAGTTCGCTTAAATCTAGGACATCTTCACCATCGATATCAAAATCAGTAATGGTATCAATATTGTTGTTAGCATTGCTATCAAACTCCCATATATAAGTATCGCCACCGTCACCACCAATTAATATGTCATTACCTAAACCACCGGTTAACATATCATCACCATCGCCACCCACTAAGGTATCGTCACCATCCGTTCCTATAATGATACTGTCAACGCCATCAACACGTACGGTAGCTAAAGCTGTACCAACTTCAGTACCATCACTAATGGTGTATTCAATCTCAAAGGTTTGAGAGTCGCCTTCATTCAACGTAACACCTAATTCTTCGCTCGGCGTAAAGACGATTTCACCATCAACAAGCTGACCTGTACCGACTACAATATCGCCTATTGTAATATCTACGGCATCTCCTCCGTCAATGACACTTTGTTCTTGGATTTGAGTAATGGTAATTTCGTCATTATCATCATCTGTATCATTAGATAAAACATCGATAGTGATTGAACTGTTTTCGTCAGTAAATATATCGCCTTCGGTAATAGATGTATTTATTTCAGGTACTTTACCTGTTACATCGACAATGGTACTTGCATCATCATAGTTAAGATCAAGCTCTATAACTTCTGTGGTTTCACTACCGTCTGCCTGTGTTCTTGTAAACGTAATTTCATCTGCGACGGTTCTAGACAGCGTCATATTTTGTACTACATAGGTACCGTTAGATCCCGATGTTGTTAATTCAAAAGAATCCACCGGTAACTCGTTGTCAAAACTAAAAGTATAAGTATCTACATAACTACCACTTTGTCTAAAAGAAGATTGTGTTTCAGAGGTCCCATCTTCAAAGTAAGCTGTAATAGATACTTTGGTTGCATTGTTACTCGACTCATCAAAAAAACCACCTAACCCATCAAGTGTAAAGGTTACTTCATTAATATTTTCACCATCAATGTCAATTACCAGAGTTTCTCCTTGGCTTAACCCTGCGCCATCTCCATTACCAATACCGTTACCTGTATGTGTCCCCCCATTCCAAGCCCTTAGTACTTGCGAATCGTTGGCATTCGTAGTGCTTATAGAAGTTGTTATTGTGGCATTATTAATTATTGCAGTTACTTCAGTGCCGTCACTATTAACCGTTCCCCAGTCACTCACACTAGCAACAAAACTTGAAGAACCATCATCACCGAACGAACCAACTCCAATATCAACTGAGTTAAGTTGAATCGCTTCTTTATCTGGCACAAATTGTACTTCAGAATCTGAGTCATATTCTTCGCCAACGACCATATCAACCCACACACCATCAACCGAGACTTGCATTGTTCCAAACTCAGGTTGTTCATCTAAACGGATGGTTGTAGCGTAGGTCATTTCCGTATCATCAACGGCAGTTGGTGCATAGTCCACGCCATTAATAGTGATTTCGATATCCTGAGTGTTTCCATCACTAGTGTTAACTGTAATGATATCGGTTAAGGTATCACCGTCATCAAGATCTTGAATATCTGCTTGTGTATTATCTGCTGAATACGTCCAGTTACCATCTGCACCAATAGTTATTGCACCGTAAGTACCTGTCACAGTTTCAGCTGTGAAGCTAGTTGTATCGGCGGTATCGACATCCGTTAATGCTAACTCACCTGATACGGTTAGGGTTGAAGCATCATCGTCTTCTGTTACTTCGCCTTCCGTATCGCCCGTAACAACTGATATATCGTCTACACCATTAATGGTAACGGTAATGTCTTGTGTTACACCATTTAATGTAACGGTATAAACCTCTGTTAATGTTTCACCGTCATTTAAGTATTGAACTGCACTGTTATCTACTTCATAAGACCAATTACCATCTGCATCAATACTCATTTCACCTAAGGCTGTATCACCCATATTTGTTGGTGAAAATGCAACGGTAGGTTCAAAGTTTTCACTATCTGTAGTGTCAACATCAGTAAAGGTTAATGTACCTGAGTCAGTTAATTTTCCATCACTATCAGCCGTATCTTCAGTTACTGAACCTACATCACTATCGCCGACTAATGAATTAACAGTGATTTCTGTAGGATCTTCTGCCCCAAAAATAAATACGCTAATCTCTTGTTCCGTACCATTGACAGTGATCACAAAGTTTTCGACTATTTGTTCGCCATCATCTAAGTACTGCACAAGGCTATTATCAACTACATATGACCAAACACCGCCATCTGTAATTGTCATTGTACCCAGTTGTCCAGTACCTGAAGTTGAACTTACAAAAGCAACGTTCGCATCAAAACTAGCACTATCCGAATCGTCAGCATCGGTGAACTGGAATCGACCACCATCTGTAAGTTGTCCTGAAGTGACGTTAACATCTTCAGTTACGAACCCTCTTTCAAATGCAGTACCGACGGGTTCAATTGTTGTCGGATCATCTGAACCATTAATAGTAATAGTGATATCGTGCGTCGTACCATTTAATGTAACGGTATAAACTTCTGTGATTGTTTCGCCTTCACCTAAAAACTGTACGGCGCTGTTATCAACTTCATAAGTCCAATTACCATCAACGTCAATAGTAATCTCACCTAGAGCAGTATCTCCATCTTCTGTTGGTGAAAACTCTATCGTAGGTTCGAAGTTCTCACTATCTTCAATATCAACATCAGAGAATGTTAACGTACCACTATCTGTAAGTTTACTATCTGTTGTTACATCGATATCTTCTGTCACTTCACCTAGATCAGAGTCTGAACTTCCGACTAATATTTCAGTTGGGTCTTCAACTGGGCTTACAGTTACAGTGACCGTTTCAGTGTTGCCATCGACATTGGTGTAAGTAAAGGTATCGGTGCCATTGAAATCAGCATTCGGCGTGTAAGTTACCGTACCATCATCATTAATAGCGACGGTGCCGTTAGCACCTTGCGTCACGGTATCAACCGGTGATACTTCACCGTTATCAACGTCAGTATCGTTCGCGACTACATCAATCGTAATCGGTGTGTCTTCATTCGTTGTCGCTGAGTCAGCAACCAATACGGTGTCATCTGCAATTGGATCAACCGTCACAGTCACCGTTTCAGTATTGCCATCGACATTGGTGTAAGTAAAGGTATCGGTACCATTGAAATCGGCATTCGGTGTGTAGGTTACCGTGCCGTCATCGTTGATCGCCACGGTACCATTCGAGCCTTGCGTGACTGTATCAACTGGGGATACTTCACCGTTATCAACGTCAGTATCATTCGCGACTACATCAATGGTAATTGGTGTGTCTTCATTCGTTGTCGCTGAGTCAGCAACTAATACCGTATCATCAGCAATTGGATCAATCGTGACCGTCACGGTTTCAGTGTTGCCATCGACATTGGTGTAAGTAAACGTATCCGTACCGTTGAAATCGGCATTCGGTGTGTAAGTTACCGTGCCGTCATCATTAATCGCCACGGTGCCATTCGACCCTTGTGTCACGGTATCAACGGGGGATACTTCACCGTTATCAACGTCAGTATCGTTCGCCGTAACATCAATCGTCACAGGTGTATCTTCGTTCGTTGTCGCTGAGTCAGCAACCAATACCGTATCATCTGCAATTGGATCAACCGTGACCGTCACGGTTTCAGTGTTGCCATCAACATTGGTGTAAGTAAAGGTATCGGTACCATTGAAATCGGCATTTGGCGTGTAGGTAACCGTACCATCATCATTAATAGCCACGGTGCCGTTAGTGCCTTGCGTGACCGTATCAACCGGTGAAACTTCGCCGTTATCGACGTCAGTATCGTTCGCGACTACATCAATCGTAATCGGCGTGTCTTCGTTCGTTGTTGCGCTATCAGCAACTAATACCGTGTCATCTGCGATTGGATCAACCGTGACAGTAACCGTTTCAGTGTTGCCATCGACATTGGTGTAAGTAAAGGTATCGGTACCATTGAAATCGGCATTTGGCGTGTAAGTCACGGTGCCATCATCGTTGATCGCAACCGCGCCGTTAGTGCCTTGCGTGACCGTATCAACTGGTGAAACTTCACCGTTATCAACGTCAATATCATTCGCCGTAACATCAATGGTGATTGGTGTATCTTCGTTCGTTGTCGCTGAGTCAGCAACCAATACGGTGTCATCTGCGATTGGATCAACCGTGACCGTCACCGTTTCAGTGTTGCCATCGACATTGGTATAAGTAAACGTATCCGTACCATTGAAATCGGCATTCGGCGTGTAAGTCACGGTGCCATCATCGTTGATCGCAACCGCGCCGTTAGCACCTTGCGTGACGGTATCAACCGGTGAAACTTCACCGTTATCAACGTCAGTATCATTCGCGACTACATCAATGGTGATTGGTGTATCTTCGTTAGTCGTTGCGCTATCAGCAACCAATACCGTGTCATCTGCGATTGGATCAACCGTCACAGTCACCGTTTCAGTATTGCCATCGACATTGGTATAAGTGAACGTATCCGTGCCATTGAAATCGGCATTTGGTGTGTAAGTCACCGTGCCGTCATCATTAATCGCCACGGTGCCATTCGACCCTTGTGTCACGGTATCAACGGGGGATACTTCACCGTTATCAACGTCAGTATCGTTCGCCGTAACATCAATCGTCACAGGCGTGTCTTCATTCGTTGTCGCTGAGTCAGCAACCAATACCGTGTCATCTGCGATTGGATCAACCGTCACAGTCACCGTTTCAGTATTGCCATCGACATTGGTATAAGTAAACGTATCGGTGCCATTGAAATCGGCATTTGGCGTGTAAGTTACCGTACCATCATCGTTGATCGCAACTGTACCATTCGAGCCTTGCGTGACTGTATCAACTGGGGATACTTCACCGTTATCAACGTCAGTATCGTTCGCGACTACATCAATGATAATTGGTGTGTCTTCGTTAGTCGTTGCGCTATCAGCGACTAATACGGTGTCATCTGCAATTGGATCTACCGTCACAGTCACCGTTTCAGTGTTGCCATCGACATTAGTATAAGTGAACGTGTCGGTGCCATTAAAATCAGCATTTGGCGTGTAAGTTACCGTACCATCATCGTTGATCGCAACTGTACCATTCGAGCCTTGCGTGACTGTATCAACTGGGGATACTTCACCGTTATCAACGTCAGTATCGTTCGCGACTACATCAATGATAATTGGTGTGTCTTCGTTAGTCGTTGCGCTATCAGCGACTAATACGGTGTCATCTGCAATTGGATCTACCGTCACAGTCACCGTTTCAGTGTTGCCATCGACATTAGTATAAGTAAAGGTATCGGTGCCATTGAAATCGGCATTCGGTGTGTAAGTTACCGTACCATTATCGTTGATCGCAACTGTACCATTCGAGCCTTGCGTCACGGTATCAACTGGGGATACTTCGCCGTTATCGACGTCAGTATCGTTCGCGACTACATCAATCGTAATCGGTGTGTCTTCGTTAGTCGTTGCGCTATCAGCGATTAATACCGTGTCATCTGCGATTGGATCAACCGTGACCGTCACCGTTTCAGTGTTGCCATCGACATTGGTATAAGTAAACGTGTCCGTGCCATTGAAATCAGCATTCGGCGTATAAGTTACCGTGCCATCATCGTTAATCGCAACAGCGCCGTTAGTGCCTTGCGTGACCGTATCAACCGGTGAAACTTCACCATTATCAACGTCAGTATCGTTCGCGACTACATCAATCGTCACAGGCGTGTCTTCATTCGTTGTCGCTGAGTCAGCAACCAATACCGTGTCATCTGCGATTGGATCAACCGTCACAGTAACCGTTTCAGTATTGCCATCGACATTGGTATAAGTAAACGTATCGGTGCCATTGAAATCGGCATTTGGCGTGTAAGTTACCGTACCATCATCGTTGATCGCAACTGTACCATTCGAGCCTTGCGTGACTGTATCAACTGGGGATACTTCACCGTTATCAACGTCAGTATCGTTCGCGACTACATCAATGATAATTGGTGTGTCTTCGTTAGTCGTTGCGCTATCAGCGACTAATACGGTGTCATCTGCAATTGGATCTACCGTCACAGTCACCGTTTCAGTGTTGCCATCGACATTAGTATAAGTGAACGTGTCGGTGCCATTAAAATCAGCATTTGGCGTGTAAGTTACCGTACCATCATCGTGATCGCAACTGTACCATTCGAGCCTTGCGTGACTGTATCAACTGGGGATACTTCACCGTTATCAACGTCAGTATCGTTCGCGACTACATCAATGATAATTGGTGTGTCTTCGTTAGTCGTTGCGCTATCAGCGACTAATACGGTGTCATCTGCAATTGGATCTACCGTCACAGTCACCGTTTCAGTGTTGCCATCGACATTAGTATAAGTAAAGGTATCGGTGCCATTGAAATCGGCATTCGGTGTGTAAGTTACCGTACCATTATCGTTGATCGCAACTGTACCATTCGAGCCTTGCGTCACGGTATCAACTGGGGATACTTCGCCGTTATCGACGTCAGTATCGTTCGCGACTACATCAATCGTAATCGGTGTGTCTTCGTTAGTCGTTGCGCTATCAGCGATTAATACCGTGTCATCTGCGATTGGATCAACCGTGACCGTCACCGTTTCAGTATTGCCATCGACATTGGTATAAGTAAACGTATCGGTGCCATTGAAATCAGCATTCGGCGTGTAGGTAACCGTGCCGTCATCATTAATCGCCACAGAGCCGTTAGTGCCTTGCGTCACGGTATCAACTGGGGATACTTCGCCGTTATCAACGTCAGTATCGTTCGCGACTACATCAATCGTCACAGGCGTGTCTTCATTCGTTGTCGCTGAGTCAGCAACCAATACCGTGTCATCTGCGATTGGATCAA